>CAWFOW010000012.1:0-227958 GCA_963817535.1 uncultured Alphaproteobacteria bacterium
CGGAGATCACCCGCGGCCTCAAGACGCTCGCCAAGGAGCTGGACGTTCCCGTTCTGGCCCTGTCCCAGCTCTCCCGCGCGGTCGAGCAGCGCGAGGACAAGCGGCCGCAGCTCTCCGACCTGCGCGAATTGGGGGCGATCGAGCAGGATGCGGACGTGGTGACGTTCATCTTCCGCGAGGAGTACTACCTGGCACGGACCCAGCCGCGCGAGGGCACACCCGAGCACGACGAATGGATCGGCAAGATGGACCAGGTCCACAACCTCGCCGAGGTGATCATCGCCAAGCAGCGCCACGGTCCGACCGGCCGCGTGATGCTGAGCTTCGAGGGCGAGTTCACCAAGTTCGGCAACATCGAGGACGACCGCGCCCGCGACGTGCCGTTCTGACCCATGACCACCGACGCGCAGGCCGGGGCGATCCTGACCGTTGACCTTGACGCGGTCGCGGCGAACTGGCGCCTGCTGCGCGACCGGCTGGGCGGCATCGAGTGCGGCGCTGTGGTCAAGGCCGACGGGTACGGGCTGGGCATGGCGCCGGTGGCACGAACGCTGGCCGCCGCCGGCTGCCGGTCCTTCTTCGTGGCGCATGCCGGGGAGGGGATCACGCTGCGCGGTGTCCTGCCCGACGCGACCATTTACGTGATGCACGGCGTTGCGCCCGGCGAGGCGGCGGAGCTTGCGGCGCATGATCTGATCCCGGTCGCCAACACGCTGGACGAGGTGGCGGCTCTCGCCGAATTCGGGCGCCGCCGTCGCACGCCCATGCCGGCGGCGATCCATATCGACACCGGCATGTCGCGGCTGGGGATCGAGCCCGCCGAGATCGAGCGGCTGGCGGCGGACCGCGACGCGCTGGACGGGATCGCGCTCCACTGCGTCATGAGCCACCTGGTCGCGGCGGAGGAGCAGGACGACGCGCTGGCCCCGCGCCAGTTAACCCTGTTCAACACGCTGCGCGCCCGCCTGCCCGCCGCGCCGGCGTCGATCGCCAACTCCTCCGCGGTATTCCTCGGCGCGGAATACCGTCTCGACCTGGCCCGCCCGGGGGCCGCGATCTACGGTCTGGCGCCGCTCGAATCCGCCCCCAATCCGATGGGTCAAGTTATTGAGCTGCAAGGGCGAATCCTGCAGGTGCGGTCGATTGACAGCCTCCGGACCGTTGGCTATGGTGCGACGCATCGTGTCGCCGCGCCCTCGCGCGTGGCAACGGTGGCCGTGGGATATGCCGACGGGTATCTGCGGTCCCTGTCGAGCCGGGGCAGCGCCTTTATCGGAGGCGTCCGCGTTCCGGTAGTGGGGCGCGTCTCGATGGATCTCATCACGCTCGACGTTACCGGCGTGCCGGAGGGTCTGGCCCGTGCCGGGACCCATGTCGAGTTGATCGGCCCGCACCATTCGCCCGACGATCTGGCCCGCGAGGCGGGTACCATCGGATACGAGATCCTGACCAGCCTGGGGCAGCGCTACCGGCGGGTCTATACCGGCGGCGGCGCGTGAACCCGCTGGCGCCCATCGGCCGGGTCTTCCTCGCCTTCCTGGCGGCCACCGGGCGGCTCGGCATCTTCGCCGGCACGGCCGTCGCCCACTGCGTGACCCCGCCGCTCTATCCGCGGCTGATCGGCCGCCAGCTCGTCGATGTCGGCTACTACTCGCTGCCGGTGGTCGGGCTGACCGCCGTTTTCACCGGCATGGTGCTGGCGCTGCAGAGCTATACCGGCTTCTCGCGCTTCAACGCGGAAAGCGCCATCGCCAACGTCGTCGCTCTGTCGGTGACGCGCGAGCTGGCCCCGGTGCTGGCCGGTCTGATGGTGGCGGGCCGCATCGGCGCGGCAATGGCGGCCGAGATCGGCACGATGCGCGTGACCGAGCAGATCGACGCGCTCGTCACCCTGTCGACCAACCCCTTCAAGTACCTGGTCGCGCCGCGCCTGATCGCGGGGCTCTTGATGCTGCCCTGCCTGGTGTTCGTCGCCGACATCATCGGCATATTCGGCGGCTACATCATCTCGATCGGCAAGCTGGGCTTCAACCCGGCCACCTATCTCGCCAACACGTGGCAGGTGCTGGAGCCGATCGACGTGATCTCGGGATTGGTCAAGGCGGCCGTCTTCGGCTTCCTGATCGCGCTGATGGGCTGCTACCACGGCTACCAGTCGAAGGGCGGCGCCGAGGGTGTCGGCCAGGCCACAACCAACGCGGTCGTGTCGGCCTCGATCCTGATCCTGTCGTTCAACTACGTCATCACCGAGCTGTTCTTCGCCCGATGAACGGAACGACCGCTAAGATCGCCGTCACCGGGCTGAACAAGTCCTTCGGGCCCAAGCACGTGCTGAACGGCATCGATCTGCAGATCGGCAAGGCCGAGTTGGTGGTGGTGATCGGCGGATCGGGCTCGGGCAAGTCGGTGCTGATCAAGAGCATCCTCGGCCTGATGCGCCCCGATTCCGGCTCGATCCTGATCGACGGCGAGGAGACGGCGGGCATGACCGGTGCGCGCCGCGAGAGGGTGATGCGCAAGTTCGGCATGCTGTTCCAGGGCGCGGCCCTGTTCGATTCGCTGCCGGTCTGGGAGAACGTGGCGTTCGGCCTGATCCAGGGGCGCCGCATGGACCGGGGGCGCGCGCGGGAGGTCGCCATCGAGAAGCTCGCCAATGTCGGGCTGGGCGCCGAGGTGGGCGAGCTGCGCCCCGCGGAGCTGTCGGGCGGCATGCAGAAGCGCGTGGCGCTGGCGCGCGCGATCGCCGCCGAGCCGGAGATTTTGTTCTTCGACGAGCCGACCACCGGGCTCGACCCGATCATGGGCGACGTCATCAACGACCTGATCCTCGCCTCGGTGAAGCGGCTGGGCGCCACGGCGCTCTCGATCACCCACGACATGGCATCCGCCCGCAAGATCTCGGACCGCATCGCCATGATCTATGGCGGGCGCATCATCTGGGCCGGCCCGACCAAGGAGATCGACAACTCCGGCAACCCCTACGTCGACCAGTTCATCCATGGCCGCGCCGACGGCCCGATCCAGATGGAGGTGCGGCGCACGTGACCGGGACCGACGGGACCTAGATGGCGAAGGCCGCGGCGCGATATGTCTGCCAGGAATGCGGCGCGGCAAGCCCGCGCTGGTCGGGCAAGTGCGACGCCTGCGGAGCCTGGAACAGCATCGTCGAGGAGGCCCGCGTCGAGGGCCCGCCCAAGGGGCTGAAGGGCGCGAAGGGACGCGCGGTCGTATTCACCCCGCTCACCGGCGCGGCCGAACCGGTCGCGCGGCTCGCCACCGGGATCGCCGAGTTTGACCGGGTGGTCGGGGGCGGGCTGGTGCCGGGCTCGGCGGTGCTGATCGGCGGCGATCCCGGCATCGGCAAGTCGACCCTGCTGCTGCAGGCCGCCGCCGCGCTCGCCACCGCCACCGACTGCGCCTACATCTCGGGCGAGGAATCGGCCGACCAGATCCGCATGCGCGCCGCCCGGCTGGGGCTTGCCACCGCGCCGGTCGCGCTGGCCGCCGCGACCGACGTGCGCGACATCGTCGCCACGCTCGACCAGCCTTCCGGACCGCGCGTGGTGGTGATCGATTCGATCCAGACCATGTATGTCGACACGCTCAACTCCGCGCCGGGAACGGTCGCCCAGGTGCGCGCCTCCGCCGAGGCGCTGGTCCGACTGGCCAAAAGGCGCGGCTTCACCGTGCTGTTCGTCGGCCACGTCACCAAGGAAGGCGCGATCGCCGGCCCGCGCGTGCTCGAGCACATGGTCGACACCGTGCTCTATTTCGAGGGCGAGCGCGGCCACCCGTTCCGCATCCTGCGCGCGATCAAGAACCGCTTCGGCCCGACCGACGAGATCGGCGTGTTCGAGATGACCGGCGCGGGCCTTTCCGGCGTCGAGAACCCCTCGGCCCTGTTCCTCGCCGACCGCGCGGAAGAGGTTTCGGGCGCCGCCGTGTTCGCCGGCATCGAGGGCACACGGCCGCTTCTGGTCGAGATCCAGGCACTGGTCGTGCGCTCGGCCCAGGCCACGCCGCGCCGCGCGGTCGTCGGCTGGGATTCGGGCCGCCTCGCCATGGTCATGGCCGTGCTGGAAGCGCGCTGTGGCCTCGGCTTCGGCGGGTGCGAGGTGTACCTGAACGTCGCCGGGGGCCTGCGCATCGCCGAGCCCGCGGCCGACCTTGCCGTGGCCGCCGCGCTTGTGTCCGGCTTGACCGGCATGCCGACGCCCGCCGACACGGTGGTGTTCGGCGAGATCGGACTGGCCGGCGAGGTGCGCGCGGTGAGCCAGCCCGAGCTGCGCCTGCGCGAGGCGCACAAGCTGGGCTTCCGTCGCGCCATCGTGCCGGCCCGCACCAAGGGCCGCCCCGCCGCGCCGGAAGGGTTCGAGATCGCGACGCTCGCCCGGCTCGACGCGCTGGTCGCGCGGCTCGGCGGTGCCGACGCCGGCAAGCGGGCGGTGCGCGCATGAACATCGTCGATATCGCGCTGGTTGCGGTGCTGGTCATCAGCGGGCTGGGTGGGTTCCTGCGCGGCTTCGTGCAGTCGGTGCTGGCCATCGCCGCCTGGGTCGGCGCGGTGTTCGTCACTCTGTACGGCTTCGCCTATGCCGCGCCGATCGCCCGCGAATACATCTCGCTGCGCATCGCCGCCGATATCATCGCCGGCGCGGTCCTGTTTATCGGCAGCCTGGTGATCCTCGCCTTCCTGCGCCATCGCGTCGACGGGATCGTGCGCGGCAGTGCCTTGTCCGCGCTCGACCGCTCGCTCGGCTTCGTGTTCGGGGTGGTGTTCGGCATCGTCCTGCTTTGCGTCGCCTATTTCGGCGCATCCTGGGCCGCCGGGCCGCGCAAGTCCTGGCCCGATTGGGCCCGCGAATCCCGCGGCCTGCCGGTTGTCGAAAGCCTCACCCTGGGCGGCTGCGCCCTCGGCCCTGCCAACACGCTCGCCATGTGCCGCAAGGTGCTCGGCAACGAGGGCGCTTCGCGCCGCGACATCGAACGCCAGTTCGAGCGCCTGACCGCCCCGCGCACCGAGACCCCGGGCGAGGCGCCGAAGCCGGGATATTCGCCCACCGAGCGGCGCGAACTCGACCGGCTTTTCGATTCGACAAAGTAGGGCCCCGGATTTGCCGTCCCCGCCGCCATTGCCCTCGCCGCCCGGAAACGCTATCTGCGGGGTGCGGGCGGCACCCGCAGGCCGTGCCGCTCCGGATTCGGAGCCCATGCTCACCACCCACCCGTTCGACGACGACCATCTGCACGAGGAGTGCGGCGTTTTCGGCATTTACGGCCATGGCGACGCTGCGGCGCTGACCGCGCTGGGGCTGCATGCGCTGCAGCATCGCGGCCAGGAAGCCGCGGGCATCGTGTCGTTCGATGGCGAGAGCTTCCACCCGCACCACGCCATCGGCCTGGTCGGCGACAATTTCGGCCACCCTTCGGTGATGGCGCAGCTTCCCGGGATGGCGGCGCTGGGCCACAACCGCTACTCGACCACCGGCGCGACGGTGCTGCGCAACGTTCAGCCGCTTTACGCCGATTTCGAGTTCGGGCGGCTTCGCCATCGCCCATAACGGCAACCTGACCAACGCGCGCAAGCTGCGCCGCGAGCTGGTGCGCCGCGGCTGCCTGTTCCAGTCGACCACCGACACAGAGGTCATCATCCACCTGACCGCGACCAGCCCGCAGGCCACCGTGACCGACCGGCTGATCGACGCGCTGACCCAGGTCGACGGCGCCTACGCGCTGGGCGCGCTGACCAACGAGGCGATGATCGGCGTGCGCGACCCGCTGGGCGTGCGCCCGCTGGTGCTCGGCCATCTCGACGATGCCTGGATCCTGGCGTCCGAGTCCTGCGCCCTCGACATCATCAACGCCCGCTTCGTGCGCGAGATCGAGCCCGGCGAGGTGGTGGTGATCGGCGCCGAGGGCGTGCGCTCGATCAAGCCGTTCGCGCCGCGCGCGCCGCGCTTCTGCATCTTCGAGTATGTCTATTTTGCCCGGCCCGATTCCACCGCGGACGGGCGCAGCGTCTACGAGGCGCGCCGTCGCATCGGCGCCGAGCTGGCGCGCGAGGCGCCGGCCGCCGCCGACATCGTGATCCCGGTGCCCGATTCGGGCGTGCCGGCCGCGCTGGGATACGCCGCCGAGGCGGGCATTCCGTTCGAGCTGGGCATCACCCGCAACCACTATGTCGGGCGCACCTTCATCGAGCCCGCAGACCATATCCGCCATCTCGGCGTGCGGCTGAAGCACAACGCGAACCGCTCGATCATCGCGGGCAAGCGCGTCGTGCTGGTCGACGATTCCATCGTGCGCGGCACGACCTCGACCAAGATCGTCGAGATGGTGCGCGCGGCAGGCGCGACCCAGGTGCACATGCGCATCGCCTCACCGCCGACCACCCATTCCTGCTTCTACGGCGTCGACACGCCGGAGCGCAGCGCGCTGCTGGCGGCGAGCCACGACGTCAGCGAGATGGCGCGCATCATCGGCGTCGACTCGCTCGCCTATGTCTCGATCGACGGGCTGTACCGCGCGATGGGCGAGGAAGCGCGCCGCGCCGACAAGCCGCAATTCTGCGACGCATGCTTCTCGGGCGAGTATCCGATCCCGCTGGTCGATCAGGAAGAGGGCGACCTGGCGCGCCAGCTCTCGCTGTTCCGGCATTTGGCGTAATCGTGGCTGACGCCTTGCGGCTCGACGGACGCATCGCGCTGATCACCGGCGCCTCGCGCGGCATCGGCGCCGCCGTCGCTCGCCGCTACGCCGCCGAGGGCGCGCAGGTCATCCTGGTCGCGCGCACCACCGGCGCGCTCGAGGAGGTCGACGACCAGATCCGCGCGGACGCCGTCGCCGCCGGGCGCGAGCCGGTGCCGGCAACGCTGGTGCCGATGGACCTGGCCAACGGCGCCGAGATCGACCAGATGGCGCTGGCCGTCGCCGAGCGGTTCGGCCGGCTCGACGTGCTGATCGGCAATGCCGGCGTGCTGGGACCGGTGACGCCGACGCCGCAGGTCGACCCCGACGCGTGGGACCAATCGATCGCCGTCAACCTGACCGCGAACTACCGGCTGATCCGCGCCTTCGATGCGCTGCTGCGCGCCTCCGACTCCGGCCGCGCTATGTTTCTCACCACCGGCGCGACACGTCACGCGCCCGCCTACCGCGCCTGCTACGCCGTCAGCAAGACCGCGCTGGAAGCGCTGATCAACGTGTGGTCGAAAGAGACGGAGAAATCGAGCGTGCGGGTCAACATCGTCGATCCGGGCGGGCTGCGCACCGACATGCACGCCGAGGCGTTCCCCGGCCTCGACCCGATGGATTTCCCCGAGCCCGAGATCGTGACCGGCCTGTTCGTCGAGCTGGCCGAGCCGTCCTGCACGCGCCATGGCGAGCTGATCCGCGCCCAGCCCAACGCCCGCCCGCCGGTCCGGTAGGTCCGCGACACGCCGTTGCACGGCGCGCCGACGCCATCCAGTCAGTCCTTCTTGGTATCGTACGGGTTCTTGCCGCGACGCGGCAGGATGCGGATCGGCACGCCCGGCAGGTCGAACGCCTCGCGCAGCCCGTTGGCGAGATAGCGCAGGTAGGTTTCCTCGACGTCGTCCGGCCGGTTGACGAACAGGGCGAAAGTCGGCGGGCGCGCCTTCACCTGGGTGATGTAGCGCGGCCGCAC
Source organism: uncultured Alphaproteobacteria bacterium (assembly GCA_963817535.1). Classification (GTDB taxonomy): domain Bacteria; phylum Pseudomonadota; class Alphaproteobacteria; order MPNO01; family DASWLB01; genus CAWGHZ01. The sequence continues at coordinate 7,667 of CAWFOW010000012.1, forward strand.
CGGCCGGCCGGCCGCGGCGGGCGCGGCGTGGCGCGTCGTCATCTCCGTGAGCCAGCGGTTGAGCGGGCCCGTCGGAAGGCGCTTGTTCCACGCGCGATCCGCCTCGCCCACGGCGCGCATCAGCCGGCCGATCCCGTCGCCCGTCAGCGCCGAGATCGCGACCACCGGAACGCCGCGCGCCTGCGATAGCGAATCCTCGAGCCGTTCGGTGATGGCGCGCCGCGTCGCCGGCCCGTCGGATACCATGTCCCACTTGTTGGCGGCGACGACCAGCGCGCGACCTTCCTCGGTGGCGTGGCGCGCGATGGTCAGGTCCTGGCGCTCCATCGGCGCGGTCGCGTCGAGCACCAGCACCACGGTATCGGCATAGCGCACCGCATGCAGCGCATCGGCGACCGCCGCGCGCTCGAGCGCCGCGGTGACCCGCGCGCGCCGGCGGATGCCCGCGGTATCGACCAGCCGCACCTTGCGCCCGTGCCAGCGCCATTCGATGGCGACGGCGTCGCGCGTGACGCCGGGCTCGGGACCGGTCAGCACGCGCTCGGCCCCGACCAGCCGGTTGACCAGCGTCGACTTGCCGACATTCGGCCGGCCGAGGATGGCGAGGTGAAGCGTCTGTTCGTCTTCCGCCGCCTCCTCGGCGGCGGATGCGCTTTCGTCGACCAGGGGCTTGAGCGCGTCGTAGAGCTCGGTCATGCCCTCGCCATGCTCGGCCGAGATCTCGATCGGTTCGCCCATCCCGAGCGCGTAGGCGTCGAGCGCGCCGGCCTCGCCCGCGCGTCCCTCCGACTTGTTGGCGAGCAGGATCACCCGCGCATGGTGGCGGCGCAGCCAGGTCGCGAAGTGGCGGTCGAGCGGCGTGAGTCCCGCGCGCGCGTCAACCACGAACAGGGCGACGTCGGCATCGGCGAGTGCCCGTTCGGTCTGGGCGCGCATCGCCGCCTCGAGTGTGTCGGCGGCTGCGTCCTCGAGGCCGGCAGTATCGATCACGCGGAAGCGCAGCTCGGCAAGCCGCGCCTCGCCCTCGCGCCGGTCGCGCGTCACGCCCGGCGTCGGATCGACGATCGCGGCGCGCCGCCCCACCAGCCGGTTGAACAGGGTGGATTTGCCGACGTTGGGACGTCCGACGATGGCGGCCGTGAAGACCATGCGGCCTCCGGGCTGCGGGTCAGCGCAACGCGACGAGAGTCGCGTCGTCGGTCAGCACATAGACCGTGCCGTCGGCCACCGACGGCGAGATCAGGATACCCGAATCGAGCTTGATGCGGCCGAGCGGCTGGCCGGTATAGGGCGAGACCGACCAGATTTCGCCATCCGACGCCGGTACCAGCAGCCGGTCCGAGACCAGCACCGGGCCGGTCCAGCGGATCGGATCCTCCTTGTCCTCCGGGTCCTCGAAGCGGGGGAGCTGCGTGACCCAGCGTACCCGTCCGTCGCGCCGGTCGAGGCACACCAGCTCGTCGCCGGTGGTGACGACGTAGATATAATCGCCGGCGACCCAAGGCGTGTGCACGCCGGCCACCTCCTGCTCCCACACGCGCCCGCCGGTGCGCAAATCGATCGACACCATGCGTCCGGAGTTGGAGATGGCGACGACGCGGCCGCGGTCGATCACCGGGTCGGCCTTGATCTGGGCGATCTCGGACACCGGGTCGGCGCGACGCAGCGGGGTCAGCGTCTCGTTCCAGGCGACGCGCCCGTTCTCCGCACGCAGCGCGAACAGCTCGCCCGACGAGTAGGCAGCGACGACCACATCGCCCTCCGCCGCCGGGCTCGCCCCGCCCAGGAGCCCCGCGGGCTCGACGATGCCGGCCTGCATCCACAGCTCGTGCCCGTCGTCGGCGGAGAGCGTGTGCAGCTCGTTGGCGATGGTGACCACGAACACCCGGCCGGCCAGCGCCGTGGGGCCGGCGCGCATGGGCCCCGACACGCGGTGCTTCCAGACCTGCTTGCCGGTCTTGGGATCGAGCGCGAACACGTCGGCGAACCCGGTGGTCACGAACAGGCGTCCGCCGAAATAGGCGATGCCGCCGCCGCGCGGCCCCTCGTCCTCGTCCTCGGGGGTGAGGTCGACATGCCACAGCTCGCGCCCGGTCTTGGCGTCGAAAGCGCGCAGTTCGGCGGCCGAATCGAGCACGTAGACGCGGCCGTCGGCGATCACCGGCGGGGCAAGAAGCTGCGTGTCGCTCGACGAGCCCTCGCCCGCATCCACCCGCCACGCCACCGCCAGCTTCCCCGGCACGGCGAGGTGGTAGTTTGCATGGGTCGGCACGCCGCCCGGTTGCGGCCAGTCGGGATTGCGATAGGGGCGCGGCAGGCGCACCTCCACATCCTGGATGCGCCGGTCGGGCTTGAGCGTGTTATCGAGCGCGAGCACCGAGATGCGCTCGCCCTTCAGCGGCTCCTTGTTTTCCTTGCCGCCGAAATAGCCGCTGCCGCAGCCGGCCAGCGCCGTCGCGGCGAGGAGCGCGGCGAGGGCGGCCGCGCGGCGAATGTGGCGGTGGCTCACCCTCTAGCCGCCCAGGACGGCCAGCATCTCGGCCGCGCGCGCCCGCATGCCCTGGGGCGCGTCCGCATTGTCGGCGAGCTGGCGGTAGAGGTCCTTGGCCGTCTTGGCGTCGCCGGTCTTGAGCGCGATGAGCGCGCGCAGCTCGCGCGCCGAAAAGCGCCACGGCCCGCTCGGGGTGTCGAGCGGGGCGAGCTTGGCATCGAGCTTGGCCGCGTCGATCTTGGGCAGGTCCAGGCTGTGCAGGACAGAGAGCACGGTCGCGGCCTGGCGCAGCACCGGATCGACCGCGCTGTCGGCCGCCACCGCGTCATAGATCTCCACCGCGCCGGCGACGTCGCCGCCCTCGGCGCGCAGCGCGGCGCGCTGCAGCCGCGCGAGGGAGCGGTAGCCGCCGCCCGCACTGTCGGCGAGGCTGGCGAAGATGGTCGCGGCCTGTTCGCGCTTGCCGCCGGCCACAAGGCCTTGCGCCTCGGAATAGCGGTTGCTGGTCGAGAGCCGCTGGTTCTCCTGGTAGCGCTGCCAGCCATATATGCCGGCGGCGATCAGCAGGACGACGGCCAGGGCGGTCAGCACGTAGCTGCCGTACTTCTTCCAGAGCCGCAGGTAATGCTCCTGCTTCAGCTCCTCGTCGATTTCGCGGAAGATATCGCCCACGCGCCGCTCCTGAAGCTCGAACCGATGGCGCCGCGGCGCCCGATGGCCAGCGGCGCAAAATAGCGCCTGGCGAGGTGCGTGGCAAACGGGCCCGCCCGCGACCATTTCGGCGCGCCGGGGCGCGACGGAATGGCCGTTTGCGGGCGCTGGACGGGGCCGCCGAAATCGGAAACAATAATGACAAATATGCGATGGAGAGCGTGACATAGCCAAGCCCGCCCCCGTCCTGCGGCTGTCGGACTACCGGCGCGCGGCCACCGCGGTCAGCTTTCGCCGCCTCGAATTGAATCAGCTTTTATCTCTGTACAGCCGCCGCGTGATCGGTGGCGAGTGGCGCGACTACGCCATCGACCAGGACCAGCGCCACGCCGCTTTTTCGGTGTTCCGCCGGGCCAGCGACCGGCCGGTCTTCACGGTCTGCAAGTACGCCCAGGGCGCCTATCCCGAGGGCGAGTACGCCGTCTATGCCAGCGGCAAGCTGGTGCGGCGCGCGCCCTCGATGAGCGACGCGCTGGCCTGGTTCGAAGGCCGCCTCAAGCTGGTCTCGCCCTGATCGACGCCACGGTGTGACGGCCGTCACATCTGGCCGCGACAGGCCGCCGCACGCCCGTGTGTTCATCCGGCCTTAAGCGCCATATGCGACGGTGAAGGCGCAATCGCTGTGACCGTCGCCATGATCCTCAAGACCGTCCTGTTCCTTTATGCCGCCCTGTTCGTGGTCAGCCTGATGATGGACCACGGCCCGAAGACGATCCTGAACTGAGCCCGCTGGCTTGGCCCGTGACCTCCGCGGGCACCGCGGAACCCCCTCCCGCGCCGGCCCGTTGAAAGCGCGCACCGGGTTCGGGAGATGGACGATGCCTGCCAAATCGAAAAAGCAGCAGATGGCCGCCGGCGCGGCGCTGGCCGCCAAGCGCGGCGAGCGCGCGAAATCGAGTCTTCGCGGCGCGTCGAAGGGCATGGCGGAATCGATGACCAAGAAGGAGCTTGAGGACCTGGCGAGCACCAAACGCAAGGGCAAGCCCACCCAAAGCCGCAAGAAGAAGTAGAGCGCGTCGACGGGGGTCGACGCAGCGACAACGCGCCGCCGATGCCGAACGGCAGCATGGCGAGGTCTCCGGTCGTCCGTACTCCCAGATCGAGCCTCGACTTACGAGACGTTGACGTCTCGCTGCGAAACGGATACGTTTCAGATGTTGGGGCAGAATCGCGCAGGGAAAGGATGAACCCATGGCCGCATGCTTCCGCTATATCGTGAACGACGTCGATGCCGCGATCGGCTTCTACACCGGCCATCTCGGCTTCAAGGTCGAGATGCACCCGGCACCGGGCTTCGCCGAGATCTCGCGCGACGACATGCATCTCTACCTCACCAAGCCGTCCTCCCCGGGGGCCGGCGGCGGCGCGCCCATGGCCTCGGGCGAGCAGCAGGCGCCCGGCGGCTGGAACCGCATCCACCTCGTCGTCGAGGATCTGGACGGAATGATCTCGACGCTCAAATCCGCCGGCAGCCGGTTTCGCAGCGACGCGATCCAGGGCACGGGCGGCAAGCAGATCCTGCTGGAAGACCCGTCGGGAAACCTCGTCGAGCTGTTCCAGCCCAACACGCGCGCCTATCGCGCGCCGGGATCGGGGTCGAAAGCCAGCGGTGGCTAGAGAGTTTTCTCATCGCGCGGTGCCAGCCCTCTCCCCCTCCCGGCCACCCACGACAGTATGCTGGTATGGGTGGCCGGGAGGGGGAGAGGGCCGGTGCGACTCCGCGTGAGCGGAAAATACTCCAGGCCGGCGTCGTCGCGCGCGCGGCCGAAGCCGGCGCTCGATCCGCGGATCGAGCGTTCGCGACAGGTGATCCTGCAGGCGGTGCTCGACGAGCTGGGCGCGGTGGGTTACGGCGGGTTCACCATCGAGGCCGCCGCGCGCCGCGCCGGCGTCGGCAAGGCGACGATCTACCGCCACTGGCCGGACAAGATCGCGCTGATCGCCGATGCGTTCAAACTGCTCCAGCGGCAGCGCGACCCGGAGATGATCACCGGCACGCCGCGCGAGAAGCTCGCGCGCATGCTGGTCCACGTCGCCGACGTCGTCGCGGATTCGCCGTTTTCGGCGTGTCTCCCGGCGCTCATCGAAGGGGCGGAGCGCGACCGCGCCGTGCGGAAATTCCATCACCAGTTCCAGGACTCGGCGCGCCAGCCGACCATCGATCTGATCGCCGACGGCGTCGCCTCGGGAGACTTCCCGCCCCGCATCGACCCGGAGACCGCGACCTACGCCCTGCTCGGCGCGATCTTCTTCTGCCGGCTGATGACCGCGGCCCCTTTCCCCGAGAACCGCATCCCGGCCCTGATCGATACGGTCATGGGATCAGGCGGGTGAAGCGCAGAGCCAAGCTCAAATGAAATGGACTACTCTTTTCGACATCCATGCGCCATTTTGTTGATATGCACCTCCTCTCCGCCCATTACCGATCGGAATTTCTTGCGACGCCGCAGCTAATTCGCTTCGACTACGTCAATGGCAAGAGCGGCTTTGAGCCCACGATGCTGATTAAAGCCAGCACGCTCCTGCTCAAATACATCGTTTTAGGCGTTCCAATGCAGCTCGCCTTCGCACGGCTGGGCGACCGCCTTCTCTACGCGTTGAAAGTATATGATGATGGAGAAAAGGCGGTTCTGTTGTGGTCGATACTAGAACGTGATGAAGAAAGGGCGGCGCTCGAAGCTTTGGTGCGAGGGGCGACGTGCCAGACGTTTCTGTTCAACGAACTTGCCGTGAACGTCGCTTGGGCGGCATTGCCAATTACTGCCGAGCCGAGGTTGACGGCTATGGTCGCGGACGCAGCCACGGGTTGCGTCGATCACGGCGCGATTAGGAGCGACGCATCGTCAATTCTGAATCAGTTGGACAACGAGAGCGTAACGAGCGCGGGCTTCGTCGTCGCGGATGTTTCGAACACCCCGGGTTGGAATCCTGTTTTTAATCATTTCATCACCAGCCATGCTACGAGCAGTCTTATCGACCTCTTCAACAAAGATGAAGGAGGCCATCAAGAGCAGCTGGGCGTCTGGCTAACTGATAGTCTGCATCCTCTTGCCGTGCATCACAGCCCACAAATTTCGAAGGGCCGCGGCGTTCGCGAACTCACTGACATTCTACTTAGCTACCAGTTCGGCTCGATCCTAATAGAATCGAAGACCCTTTCGATTCTTTCACGTGACTGCGTTCCCACCCGGACAAAGCTCGCACGCGATCTCTCCGCTCATATCACGAAAGCCATCAATCAGCTTCGCGGAGGCATTCGGGGGCTAAAGGACGGTTCGCCCATTACCACCAAGGCGGGAACTCCGTTGGATATCGAGCGAACACAACCGATGCATGGGATCATCCTTGTTCCCGATTTGGACTTGATCGAAGATCATAAGTCCTACGGCCTTCCGCTAATTAAGGAATTTATGCAGGCCACAGGCAGCTTTCTCCATTTGCTCGATATTGCCGAGTTGCTTCGCATTGTACAGGCTGCGGAAATGATAGCAGCGCGCGGTACAAGAACGACACCTTTGATGGCGTTCGATTATTACCTCATGGAACGGGTCAAGAAGACCCAAGAGGCGGGCACCCTCTGCATCAAGGTTCTGCTCCGATTCATGGACGAATAGCGCCCCCCTCACTCCCACTCAATCGTCCCCGGCGGCTTCGACGTCACGTCGTAGACGACGCGGTTGACGCCGCGCACCTCGTTGATGATGCGGGTCGCGGTCGCGCCCAGGAAGTCGTGCGGGAATGGGTACCAGTCGGCGGTCATGCCGTCGGTCGAGGTGACGGCGCGCAGCGCGCAGACATGCTCGTAGGACCGTTCGTCGCCCATCACGCCCACCGTGCGCACGGGCAGCAGCACGGCGAAGGCCTGCCAGATCGCGTCGTAGAGGCCGGCCTTGCGGATCTCCTCGATATAGATCGCGTCGGCGTCGCGCAGGATGGCGAGCTTGTCCGCCGTCACCTCGCCCGGCACGCGGATGGCGAGGCCGGGGCCGGGAAAGGGGTGGCGGCCCACCATCGTTTCGGGCAGGCCGAGCTCGCGCCCCAGCGCGCGCACCTCGTCCTTGAACAGCTCGCGCAGCGGCTCGACCAGCTTCATGTTCATGCGCTCGGGCAGGCCGCCGACATTGTGGTGCGACTTGATGGTCGCCGACGGCCCGCCCGCGACCGAGACGGATTCGATCACGTCGGGATAGAGCGTGCCCTGGGCGAGGAAGTCGGCGCCGCCGGCTTTGGCCGCCTCCTCCTCGAACACCTCGATGAAGGTGGCGCCGATGGTCTTGCGCTTGATCTCGGGGTCGGTCACGCCGGCGAGCCGGTCGAGGAACAGCCGGCCCGCGTCGCGATGGACCAGCGGGATGTTGTAGTGGTGGCGGAACAGCTCCACCACCTCCCCCGCCTCGCCATTGCGCAAGAGGCCGGTATCGACGAACACGCAGAGAAGCCGGTCGCCGATCGCCTCGTGCAGCAAGAGCGCGGTCACCGACGAATCGACCCCGCCCGACAGGCCCAGCAGCACGCGCGCGCCGCCCACCTGTTCGCGCACGCGGGCGATCTCGCGCTCGCGGAACGCGGCCATGGTCCAGTCGCCCTTGAGGCCGGCGACCTTGTGCACGAAGTTGGCGAGCAGCTTCGCCCCGTCGGGCGTGTGCATCACCTCGGGGTGGAACTGCACGCCGTAGAAGCGCCGCGCATCGTCGGCGATGCCGGCGAAGGGCGCGTTCTCCGACACCGCCACCGCATGGAAGCCGGGCGGCAGGGCGGCGACGCGGTCGCCGTGGCTCATCCACACCTGATGGCGCGTGCCCTGGGGCCAGACGCCCGCGAACAGCGCGCAGTCGCCCGTGATCTCGACCGTCGCGCGGCCGAACTCGCGATGGGTCGCGGGCTCGACCCTGCCGCCGAGCTGGTCGCACATCGCCTGCTCGCCATAGCAGATGCCGAGCACCGGCACGCCGAGATCGAACACGCGCTTCGGCGCGCGCGGCGTGAAGGTCTGGGTCACGGTCGCCGGCCCGCCCGACAGGATGATCGCGCGCGGGGCAAGCTTGTCGATCGCGGCCTCGCCCTTGTCGAACGGGTGGATCTCGCAATAGACGCCGGCCTCGCGCACGCGCCGCGCGATGAGCTGGGTCACCTGCGAGCCGAAATCGAGGATCAGGACGGTATCTGCGGCGATGTCGGTCATGCGGGGGCAAACATATAGGGAAGACTTCCGTTCGTCCTGAGGAGCGGCCTGGCAACGCCAAGGCGCGTCTCGAAGGGCGAGCGGAAAACGCGTCTTGCCGTTCGCCCTTCGAGACAGCCGTCCGCTACGCGGCCGACTTCCTCAGGACGAACGGCGAGGGGGGAAGCGATCAGCGACAATCTTTCCGTGTCACCCGTTGCCGGAGCGGCCGAGCGCGACCAGGGCGCGCACGTCCTCCCAGCCATAGGCGACCTCCTCGATCTTCGCGCCGCCCATGGTGGAGGGGCGCCGCGCCACCGGCTTGCCGCCCAGCGCCTCGTAGAAGAAGCGCGTCGGGTTGCCGGCCAGCACCCAGACGATCAGCGTGCGGTCGTAGTCGCGCAGGCAGCGTTCGGCCAGGGCCTGGAACAGCTTCTTGCCGATGCCGCGCCCGTGGAACTCGTCGCCCAGGTAGAGCGTGTAGATCTCGCCGCGATAGGGCAGGCCCTGCTCGCGCGACGGCCCGCCCGAGCCGAACCCGACGACCCCGTCGTCGCCCCATTCGGCGACATAGACGAAATGGTTGCGGCGGAAGCGCGACAAAGCGTGACGCCACCAGCGCGCCTCGTGGTCGGCGACGTTCATGCGCAGCAGCAGCTTGTCGGGCAGCAGCCCGGCATAGGTCGAGCGCCAGCTTTCGACGTAGATCCTGGCGATCGCGGCGGCGTCTTCCCTTCGGGCGGGGCGAACGATGACGGGGCCGGAGCTGGACATGTCCGTTCGTGAGTACCGCTATTCGGTGGGCCGGTAGTTGGGCGCCTCGCGCGTGATCGCGACGTCGTGCACGTGGCTCTCGCGCATGCCGGCGTCGGTGGCGCGGCGGAACCGGCAGTTTTCTGCATCTCCGCGATGGTGCCGTTGCCGGTATAGCCCATCGCCGCGCGCAGCCCGCCGACGAGCTGGTGCACCACCGGGCCGAGCGGGCCCTTGAACGGCACGCGCCCCTCGATGCCTTCGGGCACCAGCTTCAGCTCGTTCTTCACCTCTTCCTGGAAATAGCGGTCCGCCGAGCCGCGCGCCATCGCGCCGATCGAGCCCATGCCGCGATACGACTTGTAGGACCGGCCCTGGTAGAGCAGCACCTCGCCCGGCGCCTCGTCGGTGCCCGCGAACAGCGACCCGATCATCACGCAGTCGGCGCCGGCCGCCACCGCCTTGGCCAGGTCGCCCGAATACTTCACCCCGCCGTCGGCGATGGCCGGCACACCTGCCTTGTGGCACGCCTCCGCGCATTCCATGATGGCCGAGAATTGTGGCACGCCGACGCCCGCGACGATCCGCGTGGTACAGATCGAGCCCGGCCCGATGCCGATCTTCACCGCGTCCGCGCCGGCGTCGATCAGCGCCCTGGCGCCCTCGGCGGTCGCGACGTTGCCGCCGATCACCGTGGCGCGGTTCGACAGCTTCTTCACCGCGCCGACCGCCTCGATCACGCGGCTCGAATGGCCATGCGCGGTGTCGACCACGATCACGTCGGCCTCGGCGTCGAGCAGCGCCTCGGCCCGCGCCAGCCCGTCCTTGCCGACGCCGACCGCGGCGGCGGTGCGCAGCCTTCCCTGCTCGTCCTTGCAGGCGCGCGGGTGCAGCAACGCTTTCTCGATGTCCTTGACGGTGATCAGCCCGATGCAGCGGAACGCGTTGTCGACGACCAGCAGCTTCTCGATGCGGTGCTGGTGCAGGAGGCGCTTCGCCTCCTCGTGGCCGACTCCCTCGCCCACCGTGATCAGCCGCTCGCGCGTCATCAGCTCGCGCACGGGCTGGCGCGTGTTGGTGGCGAAGCGCACGTCGCGATTGGTCAGGATGCCGACCAGCTTGCCCTTGCCGTTGGGCGGCGAGGTCGGCTCCACCACCGGGATGCCGGAGATCTTGTAATGCGCCATCAGCGCCAGCGCGTCGGCCAAGGTCTGGTCGGGGCCGATGGTCACCGGGTTCACCACCATGCCCGACTCGAACTTCTTGACCTTGCGCACCTCGTCGGCCTGGCTCTGGATGTCGAGGTTCTTGTGGATGACGCCGAGTCCGCCCTCCTGGGCGAGCGCGATGGCGAGCGCGCTCTCGGTCACCGTGTCCATCGCCGACGACAGGATCGGGATGCCGAGACGGATCGAGCGCGTCAGGCTGGTGGTGACGTCGACCTCTGCCGGCAGCACGGCCGAAAACGCCGGCTCCAGCAGCACGTCGTCGAATGCCAAGGCTTCGGGGATGTCCATGTCCCATTCTACACGGGTCGTTCCCGAATCCCAAGGCGCGATGCCGGAATGGCGGCCGGAAATTCGCCGGTCAGCCTTGCGCGCGGTGATCGGCGCCGACCGCCTCGGCGACGGTGGCGAACCCGTCGCGCGCGAGGCACGCGGCAAGACCGCGCTTGATGTCCGCAACCAGGCCGGGGCCGGCGAACACCAGCGCGGTGTAGAGCTGCACCAGCGTCGCCCCGGCGCGGATCTTGGCGTAGGCATCCGCGCCCGAGGCCACCCCGCCGCAGCCCACCAGCAGCAGCCGGCCTCCGGTCAGACGATAGAAGTCGGCGAGGACCGCGTTCGACCTGGCAAGAAGCGGTGCGCCCGACAGCCCGCCCGCCTCGGTGGCGTGGCGCGAGCGCAGCGTCACCGGCCGGTCGAGAGTGGTGTTGCCGACGATCAGCCCGTCGATCCCGGCGGCCATAACCGTCTCGGCCACGGCGCGGCGCTCGTCTTCATCGAGGTCGGGCGCCACCTTGACCAGCAAAGGCGTGGTCGCGCCCGACCGCGCCCGCGCCGCCTTCAGCCGGTCGAGCAGTGCCGCCAGCGCGCTCGCCCGCTGCAGATCGCGCAGGCCCGGCGTGTTGGGCGAGGAGATGTTGACGGTGACGTAGTCGGCGAGCGGTGCAAGCCGTTCCACGCCCGTCTCGAAATCCGCGACCTCGTCCGCCGTGTCCTTGTTGCGTCCGACATTGGCGCCGACGATGCCGGCAGGGCGCGCGCGCATCCGGGCGGCGAACGAATCGAGCCCGCGCCCGTTGAAGCCGAGCCGGTTGATGACCGCCTCGTCCTCCTCCAGACGGAACAGGCGCGGGCGCGGATTGCCGGGCTGGGGAAGGGGTGTGACCGTGCCCGCCTCGACGAAACCGAAGCCGAGCGCCAGCGCGCCCCGCATCGCGCGCGCGTCCTTGTCGAACCCGGCGGCGAGCCCGACCGGGTTGGGAAAATCGCGCCCGAACGCGCGGACGGCGAGGCTCGGCGGCTCGGCGGCGCGCGCACGTCCCGCCAGCCCGTTCGCGAGCGCCCACACGGCGAGCGCGTGCGCCCGCTCGGGTTCGAGCGCGAACAGCAGCGGCCGTGCAATTCGGTAGAGTGAGACCATCTTCCGAGCCGTCCATTCACCCGGCTTGTCATCCCGGCCGAGTCGCCCGTGGCGGCGAGAGCCGGGACCCATCCGTCCGCGTCCGAGATCGTCGAGAGATGGGCCCCGGCTCGCCGCTTCGCGGCGTCCGGAGTGACAGCCAGATTCTTGATACGCGACGGCGCCGAATCCCGGAACGGAATTGTTGCCGCCGCCGCCCTCGGCCCTTGGGACGCGCGCGACGAGTTTATATATTGAGCGTGGGAGGTTGGCCGCGGACGGATGCGCCCGCCAACCCGGTCAGGTCCGGAAGGAAGCAGCCGTAACGGGATGTTTCCGGGTCGCCTGGCCAGCCTCCTACCGCTCGCCCCCGAACCCCCCGAAGGGCCGAGATGAACGGATCGCCTGAGCCCTATCGCGTCCTGGCGCGCAAATACCGCCCCGGCAATTTCGCCGAGGTCATCGGCCAGGACGCGATGGTGCGCACGCTGCGCAACGCCATCGCGAGCCAGCGCTTGGCGCACGCCTTCATCCTGACCGGCGTGCGCGGCGTGGGCAAGACGACGACGGCGCGCATCATCGCCAAGGCGCTGAACTGCGTCGGGCCCGACGGCACGGGCGGACCGACCGCAGACCCGTGCGGCGTGTGCGAGCATTGCCGCGCCATCGCCGAGGACCGCCATGTCGACGTGATGGAGATGGACGCGGCCTCGCGCACCGGCGTCGACGACATCCGCGAGCTGATCGACGGGGTGCGCTATCGCCCGGCCACCGCGCGCTACAAAGTCTACATCATCGACGAGGTCCACATGCTGTCGCGCAACGCGTTCAACGCGTTGCTGAAGACGCTGGAGGAGCCGCCCGAGCACGTGAAGTTCGTGTTCGCCACCACCGAGATCCGCAAGGTGCCGGTGACGGTGCTGTCGCGCTGCCAGCGCTTCGATCTGCGCCGCATCGATTCGGAGACGCTGCTGCACCATTTCGAGCGCGTCGCGGAGGCCGAGGGGGTGAAGGTCTCCCCCGCCGCGCTGCGGCTGATCGCGCGCGCGGCCGACGGCTCGGCGCGCGACGGGCTGTCGCTGCTCGACCAGGCGATCGCCCATGCCGGCGACGCGGTGGACGAGACGCAGGTGCGCGACATGCTTGGCCTCGCCGACGGGGCGCGCGGCTACGACCTGCTCGATGCGCTGATGCGCGGCCAGGGCGGCGAGGCGCTCGACATCCTTGGCGAGATGCATGTCGCCGGCGCCGATCCCGCCATCGTGCTGCAGGATTTGCTGGAGCTCGTCCACTTCGTCACGCGCATCAAGATCCTGCCGGCCACCGCCGACGAGGCGGGCGTCGCCGACACGGAACGGTCGCGCGCGCGCGAGATGGCCGACAGCCTGTCGATGCCGACGTTGACGCGCGCCTGGCAGATGCTGCTGAAGGGGCTGACCGAGGTGCGGTCGGCGCCGTCGGACATCGGCGCGGCCGAGATGGTGCTGGTGCGCCTCGCCTATGCCGCCGACCTGCCGAGCCCGGCCGAGATCGTCGCGAAACTCGAGGGCGCGCCCCCCAGCGGACCAGCGGGTGCGCCGTCGCCGCAACCGCCACAACCGCGCGGTCCGGCGCGCGCGCCGATGGGCGATAGCGGCGCGACCGCGCTGCGCCGCGAGCCCGCGCCCGCCGCGCCCGGACCGGCGCCCGAGCCCTTGCCCGGCCCGACCAGCTTCGAGGAGGTGGTCGGGCTGTTCGGCGAGAAGCGCGAGGGCGTGGTCTATGCCCACCTGATGAATGACGTGCACCTGGTGCGCTTCGAGCCCGGCCGCATCGAGCTGCGCCCCGGCCCGGCGGCGCCGCCCAACCTCGCCCCGCGCATCGCCGAATCGCTGACCGGCTGGACCGGGCGGCGCTGGGTCGTCAGCCTGTCGAACGAGTCCGGCATGCCGACGCTCGCGCAGCAGCGCCAGGCCGCGTCGGAGGCGCGCCGCGCCGAGGCGCTCAACCATCCGCTGGTGCGTGCGGCGATGGAGAGCTTCCCGGGCGCGACGGTCGAGGCCGTGCGCGAGGCCGCCGTGCCCACGATCGACGAGGATGCGCCGCCGCCCGACGATGCCCTGCCCCCGGACGGAGACGAGGAGTCATGAAAAATCTCGGCCAGATGATGAAGCAGGCGCAGGAAATGCAGACCCGCCTGCAGGAAATGCAGGACAAGCTCGCGGGGGTCGAGCTTTCCGGCACATCGGGCGCCGGAATGGTTTCGGTCACGCTGAACGGCAAGGGCGAGATGAAGAAGGTGAAACTCGAACCCAAGCTGTTCGAATCCGCCGATGCCGAGATGGCCGAGGACCTGATCGTCGCCGCCTACAACGACGCCAAGGCGAAGGTCGAGGCGCACATGGCGGAGGAGATGTCCAAGATCACCGGCGGGCTCAACCTGCCGCCCGGAATGAAGCTGCCGTTCTGAGCTGGCCGCAACTTTTCCGCCGTTCGTCCTGAGGAGCGTTCGCGCAGGGCGCGGGCGCGTCTCGAAGGACGAAGCCTTCTGATCGTGCCGCTACGCCCTTCGAGACGGGGCCTTCGGCCCCTCCTCAGGGCGAACGGAAAAGCCGGACAGGCGACAGAAAGGCCTGCCCGTCCTACGGCATCAGGCGGTAGCCGCCAGGCTCGGTGACCAGGATCTGGGCCTTGGAGGGGTCGCGCTCGATCTTCTGGCGCAGCCGGTAGACATGCGTCTCGAGCGTATGGGTGGTGACGCCCGCGTTGTAGCCCCACACCTCGTTCAGCAGCACGTCGCGGCTGGTGACCTTTTCGCCCGCCCTATATAGGTATTTGAGGATCGCCGCCTCCTTCTCGGTCAGGCGAATCTTCCGGTTGCTGGCATCGTCGACCAGCATCTTGGCCGACGGGCGGAAGCTGAATGGCCCGATTGTGAACACCGCATCCTCGCTGCGCTCGTACTGGCGCAGCTGGGCGCGCACACGGGCAAGCAGCACGCCGAGATGGAACGGCTTCACCACATAGTCGTTGGCGCCCAATTCGAGCCCCAGGATGGTGTCGGCCTCGGTGTCGGCCGCGGTCAGGATGATCACCGGCGCCCGCAGCCCGGAGCGGCGCATGAGCCGGCACACCTCGCGCCCGTCGAAATCGGGCAGGCCGATATCGAGCAGCACCAGGTCGAAATGGCCGGTCCGCGCCTTTTCCAGCGCATCGGTACCGGTCTGGGCCGTGGTGATGTCGAACTCCTCATGCAGGCGGAGCTGCTCGGCGAGGGATTCGCGCAGCGCATCGTCGTCGTCGACCAGGAGAATATTCTTGCCGTTCGCCATGCCCAACCCGTCGGCCGCGCCCCAGCGGGCGGTGCGCCTAAAATGTAACCGTTGCGGTCCTTTCGCAAGAGGACGTTGCGTCGGGCGGGCCGGCCGCAACTGCCGGGCAGCCGGCAGGATTTGCCGCCGAACGGATATCCGCCCGCCCGATGGGGCAGGATAATCGCCAAAATCCGCTGGGGCGCGGCTGGCACGATTCTTGCTTCGCAGCCGCGGGGAGCATCCATGTCCGTCGGGCCCGCCAGCACGATCAGCGATCCATACGCGTTCCAGGCGAACGACGACCTGCGCACATGCATGGACATCTGCGAGTACCAGCCCGACAAGCCGGCCCGGCTGTGGCATGACGGCGACGGTCCCGCCGGCGAGATGAGCTTTTCCGACGTCCTCGACATCATCAACCCGCTGCAGCATCTGCCCGTCATTTCGACGATCTACCGCGCGATCACCGGCGACAAGCCGGGGCTGGTCTCAGAGCTGGTGGGCGGCGCGCTTTATGGGGGCCCCGCCGGGCTGCTGTCCGCCGGAATCAATGCGGCCGTCGCGGACGTCACCGGCAAGAACGACGGCGAGATGCTCGCCAGCATCGCCGACAGCGTGTTCGGCTCGGACGACGACGACGCTGCCGCGACGGCGAAGACCGCCCCGCCCCAGATCGCGCTTGCGCCCGATCTGGTCGAACCCGCCGCCATGACAGAAGCGGCACCCGCCACGAGCTCGGCCGCCCCGGCCGTGGAACATCCCGCCCACCCTCAGGCGAAGCCGTTCTCCGCCTTCACCGCGGCGCGCGCCTTCCCGGCCTTCACCGCCCAGCCGCACCCGTTCCCCGCGCGTCCCGCCGCGTCGGCCGGCCTTCCCGAAGCCGCGGCGGGCGATGCCGAGTCGCGCCGGATCACCGAAAGCGTCGCCGCCCAGCAGCGCGCCCAGCTCGGCATGATCCTGACCAACATGAACGCCGCCTCGCCGGCTTCCGCGCCCAAGACGGGCGGTGCGCCCGCCGACAACCCCTACATGCCGCCGCCCTCGACCGGCAGCCTCAGCCCCGCCGCGATGCAGCAGGCGCTCGACCGGTACCAGCAGGCCATCCAGGGCTACGTCCCGCCCGCGAAGGACGCCATCAGCCCCTGAGACGGCCCGTCGCTGCGCGCCGGCCCTCCTCAGCGCGAACGGGTATAATCGGGACTCATGCAGCTGATCGTTTCAGCCGACGGCACGGCGACCTGGGGCGCGCGACAGATGCGCTGCGCGCTCGGCCGGTCGGGCATCGCCACCCGCAAGATCGAGGGCGACGGCGCGACGCCGGCCGCGATCATGCCCATGCGGCGCGTGCTCTATCGGCCGGACCGCGCGCCAGTGCCAGCCACGAAGCTTTCCGTCGCGGCGATCGCGCCCGCCGACGGCTGGTGCGACGATCCCGCCGATCCCGACTACAACCGCGCGGTCACGCTGCCCCACCGCGCGCGCTGCGAGACGCTGTGGCGCGACGATGCGCTCTACGATCTGGTCTGCGTGCTGGGCTGGAACGACGATCCGGCGGTGCCGGGCGCGGGCTCGGCGATTTTCCTGCATGTCGCGCGGCCGGATTTCGGCCCGACCGAGGGCTGCGTCGCGCTGACGCGCGAAGATCTCGACCTCGTGCTGTCCGAGGCCGGCCCCGGCGACACGGTGCGCGCGGTGGGCTGAACGCTACTCCGCCGCGCGGGGCGTGTCCTGCGCGGCGACCATGCGCTGGACGATGCGGCGCGCCTGCAGCCCGCCGGCATCGCCGTCGACGTCGATCTCCGGCGCCGCGGGATCGAGGTCGATCATCGCCTGCTGCGCCTCGAGGATCGCCTTGTCCTCGCCGAACGCGGTGACCGTGCCGTCGAGCAGCAGCGCGTCGAGCTTCGCGTCGTCATGCGCGAAGTCGCGCGTGTTGGCGAAGAAATAGTAGCAGCGGCCCGGCGCCGCCGGCGTGATCGCGTTGACGATGACGAACTTCACCGCGCGGCCGCCCGCGCGCGCCTCGCGCGTTTCCAGGTCGATCCAGATCGAGGACGGCGCCTGGAAGCGCATCACCTTGGTCTGGTTGACCGGCCCGGCGAGACCCTGGTCGGCGTAGAGCCTGGGCACGGGGATGTTCTCGGTGCGCCGCGTAACATGCACCCAGTCGGGACCGCGCTCGACCTTCAGCTTCGCGATCGCGTCGTCGCTGCCGATCGTGCCGCGATGGACGAACCCGACATGCGACAAATCGAGCAGGTTCTCGACCAGCAGAAGGTAGTCGCACGCCATGTCGAACTTCGAACCGCACGCGGTCCAGCCGGGCCCGCCATGGGTGTGGAAATCCGGGATGTGGCTTTCGTCGGCATGCGCCGGGTCGCCCGGCCACACCCATACCCAGCCATGGCGCTCGCAGGCGGGATAGGCGCGGACGCGCGCCCCCGGCGGGACACGGTCCTGGCCGGGCACGCGCACGCAATTGCCGTCGGGCGCGAAGGCAAGGCCGTGATAGCCGCACTCGATCTCGTCGCCGGTGACGCGGCCCTTATCGAGCGGCATGCGGCGATGGCGGCACCGGTTCTCGAGCGCGACTGCGGCGCCGTCCGCGCGGCGCCAGAGCACCACCGGCTCGCCCAGCAGCATGCGCCCGAGCGGCTGCGTGCCGACCTCGTCCGCATTGGCCAGCACGTACCAGGCATCGCGCACGTACATGATCCTCTCCCGTGCTAGCCGTCGGCGCGGTCGGCCGGGCGCGTGCCGAAGATCGCCGTGCCGATGCGCACATGCGTCGCGCCCTGGCGGATCGCGGTCTCGTAGTCGGCCGACATGCCCATGCTGAGCCGGACGAGCCCGTTGCGCCGCGCGATCTCGGCGAGCCGCGCGAAATGCGGCGCGGGGTCGCCCTCTTGCGGCGGAATGCACATCAGCCCGACGACCGGCAGGCCGAGCCGGTCGCGGCAATCGGCGATGAACCTGTCGGCATCGTCCGGTATGACGCCCGATTTCTGCGCCTCGGCCCCGGTATTTACCTCGACCAGGCAGGCGGGCCGGCGCCCGGTCCGCGCCATCTCGGCCGCCAGCGCCGCGGCGAGGCGCGGGCGGTCGACCGTCTCGATCACATCGAACAGGGCGACCGCCGCCTTGACCTTGTTGGTCTGCAGTGGCCCGATCAGATGCAGCTCGACGCCCGCGAACCGCGCCTTCAGCGCCGGCCACTTCGCCTGCGCCTCCTGCACCCGGTTCTCGCCGAACACGCGCTGGCCGGCCGCAAGCGCGGCCTCCGCCGCCTCGGCTGGAAAGGCCTTGGAGACGGCGACCAGCGTCACGGCCTCTGCATCGCGCCCGGCGCCGCGACAGGCATCGGCGATGCGCGCCCGCACGGCGGCGAGGTTGGGCGCGACATGGGCGACCGTATCGGCAAGGGCGTCATCGACCATGGGGCCACGTTACCAGAGGGGCGCAAGCCCGGTAAACATGCGGCAAATCGGCTTCCACGGCCCGGCGCCATCACGTTGTCGCGGCGCGGCGTTTCGGGTAGATTCGCGGCGCTGCCGAACGGGCCGCACCAAAGGGATTGCGCCGGGATGACGAGGATCGGGATTCGACGGACCGCCATGGCCGGGCTTGCCGCGCTCGCGCTGGGTCTTGCCGCCTGCGGGTCGGACATTCCGGTCGAGGCCAACTATCCGCAGAGCGGCAACAGCCGCGACAACCCCGTGGTCATGTCCAAGGACGCGGAGAACCAGACGACCGTGTTCGGCCAGGGCGGGCTCGATTTGTTCGGCGGCGGCGGAAAGCCCAGCGAGGGCGGCGGCGCCGGGCTGGGCGTGAACAGCTATCTGTGGCGCGCCTCGCTCGACACGATCTCGTTCATGCCGCTGGCGTCGGCCGATCCGTTCGGCGGGGTGATCATCACCGACTGGTACTCGCCGCCGGGCGCCAAGGACGAGCGCTTCAAGATGAACATCTACATCCTCGGCCGCGAGCTGCGCGCCGACGGGCTGAAGGTCGCCCTGTTCCGCCAGGCGAAGACCGCCGACGGCGGCTGGCAGGCGGCCCAGGTCGCGCCCGAGACCGGCACCAACCTCGAGAACGAGATCCTCACCCGGGCGCGCCAGATCCGCATGGCGCAGGCCAGCCGCTGAGCGTAGCCGGCCCCTTCCCGGCGCGATGATCCCACCCCGCGCCGCGTCCCGGCGCGGCTGAACCCGAACGGCACGATGGCCAGCGAACCGTTTCCCTCCCGCTATAGCTTCAAGGACGCCGAGGCGCGCTGGCAGCGCATTTGGGAGGAGCGCGGCACGTTTCGCGTCGCGACCGATCCCGCGCGCCCGAAATACTACGTGCTGGAGATGTTCCCCTACCCGTCGGGGCGCATCCACATGGGCCACGTGCGCAACTACACGCTGGGCGACGTAGTGGCGCGCTACAAGCGGGCGCAGGGCTTCAACGTGCTGCACCCGATGGGATGGGACGCGTTCGGCATGCCGGCCGAGAACGCCGCCATCGAGAAGGGCGTGCACCCGGCGAAGTGGACCTACGAGAACATCGCGGTGATGCGCGACCAGCTCAAGCTGATGGGGTTGTCGCTCGACTGGAGCCGCGAGTTCGCGACCTGCGATCCCGGCTATTACCGGCACGAACAACGCATGTTCCTCGACTTCCTCGCGGCCGGGCTGATCTACCGGCGCGAGAGCTGGGTGAACTGGGACCCGGTCGACCACACCGTCCTCGCGAACGAGCAGGTGATCGACGGGCGCGGCTGGCGCTCGGGCGCGCCGGTCGAACGGCGCAAGCTCGCCCAATGGTTCTTCCGCATCTCCGACTTCGCCGACGAGCTGCTGGCCGCCCTGCCCACCCTGAGCCGCTGGCCGGACAAGGTGCGGCTGATGCAGGAGAACTGGATCGGCCGGTCCGAAGGTCTGCGCATGGAGTTCGCGCTGGCCGGCCGCGACGACCGGCTGGTGGTCTACACCACGCGCCCCGACACGATCTTCGGGGCGAGCTTCTGCGCCGTGTCGCCCGACCATCCCCTGGCCGACGAGCTGGCCCGCACCGATCCCGCCCTCGCCGCGTTCATCGCCGAGTGCCGCCATCTCGGCACCTCCGAGGCCGCCATCGAGCAGGCCGAGAAAAAGGGCTACGACACCGGCCTGCGCGCCCAGCACCCGTTCGTCGCCGGGCGCGAGCTGCCGGTCTACGTCGCCAACTTCGTGCTGATGGAGTACGGCACCGGCGCCATCTTCGGCTGTCCCGCGCACGACCAGCGCGACCTCGACTTCGCCCGCAAGTACGCGCTGCCGGTACGCCCGGTCGTGATCCCCGAGGGCGCCGACCCGGCCGCGTTCGCCGTCCGCACCGAGGCCTTTACCGACGACGGCCGGCTCGCCAATTCCGATTTCCTCGACGGCCTATCGGTCGCCGCCGCCAAGGACGAGGTCGCGCGCCGGCTGGAGGCCGCCGGGGCGGGCAAGCGCGAGATCAACTATCGCCTGCGCGACTGGGGCGTGTCGCGCCAGCGCTACTGGGGCTGTCCGATCCCGGTGATTCATTGCGGCGCCTGCGGGATCGTGCCGGTGCCGGAAGCGGACCTGCCGGTCAGGCTGCCCGAGGACGTGACGTTCGACAAGCCGGGCAACCCGCTGGAGCGCCATCCGACCTGGAAGAACGTACCCTGCCCGCGTTGCGGCAAGCCGGCGCGGCGCGAGACCGACACATTCGACACGTTCGTCGAATCGTCCTGGTACTTCGCCCGCTTCTGCTCGCCCGCCGCCCCCACGCCGGTCGATGCGAAGGACGCGGCCTACTGGCTGCCGGTCGACCAGTATATCGGCGGCGTCGAGCACGCGATCCTGCATCTGCTCTATTCGCGCTTCTTCTCGCGCGCGATGAGCCGCACCGGCCACCTCGCCATCGACGAGCCGTTCGCCGGGCTGTTCACCCAGGGCATGATCTGCCACGAGACCTACCGCACCGACCGGGGCGAATGGGTGCCGCCGACCGAGGTGGAGCGCGCCGACGGCGCCGCGGTGCGCAGCGGCACCGGCGAGCCGATCATCGTCGGCCGCTCCGAGAAGATGTCCAAGTCGAAAAAGAACGTGATCGACCCGGAGGACATCATCCTGGCCTACGGCGCCGATACGGCGCGCTGGTTCATGCTGTCGGACTCCCCGCCCGAACGCGACATGGACTGGACCGAGGCGGGCATCGCCGGCGCGTGGCGCTTCGTCAATCGCCTCTGGCGCATGGTGGTGCCCGCGGCCGCATCGCTGCCGCCGCCCGGCGCCGTTCCCGACACGGCGGACGACACGCTCATTGCGCTGCGCCGCAAGGTGCACCAGACCATCGACGCAGTGACCGGCGACCTCGAGGCGTTCCACTTCAATCGTGCCGTAGCGCGCATCTACGAGCTCGCCAACGCGCTGGGCGATGCGCCCGCCGGCGACGATTCCGGCGCGATGCGGCGCGAAGGCTATGAGTCGGTGGTGCGGCTGATCGGCCCGATGATGCCGCATCTGGCCGAGGAGTTGTGGGCCGCGCTGGGCCACGACACGCTGCTGGTCGACCAGCCCTGGCCCGTGGCCGATCCCGCCTTGCTGGTCGAGGACTCGGTCAAGGTCGCCGTGCAGGTGCTCGGCAAGCTGCGCGGCACGATCGAGCTCAAGCGCGATGCGAGCGAGGCGGATGCGCGCGAAGCCGCGCTCGCGATCGACAACGTCGCGAAGTCGCTCGAGGGCCGCACGATCCGCAAGACCGTGTTCGTGCCCAACCGCATCATCAACTTCGTGGTGTGACGATGCACTTGGCGCACTTTCGGTCGTCATTGCGAGCGAAGCGAAGCAATCCAGAACGACACCGGGGCGGTCCTGGATTGCTTCGTCGCGGCGCTCCTCGCAATGACGGTTTCGGGCCGGGTTCGCGCCCCATTCTGGCGTTGGCACTCGCCGTCACCCTGATGCTTTGCGCGTTTCTCTCGGGCTGCGGGTTCGAACCGCTGTACGGCACATCCGGCGCCGTCGCGCCGGCGCAACTCGCTGCGATCCGCATCCTGCAGATCAAGGACCGCTCGGGGCAGATCCTGCACAACGAGCTGCTCGATCGGCTGACTCCGCGCGGCGCCCCGGCCCGGCCGGTCTACGTGCTCGAGGTGACCCTTGCCGAATCGAAGCGCGAGCTCGCCGTCCGCCCCGACGAGACCGCGACGCGCGCAGAGCTGCTGTTCAGTGCGCCCTACCGGCTCTACACGGCCGACCACAAGGCGCTGATCGCCAGCGGCACCGCGTCGACCAAGGTGAGCTACGACATCCTCCGCCAGGAGTTCGCGACGGTCAGCGCCGAGGACAGCGCACGGCGCCAGGCGATGACAGATTTGAGCGAGCGCATTCGGACGCGGCTTTCGGTTGCGTTGAGCGAACAGGGCGCGAGGCCGCGCTCGTGAAGATCGATGCGCGGCGCGCCGACGCGTTCGTGCGCAGCCCCGATGCGGCCGCCCGCGCGATCCTGGTCTACGGCCCCGACAGCGGCCTGGTGCGCGAGCGCGCCCGCGCGCTTGTCGTGGGCGCGGCCGGCGATGCCGCCGACCCGTTTCGCGTGGCCGAGATGACGGGCGGCGCCCTGGCGTCCGATCCCGCGCGCCTCGCCGACGAGGCGCAGGCGATCTCGCTCATCGGCGGGCGCCGTGCGGTGTGGGTGCGCGAGGCGACGGACGGGCTTGCGTCGCTGTTCGGATCGTTCCTCGAAGAGGTGCCGGGCGATTCGCTGGTGGTGGTGGAAGCCGGCGATCTCAGTCCGCGCGCCAAGCTGCGCAGCCTGTTCGAGGGCGCAGCGAACGCGGCCGCGATCCCCTGCTATGTCGACGAGGGGCGCGCACTGGAGGGCGTCATCACCGACACGCTGCGCGCGCGCAGCCTGTCGGTCGCACCCGATGCGCTGGCCTATCTTTCGACGCGTCTCGGCGGCGACCGGCTCGCCATCCGCAGCGAGATCGAGAAGCTGGCGCTTTACTGCCTGAACGAGTCGGAGGTCACGCTGGAGGCCGCCGAGATCTGCGTCGGCGATTCCGCCGAGATGACGCTGGAGGATCTCGCCTTCGCGGCGGCGGGCGGCGACCAGCGCGAGCTGGGCCGCGCCCTCGCCCGGATTGCCCAGGAAAGCACCAGCCCGGTCACCGTGCTGCGCGCGGCGATCCGCCATTTCCAGCGCCTGCACCTTGCCAGGTCGGTGATCGATGCGGGGGGCGACATGGGGCGGGCGCTCGGTGCGCTGCGCCCCCGTCTTTTTTTCAAGCGCGAGGCGCCGTTCCGTGCCCAGCTTTCCCGCTGGCCGCTCGCCGCGCTCGCCGACGCGCTCGATTCCCTCACCGCCGCCGAGGTCGACTGCAAAACGACGGGCCTGCCCGCCGAGGCCATAACCGAGCGCACCCTGGTGGCGCTCTGCGCCCGCGCCGCACGGGCCGGCCGCGCGGGTCGGGGGCGGTAGCGCGCCGGCTCCACACGAGGTCGTCACGGGCCGTCATGCCCGGACTCGTTCCGGGCATCTGCGGTGACGCCGTCGTGCGAGAGCCAGCGGCGTTCATGCAGTGAACGGAGCTCGGACGCTTTATCGCCCCACCCGGCAAACTGCGTTCATGTGATGAACGAGAGCGCCCGGGCGTGACGCTGATTTAGCGCAGCCTTGCCGGGGCAGGCACGACGCGGCACGGCTCACGTCCCCGGCGCGCGCTCCGCGGCACGTGACAGGCGCTGCAGCACGTCGTCGAGCTGCTCGAGGCTGGCATAGTGGATGACCATCTCGCCGCCCTTGCCGCGGAACTTGATGGAGACCTTGAGCCCCAGCATGTTCGACAGGTCGCGCTCGAGCGCCAGCGTGTCGGCGTCCTTGGCGGGCTCGGGCGGCGGCGGCTCGGACGGCTGGCCCTCGTCGCGACGGTGGGCGACGAGCTGCTCGGTCTGGCGCACGCTGAGCGCGCGGCGCACCACCTCGCGCGCCATGTGGGACGGGGCCGGCGCGTTCAGCAACGCGCGGGCATGGCCGGCCGAGATCGCGCCGGAGCCCAGCAGGTCCTTCACCTCCTCGGGCAGAGACAGCAGGCGCAGCGTGTTGGCGATGTGGCTGCGGCTCTTGCCGATCACCTCGGACAGCCGCTCCTGGGTGTGGCGGAATTCCTGCATCAGCCGGCGATAGCCCTCGGCCTCCTCCAGCGCGTTCAGGTCGGCGCGCTGGATGTTCTCGACCAGCGCCACCTCCAGCGCCTTCTCGTCCGTGAGCTCCTTGATGACCACCGGCACGACGTGCAGCCGCGCCCGCTGGGCCGCGCGCCAGCGCCGCTCGCCCGCCACGATCTCGTACATGTTCGCATCGGCGGGATCGCGCCGCACCAGGATCGGCTGCAAGATCCCCTGCTCGGCGATGGAGTTGACCAGCGCGGTCAGTTCGGCCTCGTCGAAGATGCGGCGCGGCTGGAACCGGTTCGGGCGCAGATATTCGATGGCGACCGATTTCGACTCGCGGACCTGGTCGAGCGCCGCATAGTCCGACGCGTCGTCGCCCAGCAGCGCCGAGAGGCCGCGCCCAAGCCGCTGCTTCGGCTTGTCGTCGGTCATGCCGCGCGCTCCACCCGGCGCAGCATCTCGCCGGCGAGGTGAATGTAGGCCTGCGAGCCCGGGCAGCGTATGTCGTAGAGCAGCACCGGCTTGCCGTGCGATGGCGCCTCCGAGACCCGCACATTGCGCGGGATCACCGTGCGGTAGACCTTCTCGCCGAAATAGCTGCGCACGTCGTCGGCCACGAGGGCACTCAAGTTGTTGCGTGAATCGAACATCGTCAACACTATACCTTGTAGTTCAAGGCGCGGATTGAGCGCGCGCCGGACCCGCTCGATGGTCCGGGTGAGCTGCGACAGCCCCTCGAGCGCCAGGAATTCGCACTGCAGCGGCACGACGACCGCGTCGGCCGCCACCATGGCGTTCAGCGTCAGCAGCCCGAGCGCGGGCGGGCAATCGACCAGCACATAATCGTAGATGCCTGGCAGGGTTTCGAACGCCTCGCGCAGCCGGTATTCGCGCCGCTCGATATCGACCAGCTCGAGCTCCGCCCCGGACAGGTCGGTCGAGGCCGGCACGATATCGAGGCCGGGGATGCCGGTGGGCACGGCCGCCCCGGCGACGGTCGCGTCTCCCAGCAGCACCTGGTACGAGCCGATTTCGCGCCTGGAGCGGTCGATCCCCAGCCCGGTCGAGGCGTTGCCCTGCGGGTCGAGGTCGAACACCAGCACCCGCCGCTCGACCGCCGCCAGCGCCGTCGCCAGGTTGATCGCCGTGGTCGTCTTGCCGACGCCGCCCTTCTGGTTGGCCACGGCGAACACCCGCGGCCGCTTGGCCGGCGCGGGCGCCGCCTCGTCCAGGGCGATTTCGGGGGAAAAGTCAGCCGGTGGGCCCACGCGCAATGTCCCTCAGCCGGAGCACCAAGCCTGAAGAGTCGGAGCGGCTGGCGATTCGCTCCACGGTCATTGTCCAGTGTCGGGTCGATTCGGTCAATTCGGATTCGACCGCCCGCCCCTTCGGGAACAGGCAGATGGCGCCCGGCGCGAGAAAGGGCGCCGCCCAGCCCACCAGCTTTTCAAGCGGCGCCAGGGCGCGTGCCGTCACGACGTCAGCGGCAATCGGCGCCATCGCCTCGATCCGCCGGGCATGGATTTCCACCTTCAGTCCCATCTCGCGCGCCGCCTCGGCCAGGAAGGCGCATTTGCGCGCGTCCGACTCGACCAGATGCGTTTCGAGCGCCGGCCGGATCGCCGCGAGCACCAGCCCGGGGAAGCCGGCCCCGCTCCCCAGATCCACGAGAACCCGTGCCTCGTCCGGTATCAGGGGGGCGAGTTGGGCGGAATCGAGCATGTGCCGGCGCCACGGGTCGGCCAGGGTCGAAGCGCCGACCAAATTGATCCGCGCCTGCCAGCGCGTCAAAAGCGCGAGATAGCGCCGCAGTCGCTCCAATGTTTCACGTGAAACATTCGTTTCGGCGGCGAAGGCGTGGTCGCTGAGCGGCGCCGACACGCTAGGCGGCGGCCGGCGGCCGGCGTACATGCGGCAATAGCGCGGTCAATGCCGCCGGAGTCATCCCGGGAATCCGCGACGCTGCGCCCAGCGTGGCGGGCCGGGCAGCGGCGAGCTTCTCCCGCAACTCGGTGGTGAGCCCGCCGATCCGGCCGAAATCCAGTTCCACCGGCAGGGCCAGCGCCTCATCCCGGCGGAATGCCCTTATGTCAGCCTCCTGCCGCGCGAGATATCCCGCGTAGCGAGCCTCGGTTTCCATTTGGAGCACGATATCGGGCGCCAGCCCGGCCAGCTCCGGCCAGATGGCCGCCAGCCGCGCCACATCGACGCCCGGATAGGCCAAGAGCTGGGCTGCGCTGCGCCATTCGCCGTCTTGATTGACCGCGAAACCCAGCAATTTCAGCCGCCCGGGCGTCGCGCCCAGCGCTGCAAGCCGTGCCCGCGCCGCCATTAGCGCCGCCTGCTTCTCCGAAAACGCCCGCGCCCGCGCCGCTGAAACACAGCCGACCGCGATTCCCCGTCCGGTCAAGCGCTGGTCCGCGTTGTCGGCCCGGAGGCTCAGGCGATATTCGGCCCGCGAGGTGAACATCCGGTACGGTTCGGTCACGCCCTGGACCACGAGATCGTCGATCATGACCCCGATATAGGCCTCGGCCCGGTCGAGCATGAACGGCGCGCCGCCCCCGGCCGCGAGCGCGGCGTTCAGCCCGGCGAGCAGCCCCTGCCCGGCGGCCTCCTCATAGCCCGTGGTGCCGTTGATCTGGCCCGCCAGAAAAAGCCCCGGGAGCCGGCGGGTCTCCAAGGTGGGCTCCAGTTCGCGCGGGTCGACATGGTCGTATTCGATGGCATAGCCCGGCCGGACCATCGCGGCGCGCTCGAGCCCGGGAATGGTGGCAATCAGGGCCGCCTGCACTTCGCGCGGCAGCGAGGTAGAAATCCCGTTCGGGTAGATCGTGGGGTCGTCCAGCCCCTCGGGCTCCAGGAAAATCTGGTGGGAGGCCCGATCGGCGAACCGGACCACCTTGTCCTCGATCGAGGGGCAGTAGCGCGGGCCGCGGCTTTCGATCTGGCCGGAATAGATCGGCGCGCGGTGCAAATTCGCCCGGATAATTTCGTGGGTTTCGGGCGTGGTCGCGGTGATATGGCAGGCGATCTGGGGCGTCTCGATCCGCGCGGTCAGGGCCGAGAACGGCACCGGGGGGTCGTCGCCCCGCTGCACCTCCAGCGCCGCGAAATCGATGGTCCGCCCATCGAGCCGCGGCGGCGTGCCGGTCTTGAGCCGGCCGAGCGCAAACCCCGCGCGCGCCAGGGTCGCGGAAAGCCCGGTGGACGGCGCCTCGCCCACCCGGCCGGCGGGGATTTGCGCCTCGCCCATATGGATGAGCCCGCGCAGGAACGTCCCGGTGGTCAGGACCACGGAAGGCGCGCCGATCGTCTCGCCCGCGGCGGTAATCACCCCGGCGACCCGCCCGTCCGGGCCGATCGCGAGGTCCTCGACCGCCAGCGCCGCGATTTCGAGACCCGGCTGGTCGGCCAGGATCGCCTGCATCGCCCGGCGGTAGAGCTTGCGGTCGGCCTGGGCGCGCGGGCCCCAGACCGCCGGGCCCTTGGACCGGTTCAGCATGCGGAACTGGATGCCGGCCCGGTCGATGGCGCGGCCCATGACCCCGTCCAGCGCGTCGATCTCGCGCACGAGCTGGCCCTTGCCCAGCCCGCCGATCGCCGGGTTGCAGGACATTTCGCCGATCGTCTCGATCTTGTGGGTGGCCAGCAGGGTCCGCGCGCCAAGCCGGGCGGCCGCGGCGGCTGCCTCGCAGCCCGCATGGCCGCCGCCCACCACGATCACGTCGAATTTCCGCATGGCGCGCAATCTAGGCGCCCCCGCCCGGCCGGTCAAAATTGTTTCACGTGAAACATTGGGAGGCCGCACCTACGGTTTAGGTGGCGGACGTACCCCGGTCGCGCAACTCCGCAAGGTAGGGCACGCGCTAAGCTCTCGCCGCGTCGGCCACCTTAGCGCTAAGTGGAGCGATTGCCCTCAGGGGTGGGGCGTAATCGAAGCGTTCCGGGCTTGATTTCATCTCCTGACCGATAGCGGAATTCAGTCGACTGGTCTCGATCAAAAGTGTCTTTGTAGTCCACTTGGCCCCAAACATAGAGCGTTCGCCCAGTTTGAAGAAATTGTTCCCAGGTCAAGTCTTCTGTAAAGGTAAAATGCATATTTATATCATCACCCGGCAAAAGATCAAAGCGCGGAAAATAATTGTCATTCTCATCGAAATCATATGCGGCCGGCTCTCCAAAGCTTCCATTTATCTTATTCGTGAATCCATAGGCCGGCGTTTGCCCAGCGTTCTTCACCTTAAATAAAGCTTTGGGTCGGCCATCGGACCATTCAATCCGGGCGGTGATTACGCCCAAGTAGGCCCGCAGTTGGCGCTCTCCGCTTGTTCGGGACATATTGTTAGCGCGAAAGGCCGCAACCACGGCGGCTACGCCAACTCCGATAGTGACCACCAGGGCCACGATCTCGCCTATCGTGGCATAGAATTGGTTCTCGGCGAATTCGACGCTTTGTCGCGACCATTCCGCAGAATCCTCAGCCGCCTTCGCCATTCGACGTTCCTCACAAAGACCGACGTCGTCCCGGCTCTTTGGGGCTCGGCAATCGGGCTCGTATAAAGTGGGGCGGTCACTTTCGGCGGTTTGATCTGGGGCGATGGGCGCGGACGATGTGGGATGCTGCTTGGGGATGGTCTGAGCTTGCTCCTTGGCTGGCTGAACGTTTTGACAACTCTGCGCCTGCCCTAAGCCCTGGCCCACCAGGGCTAAGGTTATCCCGAGCGTAAGGGTATGCAGCCAATCGCGACCAAGCATTGAACGAAGAATACAGTCGAAAACCCGCCCCGTGCGACTTTATTCCGTATTTCACGGCCGAACTCCCGTCACCTGATTCGGCCTACTTCCCGATGCAGAATTCGCGGAACAGCACGTCGAGCACGTCCTCGGCGCCGACCCGGCCGGTGATGCGGCCGAGGGCGCGGGCGGCAAGGCGCAGATCCTCGGCGGCAAGCTCGGGCGCCGAAGCGGCGGCGGCGCGTTCCAGCGCCGCGCGGCAGTCCTCGAGGGCTGCCCGGTGGCGCGTCCGCGAGACCAGCGCATCGCCCGCCCCGGCCAAGGTCGCGACCCGCTCGGTGAGCGCCGCGAGCAGCGCGCCCATACCCTGTCCGGTCCGGGTGGAAATGGCGAAGGCCGGCGCGCCGGCGAGCGTATCCGGCGAACGGGCGCCCGGCAGGTCGATCTTGTTGAACAGGGCCAGATCGCCCGGCCGCAGCAGGGAAGCGACGGCCGGGTCCGGCGTCATTGTGGCGTCAAACAGCACCAGCCGGAGGTCGGCGGATTCGGCCAGCGCGCGCGCCCGGCGGACGCCTTCCGCCTCGACGCCCGCCGCCTCGCGAATCCCGGCCGTATCGGCCAGCAACGCCGGGTAGCCGGCCAGGTCGAGCCTCACCTCGATCACGTCCCTTGTGGTGCCGGCCTCGGTCGCCACGATCGCCACGTCGCGCCGGGCCAGCGCGTTCAGCAGGCTCGACTTGCCGGCGTTGGGCGCGCCGAGGATGGCAATCTGGACGCCTTCGCGCAGCCGTTCGCCGCCCGTCGACGCAAGATGTTGTGTCAGTTCCTGGATTATATGCTCGATCTTCGGGTTCAGGCGGCTGGCCAGCCCCACCGGCAGGTCCTGGTCGGAAAAGTCGATCTCCGCCTCGGCCCACGCTTCGAGACGCAAAATGTCCTGACGCCAGGCTTCCACCTGACGCCCCAGCGCGCCGTCGAGCTGGCGCCAGGCCTGGCGCCGCTGCGCCTCGGTCTCGGCCGCCACCAGGTCGGCGAGCCCTTCGACCTCTGCCAGGTCAAGCTTGTCGTTGTCGAAGGCGCGGCGGGTGAACTCGCCCGGCTCGGCCAGGCGCAGCCCGGGCCTGCAACCCAGGATATGCAGAACCGCCGCCACGGTCGCCCGCCCGCCATGGATGTGCAGCTCCGCCACGTCCTCGCCGGTGAAGCTGGCCGGGGCCGGGAACCATAGCGCCAGCCCGTCATCCACCGGGTCGCCCGAGGCGGGATCCGACAGGCGGACGCGCCTTGCCATCCTGGGTTGTGGAGCTGGGCGGCCCGTCAGCGCCGCCAGCGCGGGACCGGCCCCCGGCCCGGAGATGCGGATCACCGCGATGCCGGCCCGGCCCGGCGCCGTGGCCGGGGCGAAGATGGTGTCGCCGGCCATCGCGGCCTATTTCTTGCCCTTCTCGCCCGCCCCGCCGGTGCCGGCGAAGTTCGCCCACATCATGCGCTGCAGCTCCTCCATCCCCTTCACGCCGGCGGGCAGCCAGGTCTTGACGAAGGTCTCGGGATCCATGGTCTTCGCCGCCTCGGCCACGCGCGCCTGCAGGGCTTCGGCGAGCGCCGCGTTCACCGCGGTCACGTCGGGCAGGCCGAGGAACTGACGGGCCTCGGCGGGCGAGCAATCGATGTCGATCGAGATCTTCATGACGTCCTCCGTGTTGCGGCGGGCGAAGCTCCCGGCCAAATATATACCGATTGTCGGTTGACCGCGCCCGCCTGCCGTCCGAACTTGAGGCAATGACCGCCCAGAACCGCCTCGCCGGCGAGACCAGCCCGTATCTGTTGCAGCACGCCTCCAACCCCGTGGCCTGGCGGCCCTGGGGGCCCGAAGCCCTGGCGGAAGCGCGTCGTGACGACAAGCCGATCCTGCTGTCGGTCGGCTATGCCGCCTGCCACTGGTGCCACGTGATGGCCCACGAGAGCTTCGAGGATACCGGCGTTGCCGCGCTGATGAACGAATCGTTCGTCAACATCAAGGTCGATCGCGAGGAACGGCCCGACCTCGACACCATCTACCAGCATGCGCTCGCCATGCTGGGCGAGCAGGGCGGCTGGCCGCTCACCATGTTCCTGACGCCCGACGGCGCACCGTTCTGGGGCGGCACCTATTTTCCGCCAACGCCGCGCTTCGGCCGGCCGGGCTTCCCGCAGGTGCTGCAGGGCATCGCCGAGGTGTGGCGCGACCAGCGCGAGAAGGTGCGCCAGAACGTCACCGCACTCGCGAACGCGCTGGCCAAGATCTGGGAATCGCATGGCGGGGCGGGTATTCCGCTTTCCGTCAATGACGAGGCGGCGAAGCGCCTTGTCCAGAACATCGACACGGTCCATGGCGGGATCGGCGAGGCGCCGAAATTCCCCAACACCTCCATCCTCGAGCTGATCTGGCGCGGCGGGCGCCGGCTGGGCGAGCCGGAGCTCGGCGGCGCCGTGGTGCTGACGCTCGACCGCATGTGCCAGGGCGGCATCTACGATCATCTCGGCGGCGGATTCGCGCGCTATGCCACCGACGCGGCGTGGCTTGTCCCGCATTTCGAGAAAATGCTCTACGACAACGCGCAGCTCATCGACCTGCTGCTGATGGTGTGGCAGGGCACCGGCACGCCCCTGTTCGAAACGCGGCTGCGCGAGACGGCCGGGTGGGTTCTGCGCGAGATGGTGGCCGAGGGCGGCGGGTTCGCCGCCACGCTCGACGCGGATTCCGAGGGGCACGAAGGCAAGTTCTATGTCTGGACCGCCGCCGAGATCGATGCGGCGCTCGGCGACGATGCGGCTTTGTTCCGCCGCGCCTATGACGTCACGGATAGCGGCAACTGGGAAGGCGTCAACATCCTGAACCGGTCGCGCGGCGGCGAATTCACCGCGGATGACGAACGAACCCTGGCGTCGGGCCGACAAACTCTGTTCGACATCCGGGCCAAGCGCATCTGGCCCGGCTGGGACGACAAGGTGCTGGCCGACTGGAACGGGCTGATGATCGCCGCGCTGGCGCGGGCCGGGCGGGTCATGGGCGAGGATGAATGGATCGCCGCAGCGCGGCGTGCGTTCGACTTCATCGTCTCGAACATGACCGATGGCGACCGACTGCTGCACAGCTTTCGCGCGGGGTCGGCGCGCCATGCCGCCACGCTCGACGACTATGCCGGCATGATCGGCGCGGCGGCGGCGCTGTTCGAGGTGACGGGCGACGACGCGTATCTCGATCGCGCCGCGCGCTGGGCGGGGGTGCTCGATCGGCATTTCCACGATGCCATGGGCGGCGGCTACTTCTTCACCGCGGACGACGCCGAGGCGCTGATCGTGCGCACCAAGACGGCCAACGACAACGCGACCCCCGCGGGCAACGGGCTGCTCGCCATGGCGAGTGCCCGGCTGTGGCTGCTGACCGGCGACGCGGCGTGGCGCGCCCGGGCCGAGGGGATCGTCGCGGCCTTCGCCGGCGAGGTGGAGCGCAACTTCTTCCCGCTCGGCACGCTGCTCAACGCGAACGAAATCCTGCAGCGCGGCGTGCAGGTGGTGATCGCGGGCGACCCCGCCGACACGGCAACCCGGGCGCTGGCCGACGCGGCCTGGGCGTCGCCCGACCCCAACCGGGTGATCCAAATCGTACCGAACAGCGCGACGCTCCCCGCCGACCATCCCGCCGCGGGCAAGGGCATGGTCGACGGAACGCCCGCCGCCTATGTGTGCGTGGGTGCGACCTGCTCGCTGCCCGTGACCGACGCCGCCGCCCTCGCCGAACGGATCGAGGGCGCGACGTGAGCGTCGCGGTGAATTCCATTACCCCTCTCCCTGTCCCTCCCCCTCAAGGGGGGAGGGTACCCCTGCATCGACAACCTATTTCAAGGACAGCAACCCGCCCGACATCGATAGGCGGGCCGGCGTGTCCGCCCCCTCCCCCCTTGAGGGGGGGGGTTGGGGTGGGGGGTCATGGGCGATGAACCGGCTGAGCTTCCGCACGATTGTTGGCGTCCTGACGCTCACCGAGCATGGCGGCGCGATCGTCGCCGTCGACTGGAACGCGGCGCCGGGTGCGGACGAGACGCCGTTGCTGGCGAACGCCCGTGCGCAGCTCGCCGAATATTTCGCCGGCGCGCGACGCGCGTTCGACCTGCCCCTCGCACCCACCGGCAGCGCGTTCCAGCGTCGCGTGTGGGAGCGCATGCTTGCGATCCCTTACGGCGGAACCGAGACCTATGGCCAGGTGGCGCGGGCGCTCGAAGCTTCCCCGCGCGCGGTCGGCGGGGCGTGCGGCGCGAACCGGATTCCGATCATCATCCCATGCCACCGCATCCTGGGCGCGAACGGGCTGGGCGGCTATTCCGGCGGCAACGGCCTGCAGACCAAGCGCGTGCTGCTGGAGATCGAGTCCGGACGGCGCGAGCTGCCGCTGGAGGCACCCACCGCGGCGTGACACGGGTTGCGCGCGGCGCTAAGGTCCCGCGCTGCGCAACCAGCCGGGGAGAGTCCGCATGCCCGACGTCACGGTGACCGCCGCCGACGGCGGCAGCTTCGGCGCGTATCTCGCCATGCCGCCGGGCGGGACGGGGCCCGGCCTCGTCGTCATCCAGGAAATCTTCGGCGTGAACGCGAACATCCGCGCGCTCGCCGACGGCTACGCCAAGCAGGGCTACATCGCCATCGCGCCCGACCTGTTCTGGCGCATCGAGCCCGGCGTGCAGCTCACCGACAAGACCAAGGCGGAGTGGGACAGGGCGTTCGCGCTGATGAACGCGTTCGACGTCCAGAAGGGCGTGGCGGACATCCAGGCGACGCTCAGCCATGTGCGCAAGGTCGACGGCTGCACCGGCAAGGCCGGCGCGGTCGGGTATTGCCTCGGCGGCTCGCTCGCCTACGGCACGGCATGCTTTACAGATACCGACGTGTCGGTCGGCTACTACCCGGTCCAGATCGAGAAGTCGCTGGACGCCTCGCGCAACATCAAGACGCCGCTGCAGCTCCACATGGCCGAGAAGGACCAGTTCTGCCCGCCCGAGTCGCAGAAGCTGATCTACGCGTCGCTGATCGGGTTCGGCCATATCTCGATCCACTCCTATCCCGGCTGCGACCATGCTTTCGCGCGCGAGGGCGGCGAACATTACGACAAGGCGGCGGCCGATCTCGCCAACGGGCGCACCGCCGCGTTCCTCGAAAAGAACCTGAAATAGGCGCGCGGCGCCGGGGGCAAACGCATGACGCACGCGATCGTGGTGGAGAAGACCGGCGGGCCGTCGGTCATGAAGTGGCGCGAGGTGACCGTGCCCAGGCCGAAACGCGGCGAGGTGCTGATCCGCGCCACCGCGCTCGGCGTCAACTTCATCGACATCTACGAACGGACCGGGCTGTACAACACCGCGACGCCCTTCATCCCCGGGCGCGAGGGGGTCGGCGTCGTCGAGGCGGTCGGGCCCGGCGTCACCGGCGTGCGCAAGGGCGACCGCGTCGCGTACTGCGCGGCGGGGCCGGGCGCCTATGCCGAGGCGCGGGTCATGGAAGCCGACAAGCTCATCAACCTGCCCGGGGACGTGCCGGACGCGCTCGCCGCCGCGATTATCTTCAAGGGGCTGACCGCCTGGTTCCTGGTCCGGCGCACCCATCGCGTGGCCAAGGGCGACGTGCTGCTGATCCATGCCGCGGCGGGCGGAGTCGGCCAGATCCTCACCCAGTGGGCCAAGCATCTCGGCGCGACGGTGATCGCGACGGCCGGTGGGGCGGCCAAGTGCCGGCTGGTGAAGCGCCTCGGCGCCGATCACTGCATCGATTACCGCGCCAAGGATTTCGTGAAGGAGGTCAGGCGCCTCACCAAGGGCCAGGGCGTCGACGTCGTCTACAACTCGGTCGGCAAGGCGACCTTCCCCGGCTCGCTCGACTGCCTGCGCCCGCGCGGGCTATGGGTCAGCTTCGGCAACGCCTCCGGCCCGGTTCCGCCCTTCGCGCCGCTGATCCTGGCCCAGAAGGGCTCGCTGTTCATGACCCGGCCGATGCTCTACGCCCATATCCGCACCCGGGCGGAAATCCGCGGTGCGGCGCGCGAGCTGTGGGCCTTCCTGCGGTCGGGCGACCTGACGGTGGAGGCGGGGCAGAGCTACCCGCTCAAGAACGCCGCCAAGGCGCACCGCGACCTGGCGGCGCGCAAGACCACGGGGCCGATCCTGCTGATCCCGTAAAGCTTGTCCTTTGCGGTTCATGCGCATAGATTATGCGCATGGGAACCAAGCAGGCCGTGAACCTTTCGATCGACCGCGAACTGCTCGCCAAGGCGCGCGCGCTCGGGGTCAACCTGTCGGGCGAGATGGAGGCGCGGCTGGCCGAGCTTGTCCGCAAGGCGGAATGGGACCACTGGCGCGCCGAGAATCGCGAGGCGATCACCAAGAACAACGAGCAGGTCGAGGCGAACGGACTCTGGTCCGATGGGTTGCGCCAGTTCTGATGGCGCAATTCGAGGTCTACCGCAACGGGCGAGCCGCAACACGCGACGCGACGCCGTATTTGATCGACCTTCAGTCCGATCTGTTGCGAGACTTGGCGACGCGCGTGGTCGCGCCGATGATGCGCGCGGATATCCTGACGCCGGCGCGACGGGTTCATCCCGCGTTCACCATCGAAGGCGTAACGGTGGTTCTGGCCACCGAACGGCTGGCCGCTATCGATCGGCGCGAGCTGCGCGAGCGCGTGACCTCGCTTGAAGACGCGCGCTACGATATAATCGCCGCGATCGACCTTCTCGTTACAGGCATCTGAATGGCGGCCAACTCGCCCTTGCGGTTCTGGATCGCGGCCGACCTGCTGACCCAGGCACGCGCCCACGGCATCGCTTTGCCGCCCGATTTCGAGGCATGCATGACCGGCGCGGTGCGCGACGCGCATTGCCGGGCGCTGGTCGAGGAACGCGAAAGCGCCGCGCAGCACAAGCGCGAGGCGGCGCGGCGCGAGCGCTGGCGTGCGGGCGGATGGCGGTTCTGAAACCGAAGGGGGCGGGCGCCCGCCCCTACTGGTTCATCTGCTCGTAGAAATCCTGGTTCGACTTGGTGTCCTTGATCTTGTCGATCAGGAACTCCATCGCATCGACCACGCCCATCGGCGTCAGGATGCGGCGCAGCACCCACATCTTGGACAGGGTGCCCTTGTCGACCAGCAGCTCCTCCTTGCGGGTGCCGGACTTGGTGATGTCCATCGCCGGGAAGGTGCGCTTGTCGGCCAGCTTGCGGTCGAGGATGATTTCCGAATTGCCGGTGCCCTTGAACTCCTCGAAGATCACCTCGTCCATGCGCGAGCCGGTGTCGATCAGCGCCGTCGCGATGATGGTCAGCGACCCGCCCTCCTCGATGTTGCGCGCCGCGCCGAAGAAGCGTTTGGGGCGCTGCAGGGCGTTGGCGTCGACGCCGCCGGTCAGCACCTTGCCCGAGGACGGCACCACGGTGTTGTAGGCGCGCGCCAGGCGGGTAATCGAATCGAGCAGGATCACCACGTCGCGCTTGTGCTCGATCAGGCGCTTGGCCTTCTCGATCACCATCTCGGCGACCTGCACGTGACGCAGCGCCGGCTCGTCGAAGGTGGACGACACGACCTCGCCCTTAACCGAGCGGTCCATGTCGGTCACCTCTTCCGGCCGCTCGTCGATCAGCAGCACGATCAGGTAGACCTCGGGATGGTTCGCGGTGATCGCGTGGGCGATCGATTGCAGCATCATCGTCTTGCCGGTGCGGGGCGGCGCCACGATCAGGCCGCGCTGGCCCTTGCCCAGCGGGGTGATCATGTCGACGATGCGGGTCGTCAGGTCCTTCTTGGTCGGATTGATGAGCTCGAGCTTGAGCTTCTCTTCCGGGTAGAGCGGCGTCAAATTGTCGAAGTTGATCCGGTGGCGCACCTTGTCGGGCGCATCGAAATTGATGGTGTTGACCTTGAGCAGCGCGAAGTAGCGCTCGCCGTCCTTGGGCGAGCGGATCTCGCCCTCCACCGTGTCGCCGGTGCGCAGCCCGAAGCGGCGGATCTGGCTGGGCGAGACGTAGATGTCGTCCGGGCCGGGCAGGTAGTTCGCCTCGGGCGAGCGCAAAAAGCCGAACCCGTCCTGGAGTGTTTCCAGCACGCCGTCGCCGAAGATCGGCGTGTCGTTGTCGGCCAGCGTCTTGAGGATCGCGAACATCATGTCCTGCTTGCGCAGGTTCGACGCGTTCTCGATCTGCAGCTCCTCGGCATAGGCCAACAGGTCTGCGGGGGTCTTCCGTTTGAGTTCTTGCAGGTTCATGAGGATTCCGGTGCGTGCAGGGATCACGCCTTGGACCAGCTCACCGCGTCACCGGTTCGTTTGTTGGAGTGGCTACGGCCTGAACGGGGGCCGCCGCGTTGTTGGGTGAGGGGTGCTGGGTTCGGTCGAAGATAACCGCCAATGCGCGTTCATCAGCATTAGCGAAACAAGATCATCAAGTCAATTGGCCTCTGGCCGGCCGGCTTTCAAGCAGGGCCTTCAAATTTTCCTCCGAATCAGAAGGGCCTCACCACGACGAAGACCACGATCCCGATCATCAACAGGGTCGGCACCTCGTTCATCGCGCGATAGAACTTCGCCGGCCGCACGTTCCGGTCGTGCTCGAAATCCCGCCGCCAGCGCGCAAACAGCCCGTGCATGGCGGCGAGGACCGCCACGAAGGCGAGCTTCGCCCAGATCCAGCCCGCGCTCCAGTCCACCACGCCCGGGATGGACAGCAGCAGCCCGCCGAACAGGAAGGTCGCCACCATCGCAGGGTCGATGATGGCGCGCAGCAGGCGCCGCTCCATGATTTTCAGCATCTCCGAGGCGGGCGAGCCGGCCGGCGCGTCGCAGTGATAGACGTAGAGCCGCGGCAGATACAGCATGCCGGCCATCCACGCGATCACGCTGACGATGTGCAGCGCCTTGATCCACAGCACGTACGGGGCGAGGAAGGTCACCGGGTCGACGCGCGCGGACACGCGGCACTGCTCCGTGACCCCCCACCCCAACCCCCCCCCTCAATGGGGGAGGGAGCGAGCGCGACCGCCCGAGCGACCACATGCAGGCGGGGTGCCGAAGGACGGGAAGGACATTGCACCAAGGTTCCCTCCCCCCTTGAGGGGGAGGGGGAGGGACAGGGAGGGGGGGCAAATCGGGTCACCGGAACGTTTCGGCCCGCACCGCCACGCAGGGGCATTCGGTCCAGCGGGCGTCACAGGCCGCCGCCGGATCGCCGGGGCGGGTCGAGCCGGCCGGGGCGGCGGTCGCCTCGCGGACCAGGCGGGCCAGACCGCCGATGAAGTCGGGGTCGGTGCTCACGGTCGGGGCGCGGATATAGGCGGACGCTCCCTCGCGCTCGGCAAGCTCCCGATAGTCCATGTCGAGCTCGACCAGCGTTTCGGAATGCTCCGACACGAACGCCACCGGCACCACCACGATCGGCCGCCGGGCGCGTGCCGCGTCGACGATCATGTCCTGGGTGTAGGGCTTGAGCCATTCCAGCGGCCCGATCCGGCTCTGGTAGCACACCATATGGTCGAAATCGGACCGTCTCATCTCGCGCACCGCGGCGGCGACGCAGCGTTCCACCTGATCGGCGTAGGGATCGCCCAGATCGACGAACTTCTTGGGCAGGCCGTGCGCCGAGAACAGCACAAGGGGCGTGCCATGCGGCAAGGCTTCCACCAGGGCATCCGTCGCCCGCCGGGCCAGCGCACGGATGAATCCCGGCTCGGTCGGGTAGCAGCAGACCGCCATGGTCGGCGCATCCAGCCCGGCCTTGGAGGCCGCCATGCGCCACGCCGCCAGTGACGAGCCCGTCGTCGTGGTCGAGAATTGCGGATAGAGCGGCAGCAGCACGATCCGGTCCGGCGCAAACGCCGCCACGTCGCGCAACGCAGCGTCGGTCAGAGGATGCCAGTAGCGCATGGCGATGAAGGCCCGCGACCCGTCCCCCAGAGCGGCTTCCAGCGCCCGGGCTTGCGCCTCGGTCTCGGGCAGGATCGGCGAGCGGCCGCCCATCCGCGCATAGATGTGCTGCGCCGCCTTGGTGCGGCGTCCCGCGATGAGCCGCGCCAGCGCCCAGCGAACGGGTCCCGGCGCACGAATGATGGCCGGATCGGAGAACAGGTTGGTCAGGAACGGGCGCACCGCCTCGGGCCCGTCCGGCCCGCCCAGATTGAACAGGACGATGGCGGTTCTGGCCATTATGGTTAACGGGCCCGCACCAGCGCGATAAGCTCGGCCACGTGGTCCGGCGGCGTGTCGGGCGTCGCCCCGTGGCCGAGATTGAAAATCCACGGCCCCGCGCCGAGCGTCGCCTTCAGCCGGGCAACTTCCTGCGCCATCGCCTCGCCGCCCGCCACCAGCAGCACCTGGTCGAGGTTGCCCTGCACGGTCCAGCGCGGCTGCAGGTGGTCGCGCGCCCACGTCGCCGGCATCGCGGCATCGATGCTGATGGCGGCCACGCCCGTGCGCTCGGCATATTCCGCGGCGCGTAACCCGCAGCCCCGCGGGAACCCGATCACGGGCACACCCGGATGCCTTTCATGCAAACGGCTCACGATCTCCGCCGTCGGAGCGATCGACCAGCGATCGAATGCCTCGGCCGGCAGCGCCCCCGCCCACGAATCGAAAATCTGGACCGCACCCGCGCCTGCCGAAATCTGCGCCGAAAGATGGTTAACGGTCGCCTCGACCAGCATGTCGACCAGCGGCCCGAACAGCTCGGGCCTGGTCAGCGCCCAGCGCTTGGCCTTGGCGTAGTCGCGGCTGCCCCGCCCCTCGATCATGTAGGACGCGACCGTCCATGGCGCGCCGGCGAACCCGATCAGGGTAACGCCACGCGGAACCCCCGACGCGGCGCGCGACGCCGCATCATACACGGGCGCAAGATGGTTAACGACGTTCCGGGTCGAGAGCTTCGCCAGCCCGGCCGCGTCCTCGATCGGCGCCAGCACCGGCCCGATACCCTCATGGAACGACACGTCCTGGCCCAGCGCATCCGGGATCACCAGTATATCGGAAAACAGGATCGCCGCATCCATCCCGAACCGCCGCACCGGCTGCAACGTCACTTCGGCGGCCCGTGCCGGCGTGTAGCACAGCTCCAGGAATCCCCCGACCTCGGCGCGCAGCTTGCGGTACTCGGGAAGGTACCGCCCAGCCTGGCGCATCAGCCAGATCGGGGGCGGGTCGCACCGTTGATGGGCGAGGGCGCGGAGCAGAGGCTGGTCGGAACTGGCGGGCACTTTTCCATCCGGAATGCTCCGCTTCTCTACTACCTTCTTTAGAGAATCTTAGAAAGGTAGTTGCTGTAGTGGTGCGGTGAATCGCGGGGATTGGCAAAACCCCCTCGATTTGTCCACGGTGCGGGGCCGCGCGGGAAAACCACGGCTCCGCATCGTCGAACTTCTCCCGTACAGCGCCGTTCTAGCGCTGCTCCCTGCGTATCTTTGGCCAGCTATCAACAGGGACGACATCGTGGGGATATCGAGGATAGTGGACCGCCGTCCCCAACTGTGGGCGAGCCCTTCAACAGCCCGCGATCCGCGGGATGGTGTGCTGGTCAATCCGGGTCAATTCGTGGCACAGTCCGAAGGGGCCGATTTATCCCCGGAACTCCCTATGACCGGCACCGATTCGGGCGCACCTTTCCACATCCATCTCGTCTCCGATGCGACGGGCGAGACGCTGCACAACGTGGCACGCGCCTGCCTCGCCCAGTTCGAGGGCGTGCCGGTGCAGGAACACCTGTGGCCACTCGTCCGCACCGAAGCGACGCTGCAGCTCGTGCTCGACCATATCCGTTCGCATCCGGGCATCGTGATCTACACGATGGTGAACACGAAGCTTCGCACCGAGCTGCGCCGCGAATGCACGCGTCTCGGCGTGCGTACCGTGTCTGTCCTCGAACCCGTAATGCGCGCGCTCACAGGGCTGTTCGGCACCGGCGGCATCAACCAGCCGGGTCGCCAGCACGCGCTGGACGCGGACTATTTCCATCGCATCGAAGCGATGGACTATGTGCTGAACCATGATGACGGCCAGGCCACCGGCGGGCTCGAGCATGCCGACGTCATCCTGGTGGGCGTGTCGCGCACCTCCAAGACACCGACCTCGATCTACCTCGCAAATCGTGGGGTGCGCGTGGCCAACGTGCCTTACGTGCCGGCCATTCCGCTGCCGGCCGAGCTTTTCACGCTCAAGGGACCGCTGATCGTCGGGCTGACCAGCGCGCCGGACCGGCTGGTCCAGCTTCGCCGCAACCGCCTCTTGATGCTCAAGCAGGACGAGCACACGGACTATGTCGACCTCGAGGAGGTGAAGCGCGAGGTCGCCGAGGCGCGGCGAACCTTCGCCAAGAACGCCTGGCCGGTGATCGACGTGACGCGCCGCTCGATCGAGGAGACTGCGGCGGCCGTGATCCAGCTTCTGAGCGCGCACCAGGAACGCCACGCCGCGGCCTACGACTGAGCTGGCTGTTCCGGCGCCATGCGACGCCGTGCTAGTTTGCCGCCGCCATGGCCCAACCCGCCACATTCTCCGAACACGACGCCGGGACGCCGCCAGCGCACCAAACGATCGTGCTCGCGTCGGCCAGCGCCGCGCGGCGGGCGATGCTCGCCGGTGCCGGCGTCGCATTCGAGGTGTCCGTCGCACGTATCGACGAGGCGGCGTTGCGCGATCGGCTGCGTGCCGAAGGGGCCGATGCCATGCAGACGGCGGCGGCGCTCGCCGAAGCCAAGGCCCGTGCGGTGGCCGAACTGCATCGCGGCCGGCTTGTGATCGGCGCCGACCAGATCCTGGAATGCGATGGCATGGCGTTCGACAAGCCGGTCGACCGCGCCGATGCCGCGCGCCAGCTCGCCGCCCTATCGGGCCGGTCGCATCGTTTGATCAGTGCCGCGTGCGCGATCCGCGACGCGACGATGGAATGGCAGCACGTTGCGGCGGCAACCCTGCATGTCCGCCCGCTCGGCGCCGATTTCATCGCGAACTATCTCGACACGATCGGGCCGCGCGCGCTCGCCTCGCCCGGCGCTTACCAGGTCGAGGCCGAGGGGGCGCAGCTCTTCACGCGCATCGAGGGCGACCATTTCACCATCCTCGGCATACCGCTTCTGCCGCTGCTCGAATTCCTGCGCGCGCGCAAGGTGCTGGCGACATGACGAACTCGGCGCGGGCGCGGATCGCCGGCGTGATGGGATGGCCGGTCGGCCATTCCCTGTCGCCGCGGCTGCACGGCTATTGGCTCGAGCAGTACGGAATCGATGGCGCTTACGTGCCACTGCCTGTCGCACCCGAACATTTCGCCGACTGTCTGGTGGCGTTGGGCCGCATGGGATTCGCCGGGGTGAACGTGACCGTGCCGCACAAGGAGGCGGCGCTCGCTGCCGTCGACCGCGCCGACGATGCCGCGCGGCGCATCGGCGCGATCAACATGATCAGCTTCGCCGCCGACGGCAAGACCGACGGGCGCAACACCGACGTGTTCGGTTTCGCCGAAAGCCTGCGTGCGGCACAGGGCGGCTGGAACGCGGCAGGGAAGCGCGCGACGGTGCTCGGCGCCGGCGGTGCGGCGCGCGCCGTGGTCGCGGCGCTTGCCGATGACGGAATCGCGGAGATCCGCCTGGTCAATCGCACGTTGTCGCGGGCCGCTTCGCTCGCCAAGGATCTCGGCGGGCCGGTCGTGCCCATCGACTGGGCGAAGCGCGCGGACGCGCTCGACGGGGCCGATTTGCTGGTCAACACCACCGTGCTGGGCATGCGGGGCCAGGACCCGCTCGACATCGACCTCGCGGCCCTTCCCGCCGCCGCAATCGTCGCCGACATCGTGTATGCGCCGCTCGAGACCGACCTGCTCGACGCCGCACACCGCCGTGGCAACAAGACCGTCGACGGGCTGGGCATGCTGCTGCATCAGGCGCGGCCGGCCTTTGCCGCCTGGTTTGGACGCGAGCCCGAGGTGACGCCGGCGCTGCGCGATTTCGTGCTCGCCAGGCGCTGATGTTCGTCATCGGCCTCACCGGCTCGATCGGCATGGGAAAGTCGACGGCGGCGGCGATGCTGCGCCGGCTCGGCCTGCCGGTGCAGGAGGCCGATGC
Organism: uncultured Alphaproteobacteria bacterium; assembly: GCA_963817535.1. Lineage (GTDB taxonomy): Bacteria > Pseudomonadota > Alphaproteobacteria > MPNO01 > DASWLB01 > CAWGHZ01. The sequence goes on from CAWFOW010000012.1 coordinate 50,723, forward strand.
GGTGGTGCATGCCCTCTACGCGCCCGGCGGCGCGGCGGTGCGGCCGATCGAGGCGGCGTTTCCCGGTGTCACCGGCGCCAATGGCGGCATCGACCGCGCGAAGCTGTCGGCTCGCGTGATCGGCGACAAGGCGGCGCTCGCGCGGCTGGAAAAGATCGTCCATCCGCTGGTCGGCGACGCGCGCGACGAATTCCTGCACGCCTGCGCGCGACGCGGCGAACGGCTCGCGGCGCTCGACATCCCGCTGATGTTCGAGGCCGGGCTCGACCGGTTCTGCGATGCCGTGATCGTGGTCACCGCGCCGCGCTTCGTTCAGGCGCAACGCGTGATGGCGCGGCCCGGCATGACGCTCGACAAGCTCGCGCGGCTGATGGCGCAGCAGATGCCCGACGCGGAGAAGCGCCGCCGCGCCGATTTCGTCGTGCAGACCGGCATCGGGCGCTTCCATACCTTGCGGCGACTCAGCGAAATCGTCGACACTCTGGGCCGCGCCCGACCGCTCCCCGGCCTGCCGGGACGGCGCCGGCGGCGCAAACGGCACAAGGTGGCGCATGCGCGAAATCGTTCTTGATACCGAAACCACCGGCCTCGATCCGCTGGCGGGTCATCGTATCGTCGAGGTCGGCTGCATCGAGCTCTACAACCATGTGCCGACCGGCAAGACGTTCCACCGTCTGATCAACCCCGACCGGCCGATGCCGACCGCGGCGTTCGAGGTGCACGGCCTGTCGGACGATCTGCTCGCCAAGCAGCCGCGCTTCGACAAGGTCGCCGACGATTTCCTCGAATTCATCGCCGACTCGCAGCTTGTGATCCACAACGCCGCGTTCGATCTCGGCTTCGTCAATGCCGAGCTGGCGAAGTGCGAACGGGTGCCGCTGCTCGAATCGCGTGCGATCGACACGGTATCGATGGCGCGGCGCAAGTTTCCCGGCGCGCCCGCCAGCCTCGACGCGCTGTGCCGCCGCTTCGCGATCGACCTGTCGGGCCGGTCGAAGCACGGCGCGCTGGTCGATGCCGAGCTGCTGGCCGCGGTTTATCTGGAGCTGCTCGGTGGACGCCAGCCGGGGCTGGGGTTTGCTCAGGAGGGCGCCAAGGTGCGCCATGCCGAGCGGCGGCGCGAGGCGCGGCCGCCGCGCCACTTCGCGCCGTCGGCGGACGAGCTCGCCGCGCACGCGGCGTTCGTCGCCACTCTCACCGATCCGATCTGGGAAAACTAGGCCGCTTTTTCGCCCGTCGCGACCTCAATGACGACGCGTTCAGGCCGTGCCCAGGGTCGGCGGGCCGCCGAACACGTTGGGCTGGCCGCCGGCCGCCTCGTTCGCCTGCTGGCGGCGATAGAGGTCCGCGAAGTCGATCGGGTTGATCAGAAGCGGCGGAAATCCGCCCTCGCGCGTCGCGTCGGCCACCACGCCACGCGCGAACGGGAACAGATGCCGCGGCCCCTCGATCAGCAGCATCGGCTTCACGTTGGGCTCGTCCACATTGTGCAGCGTGAAGATGCCGGCATAGGTCGCCTCGACCAGGAACAGCGCCTTCTCGCCGATCTTCGCATCGCCGCGCACGGTCAGCGATACCTCGTAGACGTTGTCGCCCAGCTGGCGCGCGCTGGTCGAGACTTCGATGTTGACGTTGGGCCCGCCCGACTGGCCCGCCTGCTGCAGTTCGTTGAAGTGGTTCGGCGCCATCGGGTTCTCGAAGGACAGGTCCTTCAGGTACTGGGCCTGGATCGACAGCGGAATCTGTGCCGGCTGCGCGGCGGGCTGCGGGTCGGGCATCACCATCTCCGGATTGGGCGTGCCGGCTGGCTACCATGTATCGCGGGGTGAGGCAACCGAGCCCCAGGGCGCCGTCTTAGCGGATGCGGCGCGGCCCTGGCCGGTCGCGCGTTCGGTCGACCTCGTGGTACTCGCCCTCGATCACCCCGTCGTCGGGCGGGCGCGGCCCTCCCCCGCCCCAGACATGGATATGGCCCGACCGTTCGAAGGCGCGCCACAGCGCGCGGCCGATCAGTGCGCGCACCGGCGGGAGGAACAGCACCAGCCCCACGGTATCGGTCACGAACCCCGGCGTCAGCAGCAGCGCCCCCGCCAGCAGCAGGCACATCCCGTCCAGCATTTCGGCCACCGGCGGCTCGCCGGCCGCCAGCGTGGCCTGGGCGCGCGCCAGGGTCGCCAGCCCCGCCGCGCGCAGCAGCGCGGTGCCGATGATCGCCGTCAGGATGGTTAACCCGATCGTCGGCCATACCCCGATCGCGCCGCCGACCTGGATAAAAACGGCGATTTCGACGATCGGAACGCAAATGAAGGCGAGGAGGATCAGTGCGGCCATGCTTGCGGTTTCGGGTACGAGCCTCTATGTATGGACTGTCTGCGGATATATAGGCGCCCCACTCCCGGAAAGCGACCGATGAGGGTCCTCGCGTTCGCTTGAAACGCGCATCCGGGCACGCACCAGCCGAATTGGATCGCGGCGGCCATGGGTGAAGGTCAGTTTTTCGATATCGTCCTGTTCGCGATGATCGCGGGCTTCCTGATCCTGCGCCTGCGCAGCGTGCTGGGCAAGCGCACCGGGCAGGAGCGTCAGCGCCCGGATCCGTTCGGCCCACGCTCCCGCAAGTCTGGCGACGCGAACGCGTCACAGCAGCGGCCCGAAGACAAGGTGATCGAGCTTCCGGATCACACGTCGCCGAAATCCGCCGACGCCGCCGCGCCGTCCTCGGACGATCCGCTGGCCGCCGGGCTTACCCAGGTGCGCATCGCCGACCCCGCTTTCGATTCCGCGACGTTTCTCGAAGGCGCCAAGTACGCGTTCGAAACGATCATCGGCGCGTTCGCCAAGGGCGACGCCGCGGCGCTTCGCCCGCTACTGAACAATTCCGTCTATGCCGATTTCGCTGCGGCGATCGATGAGCGTAAGAAGGCCGGGCACACGCTGGAAACGACGCTCGTCGGCGTAAAGAGCGCGGACGTTCTCGAAGCGCGGGTCGAGGGGCGCGTCGCCTTCGTTACCGTCAAGTTCGTCACCGAGCAGGTGAACGTGACGCGCGATTCCGCGGGCAACGTGGTCGAAGGCGACGCGGCGCGCGTCCTTCCGGTCACCGACATCTGGACCTTCGCGCGCAACACGCGGGCACGTGACCCGAACTGGACCCTGGTCGAGACACGCAGCCCGAACTGACGTGCCGCGCGGCCGGGCACACCCCCTGTTTTTGTCGCGCATCGCGCCGATTGCGGCGCTCCTCGTCCTCGCCGCCTGCGCGCCCGAAAGGCCCGCCCCGCCGAAGCTGGTTCTCGAGCCGGTCGCGCTGACCGCGCTTCCCGGCTGGGCGGACGACGACCCGTCGGCGGCGCTGCCGGCGCTCAGGCGCAGCTGTGACGCGCTGTCGAACCAGCCGGCCGGCAAGCCGGTCGGACCCGATGGGATCGGCGGCAACGCGGGCGACTGGCATGCAGCGTGTACCGGCCTCGCCGACGTGGCAGACGGGGATGCAACGGCGCTGCGCGCGTGGCTTGCGCGCTGGTTCCGCGCCTTCCGCGTCACCGACAACGGCGCGGCGGACGGACTGATCACCGGCTATTACGAACCGGAGCTGCGCGGGTCGCGCGAACGCAGCGCGCGCTACAATGTGCCGCTCTATCGCCGCCCGCCCGACCTCGTCACCGTCGATCTCGGCGCGTTCCGTTCGTCGCTGAAGGGCGAGCGTATCGCCGGCCGTGTCGACGGGCGCCGCCTCGTGCCCTATGCGTCGCGCGCGGGCATCGTGGCCGGCGCGCTTGCGGACCGGGGGCTCGAGCTCGTCTGGGTGGACGACCTGGTCGATGCGTTCTTCCTGCAGATCCAGGGCTCGGGCCGCGTCGTGCTCGAAGACGGCACGGTGCTGCGCGTCGGCTATGACGGCACGAACGGACGACCCTACACCTCGATTGGGCGCGAGTTGGCGCGCGACGGCACGATGCCGGTCGCCGACATCACCATGCAGTCGCTGCGCGGCTGGCTCGCCGCCCATCCCGAGGCCGGACGCAACCTCATGGATCGCAACGCGTCCTACGTGTTCTTCCGCGCGCTGCCGGGCGACGGGCCGGTCGGCGCCGAGGGCGTGGTGCTGACGCCGGGCCGCAGCCTCGCCGTCGATCGCCAATTCCTGCCGCTCGGCGCGCCGGTGTGGCTCGCGACCACCGATCCGCTGGACCCGGACCGTCCGCTCAACCGGCTGATGGTTGCGCAGGACACCGGCGGCGCGATCCGCGGCCCGGTGCGCGCCGACCTGTTCTGGGGCCACGGCGCCGACGCTGCCGAACGCGCCGGCCGGATGAAACAGTCCGGCATGCTGTATCTGCTGCTACCGCGCACCGCCCTCAATGCGCCTGCCAGTTAGAGCGCTGACCTTCGCGATCGTTCTTGTCGCCGCCCTGCCCGCGGCGGCGCAGCGGATCGCGCTCGATACGCACACCGTGCCGCTCGATGGCGACGACCTCTCGCGCGAGCGAGTCGGCCAGCTGATCTATCGCGGCGGCATCGCGCTCACCTCGCCCGATCGCCGCTTCGGCGGACTGTCGGGGGTTGTGGTGCTCGAGGGCGGCGCGGGGATCGTCGCGATCTCGGATGCGGGCTTCTGGGTCACCGCCCGGCTCAGCTACGATTCCGACGGCCACCTCACCGGCCTCGCCGACGCCAAGCTCGGCCCGCTCGTCGACCCGCGCGGGCGCGCGCTGCGCTACAAGCGGCGCAGCGATGCGGAATCGCTCGCCGCGCTCGGCGACGGGCTTGCGGTCGGGTTCGAGCACGACCATCGCATCTGGCGCTACCCATATGGTGGCGCGCCGTTCGCCGCACGGCCGGTGCCGATCGCGCCGCCGCCGGGCATTGCGCGCGCACCCGACAATCTGGGGCTCGAGGCGCTGACGGCCCTGCCCGGCGGGCGGCTTTTCGCGCTGACCGAGGGGCTGGAAGCCTCCTCGGATACGCTGCGTGGCTGGATCGGCGATGGGCCGGGCTACGCCCATTGGCAGCCGTTCGAATGGGTGCGCCACGGCCGGTTCGCGCCGTCGGGCGCCGCGACGCTGCCCGACGGCGGTATCCTGGTGCTCGAGCGCCGCTTCACCCTGATCGGCGGGCTCGCCGCACGCATCGTTCGCGTGGCGCCCGGCGACATCCGGCCCGGCGTGCGGCTCGACGGCGCCGAGATCGCGACGTTCGACGGCAACCTCATCCGCGACAATTTCGAGGGGATCGACGCTGTCCGCGGACGAGGCGGAGAGACGCTGGTCTATCTCGTGTCCGACGACAACTACAGCCGGCTGCAGCGCACGCTGCTTCTGATGTTCGTGCTCGGACGCTAACGGCCCGTCAGACGAGCCCGCTGGCCCTGAGCAGCGAGAACGCCGTCAGGAACAGCCCGGCGGTGATCGCACACACCACCAGGAATCGCTTCAGCAACCGTTCGAGCCGATCCATCCCTCGTCGTCCATTCTTGTGGCGCGCGTGAGCGCGGGCTGTTTTGAAGACGCTAATGCAAGAGCCGTGCCAAAAACGATTCGCAACAATTTAACCACCAAATTCAAGGGCAAGCCCCGCGCCGCCAAAATGCGGCACCATTCCTCTGTAAATTATTCCGACACATTTTCGTGATCGGACCGAAAAACCTGTAAGAATTTCCGACAGCTCGGGCGCCGCTTGCCATCGGCGGACCGAATCGCCATGCTGCGCGCGCGATTGTCGCGCAAGAATTCCCGGGACATCCGATGTCAGACGGTCCCACCGTCGGGCTGTTCGTCACCTGCCTCGTCGACCTGTTCCGCCCGCGCATCGGGTTCGCTTCCGTGCGGCTGCTGGAGGGCGCCGGATGCCGGGTCGAGGTGCCGGCCGCGCAGACCTGCTGCGGCCAGCCCGCCTATAACGGCGGCGACCGGGCCGATGCGCGCGCCATCGCCGCCGACGTGGTCGCCGCATTCGAAGGCTACGACTATGTGGTCGCGCCGTCGGGCTCGTGCGCCGGGATGATCCGCAAGCACTATCCCGGCCTGTTCGCCGACGATCCTGCGACGCGCGCCCGCGCCGAGGCGCTGGCCGGCAAGACGTGGGAGCTGGTGTCGTTCCTCGCCGACGTGATGAAGGTGGAGCGCGTGGAGGCGCGGCTCGACGGCGTGGCCGGCTACCATGATTGCTGCTCCGGCCTGCGCGAGCTCGGGGTGAAGCGCCAGCCGCGCGCGCTGCTGGCCTCGGTCGCGGGGCTGACGGTCAAGGACCTGCCGGGCTGCGAGGTGTGCTGCGGCTTCGGCGGTGCGTTCAGCGTGAAGTATCCCGGCATCTCCGACGCGCTGGCCGGCGACAAGCTGCGCGAGGCGGAATCGATCGGCGCCGAGACACTGATCGCCGGCGATCTCGGCTGCCTGATGCACATGTCCGGCAAGTTCACCCGCCAGGGCGCGAAACTTCGGGTGCGCCACGTCGCCGAGGTGCTGGCCGGCATGGGCGACCGTCCGGCGATCGGCGAGCCGGGCAAGGGCTGAGCGATGCAGCCGCAGAGCCATGCGTTCAAGGAGGCGGCGGCGAAAGGCCTCGCCAACGAGGATCTGCAGCGCGCGCTGCTGAAGCTCAAGAACGACTTCCGGGCGAAGCGCGTGCAGGTGGTGAACCGGCTGCCGGAGTTCGAGGCGCTGCGCGACGAGGCGAAGGCGCTGAAGGACCACGTCCTCGCCAATCTCGATTTCTATCTCGAGAAATTCGAGGCGAACGTCGTCGCGCATGGCGGCAAGGTGCACTGGTGCGCCGATGCGGCCACGGCACGCGAAACGGTGCTCGCTCTTTGCCGCGACGCCGGCGCGCGGACGGTCACCAAGGGCAAGTCGATGATCGGCGAGGAGATCGCCCTCAACGAGCATCTGATGGCGAACGGCATCCGCCCGGTCGAGACCGATCTCGGCGAATACATCATCCAGCTGCGCGGCGAGCCGCCGAGCCACATCACCGCGCCGGCCGTGCATCTGGTGAAGCGGCAATGGACCGAGACGTTCCGCGCCAGCCACGTGACGGCCGACCTCGCGCCCGACCGGCCGCTCGACGAGCCGCGCGAGATCCTCGACGAGGCGCGCGCCATGCTGCGCCGCTCGTTCTTCTCGGCCGAGGTCGGCATCACCGGCGCCAACTTCCTGATCGCCGAGACCGGCTCCACCGTCATCGTCACCAACGAAGGGAACGGCGATCTGACCCAGACGATGGCCGGCACGCATATCGTGCTCGCCTCGATCGAGAAAATCGTGCCGACGCTCGAGGACGCGATGACGCTGATCCGCGTACTCGCCCGCTCGGCGACGGCGCAGGAGATCACGTCCTACACGACCTTCTCGTCCGGGCCGCGGCGCGCCTCCGACCTCGACGGGCCGGCGAACTTCCATGTCGTGCTGCTCGACAACGGACGGTCCGAGCTGCTCGGCGGCGAGTTCCGCGAGGTGCTCCGCTGCATCCGCTGCGGCGCGTGCCAGAGCCTGTGCCCCGTCTATGGCGCAGTCGGCGGCCATGCCTATGGCTGGGTCTATGCCGGCCCGATCGGGGCGGTGATGACGCCGGCGCTGGTCGGGCTCGAGGAGGGCCGCCATCTGCCTGAGGCGTCGTCGTTCTGCGGCGCGTGCGAATCCGTGTGTCCGATGCGCATCCCGCTGCCGGCGCTGATGCGCAAGTGGCGCGACCGCGCGTTCGAGCGCCGCATCGCACCGCCCGCCAGCCGCCGCGCCTATCGCGCCTGGGCCGGGGCGGCGCGCCGGCCGCGGCTCTATCGCGTGGGCGCGCGCATCGCGGCGGGGCTGCTCGGCGCGCTGGGGCGGCGGACGGGGCGCATCCGCTCCCTGCCTTTCGGGGCCGCATGGACCGCGACGCGCGACTTCCCCGCGCCGGAGGGGCGCACCTTCATGGACCAGTGGCGATCGCAACGGGGCAGGGCATGAGCGCCAAGGACGGCATTCTGGCGCGCATCCGCGCCTCCAACGGGCGCGCGGGGCCCGTGCCGCCCGACCAGGCAGCCGCCAACGAGGCGCGGCTTCGCGACCACAGGCCGAACCTGATTCCCGAAAGGGCTCAGGGCGACGCCGCGACGCTCGCGGGGCGATTCGTCGCGATGGCGGAGGAGGTTGCGGCCACGGTCGACCGCGTCGCGGGCGCCGACGCGGTGCCGGGCGCGGTCGCGCGCTTCCTCGCCGGGCACAATCTTGGCAGCGAGATCGTGGCGTCCCCTTCCGGTGCGCTCGACGCCTATCCGTGGGCCAGCCAGCCGACGCTCACCGTGCGGCGCGGCCTCACCACACCCGAGGACGCGGTGTCGCTGACGCCGGTGTTCTGCGGCATCGCCGAGACCGGCTCGATGATGGTGCATTCCGGCGCCGGCACGCCGCAATCGCTGCACTTCATGCCGCCGACGCACATCGCCGTGCTGCGCACCAAGGAGATCGTCGGCGCTTACGAAACGGCGTGGGCGCGGCTGCGCGCGGCGACCGAAGCGCGGGGCGAAAGCTTCCCGCCGCGCACGGTGACCTTGATCACCGGCCCGTCGCGCACCTCCGACATCGAGAAGACCTCATATGTCGGCATTCACGGCCCGCACCGGCTGCACATAATCCTGGTCGATGAGCCGGAACACTGACGGCGACGACTGGGCGCGCTACACCAGCGACGTCCGCCCGCTCGGCCGGCGAAAACGTCCCTCATCCTCGCCGCGGAAACCGGAAGCGACATCTGCAACGCGGCCGCCGCGCGCGATGGGTGTGCCCGTCGCCGCGACCCCGTCATCCGCGACGCAAAAAGCGTTGCGCGAGCTCGCCCCCGGCACCCCCGTCGATCTCGACCGGCGCACGATGGACCGGCTCGTTCGCGGGCGCGTGCGGCCCGAGGCGACGCTGGATTTGCACGGGCTGACGCTCGCCGCCGCGCATGCCGCGCTCGGCGCTTTCCTCGCCCGGTCGCAGGCACGCGGCGTGCGCTGCGCGCTGGTCATCACCGGTCGCGGCAAGCTGGGCGAGGGCGCGATCCGCAGCGAGTTGCCGCGCTGGCTCAACGCGCCGGAGAACCGCCCGCGCGTGCTCGGCTTCGCCACGGCCCAGCCGCGCGACGGCGGCGCGGGCGCGGTCTACGTGCTGCTGCGCCGGGTGCGCTAACGCGTTTTCCGATAAAACGGAGCGATTCCGCGCGAGCGGAAAATACTCTAACGCAACGCAAGCCGCCCCCCGACGACGGCCAGGACGGCCGCCAGAAGGAAGCGCAAAAGGCGTTCGGGCACGCGCGGCGCGAGAAGGCTGCCGAGCGCGATGCCGGGCAGCGAGCCGATCAGCAGCGAGGCGAGCAAAGCAAGGTCGACCGTGCCGATCGCCAGGTGGCCGAGCCCCGCCACCAAGGTTAGCGGCACAGCGTGGGCGATGTCAGTGCCGACGATGCGCGCGATCGGCAAATGCGGGTAGAGCAGCACCAGTGCCGTCACGCCGATCGCACCCGCGCCGACCGAGGACAAGGTGACCAGCGCGCCCAGCACGGCGCCCAGCGCAACGGTCGTCACCGCCTGCGCGCGCGGGCGGCGATAAAGCGAAACCCTGTGCGCCACCGCCAGCACGTAGCGGCGGAAAATCAGGCTCAGCGTGGTCAGCAGCAGGGCGTAGCCGAGCACGTGCGAGATCAGGCCGCTGATCGCGGCGTCGCCGGACCCGACTTGTTCCAGGACCACCAGCGTGGCGAGGCTTGCCGGCAGGCTGCCGCCGGCGAGGTGGGCGACGATCCGCCATTCGACGGTTCGGCCGATATGGTGAACCGCCGTGCCGCAGGCCTTGGTCGCCGCGGCGTAGAGAAGGTCGGTGCCCACCGCGATCGCCGGATTCAGCCCGAACAGCAAGACGAGCAGCGGCGTCATCAGCGAGCCGCCGCCGACCCCCGTCAGCCCGACCACGAAGCCGACGCCGAACCCCGACATCACGAAGGGCAGACCGATAAAGCCGAGCAGGGTCATGCGGGGCGGCCGGCCCACCCGCGGCATCGGACAAGATCGAATTTCACAGCACCCCCAGCCGCCATAGGGGCAGAATATACACACCCAGGCGCGCGAACGCCGTGCAAATGTGCCTAAATCACACCAAGCGAATGGAAATTGCAGTCAGGCGGCCTCGCCGTCGCTCAGTATGGCGTCGGCGATCCGCGCGCCGGCGAAGCGGGCGCGGTCCAGGTCGCAACCGGACAGGTTAGCGCCGGCCAGATCGGCGCCCTTGAAGATCGTGCCGTCGAGCATCGCCCCGCGCAGCGTCGCTCCGGCCAGCGTGGCGTCGGTGAAATCGGCGGCCGCCAGGTTTGTCGGATGGGACCGGCCGAGCGGGGTCCCGTCGGGACGGTTGAGGGGCACCGCCTGCAGGTTTGCCTCGCCCAACTTGGCGCGGACGAAGCGCGCGGCGGCGAGGTCGGCGCCGGACAGGTCGGCGCTGTCGAGCCGCGCCTCGCTGAAGCTCGCGCCCGCGGCGCTGGCCAGCACCAGCTTCGCGCCGGTCAGGTTCGCGCCGGTAAAGATCGCGCGCTCAAGCTTGGCGCCGCTGAGATTGACGCCGCGCAGGTCGCGCTTGGCGAGATCACATCCCGACAGGTCGGCGCGCGCGCCCTCGCGCCCGTTGGTCTCGATCCAGCGATGATGCTCGTAGACGCGGCGCTCCATCTCGTCCTTCGGCGCACGCAGCACCGACGGGACGTCGAAGGCGCGCTGCACGTCCTCGGGCAGCAGCGCGTCGGTCAGATCGGCGTCGGCGACTTGCGCCGCGGTCACGTGCGCGCCCGTCAGGTTCGCACCTTTCAAGACGGTCTGCGCGAGGTTGGCGTTCACCAAGTTGGCGCCCGACAGGTCGGCGTCCTTCAGCTTGGCGTGCGACAGGTTGGCTTCGGACAGATCGGCACTCGAAAGATCGGTCCGGTACATCGTGGCGCGTTCGAGATTGGTGCGCATGAGCCGCGCGCTCTTCATGCTCGCGTCGCTCAGGTCGACGGCGCGCCGCTGCTGGCCCGGGTCGTCCTCGTCCGGTTCGCTCATGTCCAGCATGATGCCCGGACGCATGTCGGCCTGCGACAGGTCCGTATAGTGCAGCCGCGCGCCGCGCAACCGGGCGCCGCGCAGATCGGCCCGCACCAGAAGCGCTCCGGACAGGTCGGCCTCGCGGAAGTCCGCGCCGAAAAAGTCGGCGTAGCTGAGATCGGCGCCGAGGAAGCGGGTGCGATGGCAGATCGCACCGGCGGCGACCGCGTTCTGTAGATTTCCCTTCGAGAAATCGAGCCCTGAAATATCAGCGTTCTTGAGGTTCAAGCGCACGCCGCCGCCGCGCCCGGCGAGGTACAGCTCGTGGCGCCTCAGGATGGCCGGGATGTCGTGCTCGCTCATGGGCAATATGCCCTAACATCGTCGAAGGCGAGGACCGCGGTCCTTTTGCAACCACGATCATCCCCCGATATGGGTGAATAAGAAGTAAACAATGGTCATGGGCTGAATACTTGCTACGCGGGTTGAAAGATCAGCCGCCCGATACAAAAGCCGTCACAGATTTCCGTGATTGGTTGTTGGCGCAATCGGACATGCTCGGGCGTAAGCCCTTGCAAAGTCTAGTAATAGCCCGGTCCAGGCGCGAGGCCCAGTGTCAAGCGGGCGTAGGGAATCGCCGAATGTTCCCAGCGCAGGCCGAAATGCGAGGTCGCGGCGTGGATGTCGCGGAAATAGCGCTGCAGCACGTTCGACTGGTGCAGGGCGGTGCCGCCGGCCACGGCGAACAGCCGGTCGGCCGTCTCGCGCGCCAGCCTGGTGACGTAGCTCGCGTCACGCTTGTCGGTGGCGCGCAGCGCGATCGGAATGGGATCGTGCCCGGCGCAGCGCGCCATGGTCTCGCGGGCATCGGTAACGGCCAGCACTGCCGCGGCTCGCAACGTCGCCGCCGCATCGGCGACGGCCAGTTGCATCCACTGCTCCTCGGCCAGCGTGATGCCGCGGTTCACCCTGCCGCGCTGGGCGTCGACGAAGGCGTCCAGCATGCCCTGTGTCGCACCGACGCCAACGCAGCCCAGCGCGAATCCGGCGGTGGAACGGCGCGGCGTACGGAAGATCGGCGCGTCGTTGCCGCATTCGGGCGAGGGCGTGCCCTCGGCCGCCGGGATCGCCGGCAGCATGCGGTGGGCGGGCACGAACACCTCGTCGATGCGGAAGCTGCGCGAGCCGGTGCCGGCCAGTCCCATCACGTGCCAGTCGTCGATCTCCGTCACGTCGGATTTCGGCAGCAGGAAAATCGTCGGCTCGGGCTCGGAATCCGTGCCGTCATGTAGCAGGCTTCCCGCCATGATCCAGCTCGCATGCTCGATGCCCGACGAGAAGCTCCACTTGCCGGTCAGCACGCCGCCGCCCTTCACGCGCTTGGCCGCGCCTTGCGCACCGAACGATGTCGAGATCAGCGCGCGCGGGTTCTCCCACACGTCGTCCTGCGCGCGCCGGTCGAACATGCCGAGATGCTGGGCGTGGTCGCCATAGATGGTCATCACCCAACCCTGCGACGCGCAGCCATGCGCCAGCGCCAGGGCCGTCTCGCACAGTCTGTCCCATCCCATCTGCCAGCCGCCATAGCGCGCGGGCTTCAGCAGCCGGTCGAGACCGATCGCGAAATAGTCTTCGATCGTTTCATCGGGACAGTGGCGCAGGCGCTCGGCTTCGGGCGCGCGTTCGAACAGTGCGGGCGCGAGCGCACGGCAGCGCTCGACGATCCCATCGGGGGCGGGAAGATTCGAGTTCATGGGTCGGACTGTAGCACAGCGCGCGGCTCTCCCAGCACGTGTCGAAGCGGCAGGCCGACCATCCAGATTCCAGCGCCGGCGCCGGCTGCGATGCCGGCGATCATGACGAAGATGACGCCAAGCCCCTTCGGATGGCCCAGCGGCCCCTCGGCTCCGGTCATGCGGCGAACCCCTCCGTGGCCGGTAGGTGGCGGCGGCCTGCGCGCGGGAACGGCGCAGGGCCCCGCCGCGTTGACCGTGCGAGACAGGTAGTCACTACGGGAGCAGCGTCATGAATCGAGACCAGATCGAAGGCAACTGGAAGCAGCTTCGCGGCAAGGTCAAGGAACAGTGGGGCAAGCTCACTGACGACGATCTCGACAAGCTCGACGGCCAGTCGGACCAGCTTGCCGGCAAGATCCAGGAACGCTACGGCGTCAGCAAGGAAGAGGCGGAGAAGCAGGTCCGCGACTTCAAGGGCTGAGCCACCGCACTACGCGCCGCCCGCGCGGAGGACGCACGCGACGAAATCGCGGGCACTCATCCCCGGGGCGGCGCCCAGCGCCTTGGCGCGCTCGTTGACCAGCGACATCACCCCGTCGGTATAGGTCGACCGCCCGTCGCTGATCCGCGCCGAGGCGGCGCTGACCGTGCCCGCGGGGATTCCCCATTCGTCGAGCACGCCCAGCCGGCTGGTCGACGAGCCGTCCGGCGCCGGCCCGGCATCGTTGAACACGGCCGCGCGGGCGCGCACGCGCAGTGCCGATTCCGGCCTGCCGCCGACCAGCCCGCCATGCGAGCCGGTGAGCACGATGTGGCCCGCGTCGTCGTCCCGCAGGTGCGAATTCGAATCCAGGCACCATACGCGGATGCCGTTCTCCTCCAGGGCGAGGTGACGTGCCTTCGATTCATCGTAGGGTGGCGGAAGTTCGCGCGGCAGCCCCGCGCCCACCAGACGCTCGGCCGCGTCGGCGCACGCCATGCCGGGCGCAACGCCGAGCGCGGCGGCCAGGGCATTGGCGCGGCTGATCCGCCCGCGCGCCATCATGTCCTTCGAATCGCTGATCCGCGCCGTTCGGTAATCCACCGTGGCGACCGCGAGGCCAAGTTCGTCGCCATAGGCGAGGCCCGCGACGCCGGCCTCGTCCTTGCCGACGCCGGCGTCGTGCAGCACCGCCGCGCGCGCACCGGCCCGCGCCACCAGATTGGCAGGCAGCACGCTGCCCTGCGAGCCCGCGACCACAACCTTGCCGCGCGCCTGGTCTTTGAGCGCGGTCGCGGAATCCAACAGTACGATGTCGTCGGTCGCCATGACGAGAATGTTAGCACAGGTGACTCGCCCGCGCCCGCCCGTGTACCCTTTGCCCAACAACGAACCGGACCTGGGGAGAAGTGACCATGGCCACCGTCCTGCGCGAAGCCACCGGCGGCAAGAAGATGGTGCTCGAAAAGGATGTGCCCATCCCGCTGCGCGACGGCGCCTTCGTGCGCGCCGACATCTACCGACCCGAGGGCGCGGGAAGCTGCCCCGCCCTGATCAGCTACGGCCCGTACGGCAAGGACTCTCATATCAGCCAGTTCATGGGCGAGGGGTGGAACAAGCTGAAGGCGCGCCACCCGGAGATCCTCGCCAACTCGTCCGGCAACCACATGGTGTTCGAGCGGCCCGACCCCGAGGTGTGGGTGGCGGCGGGCTATGCCGTGGTGCATGTCGATTGCCGCGGCGCCGGGCGCTCGCCCGGCAAGCTCGACGTGAACTCGGTGCAGGAATTCGAGGATTTCTACGACGCCATCGAATGGGTCGGCCCGCAGGGCTGGTGCAACGGCAAGGTCGGCCTCCTGGGCATCTCGTACTACGCGGCGGGCCAGTGGATGGTGGCGGCGAAGCGGCCGAAATATCTTGCCGCCATCCTGCCCTGGTGCGGCACGTGCGATTTCTATCGCGACCGCACGCGCTCGGGCGGCATCTTCCTGTCGGGCTTCGTGCAGCGCTGGTGGGCCAACAGCGTGCTGAACAACCAGCACGGCAAGGCGGATTCGACGCTGACCGACTTCGTCAAGGGCGAGCGCTCGACCGGGCCCGACGCGCTGACGCCCGACCAGCTCGCCGCCAACCGCGCCGACTATATCGACAACGTGCGCGCCCACCCGCTGCTCGACGACTGGTACAAGGCGCGCTCGGGCGAACTGTCGAACATCGACGTGCCGGCGCTGGTCGTGTCGAACTGGTCGGCGCTGGGGCTGCATCTGCGCGGCACCATCCAGGGCTTCGTCGGCATCGCGTCCAAGGACAAGTGGCTGCGCGTGCAGATGGGCCCGTACTTCGCGACGTTCTTTGCGCCCGAGGGCGTGGCGATGCAGAAGAAGTTCTTCGACCATTTCCTGAAGGGCGAGAAGAACGGCTGGGAGTCCGAGCCGCGCGTCGACGTCATCGTGCGCGCACCGGGCGACAAGGTGCACCGCCACGTCCAGTCCGCGACCTGGCCGCTCGAAGGCACCAGGTTCGTCAAGCTGCACCTCGACGCGGCGACCAAGTCGCTCGAATGGAAGCCGCCGGCGGCGGGCAAGGCCAGCTATCCGGCGCTGAGCGAGGGCGTGACGTTCGAGACGGCACCGCTGGACCGCGACATGGAGATCGCGGGCCCCCTGAAGGCGAAGCTGCAGGTGTCATGCTCCAAGCCCGACATGGACCTGTTCCTCACCCTTCTGGCGTTCGACCCGGAGGGCAGGGAGATCAGCTTCGCCACCAACTTCGACCCGACGCCTTTGTCGCAGGGCTGGCTGCGCGTGAGCTTGCGCAAGCTCGATCCCGCGCGCTCGTCGGACTGGCAGCCGGTCCATACGTTCGACGAGCCGCAGCCCTTGAAGCCCGGAGAGATCGTCGAGGCCGAGGTGGAGGTGTGGCCGACCGCGGTGTTCCTGCCCAAGGGCTCGAAGCTCGCGCTGATCGTCGCCGGGCAGGACTATGCCGGCACCGGCCAGCCCGGCTCGTCCACCTCCGGCTTCTTCCAGCATAACGACCCGGTCGACCGCCCGAAGGACAAGTATGACGGCGAGCATACGATCCACACCGGGCGCGAATGCTGGCTGCAGATTCCTGTGATCGGAGCCTGACTCCTCCCGCTTTTCAGGGGGGTGCGATGCGGAGACTCGAATGACCCAGATCGTCGAGGCGTCGAGCAAGCTGGGCGGCACGGTGCGCATGGCGTTCGACCACGACGTCGACGTGCCGATGCGCGACGGCGCGCTGCTCAAGGCAAACGTATTTCGCCCCGAGGGCGACGGGACGTATCCCGTTCTGATGACGTTTGGCCCCTACGGCAAGGACCTGCATTTCAGCCAGCACCGGCTCGAATCGTGGGAGCACATGACGGGCGAGAACCCCGAGATCCTCGAGGCCTCGTCCGGTAAGTGGATGGTGTTCGAAACGCCCGATCCCGAGGTATGGGTGCCGCACGGCTACGTCGTCGTCCGTGTGGATTTGCGCGGCGCCTGCAAGTCGCCCGGCCGGCTCGACGTCAACGCGCCGCAGGAGTTCGTCGACTTCCACGACGCGATCGAATGGGCCGCGGCGCAGCCCTGGTCGTCGGGCAAGGTCGGGCTGGTGGGCATCTCTTACTACGCGTGCGGGCAATGGATGGTCGCCTCGCTGCGCCCACCGCACCTCGCCGCCATCCTGCCGTGGCAGGGCACGTGCGACTTCTATCGCGGGCGCACGCGCCAGGGCGGCATGTTCTGCAACGGGTTCGTCCACCGCTGGTGGAACGGCATATTGCGCAAGCAGTACGGCAATCCCGGCTGCGACCTGAAGGACATGGTGACGGGCGCGCGCCTCGCCGGCGGGCCCGATCTCGACGATGCGACGCGCAAGGCCAACCGGTGGGAATATATCGAGGGCGTGCTCGCCCATCCGCTATGTGACGACTACTACACCTCGCGCTCGGGCGATCTGTCCAAGATCGACGTGCCGGCATTGGTCGTCGCCAACTGGGGCGGGTTGGGGCTGCATCTGCGCGGCACGATCGAGGGGTGGCTCGGCCTCGCCTCGACGGAGAAGTGGCTCAAGGTGCAGTCGGGCTCGTACTTCGCCACCTTCTTCAAGCCGGAATCGGTCGCGCTGCAACGCCGCTTCTTCGACCATTTCCTCAAGGGCATCGACAATGGCTGGCAGCGCGAGCCGAAGGTCGAGGTCGCGGTGCGCTCGCCCGACGACCGGGTGAAGCGCGTCGTGCGCTCCACCGAATGGCCGGTCACCGGCACGAAATGGACGCGGCTCTATCTCAACGCCGACGCGCGCGGGCTCGACTGGTCCGCGCCAAAGGACGGCGCGCAGGTCACCTACAACGCGACCACGCCGGGCGTCACCTTCACGACTGCCGCGCTCGACCGCGACCTCGAGCTTGCCGGGCCGATCAAGGCAAAGCTGTGGGTCGCGTCGTCGCTGCCCGACATGGATCTTTTCGCCACGGTCTGCGGCTACGACGCGGACGGGCGCGAGACCACCTTCGTCGCGGCCGACGAGCCGAAACTGCCGGTTTCGCAAGGCTGGTTGCGCGTCACCCATCGCAAGCTCGATCCCGCACTCTCGACCGATTGGCGGCCGTGGCATACCCATGACGAGAACCAGCCGCTGACGCCGGGCCAGACCTACGAGATCGATGTCGAGATCTGGCCGGCCAGCGTGTTCCTGCCCAAGGGCTCGAAACTGGCGCTGGTGTTGGCCGGTCGCGATTTCGAACGACCCGACGCGACCGGACCGCTCAAGGGGTCCGGTTTGTTCACCCACACCGATCCGGTCGAGCGCGCGCCCGCGCGCTTCTCCGGCGACCACACGATCTTCACCGGCGCGGCGCGCGCCTCCTATCTGCAGATTCCGGTGCTGCCCGGCTGACATAGTCGGGCCGGAAATTGTCACCCGCACGCGCGCCGTGGCATACTCGCGCCCCGCTACCAGGAACCTCCGGAGGAAACATGGCCCGCAAGGCGCCCGCCCGCGGGGCGGCGAAGAAGCCCGCTGCCAAATCGTCACGCGCCGCATCTACGCGGAAGGCGCCAGCGGCCAAGAAGCCCACCGCGAAAAAGCCCGCGCCGCGCCGCGCGCCGGCGAAAGTGAAGCCGCGCCGGCCGTTCGCCATCGACTGGCACACGCACATCTTCGTGCCCGAGGTGGTGGCGTTCAACCGCGACCACATGGTGGTCAACGGCTTCCGCCCCGCGCCGGCCGACGCCAACCGGCGCGGCGGCGAGCGCGGCGGCATGACCTGGCAGATGGACACCGACGGGCGCCTCGCCAAGATGGATGACATGCGCGTCGACGTGCAGGTCGTCTCCGCCTCGCTGGTGCACCAGTGCACCTACTGGGCCGAGCCGCAGGAATCGTTGCGCTACGACCGGCTGTCGAACGACCGCATCGCCGAGTTCTGCGCCGTGCGCCCCGACCGGTTCGTCGGCATCGCGACCGTGCCGTTGCAGGCGCCCAAGCTCGCCGCCGCCGAGCTCGAGCGCGCGGTCGGGATGGGGCTCAAAGGCGCCAATATCTCGTCCCACGTGAACGGGACGGAGCTCGGGCTCGCGGGCCTCGATCCGTTCTGGGCAAAGGCGCAGGCGCTCGACGTGCCGGTCTATATCCACCCGCACGGCACGATGGGCGACCGCTTCCAGCGCTATTTGTTGTGGAATTCGATCGGCCAGTCGTTCGAGGAGACGATGGCCATGTTCTCGCTGATCCATGACGGGGTGATGGACGCGTATCCGAAGCTGAAGATCGTGTTCGCCCATGGCGGGGGCTTCCTGCCGTTCGCGCCCGGGCGGGTCGACCGCAACACCTCGGAGGAGCGGCTGGAACGACTCGGCTCGAAGGCCAAGGCGATGGCGTCGACCTATCTCGACCGGTTCTGGTACGACACCTGCCTGTACGACGCGGCGATGCTCGACACGCTGGCCGATCGCGTCGGGCCCGACCGGCTGGTGATGGGCTCGGACTATCCGGTGGGCGAGCTCGATCCCGTCGGCTTCATCCAGCAGGACCGAGAGCTGTCCGCCCGCGACAAGGCGGGCGTACTGGGCGAGACGGCGGCGAAGCTGCTGAAGCTGTAATGGGACGGCCGCGCCCCGAACGCAAAAGGCCGCCGAAGGGCGGCCTTTTCGTCGCGCGCGGAAGACGTGGCTAGTAGCCTTCGCGCTCCATGCGCTTGCGCTCCAGCTTGCGGGCGCGGCGGATGGCTTCCGCCTTCTCGCGGGCGCGGCGCTCGGACGGCTTCTCGAAGGCGCGGCGCATCTTCATCTCGCGGAAGATACCCTCGCGCTGCATCTTCTTCTTCAGCGCACGGAGGGCCTGGTCGACATCGTTTTCGCGGACGTGTACCTGCACGGTGGCTTCAATCTCTGTTGATGGGCGGTGGTCGGCACAAAAAGCAAGCCCGCGAACAATCGCGGGAGGGCTCGCTTATAGCACAGGGCAAGGCCGGTGTGAACCCTCGCCCCGCACCCGCGCCGCTCCTATATTAGGCGGGTCCACCCGCCGCTGGAGACGATATGGCGCTCCTCAAGATCGCCCGCATGGGCCATCCCGTGCTGGTCCGCAAGGCCGTCGAGGTCCCCGACCCCACCTCCCGCGATATCCGCCGGCTGGTCGAGGACATGATCGAGACGATGGACGACGCCGAGGGCGTGGGGCTCGCCGCGCCGCAGGTCCATCTCAGCCAGCGCGTGATGATCTTCAAGTCCCCGCCCGGCCGCGCCGGCGAGGACGATCCGCTCTCCGTCATCCCGCTGACCGCGCTGATCAACCCCGAGATCGAGCCGCTGACCGACGAGATGGTCGACGGGTTCGAGGGGTGCCTGTCGATCCCGGGCCTCACCGGCGTCGTGCCGCGCTACGCCCGCATCGGCTATCGCGGCTACTCGCCGCGCGGCGAGCTGATCGAGCGTGAGGCGACAGGGTTCCACGCCCGCGTGGTGCAGCACGAGCTCGACCACCTGAACGGCGTGCTCTACACGATGCGGATGGCGGATCTGCGCCTCCTCAGCTTCACCGAGGAGCTGCGCCACCTCACCCGCGAGGAGCCGGCCGAGGACGCCGACGATGCGGACGCGGAGTCCAATCCGGCATGAGCGCGGCGCCCGACCTCGCCGCGATCCGCGAGGCGCTGCTGCCCGCGCTGCTGCGCCATGTGGTGTTCGACGGCTGGTCGGACCGCGCGCTGGTCGCCGCCGCGCGCGGCCTCGACATCGACGCGGCGACCTTGCGGCGCGCCTATCCGCGCGGCGTGGCCGGTGCGGTCGAGCAGTTCTCGCACTGGGCCGACGCGAAGATGCTGGCGGCGCTCGCCGACGCGCCCGCCGGGCTGCGGACGCACGAACGCGTCGCCCATGCGATCCGTGCGCGTCTTTCGGCACTCGCCCCCTATCGCGAGTCGGTGCGCCGCCTCGCCGCCTGGTCGACCCTGCCGGGCCACCAGCTCGCCGCGCTGCGCGCCGTTGCGCGCACGGTCGACACGATCTGGCGCGGCATCGGCGACCGGTCTGTCGATTTCGGCTGGTACACCAAGCGGGCCTCGCTCGGCGCGGTCTATGGCGCGACGGTGCTCTACTGGCTCGAGGACCGGTCTGAGGGATCGGTCGACACATGGGACTTCCTCGACCGGCGCCTCGCCGATCTCGGCCGGGTGCCGGCGGTGCGCGGGCGCGCCGAATCCTTCGCCCGGCGTCTACCCAACCCGCTGCGCGCGATCCCGCGCAAGCGGACGATGTATTAGGCCGGCAGCTCCGCCACCTTGGCCGACTGGGCGGCGCGGAACGCGTCGAGCGTCTTAGCGGCCTTCTTGTCGGTCAGCGCCAGAAGCGTGACGGCGAAGATCGCGGCATTGGTCGCGCCGGCGCGACCGACGGCGAAGGTGGCGACCGGGACACCCGCCGGCATCTGCACCATCGACAGCACCGCGTCCAGCCCGCCCAGCGCGGCGCCGCCGCACGGCACGCCCAGCACGGGCAGCGGCGTCAGCGCCGCGATCACGCCGGGCAGCGCAGCGGCCATGCCGGCGCCGGCGATGATGGCCTTGAGGCCGCGGTCGCGCGCGGTGCGGGCGTATTCCGCCACCAGGTCGGGGTTGCGATGCGCGGACAGCGCCTTCGCCTCGTAGGGGATGCCCAGAGATTTCAGCGTGTCGGCCGCGTGGCGCATCACCTCCCAGTCCGAGGCCGAGCCCATCAAAATGCCGATCACCGGTGTCTCGCCGCCCTTCGCCGCCTTCCCAGGCTTCTTTGCCGCCGCCTTGCGTGCCATGTTGTCCCCCGAACCGCCGAAAGGCGCGCATTATTCCGACGCCGGCCGGTGGGCGCAAGTCGCGGTGACGCATTGCTCACAAGTTTTCGTTAACCGTCCTTGCCTAACCTCGCCATAATTTGCGACTGCGAACGTGGGCGAAACGAGACACCGTTGAAGATCGAGGACACCAGATCGCCGCGCGGGACGCAGGCGGTGCGCCCGGAACGGGTCGACGGCCCGGCCCGCGCCGCCCCGGTGCGGGGCCCGGGTGATTCGGCCGCGGTCATGGGCATTCCCGAGGCCGAGCTGACGCCCAAGGTGCGCCAGGCGATCATGACCCTGATGGGCGAGGTCGACCGGCTGCGCCAGGAGCTCGAGCGTACCCAGGCGCGCGTCGCGTACCTGGAAAAGCTGGCTGACCAGGATTCGTTGACCCCCATCGCCAACCGGCGCGCCTTCGTGCGCGAGCTGACCCGCTTCCTCGCCTTCGCCGAACGCTACGGCACGCCGTCGAGCCTGATCTATCTCGACGTCAACGGGCTGAAGGCGATCAACGACACGCACGGCCACTCGGCGGGCGACGCGGCGCTGCTCCGGGTCGCCAACACGCTGATCGCCAACGTGCGCCGGTCCGACGTGGTGGCACGCATGGGCGGCGACGAGTTCGCGGTGCTGCTGTCGCATGCCGACGAGCCGACGGCCACCGAAAAGGCGCGCGCGATCGTCGCCACGGTCGAATCACACCCGCTCGAATGGAACGGCGCGGTGATCCCGCTTTCGCTCGCCTTCGGGGTGCACACCTTCACCGGTGGCGAGGACACCGGCGCGGCCATCGCCGCCGCCGACCGCAAGATGTACGACCGCAAGAATAGCGGCGACCAGAGCTAAGGCCGTTTCCGCTCACGTGGACGGGCCGGAACCGCCTGACGGCGGTACACTCTCCCACGGCGGCATGCCGGGTGACGCGGTGCGCCCAGCCGGTGGCCATGGGTGCCTAGATAGCACAGGCCGGGCGAGGCATCGGGATCGTCGCACGGGAAAAGCTCTTGCTCCGTGTGAAGGTTTTTGTGAATTTTCGTGGATGGAGCGGCTCATCCACCTGGCGCCCGATGAAAGAGGCAAGGCGTAGCGTCCAGGCTCAGTTTGAGCCCTACGAACCCGTGTTCGCGGCCTAAATGCTCGTATGCCGCCCTCTGAGGGCGCTGTGCGGCGATTGCGGGCCGAGCGCGTCAATTATCGCGCCTGAAGCAGCTGCCCTTACGCTGGGCTTCGTCGGGCCCGGCCCATGAGAGGGGGGGCGCATCATGCCTGGTGGCGTAGTTGCCGGCCCCGTTCTCGCCTAGCAGCGCGTGCACCGTGGCGGTTTCAACCTTCACCGACACGTCCTCGAGCGCAACGACGTCGCCGAACCGCTTGGTGATCCCCATCGTCTCGACCGGGATCGCCGCCTCGGGCCGGACGAAATGGTCGTCGTCCCCCGGATCGCTTCGTCGCTACCTTCCCCGCGATGACGGGGCAAGCCTCCTGGGAATGCCCGGTTCGCTTCCAGGGCCGCCCTCTGATGGAATACGATGGCGGCGCGGTGCATGGCGCCGACGCTCACACGGAATCCGAACGCTGTGAAAAGGGAGAATGGAATGACGAACCTCGAAGAAGCACTGGGCGGGTGCCTGTGCGGCGCAATTCGCTACCGGCTGAAGGGAGAGGCGATACGTGTCAGCCAATGCTGCTGCCGCGACTGCCAAAAGGCCACCGGCACTGGTCACACAACCATCATAGCCATCCACAAGAGCCAGCTCACAATAACCGCGGGCGATCCCAAGAGGTATACTAACCACGGCAGCAGCGGTGGCGCCGTGACCCGTCACTTTTGCGGCAACTGCGGCGGTCGACTCTACACGTCGGGAGATCTGCCGGGCGAGATCATCATGATTCAAGCCGGCTCGCTCGATGATCCCTCCGGCGTTTCGCCGCAAAGCGTGATCTATCACAAGAATGCCAATTCTTGGGACAAGTTTGATCCAAGTTTGCCGAAGTTCGAGGCGCTACAGCCCCGCCCGCAATGAAACACGACGAGCAGCGTGGAATTTGCTGGAGAGGGGGGTGCGTAGCGGCGAAGTCAAAATCAATCACGCGTGAAGAGTTTAACGCGTGCGTGCCGCGCGTTGGTCGATTCTCGCCGTCGCCTGATGAATGTAATCGCCGCGCTTTTTCGGATTTTGATTGCGCCCACGGGGCTGGAGACACTCGCCGAAAGCGACCGCTTGGTGGACGACCTTGAAGCTCGTATTTTCAGCGTCCTTTTAGGCGGGCGGCGGCCTGAACTTGGGAACCGCGCAAACTCGCTGATCGGTTGTCAACCGATTATCGAAACAACCCAACCGACGGTTCGGAATTCTTCTGATTTATGAACAGGCGCTCGCGATCTCGCCTCTGCCGCAGAACTCGCAGATTCCCGTGCCTCGACCACCCTGCTCCACGTGGCAATTTTTGAACGCCTCCGCTCACGCCACAGAACCAAGTCACCACGCTGCAGAACTCTCTGGTGATCCAAGTCGTTGAGTCAATCGTCGCCACGGCCTACCATGCTCGGTGCTCAATCAACGACGCAAACGCCGGAACCTTGAGTACCGCCGGAGACTGCCCAGCCCTGGTCCTGAACGCCGATTTCCGGCCGCTCAGCTACTTCCCGCTATCGCTCTGGCCTTGGCAGGAAGCGGTCAAGGCGGTCTTCCTCGACCGCGTGAACATCATCTCCGAGTATGACCGGGAGGTCCGCTCGCCCTCGATCTCGATGCGCCTGCCAAGCGTGATCGCGCTGAAATCCTACATCTCGATGGCGCGCCGGTCGGCCTTCACCCGGTTCAACGTGTTCCTGCGCGACCGCTTCGTCTGCCAGTATTGCGGCGGCGCGCAGCCCTCGACCATGCTGACCTTCGACCACGTTGTCCCGCGCTCGCGCGGCGGCTACACGACGTGGGAGAACGTCGTCACCGCCTGCACCGGCTGCAACCTGGCCAAGGGCGACAAGCTGGCGGGCGAATGCGGCATGCAGCCGAGGCGCGCCCCGTGCCAGCCGACCAACCGCGAACTGCAGGAGCACGGGCGCCTGGGGTGCCTCTCATGCGCTGTGAAGGTTTTTGTGAAGGTTCGAGAATCGCGGGTGAATAAGCTCTTGAATTATATAGGATTACGATCCTGTGTCAACGTCTGTGAATTTAGGTAGTTCAAATCGGATCAGTAACTTAGATGTCTAAGTGGCAGTTCTGGATCGATCGCGGCGGCACGTTCACCGACGTGGTCGCGCGCGCGCCCGACGGCGAAATCACCACCCGCAAGCTGCTGTCCGAAAACCCGGAGCATTACGAGGATGCGGCGCTCGCGGGCATCCGCCAGACCCTCGGCATCGCGCCGGACGGGCCGATCCCGGCCGACGCGATCGAGGCCGTCAAGATGGGCACGACCGTCGCCACCAACGCGCTGCTCGAACGTAAGGGCGAACGCACGGCGCTGGTGATCAATCGCGGCTTCGGCGACGCGCTGCGCATCGGCTACCAGAACCGGCCGCGCATCTTCGCGCGCCGCATCGAGCTGCCCGAGCTTTTGTACGAGCGCGTGATCGAGGTGCCCGGCCGCTTCACCGCCGAGGGCGAGGAGATCGAGAAGCTCGATCTAGACGCGGCGCGCACGGGGCTTAAGCGCGCGTTCGGCGACGGCATCCGCTCGGTCGCGATCGTGCTGATGCATTCCTGGCGCCATCACGCGCACGAGCAGTCCCTCGCCGCCCTCGCGCGCGAGATCGGCTTCACGCAGATCTCGGTGTCCCACGAGGCGAGCCCGCTGATGAAGCTGGTGGGCCGTGGCGACACGACAGTGGTCGACGCGTATCTCTCGCCCATCTTGCGCCGCTACGTCGACCGTGTCGCCGGCGCGCTGGGCGGGGCGCGGCTGTTGTTCATGCAGTCCTCGGGCGGGCTGGTCGATGCGCGGCTGTTCCAGGGCAAGGACTCGATCCTTTCGGGCCCGGCCGGCGGAATCGTCGGTGCGGCGCTGACCGCCCGCATCGCCGGGTTCGACAAGGTGATCGGATTCGACATGGGCGGCACGTCGACCGACGTCGCCCATTATGACGGTGCCTACGAGCGCGCGTTCGAAACCTTGGTGGCCGGCGTGCGCATGCGCGCGCCGATGATGCGCATCCACACCGTCGCGGCCGGCGGCGGCTCGATCCTGTTCTTCGACGGCGCGCGCTACCGGGTCGGGCCGGATTCGGCGGGCGCCAATCCCGGCCCGGCCAGCTATCGCCGCGGCGGGCCCCTGACGGTAACCGACGCGAATATCTGCGTCGGCAAGGTGCATGCGCGGTTCTTCCCGCGCGTGTTCGGGGCGGGCGCCGACCAGCCGCTGGACGAGGACACGGTGCGCGCGAAGTTCGACGCGCTCGCCCACGAGATTTCCGACGCCACCGGCGATACACGCAGCGCGGTAGAGGTCGCTGACGGGTTCATCCGCATCGCCAACGAGAACATGGCGAACGCGATCAAGCAGATCTCGATCCAGCGTGGCCACGACGTGACCGAGTACACGCTGAACTGCTTCGGCGGGGCGGGCGGCCAGCATGCCTGCGCGGTGGCCGACGCGCTCGGCATGACGCGCGTGCTGGTTCACCCGTTCGCGGGCGTGCTGTCGGCCTACGGCATGGGTCTCGCCGATCTGCGCACGCTGAACGCCCGCGCCATCGAGGCCCCGCTCGACGCGGGCGCGATGGGCGCCATGAATTCCGCGCTGGGTGAGATCGAGACCGCCGGCCGCGCGGAGATGGAATCACAGGGCGTCGACGCTGCGCGCATCTCAGCGCTGCGCCGCGCCCATGTTCGCTACGAGGGCACCGACACCGCGCTGGTCGTTCCATTCGGCACCGAGGCGGAGATCAAGGCGTCGTTCGAAGACGCGCACCGCGCGCAGTTCGGCTTCGTCGACCCGATGAAGCGGCTGGTGGTCGAGGCCGTATCGGTCGAGGTGATCGGCGCGGCCGGCGCGGCCGAGGAGGCGGCGCACCCGGTCGATCCGAATGCAACCCCCCCCGATCCGCTCGACACTGTCGAGATGTATATGGATGGCGCGACCCATCGGGCGCAGGTTTACGACCGCGCGGCGCTGCCGTTCGGTGCGCGTATCGCAGGCCCCGCGATCGTCATGGAGGCGAACGCGACCACCGTCGTCGCGCCGGGCTGGACGGCGGAGGTGACGGCGCACGGCCACTTGCTGCTGACCCGCACCACGCCCCTGCCCGCGCGCACCGCCATCGGCACCGGCGCCGACCCGGTGATGCTCGAGGTGTTCAACAATTTGTTCATGTCGATTGCCGAGCAGATGGGCGTGGTGCTCGAGAACACGTCATCCTCCGTCAACATCAAGGAGCGGCTGGACTTTTCCTGCGCGGTGTTCGACCGCAACGGCGACCTCGTCGCGAACGCACCGCACATTCCGGTCCATCTCGGCTCGATGGGCGAAAGCGTGAAGACCATCGCCCGGCTGCGCGCCGGTGCGATGAAGGCGGGCGACGTCTACATGCTGAACGCGCCTTACAATGGCGGCACGCATCTGCCCGACGTCACGGTCGTCACGCCGGTGTTCGATGCGGCGGGCAGGCAGATCCTGTTCTATGTCGCCTCGCGCGGCCATCACGCCGAGATCGGCGGCATCACGCCCGGCTCCGTGCCACCGCACTCGCGCACGATTGACGAGGAAGGCATCCTGATCGACAACTTCCAACTCGTCGCCGAAGGGCGCCTGCTGGAGGACGAGACGCACCGCCTGTTCACCGAGACGCGCTACCCCACGCGCAACTGGCGCAACAACCTCGCCGACCTCAAGGCGCAGATCGCCGCCAACGAAAAGGGCGTGCAGGAGCTGCGCCGGATGGTCGCGCATTTCGGGCTCGATGTGGTCGAGGCGTACATGCGCCATGTGCAGGACAATGCGGAGGAGTCGGTCCGCCGCGTGCTCGACAAGCTCTCGGACGGCGCGTTCGCCTACGAGATGGATTCGGGCGCGACGATCAGGGTCGCGATCACGGTGGACCGCAAGGCGCGCGCGGCGACCATCGACTTCAGCGGCACCGCGCCTCAGCGCGACGACAATTTCAACGCGCCTTCGGCCATCGCTTATGCCGCCGTGCTCTACGTGTTCCGCTGCCTGGTCGACGACGATATCCCGCTGAACGCCGGCTGCCTCAAGCCGCTCCGGATCGTGATCCCCGAAGGCTCGATGCTCGCGCCGCACTATCCGGCCGCCGTCGTCGCCGGTAATGTCGAGACCTCGCAGGCCATCGTCGACACTTTGTTCGGCGCGCTCGGTATCGCGGGTGCAGCCCAGGGCACGATGAACAACTTCACCTTCGGCGATGACGCGCGCCAGTACTACGAAACGATCTGCGGCGGGGCGGGCGCGGGGCCCGGCTTCGATGGCGCGTCGGCCGTACACACCCACATGACCAATACGCGCCTCACCGACCCCGAAGTGCTCGAATGGCGCTTCCCGGTGATCCTGGAATCGTTCGCCATCCGGCGCGGCTCGGGCGGGACGGGGGCGCAGAAGGGCGGCGACGGCGTCGTGCGGCGCGTGCGGTTCCGCGAGAAGATGACCGCCTCGATCCTCTCCGGCCACCGGCGCGTGCCGCCCTACGGGCAGGCCGGCGGCGAGGCCGGCACGATCGGCCGCAATGCCGTCGTCCGCGCCGACGGCAAGGTCGAAGAGCTCGGCGGCATCGCCAGCATCCCGATGGCGCCCGGCGACGTGTTCATCATCGAGACGCCCGGCGGCGGCGGGTACGGAAGCGCGTCCGAAAGGAAAGAAGCGGCGGAGTAGGCGCCGTTTGCCCTTCGAGACGGCGCCTGCGGCGCTTCCTCAGGACGAACGGAAATGATAGGCGACGTTATCTCCGTTCGTGCTGAGGAGCGGTCCGAAGGACCACGTCTCGAAGCATGAACGGAGGGCCCTCAGAACGGCTCGTAGTCGCGCAGCGCCGGGATCACCTGCTCGCCGAACAGGCGGATCGAGCGCATCAGCTCCACCTCGCCCAGTTCGCCGAAATTGAACTCGCCCAGGAAGGTGTTGAACACACCCTCCGCCGCGATCTTTTTCAGCTTGGCGGCCACCGTGTCGGGCGCGCCGACCAGCACGAGATCGTGCTCCAGCTGATAGTCGGGGTCGAGCACGTGGCGCACGATCTCCGCGGCGGCGTGGTCGCCCGCCTGGTCGTAGCGGTCGGCGGCCGTCATTTGTGCCTTCCGCACCTCGTCGGGGTCGTTGGAAGGCAGGAACAGCCCGCGATAGGCGCGGCTTGCATGTTGCAGGCCGTTCTTCATCGCCTTCTCGTCGGTCTCGTCGACATAGACGGCGCAGGAGTACGCGATGTTCGGCTTGCGCGCCCAGCCCACCCTCTTCCACTGCTCGAGGAACGTGCGGTAGCGCGGCGCCACCGTCTCGCGCGCGAACAGCACGAAGTAGCCGGTGTTGAGCCCCTCCTTCGCGCAGAATTCGAGCGTCGCGGGGTCGCGCGTCTCCAGCCAGACCGGCGGGCAGGGCTTTTGCGCCGGGGTGACGCCGAGCCGCAGCCCGTAATCGAACGAATGGAAATCGCCTTCGAAATCGAACCCGCCATTCTCGGCATAGACGCCCTTCAGGAAACGCACGAACTCGGTTGTGATCTCGCGCCGCTTCGCATAGTCGACGCCGAACGGGGCGAACGGCAGCGGCGTGACGCCCGAGACCAGCCCGATCTCCAGCCGGCCGCCGATGACCTGGTCGATCATGGCGATCTCTTCGGCCAGGCGCAGCGGATGGTGCAGCGGCACGATGTGGCCCATCGCGCCCAGGCGGATGCGCTTCGTGCGCGCGGCCGCGGCGGCGCAGTAGACGTGCGGGTCCGACATCCAGCTTTCGTGCGGGCGGAAGTGATGCTCGACGCAGAACCCGTACTCGAAGCCGAGTTCGTCGCACAGTGCGAGCTCGCGCCAGAGCTGTTCGTAGCGCTCGGCGGGGCTCATGCCCCGCTTGCCCCAGACGTGCGAGAAATGCGCGAACTTCACGGGCGCACCCTCAATAGGGCTGCCAGTCGCGAAGCACGGGCATGACCGCCTCGCCGAACAGGCGGATCGAGCGCATCAGGTCGTCTTCGCCAAGCGCGCCGAAATTGTATTCGCCGAAGAACGTGTTGAACATGCCCTCGGTCGCGTATGCCTTCAGCTTCTCCGCCACCGTGTCGGGCGAGCCGATCAGGATCAGGTCGTTCGACAGCAGGTAGTCGGGGTCCAGCAGGTTCTTCATGATCTCGGCCGCGCCCGGCTCGCCGCGCTGCACGAACAGGTCGGCATGGGCCAGCTGGTGCTTGCGCCGCTCCTCGTCGGTGCCGACCTGCGGGAAGAAGCCCTGATAGGCGCGCCCCGCATCGGCCAGCGCCGTGTCCAGCGCCTTCCGGTCGGTCTTGTCGACATAGACGACGGTCGAGTATGCGATGTTCGGCTTGGCCGGCCAGCCCGCCGCCTGCCACTGCTTCAGGTACTCGCGGTATTTCGGCGCCGCCTCGTGGCGCGGATAGACCAGGAAATAGCCGGTGTTGATGCCGTTCTCGGCGCAGAACTTGAGGGTCGGCGTGTCGCGCGTCTCGATCCACAAGGGCGGCGTCGGGCGCTGCACCGGGTTCACGGCGAGCTTCACGTCGTCATAATCGTGATGCTTGCCGTGGAACGAGAATTTCGCCTCGTCGGTATAGGCAGAGCGGAGGAAGCCCACGAACTCCAGCGTGCGCTCGCGCCGCGTTTCGTAGTCGGCGCGGAAGGGCGGGAAGTAGAACGGCGTGATGCCCGGCACCAGCCCGACCTCCAGCCGGCCCTCCAGCATCTGGTCGGCGACCGCGATCTCCTCGGCCAGGCGCAGAGGATTGTTCAGCGGCACGATGTAGCCCATGCCGCCCAGCCGGATGCGTTTGGTGCGCGCGCCGGCGGCCGTCGCGTACAGGTTGGGTGCCGACATCCAGCTTTCGTCGGGACGAAAGTGATGCTCGACGCAGAACCCGTAATCGTAACCGAGCTCGTCGCAGAGCTGCAGCTCGCGCCAAAGCTGGGCGTAGCGCTGGGCGGGCGTCATGCCGGGCTTGCCCCAGACATGGGCGAAATGGGCGAATTTCACGGGCGCGTCTCCTGATCCGTCGCGTTGCGGCCGGCAGTGTAGTGCACTCAGTGGCGGTGCGCGAGCGCGGCGGGCAAATCGTCGTTGCCTTGGCGCGACCAAAGATGGAAACATGGCGCCGCCGCTCCGGGGGGGCCGGGGCGGAAAGCGCCGAGCTTCCGCATGCGCCTCGCCATCCGTCCGATTTTCCTCCTTGCCACGCTGCTGATCGTGACCGCCCCGCAGGTCTCGGGCGCGGCGGCGGCGGGCACGGCGTCGTCCTTCATCAAGACGCTGGGCGACGAGGCGATCCGCACGCTTCAGGCACCCAACACCACGCTGGAAAGCCGCGAGGCGAAGTTCCGCGGAATCCTGGCGCGCGGTTTCGACATGGATTTCATCGGCCGCTTCGTGCTCGGGCGTTACTGGCGCACGGCAACCCCGGAACAGCGCAGCGAATACCTGCAGGTGTTCTCGGAATACGTGCTGCAGGTCTACTCGGCGCGGCTCGGCGGCTATGCCGGCGAGACCCTGAACATCGTGTCCGAGCGGCCCGCCGGTACGAAGGACGTCGTGGTCAACACGCGGATCGAGCGGCCCTCCGGCCCGCCAGTCGAAGCGCAATGGCGGGTCCGGCTGGTCGAGGGCCCGCCGCGCATCATCGACGTCGCGGTCTCCGGCGTGTCGATGGCGGTGACCCAGCGTGACGAGTTCGCGGCGGTGGTCCAGCGCCGCCACGTGGACGGGTTGATCGAGATGCTGCGCATGCGTACCGACAAGATGCCGGCCCAGCGATAGGAGGCCACGGGATGACGCGACGGGGAACGGCTTTGTTGGCGGCGGCCGCGCTGGCGCTGACGCTGGCGGCGGCGCCGGCCCGCGCCGATTTCGAGTCGGGGTGGCAGGCCTACCAGAAAGGCGACTTCGCCGCCGCGCTCAGGGAATGGCAGAAGCTGGCCGCCGCGGGGGACGCGCGCGCCGAATACAATCTCGGCATCCTCTACGACCAGGGCAAGGGCGTCGCGCAGGACACGGCGCGCGCGCTTGCGCTGTGGCGCCAGGCCGCGGAGAAGGGCCTCGCCTCGGCCGAGCACAATCTCGCCACCAGCCTGATCGGCGGCGACGGGGCGAAGCAGGACTACGACCAGGCACTCTCCTGGCTGCGCAAGGCGGCGGACCAGGGGCTCGCGCGTTCGCAATACACGCTGGGCAAGATGTACGCGTTCGGGCTCGGCGTCGCGCGCGACGACGCGACCGCGCTCCGCTGGATCACCCGGGCGGCCGAGCAGGGCGACGTCCGCGCCCAGTACAATCTCGGCAAGATGTATCGCGACGGGCGCGGCGCGGCGCAGAACCTCGAGACTGCGGTGTCTTGGTTCCGCCGCGCGGCGGATGCCGGCTATGCCCAGGCGCAGTTCGCCCTCGCCGCCCGCTACAAGAAGGGCGAGGGGGTGGCGCGCGACATGGTGCAGGCGCTGAGCTGGACCATCCTGGCCGCTCAAAGCGGCCTCGAACGCGCGGTCGGCGAGAAGGCGGCGCTCGCCCAGAAGATGAGTGCGGGCGCCGTCGCCAAGGCCGAGGCGATGGCCAAGGCCTGGCGGCCGGCCAGGTGACCGTCCGCCGCCTCGCCCTCGCCCTTGTCGTGCTGGTGCTGGCGCCGGCCGAGGGCCGCGCCGCGCTGCCCGCCGAAGTCGAAAGCCGCATCGCCCAGGCCGCGCACGACGGCCAGGAGGCGGCGCGCATCGCCACCGTGCGCGGCAGCCAGGCGGCCGATCCCACCCTCGCCGCCATGATGCGGCGCGACGCGCGCGGCCAGGCGGTGAACCTGATGGATGCCGCGGTGATCGAATCGATCGGTCGTCATCCCGCCATGGCGGGCGAGATCGTCGCCGCCGCCGCGCGCGCGGCGCCGGACCTGGCGCCCGAGGTTACCCGCGACGCACAGCGCGCCTTCCCCTTTCTCTCGACAACGCCGCCGCCGGCCCCGAGTCCGGTTGCGGCCGCCGCCCCTGCCCCCGCCGCATCTGCCGCGCCGGCCTCGGGCGACACGCTGCCCGAGGAGATCGACGACCCGCTCGAGGATGTGAACCGCGCGATCTTCGAGGTCAACGACGTGATCGACCGGTTCCTCCTGCGTCCCATCGCCTGGGTCTATGGCGAGATCATGCCCGCGCCGCTCAAGACCGCGGTGAATAACGGCTACGACAACGTGCGCGCGCCGATCCGCCTCGCCAACGACGTGCTGCAGCTCGATTTCGAGGGCGCCGGAGATACGCTGGCGCGCTTCGCCATCAACTCCACCCTCGGCGCCGTGGGCCTGTTCGACGTCGCGTCGCGGATGGGCATTCCGCCCCATCCGGCCGATTTCGGCCAGACGCTCTACCATTACGGCGTCGGTGCCGGCCCGTATATCGTGGTGCCGCTGCTCGGCCCGTCGACGGTGCGCGACGGTGTCGGCACCGTCGCCGATACGTTCCTGCACCCGTTCACCTACATCCTCGACGACACGACGAATCTCGAGCTGCTCGGCGGGCGCGTCGTCACCACGCGCGAAAAGCTGATCGAGCCGCTCGACAAGCTGCGCGAAGGCTCGGTCGATTACTACGCCACGCTGCGCAGCGCCTATTACCAGGACCGCGCGGTCGCCCTGCGCAAGGGAAGCGCGCCGCCGCCCGCCGCCCAGAAGAACCTGGATCGGGAGTTCGAGAGCGCGGAATAGCGGCCGGTCCGATCCTCTGGCCACCAGCCCCGCGCCGCCCCATATTGGGCCGATGCGCGCGGCCATCCAGGCGAAGAAGCTGACCAAGACGTTCGGCACGGTCGTGGCCGTCGACGGGCTCGATTTCGAGGTTCCGGCGGGCGAGATCGTGGCACTGCTGGGCGGCAACGGCGCCGGCAAGACCACCACCATCGCGATGATCCTCGGCCTGCTCCTGCCCAGCGCGGGCGAGATCACGGTGCTGGGCGAGGACATGCTGCGCCACCGCTACCGGGCGCTTCCGCGGATGAACTTTTCCTCGCCCTATGTCGACCTGCCCAAGCGGCTGACCGCGCGCGAGAACCTGACCGTCTATGCCGAGCTGTACGGCCTCACCGGCATCCGTCGGCGCATCGCCGGCATCGCCGAGGAGCTCGACATCGCCGAATTCCTCAGCCGACCGGTCGGCCAGCTTTCCGCCGGCCAGCGCACGCGCGTCGCGCTTGCCAAGTCGCTGCTGAACGCGCCGGAGCTGCTGCTGCTCGACGAGCCGACCGCCTCGCTCGACCCCGACACGGCCGACTGGGTGCGCGGCTACCTCGCCGATTACGGCAAGCGCGCCGGCGCCACCATCCTGCTCGCTTCACACAACATGCTCGAGGTCGAGCGCATGTGCAGCTACGCCATCATGATGAAGCGCGGGCGGATTGTCGACCAGGGTGCGCCGGCCGCGCTGATCGCGCGCTACGGGCACAAGACGCTCGAGGAGGTGTTCCTCGAGATCGCCCGCGGCGACGATACCCTTCCGAGCGCCGCGCAATGATGGGAGGTTTGATCTTTGCCGTTCGCCCTAAGGAGCCCGCGATGCGGGCGTCTCGAAGGGCGAACGCGGCGCCGGCTCGAGGTTTCGTCCTTCGAGACGCGTCTTCGCTGCGGCGAAGCCGCTCCTCAGGACGAACGGAAAGGTCGTGTGCCGTGGGAGACCCACGTTGAGCGCGCGCATCGAGGCGCGCGCCGCGGCCGCGCCCGGCGCCCGATCCGAGGCGTCGCCCATCGCTTTGTCCGCACGACGCATGCGCGCGATGGTGCTGCGCTACCTCTACATCCTGCGATCGTCGCCGCCGCGCCTGATCGAGCTCGCCTACTGGCCCACCATGCAGATGCTGATGTGGGGGCTGCTCACCCAGTTCCTGCTGACCAAGTCCAGCTTCTTCGCCCAGGCTGCCGGCGTGCTGATCTCGGGCGTGCTGCTGTGGGACGTGATGTTCCGCGGCAATATCGGTATCGCGCTGTCCTTCCTCGAGGAGATGTGGTCCCGCAACCTGGCCCAGCTCTTCGCCTCGCCGCTGCGCGCGTGGGAATGGGCGGTCGCGCTGGTCACGATCAGCCTGATCCGCACGCTGATCGGCATCGTGCCGGCGGCGCTGCTCGCCATCCCGATCTACCATTTCTCGGTGTTCTCGATGGGGTGGGTTCTGGCGGCGTTCTTCGCCAACCTGCTGATCTTCGGCACGGCGGTGGGGCTCGCCGTCTCGGGCATGGTGCTGCGCTACGGGATGGGGGCGGAAAGCCTCGCCTGGGCGGCGATCTTCCTGCTCCAGCCGATCAGCGGCGTGTATTACCCGATCGCCATCCTGCCGGGCTGGCTGCAACCGGTGGCGTGGGCGCTGCCGTCGGCGCACGTGTTCGAGGGGATGCGCGCCGTCCTGATCGACAAGACCGTGCCCTACCACCATCTGTGGGCGGCGCTGGGGCTCAACGCGATCTACGTGGTGATCTCGATCGGCATCTTCCTCGCGATCTTCCGCGGCGCGCGCAAGCGGGGCGCCCTGGTGCAGATGGGCGAGTGATTCGCGAGATCACGCGAAAGCCTCTTGCGGGAGGCACCGGCCCGCCGCCATCTAAAGCGAACAATCAACAACGCGGAGGGGTCATGCGTGCGAAATTCGTGGCGATCCTGGCAGGCGCGCTGATGCTCGGCGCGGCGGCGGCGCCGCAGGCCCGCGCGGCCAGCGATCAGCAGGAAATCGTGACCAAAGCCCAGTGGACGGTCGAAAAGATGCTGGGCAGCCCCGACCTGCCCACGCTGAAGAACTGGATGCGCCGGGCCAAGGCGGTGCTCGTGGTGCCGAGCCTGCTGAAAGCGGGCTTCATCATCGGCGGCGAGGGCGGCACCGGCGTGCTGCTCGGCCACCTTCCGGACGGGACGTGGACCGCGCCGGCCTTCTACCGCGCCTGGTCGGCCAGCATCGGCGCCCAGATCGGCGTGCAGGACGCACAGGTCATGTTCGTGGTGATGACCCAGTCCGGGCTCGACGCGGTGCTGTCCGGCAAGATCAAGCTGGGCGCCGACGCCTCGATCGCGATCGGGCCCGAGGGGGCGGGGGTCGAGGGCGCGACCACCGTGGCCGCGGGCGCCGACATCTATTCCTACGCGCTGACCCGCGGCGCCTTTGCCGGCGTGTCGTTCGAGGGCACGTTCCTCCAGCCGCTCAGCGACTGGAACCGCGACTATTACGGCCGCGCGATCAGCGCACATGACATCGTGATCAACAACGCGGTCTCCAACCCGAACGCCGCCGGACTGATCAAGGCGCTCGGGGCGATCCCGCCGGTCGGACCGCCGCGCCGCGTCGAGGCCCAGCCGACGCCGGCGACGCCCAGCGGGGTCCAGCCCGAGACGCTGGGCCGCGTGGCCGAGCCGGGGCCGGTGGACCGTTCCGACCTGCCGCCGCCTACGACGCGCTGACGCTAAAGCGCCGCCAGCCAGTCGGCGACCGGCTGCCACACGGACGTGCGGGCGCTTCTGCCCACCGCCATCCCGACATGGCCGGCCTGGGGGGTGAGGACCGTCGAGCCCGCCATCGCGTTGGCCAGCGCCCGCGCCGATTCCGGCGGCACGATCCGGTCGCGCGCCGGGATCAAATGCAGGCTCGGGATCTCCAGCGTGTCGGGGCGGACCGGCGCCCCGGCGACGCGCCATTCGCCGCGCGCGGGGGTGTTCTCGCCGTACCAGCCCAACAGGCATTCGCGCGCCACCGGCCCGGCCAGCGGCACGCCGTCATTGGCCCAGTCCTCGAGCGCGATGAAGCGGCACGCGGCCTCCGATGCCGGGTCCATCCGCCCGAACGCCCGGAACTTGGTCCAGCTCTGCACCGGGTCGAGGGCGAAGAACAGCGTCTGGATCGTGTCGACCGGCAACTCGCCCAGCGTCGCGACCAGCGCGCCCAGCCCCGGCGCCATCGCCGCCAGCACCGGGTGGGGCCCGCCGATCGCGGCATGAAAGTCCCATGGCGTCGCCAGCAGCGCGATGCCGGTCATGTCGGCGGGCCGAAGCTGGGCGAGGCCCAGCGCCAGCAGCCCGCCCATGCAGTACCCCGCCAGCGCGGCCTTGCCGCCCGCCGCGTCCAGCGCGCGGGACAGGCGGCCGGCGATGTAGTCGGTCAGGGTGAAGCCCCGCTCGGCGGTGCCTGGCGCGCCCCAATCGACCAGCAGCGGCCGCAGCCCGTGCTTTGCCAGGTGGCGGACCAGCGACGTGTCCGGGTCGAGGTCCAGCACGTAAGCCTTATTCACCAGTGACGGCACCACCAGCACCGGCCGGTCGCCCGCCTTGCCGTAATCCAGCAGACGGGTCGTGCCCTCTTCCCACAGCACCGGCGGGTCGGCGAGGGCGCGCTCATACGGGTGGGTGCGGTAGGTCTCGATCCCGGTCAGGAACTCGCCCAGCCGGCGGCGCGATTCGCGGTCCAGCGCCGCGGCCAGTTCGTCACGATTTGCGCTTGCGAGCGCCCGTGCGAGGCTTTGCGCTTCGGGCGCGAGGGCCGGACTCCAGCCGCTCGATCCGCCGCTCCAGATCGGCCAGCCGCTGCGCGATCCCATCGCGATCGCCGCCGCCGCCGTCAGGTGCAGCGCCAGGGGCCGTGGCCCCGCCCGCCGTGCCATCAAACGCCCCGAACCAGGGCGGGCGGGCGCCCGGCGCCATCAGCGCGCCCAGATGGCGGGCGACGGTTGGGTCTTGCGCCCAGGCGGAAAGCTGCTGCTGCCACAAATCCAGAAAGCGGCGCACCAGCTCGTCGAGTTCGGGGGGTTCGGCCATGTCTCACGCGGTCCGGGTCGCCGAAAAGCGGGCAAAAGCCTGGGTTTCCGCCGGAATTTTGCGACGCAGCGTTGCGTTTATGCATTGCAGCATTCTTGGCGTCGATCGGTTACAATGTCAAAACAACAAGCGCCACGTATGGAGTTGAGCGCGATGTCGGACGAGGGAGTCAAGGCCAACGGCTCTGCCGGCGGCCCCGTGGTCGTCAAGAAATACGCCAACCGGCGCCTCTACAATACCAGGAGTTCGAGCTACGTCACACTCGAAGACCTGTGCCGGATGGTCAAGGAGGGCGTGGAGTTCGTCGTCCGCGATGCGAAGACCGGCGAAGACATAACGCGCTCGGTCCTCACCCAGATCATCGTCGAGGAGGAATCCAAGGGACAGAACCTGTTGCCCATCAGCTTCCTGCGCCGCCTGATCGCGTTCTACGGCGACAATCTCCAGGGCATGCTGGCGCAGTACCTCGACTTCGCGCTGCGCGGCTTCTCGCAGAACCAGGAGGAGATGCGCAAGTCCATGACCGGCCCATTCGGGGGCATGTTCCCGTTCGGCGACATCGACGAGATGAGCCGGCACAACCTGGCCCTGTTCGAGAACACGATGCGCATGTTCCAGCCCTTCGCGCTTGCGAAAGGCCCGACCGGCGCGCCCAGCGGCGCCGACACGGCGGGCGGCGCGGCGGCGGGCAAGGGGCAGTCCGACGAGATGCTGGCCGAGCTCAAGGCCGAGTTGGCTCGCATGCAGCGCCGGCTCGACGACCTCGACGCCAAGGACAAGCAGAAGGGCTGAAAAAACCACGATTGCCGCGCAAGGGGCGGAGTGTCGCCGCCCGGACGCGCCCCTAGATTGTCCCTCGACCACGACCGATATCAGGAGGGACAGATGAGCACCGTACTCGTGACCGAACCCTTCGCGACCGACGCGGAACGCTGGCAGGCGGTGCGCGACCGCGACCCCGCCGCCGACGGGCATTTCCTCTATTCCGTGGCCTCGACCGGCGTCTATTGCCGCCCGTCCTGCGCCGCCCGTGCGCCGCAGCGTGAGAATGTCGCGTTCCATCGCGATGCCGCTGCCGCAGAGCGTGCTGGGTTCCGCCCATGCCGGCGCTGCCGGCCGAACGAGGCCCCGCGCGCCGCGCGCGAGGCGGCCCTGGTCGCCGATGCGTGCCGCGTGATCGAGGCGGCGGACGCCCCTCCAGACCTCGCGACGCTCGCCGCCGCGGCCGGGATCAGCCCCGCGCATTTCCATCGCCTGTTCCGCCGCATCGCCGGCGTCACGCCGCGCGCCTATGCGGCGGGCGCGCGGCAGCGCCGCGTACAGGACGGGCTCGGCGCCGCGTCGTCGGTGACCGCCGCGATCTACGATTCGGGCTTCAACTCGTCCGGCCGGTTCTATGAGGCGGCGCCCGCCATGCTGGGCATGACGCCCGGCGCCTGGCGCAAGGGCGGCGCGGGCGAGGCGATCAACTATGCCATCGGCGCCTCGACGCTCGGCAAGGTACTCGTCGCCGCGACCGACAAGGGCGTGTGCGCCATATTGATGGGCGAGGACCCCCGCGGGCTGACGGCCGAGCTCGCCTGCCGCTTTCCGCGCGCGAACCTCGTCGAGGCCGCGCCCGACTTCGCCCGCACGGTCCGCGCAGTCGTCGCGCTGGTCGACGATCCCGGCCGGCCGCTCGACCTGCCGCTCGACATCCGGGGCACGGCGTTCCAGTGTCGCGTGTGGCAGGCGCTGCGCGCCATCCCGCCCGGCACGACGCGCACCTACGCCGAGATCGCGGACGCGCTCGGCATCAAGGACGGGGCGCGCGCGGTCGCCGGCGCCTGCGCCGCCAACAAGCTCGCCGTCGCCGTGCCGTGCCACCGTGTGGTGGCGTCGGACGGCCGACTGGCCGGGTATCGCTGGGGGCTCGACCGCAAGCGCCGCCTGCTGGATAGCGAGGCGGAGTGAGCACGATGCTCGATGCGCTGGCGCCCGCCCTCGACTGGCCGCGCATCGAGGCCGCGCTGGACGAGGACGGGTGTGCTGCGACCGGGCCGATCCTGACGGCGGAGGCGTGCGCGAAGGTCGCGGCGCTCTATGACGGCGCGACGTTCCGCAGCCGCGTGGTGATGGCGCGGCACGGCTACGGGATGGGCGAATACAAGTACTTTGCCTATCCCCTGCCGGCGCCGGTCGCGTACTTGCGCGAAACGCTCTACCCGCCGCTCGCGCGTATCGCCAACCGCTGGAACGAACGGCTCGGCCGCGCGGCGGATTTCCCGCCCGACCTCGCGACCTATCTCGCGCGCTGCCATGCGGCCGGCCAGACACGGCCGACGCCGCTGCTGCTCAAGTACAGCGCGGGCGACTACAACCGGCTGCACCGCGATCTCTACGGCGCGCTGCACTTCCCGCTGCAAGCGACGGTGCTGCTGTCGGCGCCGGGGCGCGACTTCAC
Source organism: uncultured Alphaproteobacteria bacterium (assembly GCA_963817535.1). Taxonomy (GTDB): domain Bacteria; phylum Pseudomonadota; class Alphaproteobacteria; order MPNO01; family DASWLB01; genus CAWGHZ01. Next base: position 90,156 of record CAWFOW010000012.1, read on the forward strand.
CGGCGGCGAGTTCGTGCTGACCGAAACCCGTCCGCGCATGCAGTCGCGTGCCGAGGTGGTGCCGCTCGCCCAGGGCGAGGCGGTGATCTTCGCCGTCAATGAACGGCCGGCGCAGGGCGCGCGCGGCTGGCACCGCGTCGCGCTGCGCCACGGCGTGAGCCGCATCCGTTCCGGCCACCGGATGACGCTCGGCGTCATCTTCCACGACGCTTCATGACCACCGACCTGTTCGCCGGGAACGAAACGCTCGCGCCGGGCGCGGTCGTGCTGCGCGGCTTCGCGGCGGACGAGGCGAAGTCGCTGCTGGATGCGATCGCGCGGATCGCCGTGGCCGCGCCGTTCCGCAACATGGTGACGCCCGGCGGCTTCATCATGTCGGTCGCGATGACGAATTGCGGCCGCGCCGGCTGGGTCACCGACCGCAAGGGCTACCGCTACGCGACCGCCGATCCCGAGACCGGCAAGCCGTGGCCCGCGATGCCGCCGCCGTTCGCGTCGCTCGCCGCGCTTGCGGCCGATGCGGCTGGGTTCGCCGCGTTCGAACCCAACTCGTGCCTCATCAACCGCTACGCGCCGGGCGCGCGTCTGACCGCGCACCAGGACCGCAACGAGCGCGACTTCGCGCAGCCGATCGTTTCGGCTTCGCTCGGCCTTCCGGCAACGTTCCTGTTTGGCGGCGCTGCGCGCACCGATCGCGCGACGCGCGTGAAACTCACGAGCGGCGACGTGGTCGTCTGGGGCGGGCGGTCGCGCCTCTACTTCCATGGCGTGGCCGAGCTGCGCGACGGCGACGATCCGCTCACCGGGCGATGCCGCTACAACCTCACCTTCCGCAAGGCGCTGTAGCGGCAATCTCAATTTCTTGCCGTTCGCCCTTCGAGACGCCGCCTTACGGCCGGCTCCTCAGGGCGAACGGGGTGAATTTCGCTCCAATTGCGATAAACTCATTGCGCCAGTTTCCAGCCGCGAGGTGTCATGAACGCGTCGAACGTCCGCCCCTATGTCCATCTCGTCGGCAGCGTGCCGCTGCCCGACGCCGAAGCGGTGTTCCGCACCGTGGGAGGCAGGCTCGGCCCGCATCTCCGCCGCCTGCCCGACGGCGAGACCGGGCGGCGCGCCGACTGGATCCGCTTCATCCAGGCGATGCTCGCGTCGCACCCGGACATGGAGGTCGATCCCGATTACGCGCCGCTCGCCTGGCGCCAGTGGGACGGCGTGCTGCTGCGCGAGATTCCGCGGCTGCGCTTCAAGCCCGGCGTCGATCCCGATAAGGTCGCGTTCCAGATCGGCTATGCCGACGACGCGATCGAATCGTTCGGCCGGTTCGCCAAGCTGCAGGAGGCGGGCGCGATTCCCGCCGGGATCAGATTCCAGGTCAGCATCGCCACGCCGCTCGCCCCCGGCTACAACTATGTCAGCCCGCGCGCGCAGGCCGATTTCCTGCGCGCGTTCCAGGGGGCGCTGGTGCGCGAGGTGCAGACGCTCGCCGCCGCCGTGCCCCATGACCGGCTCGCCGTCCAGTGGGACGTGTGCCAGGAGGTGCTGATGTGGGAGGGCTACTATCCGGAGCGGCCGGCGCGCTACAAGGACCAGATACTCGGTGAGCTCGCCGCGGTGGGCGACGCGGTGCCGGCGGGCGTCGAGCTCGGCTATCATCTGTGCTACGGCAGCCCGCGCGACGAGCACCTGATGCAGCCCGCCGACATGCGCGCGATGGTCGAGATCTGCGCCGGGCTTCTCGACCGGATCGGGCGGGGCGTGAACTTCCTGCATTTGCCGGTGCCGCACGACCGCACCGACGACGAATATTTCGCGCCGTTGAAGGACCTGCCGCTCCCCGACGGCTGCGACCTGACGCTCGGCCTCGTCCATGTCGGCGAGGACGCCGAGAACCGACAGCGCCTGCACCGTGCCCAGGCGGTCGCGCCGATCGCGGGCGTCGGCTCGGAATGCGGCTGGGGACGCAAGGATCCCGGCCGGCTCGAAGCGCTGTTCGACGCCCATTTGCGCCTGATCGGGGCGTAGAGATCAGCCAAACAGATCGAGCGGAATCGAATCGCCCAGCGTGCAGTAGCCCAGGTCCGACGGGTGCAGGTGGTCGCCCACATCGTACTTGGGCAGCATCTGCGTCGGGTGGCCGGGGTCGCGCAGGACCCTCTCGAAATCGAGCACCGCGTCGAATGCGCCTGCCTCGCGGATCCAGGCGTTCACCTGCTGCCGCTTCGCCTCGCCCGCCTCGGTGTAGAAGCCGGGCTGGAACGTCTCGTTCTCGAAGGTCAGCAGCGTTGCCCCATAGATCGCGATGCCGCGCGCCTTCGCCCGCACGGCGAACTGGTTGAGCCCCGCGATCATCTGCTCCGCCGTTACCACCTCCTCCGGCTTGCCGTTGCGGTTGCGGATGTCGTTGATGCCGAGGAAGACGATGGCGTGGGTCACGCCGGTCTGGGCCAGCACGTCGCGGTCGAACCGGCGCAGGCCGGAATCGCCGCGCGTGTCGTGCAGGATGCGGTTGCCGCCGATGCCGTGATTCATGATCCCCGGCACCTCGCCGCCGCGCGCGACATAGCGGCGAGCGAGCTGGTCGGGCCAGCGCGCATTGGCGTCGAGCGTCGAGGTGTTGGCGTCGGTCAGCGAGTCGCCGAAGCACACGATGCCGGGCGTGCCGGCCGGAGCCGTCACCTCGATGCCAGTCACCAGGTACCAGTTCTCGGTCGTCTTTCCGACCGGCATGTCGATGGCGGCGGCATGGTCGCCGGGCGGCGACACGTAGTTCATCTGGTGGGCGTTTCCGTGCCCGGTGATCGGCAGGCGCTCGTCGACGCGGCCAGGCAGATGGATCGAGACGGCGACATCGGCCAGCGCCGGCACCTCCAGCTCGACCGGGTCGCTGACCACCAGCGCGCCGACGGCGATGGTCGCCCCGTCCGCGCCGTCGAAGGTCAGCTCGCGGTCCGTGCCGGGCACGATCCGCGCGTCCCTGTCACGCAGCGCGATGCGTGCCCCGCCGATGGCAAGCTTGCCCAGGCCGCAGGCATTCGAAAGCCGTACGCGCAGCCGCGTCCCGCCACGGCTCACCCGCGCGATCATGCGCAGCGTCTGGTTCTCGAAGGCGAGTCCTTCGGTCACCACCGGGCTGGTGGTCCAGCTTCCCACCCAATGTTCCGCCATGGCGTTCCTCCGACGTTGTGGCCCAAATCCTAACCCAGACAGCCCATCGGCGCGATTGCGGACCGGCGCGGTTCGACGCAAGATGGTGCCCATAAATCCCAGGGGAGACCGCTGTGAAGATTCTTTATTTCGACGATTTCAAGCTCGGCGTCCTGAAGGGCGACCAGGTGGTGGACGTGTCCGCCGTCGTCCAGGACATCCCGCATCTTGGCCCGCACGACCTGATCAACGGGCTGATCGAGCGGTTCGACGCCTATCGCGCCAAGCTGGAGGACGCCGCGGCCAAGGGCAAGGGCGTGCCGGTCGCCGGCGTGCGCATCCGCCCGCCGCTGCCGCGTCCGATCAACGTCGACTGCATGGCCGTCAACTACATGGAGGACGGCACGCGGTCGGAGCCGGCGCCGATCAACGCCTTCCACAAATCGCCCGCCGCGATCTGCGGCCAGGGCGACACGATGGTGCTGACCGACATTCCGGCCATCGTGTTCGAGGGCGAGGCCGAGATGGCGCTCGTCATCGGCAAGCATGCCAGCCACGCGAAGGCCGCCGACGCGATGGACTACGTGTTCGGCTACACCAACTTCATCGACGGCTCGGCGCGCGGCCTGCCGCCGCCCGCCAACGTGTTCTACCAGATGAAGTCGCGCGACACGTTCGCCCCGATCGGGCCCTATATCGTCACCAAGGACGAGATCAAGGACCCGCAGAAACTGCAGATCAAGCTGTGGGTGAATGGCGTGCTGAAGCAGAACTTCAACACCGACGACATGGCGCACAAGATCCCGCGCTGCGTGGAATGGGTCAGCTCCATCCACGCGCTCGAGCCGGGCGACGTGCTCGCCACCGGCACCAACCATCGCGGCCTCGGCGCGTTCCAGGACGGCGACGTGGTGGAGCTCGAGACCGAGGGTCTGGGCCGGCTGCGCATCAGCGTGCGCGACGAGCTGAAGCGTCAGTGGGAGCGCGAGACGCGGCTCGAGCGGGCCAACAAGGGCCACAAGGACGCCGCGGTCATGGCGCCCCAGATCTCGGGCAAGTACGCGAAGGAAAAGGTGTAGCGCACGCCGCGCCACATCGCTTGACGGCACGGCGCCCGCTTCGGCGGGCGCCGCTTTTCTGCGGGCGGACGCGATTCCGCGCGAGCGGAAAATCCGCTACCCCGTAACCGCCGCCGCATCGGCGATCGCCTGCAGCTGCGCGGCCGGGCCCTGCAGCGCCGTGCGCTGGTGGTAGAACCATAGCGCCGAAAGCCCACCCAGCTCCTCGCCGCCGCCGGCGCGGCCGGGCCCACCATGCTTGCACATCGGCATGACGATGCCATGCCCGGTCGACGACTTGGCCGTGGCGGCATCCAGCGTGAGGACGCGCCCGTGGCTCGCCGCAAGCTCCAGCGCCGCCGACGTGAGGAACGCCGGATCGGCGCTGAAAACGGAAGCGACGAGTGATCCGCCGCCGCGCCCGGCCAGCGCGAAGGCATCGTCCGAATCCTTGTAGGGCAGCACGGTCGCCACCGGACCGAACACCTCCACCTCGTGGACGGCCTTGCCCGCGCCGGGATCCGCGGCGAACAGCAAGGTTGGCGCGACGAAGGCCGACTTGGCGGGATCGGCGTCGATCGCGGCCGGGGCTTCCCCGCCGCTCACGAGCCTTGCCTCGGCTTTCAGCGCGGCGATGCCGTCCTCGGCGGCCTTCTGCTGCGCCTTGTTGACCAGCGGCCCCATGCGCACCGCGTCGTTGCGCGGGTTGCCGAACTTGACGGCGGCAAGCTTGGCCGCGATCGCCTGCGAAACCTGATCGGCGACCCCGGCCGGCGCGAGCACGCGGCGGATCGCGGTGCATTTCTGCCCGGCCTTCACCGTCATTTCGCGCACGATTTCGGACACGAACGCGTCGAATTCGCCCGCGCCCGGCGTGACATCGGGACCCAGAAGGCACGCGTTCAGGCTGTCGGCCTCGATGTTCACCCGCGCGCCGGAGCCGATCACGCGCCGATGTCCGTGGATCGCCTGCGCCGTCGCGGCGGAGCCGGTGAAGGCGATGGCGTCCTGACCGGTCACGTGGTCGAGCAGGTCGCCCGCGCCGCCGCACACGATCGACAGCGCGCCGTCGGGCACCGCGCCGGCGTTCACCACGTCCGCCACCATGCGCTGGGCGAGCCAGGCGGTCGAGGTCGCGGGCTTGGCCAGCACCGGCACGCCGGCCAGAAGCGCGACCGCCGCCTTCTCCCACAGCCCCCAGGCGGGGAAGTTGAACGCGTTGATGCAGATGGCGACGCCGCGCAGCGGCACGCCGACATGCAGCGCCTGGAACGCCTCGTCGCGTCCCATGCGGATCAGCCCGCCGTCGCGCAGCGTGCGCGCGTCGCCCAGCGCCGCCGCCGCGCGCGCATAGAAGCGCAGCGTGCCGATCGCGCCGTCGATGTCGATGGCGGCGTCGGTCTTGGTGTTGCCCGAGTTGGCGAGGGCGATCTCGCCATAGGCATCGCGATTGGCGCCCAGCGCCTCGGCGACCTTGCCGACCATCACGGCGCGTTCCGAATAGCTCATCGCGCGCAGGGTCGGGCCGCCGACATCGCGCGCGTAAGCGAGCGCCGCCGCGAAATCGATGCCCTCGGTCGAGGCGCGCGCCAGCTCGGTGCCCAGCACGGGATCCACCAGCGCCTGACCGTCGCCCGTGCCCTCGACCCAGCGTCCGGCCGCGTAGTTGGCGAGCTTCATGGCGTGTCTCCCTGTCGTTTGGGTGGAGTATAGCCGCCCCGCGGGGGGACGCTACGCGGTCGGCGGGAAGCGCGGATCCGGAGAGGGCGGCTCGCGCGGCGCGCCGTTGAACCATTCCAGCCCCTCCTCGGCGCCCGGCGGGCGCACGCCATCCAGCTCGTCGGCGATCAGCGCGACCGGCGCGCCCAGCCATAGCGCCCAGTCCAGATGGTCGCCGGTCAGGTTCTCGCTGCGCGGGTGGACGTGAACCGACAGCCCCTGCCGGTTCAGCACGAGCCACGGGAGGATGCGCGGCAGCTCGTCGCGGCTCACCTGCACCTCTAGGTTGGGCAAGGGATGGGGCCCGCCCGCACCGTCCTCGACTGGATAGATCGCGACGCGAAATTTCTCGGCCATGCGCGCGCGCAGCCAGTGCGCCTTGTCGATCTCGGCCGAGGGGAAATAGATATGCAGGTGCCAGCTCACGGGCCGGTTCGGATTCCTGCACGGTGGGCCGGCATGCGGCGCCGCATCGAATGTGCGGATCGGATTGGCCGCGTCGCCGTCCGGCTGTGCGGCCGTCACCGGCACCAGCTCGATCAACAGCCCATTGCGGTTGAACGCGAGGAATTGCGCGACGTCGCATAGCCGCTCCGGCGCCAGGGTGAACGCGATCTCGCCCTCGCCCCGCGTCATGCCCACGCCAAAGCTGCCCTCGGCCGACGTCGCCAGCCATTCTGCCGTCGCGCGGCTGGCCTTGTCGAACCGGATGCGCCCGCGATAGGCGGTGATGGCGGTCTCGTTCACGCGGAAATCAGTCATCGCCGCGCCCTCTCCTTCGCCGCCAGCACGCGATCGACCATCTCGCCCGCGACGCCCAGGTAGTTGGCCGGATCGACCAGCTTCGCGAGGGCCGCGCGGTCCATGTGCGGCGCGATCTCCGCGTCTTCGGCCAGCAAATCGAGGAACGGCCGACCCGTCGCGATCGTCGCGCGGCAGATGTCGTAGACCAGGTCGTGCGCGCGCTGGCGGCCCAGATGCGGGCCCAGCCCCATCATCACGGCCTCGGACACGATCAGCCCGCCGGTGATGTCCAGGTTCTGGCGCATGCGGCGCTCGTTGACCTCCAGCCCCTCGCAGATCGTCCGCGCCTGGGCCAGTGCGCCAGAGGCGAGGCAGAAGATTTCCGGCACCGCGATCCACTCGATCTCCCACGGCCCGGTCGCGCGCTCGTGGTCCTCGACCATGGCGTCGAGCAGCGCCGCCACGTGCTGGCGCACCATCGCGGTGCAGGCGGTGATGTACAGCGTCGAAATCGGGTTGCGCTTCTGCGGCATGGTCGAGGACGAGCCACGCCCCTCGGCGAAGGGCTCGTACACCTCCTCCACCTCGGTCTGCATCATCAGCTTCACGTCGGTGGCGAGCTTGGCGAGCGTGCCGGTGACGAGGCCGAGGAAGCAGCCGGCCTCGGCCACGCAATCGCGCACCGTGTGCCAGGCGATGTCGGGCTCGCCCAGCTTCAGCTCGTGCATCAGCTCCGCCAGAACCTCCACGCCGCGATCGCCGAGCGAGGCGAGCGTGCCGGCCGCGCCGCCGAACTCACCGACCAGCACGCGTGGGCGCAGCTCGGCGAGGCGCGCGCGGTGACGTTCGATGGCGGCCAGGATGGTCGCCATCTTGTAGCCGAACGTGATCGGCACGGCCTGCTGCAGGTTCGACCGACCGGCCATCGGCGTGTCGCGATGGCGCCGGACCAGGACCTCGAGCGCGTCCGAGATGGCGGAAAGCTCCTCGTCCACCAGTTCCAGCGCCGCGCGGATCTGCAATATCGTCGCCGTGTCGGTGATGTCCTGCGTGGTCGCGCCCCAGTGGCACCACTCGCCGTGCCCGTCCGCGCACAGCGCGACCAACTGCTGGACGACGGGCAGGACCGGGTAGCCGATCCGCTCGGTCTGGGTTTTCAGCTTTGCGAAGTCGAACAGGCGCGCATCGCAGTGGCGGCAGATCTCCTCGGCCGCCGCTTGCGGAATGATGCCGAGCCGCGCCTGGGCGCGGGCCAGCGCCGCCTCGATGTCCAGATAGAACTGGACCCGGCTTTCGTCCGAAAAGACGCTCCGCATCTTTTCGGCCGAAAAGATGTCGCGGAAAATCGCGGAATCGATGACGGTCGCGGGCATGGGGACCTCGACTGGTCGCGGGAGCCCGACTTGACCCGATCCCCCGCGCCCCGGTCAACCCGGAACGCGCCGGCGCCCTCGGGACATGACCATTCGACGGCGCGCGCGGGTGAGGGGCTCTATTTCAAGCCAACTTTTCTACCCGAGATAGCCGTGCTCGGCGTAGTAGCGCCGCGCACCCTCGTTCAGCGGGATCGAGGTGGTGGCGATCTTCTTCGGCTCCAGCGGATAGGTGACCGGGCTGTCCTTGGGCGCGAGGTGACGGTACTGGCGCTCCAGGATCTCGGTTGTCTCGCACAAAAGCGCAGCGATGACATAGCCGATGTCGTCGGGGAAATCGTCGCGGCACAGCAGCAGGAAGTCCGAGAAGTCGAGCGCCGTGAACGGGCCGGGCAGGCCGGTGAACCGGTCCGCCGGCACGTGGCCCGCCGGCCAGCCGTACTTCTCCTCCAGCGCCTTCAGCACGTTCGGCTCGAATGGCAGGAAATTCACCGGTCGCGCCGCGATCATCTGCTTCCAGGCCGGCGTCATAACCGCCTCGAACAGCACGGCGTCCGCTTCGCCGCGCGTGACCAGCGGGATCGTGTCGGGCGGCCCTTCGCCGTCGATGACCTTGCCGCCCCAGCTTTCGAGCGTCGCCTGCGAGATGCCCGTTTCCTCGAGGAAGCGGTGCGCGGCGAAGCCGACCATGTTCTGGCCGTCGTCGATGCCGGTGGTCAGGCGGAAGGCCGGCTTCTTCTCGCGCAGTTCGGCGAAGCTGGTGACGCCGAACTTCTTGTCGATGGCGAAGACCAGCCGGTCGTCCTGCGGCAGGGTGGCCAGCGCCCGCAACCGTCCCACGTCGGGCGGGTCCATGATGCCGCGGCGCTCGAAAATCGTGCGCGCGAACCCGGCCGGCACGAACATGGACGCGTGCACGTCGCCGTCCAATACGGCATCGATGGCGTCGGTGCCGCCGCGCCCGGCCCAGGTCGCGAAGCGTGACCCGCGCGGCGAGCGGCGCCACAGCTCGGCCGAGATCCAGCCGCAGATGCGGTGCAGGTTGGCGACGCCCCAGTCGCCCATCAGGTGCAACGTGACGACCCGGTCGAGCCGGGCTTCGTTTGCGGATGCCATGGGTCCTCCCCTTCGACCGGCGCGCCCGGCCTTTGACAGCGTGCTTGGGCACAGCTACTATCTCGAAACTTAATAGAGTTCTATCGAAATTGTGTCGGCCAAATGAGAGGTGCTCCGTTGACCGAGACCGTGCCGAACGCGGCCAGCGAAACTCGACGATCCGCGGCGACGGGGCCGCGCCGCGTCGGGCAGCGCAACGCCGCGCTCGACCTCGTGCCGCTGTCGCGCAGCATGGGCTATCACCTGCGTCAGCTTTCCGAGAGCTGGACCGCGGCGATGGACCGCGAGGCGCAGGCGCACGGCATCTCGCTCAGCCAGTGGCGCTATCTCCGCGAACTGTGGGAGGAGGACGGGCTCAGCTCGGGCGAGCTGACTCGCCGGGTCGGCCGCCAGGGTCCGACCACCGTCGCCGCCGTGCGCTCGCTGGTGCGCGCCCGGCTGGTGGTGCTCGTCAAGTCGCGCCACGACCGGCGGATGAGCCACGTGCACCTCACCGCGCGCGGCCGGCGCCTCGCCACGGTGATGTCGCCCTTGATCCAGCGCGTGAACGACACGGCGCTCGCGGGGCTCGCGCCCGAGGAGATCGCGACGTTCCAGCGGCTCATCGTGCGGCTGCAGCGCACGCTGGACGAACGGTCCTCGGCCCGCAACACTTGGGCCACCTCGCGCACCCAGCAGCTCGCCGATGAGGTGGGGCTCGCCTAGACGCACGCGCCGACCCACGCACAAGACCAATCAGGGAGGAAACGCCATGCCGCAATTCATCACCATCCACCGCGCGCCCGGCCTTAAGCAGGAAGAGCTCACGCAGAACGCCAAGGCCGTGGTGGACGCGAACGTGGCGACGTTCCACCATATCTACGTCAACATCGCCGAGGGGTTCCTCGTCTCGATCTTCGAGGCGGACTCGAAGGACCAGGTCGAGGAGCAGATGGAGATTCTCGGCTTCCCGGTCGACGAGATGCACGAGGTGCATTTCGGCGCCTCGCGCGCCGACATGGAAGCGATGCTGAAGGGCCAGGGTGGGCACTGACATGACCGACAAGCTCACCATTCCGCCGCCGCGGCCCGACCGGCCGCCGATGCGGGCGAACGTGTTCGACACCATGCAGCGCGGCAACACGCAGCTTCTGCCGCTGTTCCCCTATCTGCATCCGGGTGCGATGGTGCCGGCCGGCGCCATTATCCAGGGCGGACCCGACGCCGGGTACGGGCACTTTTTCCACCACAACACGCAGGACGAGGTGGTGGTGGCGCTGGCCGCGAACGGCGCGATGCTGAACACCGGACAGGTCTTCGTCGGCGGGCGCGTCCACGGCGTCAACTCGTTCCTCAAGAACGAGAAGGACCCGAAGTCCTACGCCGTGATGATGATCGTCCAGCGCCAGGCCGAGCACGGCAAGCAGATCGAGGCGTGCAGCCTGCGCTGCGAGAAGTGCCACGAGGAAATCTTCTTCAAGGAGTTCGACGCGACGCCGCCGCCCGACGCTGTCGAAAGCGAGCACCCGTTCGTGTCCGTCGCGATCCTTCCCGACCTGTTCGCGCCCTTCAACACCGACGTGGCGAAGCGCACCTGCCCGAAGTGCGGCCACGTCAATCCGCCCTTCCCGGTCGAGGCGTGGGGCTGGGACCGCTATGCCGAGCAGGCGAAGACGGCGGGCCAGGGGCGCGACGCGCTGGCCACCGCCGCGTCCGGCTAGGCGAGGGGAACCATGCCGCGCAAGAAGACATTCCAGACCTTCCGCGAGGCGAAGAAGCTCGGCCCCTATGCCGAGCTGCCGCTGTTGCCCGAGGACATCCAGGTCCAGCTGTTCCTCAGCCGCAACGACCGGCCGCAGCCGTTCTACACGGTGTGCGAGAAGGACTCGCTGCTGCTTCTGATGTCGGGGGCGGGGGCGGTGCGCTTCCAGGGCACATCGGTCGACCGGTTCGGGCTCCGGCCCGGCGACTGCGTCTATGTGCCGGCCGGCGCGCCGCACCGGTTCGAAACAGACGTCGAAACCGTCGTGCTGCGCTTCAAGTCGGACGAGCCGGGGCTCGAGGCCGCTTCGTGGCATTGCGAGTCGTGCGACGCCGAGCTCTACCGCGAGACGTGGGACGCTGCCGGTGCCGTGGCGCAGGAACGCTACCAGGCGGCGAGCGCCGCATTCAACGCCGACGCGGCGCTGCGCACCTGTGCGAAATGCGGCGCGGTGCATCCCGCCACCGACCTCGCCCCCTATCGCTGGGACGAGGTCGCGGCGCAGGTGCGCGCGGGGTAGCAAGACAATTGCCGTTCGTCCTGAGGAGCGCCCGCAGGGCGCGTCTCGAAGGACGAAGTCCCGATTTGGTGCCGCCTCGCCCTTCGAGACGGCCGCTTCGCGGCCTCCTCAGGGCGAACCGATGGGTTGGGGCGCCTACTTCTTCGCCTTTGCCTTCTTCGGCTTGTAGGCGCCGAGGCCGGGGCGGAACGACTTGTCGTCCAGGAACTGCTTCATGCCCTGCTCGCGCCCCTTCTCCGGGTCCATCAGCCGGTGCTGGTCGAGCTTGGCCATCAGGTAGTCCTCGGACGCGCCCCACGACATCTCGCCCATCTTGCGCCAGGCGTGCTTGATGGCGCGTGCGGCCGAGCGGTTCTTGACGCCGACCTTCATGGCGAGCTCGCGCGTCTTGTCGCGCAGCTCGGATTTCGGCCAGGCGAAGCGCACGAGGCCCATCTTTTGCGCCTCGATGCCGTTGAACGTGTCGCCGGACAGCGCGTAGTAGAGCCCGTCCGTCTCGCTCATCCGGTACGACACGGATTTCAGCACGTTGCCCGCCGGGATGATGCCCCAGTTGATCTCCGAAAGGCCGAACGTCGCCTCCTCGGCCGCCACGGCGATGTCGCAGCTTACCAGCGGGTTGAACGCGCCGCCGAAGCACCAGCCATTGACCATCGCGATGGTCACCTTGGGGAACCATTTCAGCAAATTGTTCTGCCAGGTCTGCGCGGCGCGCTCGATCTGCGCCCAGCCCTCGGGCGGCAGCGTGTCGGATTCGCGGAAGAATTCCTTCAAATCCATGCCGGCCGAGAACGAGTTGCCGGCGCCGGACAGCACCAGCACGCTGCAACGGTCGTCCGTCTCCAGAGCGGTCAGCACCTGGATCATCTCGTTGTTCAGGGTCGGGCTCATCGCGTTGCGCTTCTCGGGGCGGTTCAGGAAAACCCACGCGATGCCCTCGTCGAACTCGACCTTGACGGTGTTCCCGCCGATCTTCGTGTTTGCCATCTTCGTTCCCTTGGTTCGGAGTTGCGCGCGATCCTACCGGCCGCAACCGGCCGTATCAATTCGTCGTACCTCATCCTTCGACAGGCTCAGGATGAGGTTCAAAATGCAGTCCTCGTCCTGAGCTTGTCGAAGGACGAGCTGCCCTACTGCACCTTCAGCCCCATCAGGTTGGCGATCAGGTTGCGCTGGATTTGCGAGGTCCCGGCCGCCACGGTCGAAACGCGCGCGTCGCGGAAATGGCGCTCCATGTCGAACTCGCGGTTATAGCCGTACCCGCCGAACACCTGCATGCCCTGGTTCGCCACCTTGGCGTAGGTCTCCGAGCAAAACAGCTTCGCCATGGTGATCTCGCGCAGCGCGTCACGCCCGGCGTCGACCATCGCCGCGCATTGCCACATCAGGGCGCGCGCGGCAGCCACCTCGGTCGCCATGTCGGCCAGCATGTGGCCGATCGCCTGGAACGTGCCGATCGGCCGGCCGAACTGCTTGCGCTCCTTGGCGTAGGCGACGGCAAGGTCGAGGCAGCCGAGCGCGCCGCCGGCGTCCGAGGCCGCGGCCACCACGCGCTCCACCTGCAGCCCGCCCAGCACCACCTCCCAGCCCTTGTTCTCGCCGCCGACCAGCCGGTCGTTCGGCACGCGCACGTCCTTCAGGAAGATCTCGTAGGTCCCGGTGCAGTAGCGCCCCAGCATGTCGAGCTTGCGCAGCTCCAGCCCCGGCGTGTCGTTGTCGATCAGGAACAGCGACATGCCCTGGCGGTAATGCGCCTTGGGGTCGGTCTTCACGTACATGTTGATGACGTTGTTCTTCGCTCCCGCCCCGGTCGCCCACAGCTTCTGGCCGTTGATCACCCAGTCGTCGCCGTCGCGTACCGCCGTGGTGCGCATCGCGCCGATGTCCGAGCCCGCGTCAGGCTCCGACATCGAGATCGACATCTTGATCTCGCCGTTCAGCAGCCGGGGCAGCCAGTATTTCTTCTGCGCCTCGGTGCCCTTGCGCTGGACGTTCAGCCCACAGAACATCGAGCCGCCGATCGCCATCGAGAAATCGGCCGAGATGCGGCTGATCTCCTCCATCACGATGCAGGCATCGACCGTCGAGCCGCCCAGCCCGCCATATTCCGCCGCGAAGGGCAGGGCCAGCAGACCCGCCTCGATCCAGGCGTCGTACAGCGCCGCCGGATAGGCCTTCTCGTGGTCGAGACGCCGCACCAGCTCGGGCGGGGCATGGCGCGCCATCAGCTTCGCGACGCTCTCGCGCAGCAGGACCTGCTCCTCGGAGAATTCGAAATCCATCGCGACCTCCCGCTCCTGCCGCCATGATGCCCGCCGGGCCCACCCTACGACAAGCTCAGGACGAGGATTTGATTGGAACCTCATCCTGAGCTTGTCGAAGGATGAGGTTCTCTGCAGATGCGCGCCAACTTCACTGGCATTCGGCACGCGGCGCGGCTTAACATGGCGACGGTCGAGAAGGTGGCTGCGCGTGGTGACATGACCAACGAATCCATTCCCGTCCTGATCGCGGGCGGCGGCCCGGTCGGGCTCGCGCTTGCCATCGAGCTCGGCTCGTCCGGCATCCGCTGCACGGTGGTGGAGCGGCGCGACGGTTCGGTTTCGGTGCCGAAGATGAGCGGGCTTTCGATCCGCTCGATGGAGTTCAACCGGCGCTGGGGCATCGCCGAGCAGGTGAAGGCGACCGGCTGGCCGCGCGCCCATCCGAACGATTTCGTCTACTGCACCTCGATGACCGGGTTCGAGCTCGCGCGTTGGCGCGTGCCGTCCTACGACGACACGCACCTGTCTTTCACGCCCGAACCGGGCGCGGGCTGCGCGCAGATTTTCTACGACCCCATCCTGCTCGCCAAGGCGCGCGCCCTGCCGTCGGTGACGCTCCGCTTCTACACCCGCCTCGATTCCTTTACCCAGGATGCCGACGGGGTGACGGCGACTGTCACCGACCCGCGCACCGGCGCTTCGGAAACGCTGCGCGCGCAATATCTCGTCGGGTGCGACGGGGCCGGCGGCACGGTGCCCCAGGGATTGGGCGTGACGAACGAGGCGCAAGGCGCCATTGCCAACTCGGTCAACGTCTATTTCCGCTCGGCCGAGCTGATGCAAATCCACGACAAGGGCTGGGCGCGGTTCTTCCGCTTCACCGACGCCGGCGGCTCGTGGGGCGAGATCATCGGCATCGACGGGAAGGCGCTGTGGCGGCTCTCGGTGCTGAAGGAAGTGCCCGGCATGACCAGCGACGACTACATGCGCCGCCTCGCCGGGCGCGCGATCGGCTACGAGATCCTCTCGACCATGCGGTGGGAGCGGCGCGAATGCGTGGGCGACCGCTATCGCGACCGGCGCGTGTTCATTGCCGGCGACGCCGCGCATCAGAACTCGCCGACCGGCGGGCTCGGGTTGCACACCGGCCTCGCCGACGCGGTCGATCTCGGCTGGAAGCTCGCCGCGGTGCTGCAGGGCTGGGGCGGGCCGGTGCTGCTGGAGTCGTACGAGGCCGAGCGCAAGCCGGTCGCACTCAACAATGTGCGCGTGTCGACCCGCGAGTTCGAGCTGCTGACCGAGCTGCCGGGCGGGCCCGAGATCGCCGACGACACGCCGGAGGGCGCGGCGCTGCGCAAGCGCTGGCACGACGCCTATATCGGCGGCGGCCAGGCGCGCTCGCGCTCCTTCACCGAGAACCTCCGGCTCGGCTACTGCTACGAGGGCTCGCCCGTGGTGGTCCCGGATGGCACGCCCGCGATTCCGTATGAGACGCCCGAGTTCGTGCCGGTGGCGCGGCCGGGCACGCGCGCGCCGCACGCCTGGATCGCCCCCGGCCGCTCGACGCTCGATTCGTTCGGCACGGGGTTCGTGCTGCTGCGCCTCGGCGCGAACCCGCCCGACGCCGCGCCGCTGGCGGCGGCCGCCGACCGGCGCTGCGTGCCGTTCCGCACCGTCGAGATCGCCGATCCCGAGATCGTCGCGCTTTATGAGCGCAAGCTGGTGCTGGTCCGCCCGGACGGCCATGTCGCCTGGCGGGCCGACTCTCCGCCGGACGACGCGCTCGCGCTGATCGACCGGGTGCGCGGCGCGGCGCGCGCCGCTTAACCCGCCGCCTTCAGCAGCACGTCGCGCAGGGCCTCGGGGCAGGTGATGTGCGGGTTGTGCGACGAGTTCGATCTCGAAGTTCGGCCAGCCTTCGCCGCGCGCACGGTCGAGGAACTGGCGGAACACGTCGCCCGGTGCGGCGCGCTGGCAATAGATGTAGCGGCGCGGCATCACCGGCTCGGCCGCCAAGCGGATGCGGCCCTCGAAGCAGCGCAGCGACTGCGAATAGCGCCGCGGCATGATCCAGTCGATGTCGGCCTGCCGCGTATCGGGCGGCAGCGGATTGGCCGGCACCAGCCAGCCATCGCCGCCGCTGGCCTTCGCGCGCTCGCGCATCGCATGGCCGCCGTTCGGTCCAGCGAGGTCGGCGAGGCTCTGGCCGTCACGCGGCACGAACGCGTCGAGATAGACCAGCCGCGCGATGCGCTCGCGCGCGCGGTCGGCCACGCCGGTCGCCACCATGCCCCCGTAGCTGTGGCCGATCAGTACGACGTCGTGCAAATCCTCGCAGTGCAGCGCGCCGCACACGTCGGCGATATGGGTGTCGAGGTCGTTCTCCGGGCTCGCCAAATGCTGGCGCTCGCCAAGGCCGGTGTAGGTGGGAACGAAGATCTCGTGCCCGGCCGCCGCCATCAAGGGCCGCATCTTCTTCCACGCCCAGCCGGCGGACCACGCCCCGTGGGCGACGACGAATGTGGTCATGGTCGAATTCCAAAAGGAAACCGGGCGGCGCGAACGCCGCCCGGTGTCTGGCCTACTTCCACATGTAGTCGCCGAGCCGGTTGTCGATCAGGCTCAGCGGGTTGTCGGCGACCTTCACGTCCTTGTCGGTGACGAACACGATCGGCAGGTCCGCGACCGGCAGGATGTAGTTCTTGTTGTTAATGATATCGAGCGCCTTCTGGTAGATCTCGTTGCGCTTCTCCTCGTCGAACTCGACGTGGCCGGCTTCCATCAGCTTGTGGATCTCCGGATCCTTCCAGTAGTCGCGGTTCCCGCTGAAGAAGAAGTCCATGATGTTGTCCATGTCGGGCTGGGCGCCGGTCGGGTAGAACCCGTTGAACGCCGTGAACTTGCCCGCGCCCCGCATCCGCACGTAAAGCGACAGGGGCAGCGGATGCACCTTGGCGCGGAAGCCCGCCTTGCGCACCTGCCCTGCGATCGCCTCGCCCACCTCCTTGACCGGCGCGTGGACGTAGAAGTCCATGTCGACGCCGTCGGGATAGCCGGCCTCGGCCAGCAGCTTCTTCGCGCCGGCGACGTCGAAGGCGGGCGGGGTGGTGGTGGACGAGCAGCCGACGTCGACCGGGATGCACGCGGCCTTCAGCACCTCGGCGAACTCGCCGCCGGGGACCACCGTCTTGGCCAGCAGCTTGCGGTCGACCGCCATCATGAACGCCTTGCGCACCCGCTGGTCGGTCATCAGCTTGCCCGACCGGCCGGCCGCATCCAGCGTCACGTACATCAGCATGCCGGCATGGGTCGGCGTCACCTGTGCGCCCGGCATCTGGGCCAGCTCGCGGGCGATGTCGGCCGGGACGTTGCGGATCAGGTCGATGCCACCCGACAGGAACTGCGCCACCTGAGTTTGGCGGTCGGGGATCGGCGTCACGATGACGTGCTTGATCGGCGCGCGGTAGTAGGGGTTGTTCGCGCCGCCCCAATAGTTCTCGTTCCGCTCCAGCACCATCTTGGTGCGATCGAGCGAGACGACCTTGTACGGGCCGGTCGTGACCGGATGGTCGCGGCCATACTCGGCCATGTTCTGCATCGTCTTCGCCGTTTCGGCGTCGTACATGTAGAAGCGGTAGGCGATGGTCTGCAGCTGCGTCGCGAACGCCTCCTTCGAGACGATGCGCACCTTGTACGGGCCCAGCTTCTCGACATGGTCGACCCAGTCGTAGCGGTCCTTGAAGCGGATGCGGACCTTCGGGTCCTTCAGGAAATTGATCGTCCACTCGACATCGTCGGAATTGAAGTCGTTGCCGTTCGAGAACTTCACGCCCTGGCGCAGCTCGAACTCGATCGTCTTGGGATCGATCTGCTTCCACGAGGTGGCGAGCGCCGGCACGAACTTGTGGTTACGCTCGTCATAGCGGACCAGCGGCTCGTAGATCGTGCGATAGAAAACCGCCGCTTCGTCCAGCGGGAAGAAGTAGGGATCGAGCGTCGACCACCAGTCGGTCGTCGCCACCCTCAGCGTATCCTTGGCCTTCTGTGCCTGGGCCGGCCCGGCCGCCAGGGCGACCGCCGTCAGAACTCCCAGTGTTGCCGCGAGAAACTTTTTCATGTTCGCCTCCCGTTTCGTGATCGTTGGCGCGCTGGCAGACCGCGCCATGCTAGGCGGTGCGCCGATGGGTGACAAGGCGTCTCCGCCCGTGATCCTTGGGATCAGGCCCTATAAATGGGCGTTTTACGCGCGCTTCGGTGATGATACGGTGGGGTGCCAGCAGGGGAAAGTCCTCGGCCCGAGCCTCATGCAGGGAGGCAGGCGCGGGTACAAGGGGATGCAAGGCATCACGCGGCAACGCCGCGGTGGCCACGGAACCGACATCGCGCCGCCCTGGGACGTGCAGTGACCCGCTTCTTTATCCATCGCGCGACGATCGCGATTCTGGTCGCGATTACCGTCTCGATCATCGGGTTCAGCCTGCTGCGCCTGTCGGGCGATCTCGCGACCGAACTCGCCGGCGACGGCGCCAGCCCGGCGCAGATCGCCCAGACGGCGCACACCTACGGGCTCGACCGGCCGCTCTATATCCAGTATCTCGACTGGGCGGGAAGCGCGCTCTCGGGCGACCTCGGCCAATCGCTGTTCACCGGCGACTCCGTGGCCGTGCTGATCGGCGAACGGCTGGGCGTTACCGTGCAGCTTTCCTTCATGGCGCTCGTCTTCGCGCTGCTGATCGCGATCCCTCTGGGTGTGATCGCGGCGACGCGCCCGAACAGCTGGATCGACCGTTTTTCCCTCAGCTTCGCCGTGTTCGGCCAGGCGATTCCGAACTTCTGGTTCGGACTGATCCTGATCCTGGTGTTCGGCGTGATGCTGCGCTGGCTGCCGATCTCGGGCTCGGACCATTTCGCCAACTTCATCCTGCCGACGGTCACGCTGGGCGTCGCGGTGATGCCGGCCTTCATGCGCCTGACCCGCACCGGCATGCTCGACGTGCTGGAATCCGACTATATCCGCACCGCGCGCGCCAAGGGGCTCGGCGGGCCGACCGTTCTGTTCAAGCACGCGCTGCGCAACGCGATCCTGCCGGTCGTGTCGCTCACCGCCGTCTCGCTCGGCTTCCTGCTCGGCGGGTCGGTGATCGTCGAATCCGTCTTTGCGCTGAACGGCGTCGGATATCTTGCCTTCCAGTCGATCCTGCGCACCGACTTCCCGGTGGTGCAGTCGATCGTGGTGTTCGTGTCGATCGCCTATATCTTTCTCACGCTGATCTCCGACGTGATCAACGCGGCGCTCGATCCGCGCATCCGGCTGGGCTAAGGATGCCATGAGCTCAATCCCGCGCAGCCCGACCGCTCTTGCCCTCGCCGAAGCAACCGACTCCGTCGCGATCGACTCGCTGTCGCCGCCGGCGATGATGCGCCGCCGGGCACTGCGCCATCCGGGCTTCCTGTTCGGCACCACCGTTGTCGTCGCGACGGTGCTGCTCGCCATATTCGCGCCCTACATCACCGATTACGGGCCATATGGCCAGGACCTGACGCGCCGGCTGATCGGGCCGGTATGGAGCGCCACCGGCAGCTGGGCGCACCCGTTCGGTACCGACGCGCTGGGGCGCGACTACCTCACGCGACTCCTCTACGGCGCGCGCATCTCGCTGATGGTCGGGTTCGGCGCCGCGACCATCGCGGGCTTCATCGGCTCGTCGCTCGGCCTGATCGGCGGCTATTTCGGCGGCAAGGTCGACGCCGTCGTGATGTACATCATCAACGTGAAATTGGCGCTGCCGGGCGTTCTGATCGCGCTGTCGCTGATCTCGGTGGTCGGTGGGTCGGTCACCACCGTCGTGCTGGTGCTCGGCCTCCTGTTCTGGGACCGGTTCGCCGTGGTCACGCGCTCGGCCACCCAGCAGGTGCGAAACAACGACTACGTCACCGCGGCCGAGGCGGTCGGTGCGTCGCGGTTCCGCATCATTGTGGGCGAAGTTTTGCCCAACGTGATGAACCACATCATCGTCATCGCCTCGCTCGAGATGGCGGTCGCCATCCTGGTCGAGGCGGCGCTCAGCTTCCTCGGGCTCGGCATCCCGGCGCCGACGCCGTCCTGGGGCGTGATGGTGTCGGAAGGCCATAACTTCATGTTCTTCAAGCCGTACCTGGTCACCATCCCGGGCATGGCGATCTTCATCCTGGTGATCGCCATTAACGTGATGGGCG
The DNA here is from genome assembly GCA_963817535.1 of uncultured Alphaproteobacteria bacterium. Lineage (GTDB taxonomy): Bacteria > Pseudomonadota > Alphaproteobacteria > MPNO01 > DASWLB01 > CAWGHZ01. Next base: position 110,054 of record CAWFOW010000012.1, read on the forward strand.
ACGGCATCCGCGACATCACCGCGCCGGAAGGCCGCAATTGAGCGGGCCGCGCGTTCGCGCCGGCAATGAGGCGCCGGTCCTCGAGGTCGAGGGGCTGTCGGTCGAGATCGATGTGCCGGCCGGCACGCTGCATGCCGTGACGGGCGTCAACCTCGCGGTCGGGCGCGGCGAAACGCTGTGCGTCGTCGGCGAATCGGGCTGCGGCAAGACGATGACCGCGCTCGGCATCATGGGGCTCTTGCCGCGCCGCGCGCGCCTGGATGCGCGCCGCATCGCGCTCGATGGCCAGGACCTCTCCGCCATGTCGCGCGGCCAGCTCAATGCTATCCGCGGCAATCGCATGGCGATGATCTTCCAGGACCCGATGACCTCGCTCAACCCGGTCTACCGCATCGGCGACCAGATGGAGGAGGTCTATATTCGCCATGGCAAGGGCCACCGACGCGAGGCGCGCGAGCGCGCGGAATACCTCCTTGAAAAGGTCGGCATTACTGCGGCGCGCGGAAGGCTTTCGCAGTATCCGCACCAGCTTTCGGGCGGGCTGCGCCAGCGGGTGATGATCGCCATGGCGCTCATGTGCGATCCGATCCTGCTGATCGCGGACGAGCCGACCACGGCGCTCGACGTTACCATCCAGGCGCAGATATTGCGCGTGCTGGCCGATCTGCAGGCCGAGCTGCGCATGGCGCTGATCTTGATCACGCACGACCTCGGGGTGGTCGCGCGCATCGCCGACCGGGTGATGGTCATGTATGCCGGCCAGGTGGTCGAGACCGGGACGGCGGAGGAGGTGCTCGCCGCACCGATGCACCCCTACACACAGGGTCTGCTCGACTGCATCCCGATCCCCGGCCAGACGAAGCGCGGCGCGAAGCTGGGCTCGATTCCCGGCATCGTGCCGTCGCTGATGGGCACGATCGATTCCTGCCAGTTCCGCAACCGCTGCGGCTTCGCGTTCGAGGCGTGTGCCGGCGGACCGGTGCCGCTGCGCCCGTTCGGGCCGGGCCGGGCCAGCCGCTGCCTGCTCGAGCCCGCGGAAAGCGCCGCCCACCGCAAGCGGCGCCCGGCGGCGGCGCAATGACCGGCGCGGCGGACGAGACCGGGCCGATCCTCGAATGCCGCGGGCTCGGGCGCGAGTTCCAGATCGCTGCCGGCCCGTTCGCCGCCAGGCGCACGCTGCGTGCGGTCGACGGCGTCGACCTCGCCATCGAGCGCGGCCGTGTGCTCGCCATCGTCGGCGAATCGGGCTGCGGCAAGACGACCCTCGCCAAGATGATGCTCGGCCTCTTGCCGGCGACCGCCGGCGAGATCCTGTTCGCCGGCCGGCCGGTGCACGAGATCGACCGGGCCGAGCTCGCCCGCCGGGTGCAGCCGGTCTTCCAGGACCCCTACTCTTCGCTCAACCCGCGCAAGACCATTGCCGCCATCATCGGCCTGCCGCTCGAGGTGCATCGTATCGGCACGCCGGCCGGGCGCCGCGCCCGCGTCGAGGAGCTGATGGAGCGCGTCGGGCTCGCGCGCCGTCTGATCTACGCCTATCCCAGCCAGCTTTCCGGCGGTCAGCGCCAACGCGTCGCCATCGCCCGTGCGCTCGCCATGAACCCGGACGTGGTGATCTGCGACGAGCCGACCTCGGCGCTCGACGTCTCGGTGCAGGCCCAGATCCTCAACCTGCTCTCCGACCTTCGGCGCGAGTTCAACCTGACCTTTATCCTGATCAGCCACGATCTGGCGGTGGTCGAGCACATGGCCGACCGTGTGGCGGTGATGTATCTCGGCCGGGTGATCGAATCGGGCACAACGGCCGAAATCTTCGACCGGCCGCGCCATCCCTATACCGCCACGCTGCTCGACTCGGTGCTGACCCTCGACACGACCCGCGGCTTGCCGGCCGCTTCGCTCGGGCCGGGCTTTCCCAATCCGCTCGCCCCGCCGCCCGGCTGCGCCTTCCACCCGCGCTGCCCGAAGGCGATGGATTTGTGTTCGCGCACCCGTCCCGAGACGCTGCGCGACGGCGACCGGCTGGTCGAATGCCACCTTTACAGCGAGGTCTCCGCCGCGGCGGCGCGGTGATCGCGCACGTTCCCGCAGCCCTGAAACTGTCACCCCGGCTCGCGCCGCTCATCTCGTTCGCGGCTTGGCCGGGATGACAGACGAGGGTTGATCCGTGATAACGCTCAGGCCGCCGCCGGCATGGCGAAGCGACGCACCTTGATACGTCGCGCGTGCTTCCGTGCCTGCCACAGATCGTGCGCGAGCTGCATCCTCAGCCAAGTCTCGGGCGTGCCGCCAAAGGCCTTGGACAGGCGAATGGCCATTTCGGGCGAGATTCCCGCGCGGCCGTTGATGATCGAGGACAGCGTCTTGCGGCTGACCCCCAAACCCTCGGCCGCTACGGTTACGGTCAGGCCAAGCGGCTCAAGGCAATCCTCGCGGATGAGCTCACCGGGGTGAGGCGGGTCATGCATGGTCATGTTACGGCCTCCTTACGCTAATGGTAGTCCAATAGGTCAACGTCCGTTGCGTTTTCGCCTTCGAACCGGAAGACGAGGCGCCAATTGACCGACACGCTGACCGCCCAATGCCCGCGCAGCGGTCCGCGCAGGGGGATGCAGCCGCCATCCGGGTAGGTTCATCCCATCAGGCGACGCGCTCTCGTTAAGCGCGGCAAGCATGCGCCGAAGCCGCTTGGCGTGCTGGGCCGAAACGCCCCGCGTGTCTCCCGTGGCGAACGGCCGTTCCAGCCCCTTGTGCCGAAAACGCGCGATCATCTATGTGTAGCGTAACGTATCGCGTTACACCACGCAAGCCAAGCCGCTGTCAGCCCTTGTTCCGCTGGTCCTTGACGCGGCGGGCCTTGAACTCGGTCTTGGGCAGCGTTCCGGGCGCCAGCACCTCGACATCGACGCGCACCTCGCAGCGCGTGCGGATCTCACCGGCGATCCGCGCGACCAGGGGATCGGCGATATGGTGCTCTGCGTGCTCGCAGCGCACGACCATCACGTCGAGGCCCGACTCCGCGGTCGACAGCACGATCTCGAACTCGTCGCCGATGCCGGGCACCGAACGCAGCGCATCCTCGATCTGCACCGGGAACATCTTGATGCCGCGCAGGTTGATCAGGTCGTCGGCGCGACCCGAGAACGAGCCCATGGCGCGCGCATGGGTGCAGCCGCAGCCGCATGGCGTCCGGTCGAGCACGGTGTAGTCGCCGACCAGGAAGCGCAGCTGCGGCGATGATTCCGAGTGCAGGTTGGTGCAAACGGTCAGCCCGCGCGCGCCGTCCGCCTGCGACGCGCCGGTCTCGGGATCGACCACCTCCCAGAAATTGGTGTCTTCCAGAAGATGCGTGGACACCGCCGCGCCCGGCGCCTGCGAATGCGAGCACGAGAACCCGCCGCCCGCCGGCGTCGCCTCGGTGCAGCCGTAGAACTCCACTATCCGCGCGCCCCACAGGTCCTGGATACGCTCGCGCGTCGCGGCGACCGACAGGCCCGGCTCGCCCGCGACGAACAGCGTGTGCACGGCGGTTTCGCGCGGGTCCGCGCCCATCTCCTGCATCACCCGGCCGAGATGCAGCGCGTAGGACGGCGTCAGCAGCAGGATCGTCGGCTTGAAGCGCAGGACGATGTTGGCGCGGGCGCGGGCGTCCATGCCGCCGCCGGGGATCACCGGCAGATCCATCTTGGCCAGCCCCATCTGCACGCCCCATGCCCAGACGTGCGGGCCGTATCCGGTGATCATGAACACTGTGTCGCCGTGGCGGAAATTCATCGAGGTCATGGCGCGCGCGTTGGCCCAGGCCCAAAGCTCGCGGTCCACATGGCTGTAGCGGAACACGCGCGGCACGCCGGTGGACCCCGACGACGAGAACATCATCCAGCCGCGCTTCGCCCACAGCGCGTCGGTCATGGTCGAATAGGTGCCGTAGGGCGGGTGGGCCAGCGCGTCCTCGGCCATCTCCGACTTGTCGATCACCGGCCAGTTGCGCGTCAGCGCCTCTACGCTCGCCACGTCGTCCGGCGCGAGTCCCAGCCTGTCGAAGCGGCGGCGGTAGAACGGGCTGCTCTCGTACAGGAACGGCGCGACGGCGGCGAGCTTCGCGTCCTGGATGGCGCGCAGCTCGTCCTGCGAGGCGGTGTCCAGACGGGGCGCCCAGAACCGGTCCGATCCCGGCGCGTCGCGGTCCTCGCAGAACCGCTCGATGGTCTCCAGCCAGGCGGCGCGGGTCGCCTCCGCGCGCGTGCCGGTTTCGGTGTCTCCCATGACGCTGTCCCGTGGCGATTATTTTCGGCGTGTTTTGGCGAGCTTGCGCACTGGGGCGCACGCGGTCAAGCTCGCCGGCCATGGCACCGCCGCCCTTCCGCGCCGAACATGTCGGCAGCCTCCTCCGGCCCGAGGCGCTGCGCCGCGCCCATCGCGACCATGCGGCTGGCCGCATCGACGACGACGCCTTCCGCGCGGCCCAGGACGCGGCGGTGCGCGACGCGGTCGCCCTGCAGGAATCGCTCGGCTTCCGGGCGGTGACCGACGGCGAGTTCCGCCGCGCGTCCTACTGGTCGCACTTCGTCGAGGCGGTCGAAGGGCTGGGCGTCGGTCCGGCGCGGTTCGCCTTCCACGACGATGCCGGCGCGGAGACATCCTTCCTCGCCCCTCGCGTCGAGTGGAAAGTGGGTTGGACCCGGCCGGTCTCGGGCGGCGAGTTCGATTTCCTGAAAGGCGCCACGCGCGCCGTTACAAAGATCACGCTGCCCGCCCCGCCGACACTGCATTTCTGGTCGCCGCCCGACTGTGTGCGTATTGCGGGCTATTCTGACGACGACGCGTTCTTTTCGGATATTGCGGCGGCATTCCGGGCAGAGCTCGCCGACCTCGCCGCGCGCGGCTGCCGCTATGTCCAGCTCGACGAGGTGCCGCTGGTCATGCTGTGCGACCCCGCGGTCCGCGCTCGCCTTGCCGCCGAGGGGACCGATCCCGACCGACTGGCCGGGGCTTATATCGCGCTGTGCAACGCGGCCCTCGCCGGCCGGCCCGCGGGCATGACCGTCGCACTGCACATCTGCCGCGGCAATTTCCGGGGCCGGCATCTGTCCGAGGGCGGGTACGATGCCGTCGCCGAGCGCCTGTTCCGCGAAGTCGCGGTCGACGCGTTCTTCCTGGAATACGACACGCCGCGCGCGGGCGACTTCGCGCCGCTCGCCGCCGTGCCCGAGGACCGCACGGTCGTGCTCGGGCTGGTCAGCACCAAGACGCCGGCGCTCGAACCGGCCGAAACGGTCAAGGCGCGCATCGCCGAGGCGGCGCGGATCGTACCGCTCGACCGGCTCGCCCTCAGCCCGCAATGCGGCTTCGCCAGCGCCGTTTCCGGCAACCCGGTCACCGAGGCGGACCAGGCGGCGAAGCTTCGGCTGGTGGTCGGGATCGCGCGGGAGGTGTGGGGCGACGGGCCCTAACCACCGCCGGCCACGGGCCGCGGGCGGCGGCCGCGATGCAGCAGCACCGCAACCTCGAACAGGATGGCGGCGGCGTAGGTTCCGGCGATCCAGACGAGGCTGGTGCGGTCGGACTGCCACAAATGCCACACCAGCGTGACCAGCGCGCCGCACGACAGTGCGAGCCCCGCCAGCGGTATCGCCGCCGCAATAGCGATCCGTGCCCTGAGCCGCCACGCGGCCAGGTTCACTGCTGCGAACAGGACCAGGAAGGTGGTGCTGGCGAAGGACGAGATGACCGCCAGGTCGGCCAGCAGCAGGAACACGACCGTCATGACCGACAGCGCGACCAGCGCCACCCACGGGATGTCGCGCGTGCGCTCGCGCAGCGAAAACAGCCGGGGCAACGCGTGCTCGGTCGCCATCACCATGGCGAGGCGCGCCGATCCGAACAAGGTGGCGTTGATCGCCGAGGCGGTCGACATCAGCGCGGCGATGCCGATCAGCACAAACCCGGCGGCGCCCAGCGTGGGCCGCGCGGCAACGGCCAGCACGTATTCCTGGTCGTGCCGCACCTGATCCGGGGTCAGGTTGCCCAGTGCGACGATCGCGACGGCGACATAGACCAATGCCGTAATCCCGATCGCCAGTAGCAATCCCCGCCGCAGGTCCGTCTCCGGATGGCGCATCTCGGCGATGGCGTTGGGAATCAACTCGAACCCCTCATAGGCGACGAAAATCAGCCCGGCGGCGACGAACGGCGCGCCCACGCCCTTGTCAAACAGCGGCAGCATGTGATCTGCCCGGACGGTCACGCACCCGGTCACGGCGAATACCACCAGGATGGCGAGCTTCGCTGCGACGATGATCAGCTCGACCCGGCCGGAAATCTTGGCGCCGGCCAGGTTGATGGCGAGGAACGCCACGACGACCGCCATGCCGAGCGCGGGCGTCATCCATGGCGCGCCGCCGTCGTTCGAAAGAAGCGCCGCGCCGTAGGCGCCGAACGTGGTGGCGTACAGCGCCATGGTGCCGACATAGCCCGCGACCAGCAGCCAGCCAGCGACGCCCGCGATGGCGGTGTGGGAAAAGGCGCGCTCGATATAGGTGAAGCTGCCGCCGTCGCCTCGGAAGGCAAGGCCGAGATGGGCAAACGACACGCCGGTCAGCATCGCGACGATGCCGCCCAGCGCCAGGGCGATGGCGACGGCGTGGCCGGCCGTTTCGATGGCGAGGCCAAGCACGGCGAAGATGCCGCCGCCCACCATGCCGCCGATTCCGAGCGCCACGATCTCGGCGAGGCTCAGCCTGCCGTCGTCCGGCGCCGTCCCCCTAGCCATGCCGCACCGTAACAGGTATCGGCGTGTGGCGCGGTTCGCCTAACCGGTCGCGGCGCTTGCCGTTGCGGTGGCCAGGCGCACCCGGCGCGGGCGCACGCGACGGCTCGCCACCACCGGGATGGGCTGGGCCAGCGCGTCGATCCGGCGCTGCAGATAGGGCGAAAAGAAACCACGATAGCGGATCTGCAGGTCGGAACGCAGCCAGTCCGAGGCGCGCACCCGGCCGCGGCACAGAGGCGAGCCGCAATGGCAGTCGAACTCGGCGAATACGCTACTCTCCGACATGCCATAGTCGAAGCAGATCTCCTCGCCCGGCCCGATGTCGCGCAGGGCGGTCAGGGCGATCTGACCCGAGAAGCCGGCGTTCGGCTCGCAGCTATGGTTGATGAACTCGGCCGGCTCCATCGGCGGCTCGGCCATCAGGAACAGGTCGTCCTCGACCTGCAGCACGTACATGCGCTCGGCGTCGCACATGCGGTCGACCGCCGCCCGGTCCACGATGTGGCCGCCCCAGATGCACAGCAATTCGCCGCGGCCAACCGGGTCCGCGGCGACAATTCCATACCCCGCCTTCTCGGGGAACGGCTCCTTCAGGAGCTTGGGCGACAGGTAATGCGTACTTCGGTCCATGACGCTTATGGCCACTCCATGGGCTTGACGCGCGCGGGCAAATGCCGCGCCGCCGGGTTCGAAACGAAGGGTTGATAGGGCTTGGGCTTGCGGTCCGCCGCCGGCCGGATGCGGCCGGTGATATGGCCGGAAGGGGAACGACGTCGCGGCCAGGGCCGGGCGGAGGGGTGGGTCAGGGCAACCTCTGCCGTGCTGTCGCGCGTCTCGGCAAGGCCGGGGTCGTGCGCGCGACGAAGCACGAAGTCGTTTGCTGCCATCCTAAAGTCGCGAGCGACCGCTCCTTTCGTCCCGTGATCCGACCCCGTACGACTGGTCGCCGAGATGGCTGCGTTTCCGCTCCGGTCGGGGGCGTGGAAGCCTGTCCGGCGGGCGCGGTCCCAACTCATACGGATCACGACCGGCGAATAATTAGTGCGGCTGCGAGTCTTGTAAAGTGATGAATGGCGGCCAATTCAATTTTGACGAAAAAAATTGTCGCGCGGTCGGGCTCCGGCGCAACTTGCCCGGTCCAAGGACTCGGTGTATCTCTCCCGGCCCATCGCGGCGGCCGGTGCCGCCGCCATCGAGGGAGTGGCCAGATGGCCTTCGTCGTCCCCACGCGGGTCGGCCCCAGCGACATCGAGGGGATCGGCGTCTTCGCCGTCTCCGACATCAACAAGGGCACCATCGTCTGGCGCTTCGACCCGGCGCTCGACCGGCTCTACGACCCGGCAGAGCTCGAGGCGATGCATCCGGTCATGCGCGACTTCCTGATGCGCTACGCCTACCTGCACGCCAAGACCGGAAGGTACGTGCTGTGCTGCGACAACTCGCGCTTCGTGAACCATGCCGACGACCCGAACACGCGGGGCGAGTTCCCGGAGGACGGCCACCCGGAGGGGATCGACCGCGCTTGCCGCGACATCAAGGCGGGCGAGGAGATCACCTGCGACTACAACAGCTTCGACGAGGACGTGAACCTCAAGCTCGGCCGCTGAGGCGGCTCAGGCGTCGGCGTGCTCGAGCGTGGTGACCCGGCGCATGTCGCGCTTGTAGGTCTTGTCGTCGAACCTTGTGCCGCGATGCATGGTCGCCAGATTGTCCCACATGACGATGTCGCCCACACGCCACTTGTGGCGGTAGACGAACCGCTCCTGGGTGGCGAACGCGGTCAGCTCGTCCAGCAGCTTCCGCCCCTTCTCGAACGGCCACCCGACGATGTGCGAGGCGTGCGAGGCGAGGTAGAGCGCCTTCCGCCCCGACGACGGGTGGACGTGGACCAGCAGGTGGTGCGCCGCCGGGCGCGTCGCCTTCTCCGACTCCGACACCTCGGTCAGCCCGCCCAGCGCGCGCGAGTACCAGATCGAATGCTCGGCGACGAGCCCGTCGAGCTCGGCCTTCTTCGCCGCGGGCAGCGCGTCATAGGCCGCACGCATATCCGCGTATTCGGTGTCGGCGCCGACCGGCGGAACGGTGTGGGCCGCCAGCAGCGAATAGACCGCGCGGTTCGCGTCGAACGACACGTCGGTGTGCCAAAGCAGGTTGCCAGCCTGGAAGGCGCGCCGCCGGTCGTCGTCGGCCAGGATCTCGCCGGTCTCGTCCAGATTGCCCACGTCGATCAGCTCGGTGGTCGAAAGCCGCGTGTCGGTGCCGCTCAGCATGGTCAGCATCTTGAGGTGCTGCAGCGGCCCCAGCGCCCGGCCGAGTGCCAGATGCTGCGCGTCGGTCAGCGGCGTCGCGTTGCGGAACACCAGCACCGCGTGCCGGTCGATCGCGGCCACGATCTCGCGCGCCGTCGCCGCGTCGATCGGGCGGGCCGGGTCGACGCCCGCGATCTCGGCGCCGATATGTTGGTGCAAGGGCGTGGCCGTCACGGGCATGGCGGCATCTCCGTTCGCGAAGGGCTGGCCGGCACAGCCTAGCGCGCTCGGCCCGGCGGCGAAAGCCACGCGGTTGACCGGGCCCGGCCGAGCGCGGAGACTGCCGCCGGCCCGCCAGCAGCCGCAGAAGAATTGGGAGGACCCCCGATGATCCGCTCGACCGATCGCATCCTCGCCACCCATGCCGGCTCGCTGCCCCGGCCCGACGTTCTGCGCCAGATGGTCGCGGCCAGGACCCAGGGCAAGCAGGTCGACGAGGCCGCCTTCGAGGCGCGGCTGAAATCGGCCGTGGCCGAGACGGTCAAGCGCCAGGTCGATTGCGGCATGGACAGCGTGAACGACGGCGAGCTGTCCAAGATCAATTTCACCAACTACGTGCGCGAGCGGATCGAGGGGTTCGAGATCCGCCCGTCCGACGCGGGCGGCTATATGCGGCTCGACATGACCGCGCGCGACCAGCGCCAGTTCGCCGAATACTTCAAGGCGGTGCCCTCGGCGCGCTTTCCGGCGGGAACGACCGTGCCGGTCTGCGTCGCGCCGCTGCGCTATGTCGGCCAGGCCGACCTCCAGCGCGACCTCGCCAACTTCAAGGCGGCGCTCGCCGGCGTGAACGTCGCCGAGGCCTACCTGCCGGCCAACACGCCCGGCACGATCGAGCACTGGATGCTCAACGAGCACTACAAGGACGACGAGGCATTCGTCTTCGCCATCGCCGAGGCGATGCGCGAGGAATACAACGCCATCGTGGACGCCGGCTTCGCGCTGCAGATCGACGACCCGGACCTGCCCGACGGGTGGAACTGCCTGCCCGACATCTCCGTCGCCGACTACCGCAAATATGCGGGGATGCGGGTCGATGCGCTCAACCACGCGCTGCGCGACATTCCGGCCGAGAAGATCCGCCTGCACGTGTGCTGGGGCAGCTTCCACGGCCCGCACAACGACGACATCCCGCTGCGCGACATCGCCGACATCATCTTCAAGGTGAAGGCGTCGAGCTATTCGATCGAGGCGTCGAACCCCGGCCACGAGCACGAATGGCGCGTGTTCGAGGAGGTGAAGCTGCCCGACGGCGCGACCTTGGTCCCGGGCGTGGTGGGCCACTGCACCGACTTCATCGAGCATCCCGACCTGGTGGCCGAGCGGCTGGTGCGCTACGCCAAGCTGGTCGGGCGCGAAAACGTGCTGGCCGGCACCGATTGCGGGCTCGGCATGCGTGTGGGCCACGCCTCGATCTGCTGGGCCAAGCTCGAGGCACTGTCCGAGGGCGCGCGCCGCGCCACGAAAATCCTTTGGGGCCGGGCCTGACGCCGGTTACTCGGCAGCCTGCGACGTCTCCCCCGGCGGGCGCCAGCGCAGCACCGGATGGCGTGCGGCGCGGGTCTCGTCGAGCCGCCGGCGCGGGGCGAGGTGCGGCGCACCGGTGAAGAACTCGGCGTCGCCCGCCTTGGCGCGCTCGGCCAGCCGGCGCATCGCGGCGATGAAATTGTCCAGCCCGTCGCGGCTTTCCGACTCGGTCGGCTCGATCAGGAAGCCGCCATGCACCACCAGCGGGAAGTACATCGTCATCGGGTGGTACCCCTCGTCGATCATCGCCTTGGCGAAGTCCAGGGTGGTGACCCCGGTGCCGTGCAGGAACGCGTCGTGGAACAGGCATTCGTGCATGCAGGGTCCGTCTGCGAAGGGCGACATCACGTCCTTCAGGCTTTCCAGCACGTAGTTCGCCGCCAGCACCGCGTCGCCCGACGCCTGCTTCAGCCCGTCGCCGCCGTGGCTCATCATGTAGGTGAGCGCGCGCACGAACATGCCGAACTGGCCGTGGAATCCCTTCATCCGGCCGAAGGGGGTCGCGCCCTCGGTCTTCGCATCGGCATCGGTCTCGGCCAGGCGGTACGCGTCGCCGTCCTTCACCACCCAGGGCAAAGGCGCGAACCGTGCCAGCGACTCGGCGAATGCCACCGGCCCGCTGCCCGGCCCGCCGCCGCCATGCGGGGTCGAGAACGTCTTGTGCAAGTTCAGGTGCATGCAGTCGATGCCCAGGTCGCCCGGCCGCACCCGGCCCATCAGCGCGTTGAAATTCGCCCCGTCGCAATAGAAGAAAGCGCCGGCCGCATGCACCGCATCGGCCTGCGCCAGGATCTCGTGCTCGAACAGGCCGCACGTGTTCGGGTTGGTCAGCATGAAGGCGGCGACGTCCGGCCCCAGCCGCGCCTTCAGCGCCGCGAGGTCGACGCGCCCGCGCGCGTTGTGCGGGATCGACTCGACCGTGTAGCCGCACATGTGCGCCGTCGCCGGGTTGGTGCCGTGCGCCGAGTTGGGCACCAGCACCACCTTGCGCGCGTCACCCTGTGCCTCCAGCGCGGCGCGGATCGCCATCAGCCCGCACAGCTCGCCATGCGCGCCCGCGCCAAGCGAGATGGCGACGGTCGGCATGCCGGTCAGCGTGGTGATCCAGCGCACCAGCTCGTCGATCACCGCAAGCGCGCCCTGCACGGTCTCGACCGGTTGCATCGGGTGGATGTCGGCGAAGCCCGCAAGACGCGCCACCCGCTCGTTCAGCCGCGGGTTGTGCTTCATGGTGCAGCTGCCCAGCGGGTAGATGCCCATGTCGATGCCGTAATTCTTCTGCGACAGGCGCGTGTAGTGGCGCATCGCCTCCGGCTCCGACAGGCCGGGCAGGCCGATCGGCGCGCGCCGCTTCTGCGTGCCCAGCCGGTCCTTGAACGGCGCCGGCGGCTCCAGGTCGACGCCGGTCTTGTCGGGTGCGCCGCGCTCGAAGACCAGAAGCTCCTCGAGCTGCAGCCCGCGATGGCCCTCGTTCCGCCCGCTCACAGCGCCTCTCCCAGCGCGGCGGCGAAGCGCGCGATGTCGTCGTCGGTGTTGGTCTCGGTCGCGGCGACCAGCAGCAGCGGCGCCAGCGTATTGTCGCACGGATAGAAGCGCGAGACCGGCACGCCGGCGAACACGCCCTTGGCGACCAGTTCGCCGACGATCCCGTCCGCCGCTTTGGGCAGGCGAATGGTGAACTCGTTGAAGAACGTGTCGTTCAGTACCGTCACGCCCGCGACGGGTGCCAGCGCGTCGGCCAGCGCCACGGCGCGGGCGTGATTGATCTCGGCCAGCCGCGTGAATCCGATCTCGCCCAGCAGCGACAGGTGGATGGTGAAGGCCAGCGCGCACAGCTCGGAGTTGGTGCAGATGTTGCTGGTCGCCTTCTCGCGGCGGATATGCTGCTCCCGCGTCGACAGCGTCAGCACGTAGCCGCGCATGCCGCCGGCGTCTTCCGTCTCGCCGCATAGCCGTCCCGGCATCTGGCGCACGAACGTCTCGCGCGTCGCGAACAGCCCGACGTACGGCCCGCCGAACGACAGCGCGTTGCCCAGCGACTGGCCCTCTGCGATCACGATGTCGGCGCCCATCTCGCCGGGCGAGACCAGCGCGCCCAGCGCCACGATCTCCGCCACCCCCACCACCAGCAGCGCGCCCTTCTCGTGGCAGGCGCGGGCCAGCGGCGCCAGGTCGGCGATCCGTCCGAAGAAATCCGGGTACTGCACCACGACGCAGCACGTGTCGCCGTCGATCTGCGCCGCAAGGTCTTCGCCGCCATCCGGGTCGGGCGGCAGCAGCACGACATCGGCAGCGACGTGGCGCGCGGTCGTGTCCGTTACCTCGCGCCAGTGCGGGTGCAGCGCGCCGGACAGCACCGCCTTGGTCTTGCCGGTCACGCGGTGCGCCATCATCACGGCCTCGGCACAGGCGGTCGCGCCGTCGTACATCGAGGCGTTGGCGACCTCCATGCCGGTGATCATCGCGACCTGCGTCTGGAATTCGTAGAGCGTCTGCAAGGTGCCCTGCGACGCTTCGGGCTGGTAGGGCGTGTAGGCGGTCAGGAACTCGCCGCGCTGGATCAGGTAGTCCACCGTCGCCGGCACGTGGTGGCGATAGGCCCCCGCGCCCAGGAAGTTCGCCACCGATCCGGCGGGCACGTTGCGCGCGGCCAGCGCCGCCATCGCGCGGCTTACCTCTATCTCGCCCCGGTGGTCGGGCAGGTCGAGCGGCCTGGTCAGGCGCGCGCGCTGTGGCACGTCGCGGAACAAGGCGTCCATGTCCGGCGCGCCGACGACCTTCAGCATCGCCGCGCGGTCGGCGTCGGTCAGCGGCAGATAGCGCATCAGCCGAGGTCTTTCACGTATTCGGCGTATGCGGCCTGGTCCATCAGCGCGGCGAACGGGGCCTTGTCGCTCACCTTCAGCTTGAGAAACCAGCCGTCGCCTTCTGGGTCGGCATTCACCTTGGCTGGGTCGTCATTCAGCGCGCCGTTCACCTCGACCACCTCGCCCGCCAGCGGCGCGTACACCTCGCTCGCGGCCTTCACCAATTCGACCGTGCAGGCCTCGTCGCCCGCCGCGACCGTCTTGCCGGGCGCCGGCAGCTCGACATAGACCACGTCGCCCAGCTGCTCCTGCGCATAGCCGCTGATGCCGATGGTGGCGACGTCGCCGTCCAGCCGCACCCATTCGTGGTCCTTGCTGTAGCGGGTCTCGGTCACGCGTCTCTCCTGTCAGGGTTTCGGTCGGGCATAGCGGTGCGGCACGAAGGGCATGGCGACGATGCGGCCGGGCAGCAGCGTGTCGCGCACCTTCACGCCGACCGGCGTGCCCTCGGCAGAGTGCTCGGGATCGACATAGCCCATCGCGATCGGCCCGCCGGCGGTCGGGCCGAAGCTGCCGCTGGTGACGTGGCCGATATGGTTGCCCGCGGCGTCGGCGATCTCGGCGCCGTGGCGCGCCGGCGCGCGCCCGTCCAGCCGGATGCCGACGCGCTTGCGCCCTGGCCCGGCCGACAGCTCGGCCACGATGATGTCGGCGCCGGGAAAGTTCGCCTCGGCGCGGCGGCGGCGCGGGATGGTCCAGGATAGGCCGGCCTCGACCGGGGTCGTCTCCTCGTCGATGTCGCTGCCGTAGAGGCACAGCCCGGCCTCGAGGCGCAGCGTGTCGCGCGCCCCCAACCCGGCGGGCGCCACCTCCGGCGCATCCAGCAGGCGCCTGGCGACGCGCTCGGCGTCGGTGGCATGGACCGAGATCTCGAACCCGTCCTCGCCGGTATAGCCCGACCGGGCGATGGCGACGCGCGCCCCGTCCAGGTCGAACTCGTCGGTGCCCATGAAGGGCAGATCCGCCGCGGCCGGTGCGAGGCGGGCCATGACCTCCGGCGCCTTCGGCCCCTGCAGGGCCAGCAGCGCGCGGTCGGACAGCTCGGCCACCATCTCGTCCGGCAGCCCGTCGGTCAAATGCGCCAGGTCGACCGCGCGGCGCGACGCGTTGACCACCAGATGCAGCCCGCCCTCGGTCCGCGCCACCATCAGGTCGTCGATGATGCCGCCCGCCTCGTTGGTCAGCACGGTGTAGCGCACCCGTCCGACCGTGAGGCCCCGGACGTCGCCGGGTACCAGCCGCTCCAGCGCCGCGGCCGCGCCCTGGCCCGCAACCGCCACCTGGCCCATGTGCGAGACGTCGAACAGCGAGGCGGCCGTGCGCGTGTGATTGTGCTCGGCGATGATGCCCGTCTTGTACTGCACCGGCATCGACCAGCCGACGAACGGAACCATTCGCGCGCCCAGCGCCACGTGCAGGTCGTAAAGTGGTGTACGCAACCCGTCGCCGGCGGCCGGATCGGTCATGACTCCCACGCGCTTCGTGACCCGGCCAGTCTAAAGGACCCGCGCGCGCGATGCAAAATGGCCTCAGGAACGCCCGGCGGCCTTGATCAGCGCGTCGGCGTTGCGCGCGAATTCGGCCGCGGTCTCGTAGGGCGCGGTCAGCACGAACCGCGTCGCGCCGATCCCGGCCAGCGCGTCGAGCTTGCCGCGGGCGGCGGCCGCGTCGCCCATCGGCAGCTCGCCCGACACGATCACCTCGGGCGTGGGCTTGCCGGCGGCGGCGGCCATGCGCCTCAGCTCGGCGATCGGCGCGGCCAGGTCGTCGGCACTGCCGCTGCCCGGCATCCAGCCCTCGCCGTACTTCACCACCCGCTCGAACGCGTGCGGCGGCACGCCGCCGATGAAGACCGGTGGGCGGGCCGGGCGCGGCAGGAACAGCACCTTCGCGCCGTTGATCTCCAGCTCGTCGGCGGCGAAGCAGCGACGGATCATCTCCAGCGCCGCATCGGTCAGGGCGCCGCGCTTCGTGCGGGCGACGCCCAGCACCTTGAACTCCGCCTCCATCCAGCCGACGCCGCAGCCGAGCCGCAGACGTCCCTCGGACAGGGCCTGGATGCTGGCGGCCCACTTGGCGATCAGGAACGGGTTGCGATAGGGCAGGATCAACACCCGCGTGCCGATGCCCACCCGTTCGGTGATGCCCGCGACGAAGGCCAATGTCGCCAACGGCTCGACATAGTACCCGTCCGAGCCGCGCGAATTGTCGGTCGGCACGGCCACGTGGTCGAACACCCAGAGATCGTCGAGCGGCAGAGAATCCGCGAGGCGCGCGCAATCGCCGATCAGCGCGCGCGCGGCGCGCGGCCCCTTGTTCGGAAGCTGCATTCCGATCTGCATGGGACGGAGGTTAGCCCAGCCGGCGGCGGCGCGCGAGGGGTCGAGCCAATTGCGGGCCGCCGGTTCTTCCCCTATGGTCGCAGCGCCGCGCTGCTCGCGCGCCCAAGACCAAGACGTAGACGGGCCCCCCAGTCCGCTCAGAACGTAACAAGGAGGAAGACAAACCATGTCCAAGCAAGCTCTCTTCGCGTCTGCTGCGGTTCTTTCCGTCGCGCTCGCCTTCGGCGGCACGGCGCGGGCCGACGCCATTTCCGATTTCTATTCGGGCAAGACCGTGACGGTCTATGTGGCGGTCGCCGCCGGCGGCATCTATTCGACCTACGGTCAGATGATGGTGCCGCATTTCGCGAAGCACATTCCGGGCAATCCCACGGTGATCGTGAAGCACCAGCCGGGCGCAGGCGGCGTGTCGGCGATGAACTACGTCTACAACGCCGCGCCCAAGGACGGCACGGTGGTCATCACCCCCACCTCAGGCATGACCAAGGACCAGGCGCTGGGCTCGACCAACGTCAAGTTCGATTCCAGCAAGTATCACTGGATCGGCGGCTGGGGCGAGGCGGTGAGTGTCTGCTCCGTGTGGAAGACGGCGCCGGCCACCACCATCGAGCAGGCGCGCCAGAAGGTCGACGTGCTCGGCGCGTTCTCGAAGGGCTCGACCACCTATCGCAACCCGGCGGTCGCGAACGCCATCCTCGGCACCAAGTTCAAGATCATCACCGGCTATGGCGGCGGTTCCAAGGTGCGCCTCGCCATGGAGAACAAGGAGGTCGACGGCTGGTGCGGCCAGTATCTCGGCTGGAAGATGGTGAAGCCCGAATGGCTGAAGCAGGGCCTGCTCGTCCACCTCGTCCAGTTCGCGTCCAAGCGCTCGCCGGACATGCCCGACGTGCCGCTGCTCAGCGAGTTCGGCAAGACGCCTGACGAAAAGAAGGTTCTCGAGTTCGTCGAATCCGGCCTCGACGACCGCGCGATGGCGGTGCCGCCGGGCGTGCCCGCCGACCGCATCGCGGCGCTCGAAAAGGCCTACTGGGACACGCTGCACGACCCGGCCTTCCTCGCCGACGCGAAGAAGCTGCACATGGACATCGACCCGCTGACCGGCAAGCAGGTGCAGGACTTCGTCGCCAAGATCCTGTCGATGACCCCGGCCAACATCAAGCGCGCCAAGGAAGCGATGGGCATGATGTAGCGGCCCGTCCGCCGCCGGCCCGGGGACGGATATGGAGACCGATTCGCTGATGATGGCGGCGAAGGCGCTCGCCATCATCGGTGACCCGTCGCGCCTCGTCTACCTCGCCTCGGGGGTGCTGATGGGGCTGGTCCTCGGCATCATCCCCGGGCTCGGCGGGCTGATCGGGCTCTCCATCCTCCTGCCCTTCACGTTCGGGCTCGATCCCTACGCCGCCATCGCCATGATGCTCGGTCTGTCGGCGGTGACGGTCACCTCCGATTCGATTCCCGCCGTGCTGTTCAGCGTCCCGGGCACGATCGGCTCGGCCGCGACGGTGCTCGACGGCTTCCCGATGGCGAAGAAAGGCGAGGCCGGGCGCGCGCTCGGCGCGTCCTATACGGCCTCCGTGATCGGCGGGCTGTTCGGCGCGCTCGTCCTTGGCGTGTCGGTGCCGGTGCTGCGGCCCCTGGTGCTGCTGATCGGCTCGCCCGAGCTGTTCGCGATCTGCGTGTTCGGCCTGTCGCTGGTGGCCGGCCTCAGCGCCAACGCGCCGCTCAAGGGCATGGCCGCGGTGTGCATCGGCATCTCGGTCGCTATGATCGGCGAGGACGCGCAGACCGCCGAACTCCGCTGGACGCTCGGCACCAACTATCTGTGGGACGGGCTGCCCATCGTGCCGTTCGTCCTCGGCATCTTCGCTTTGCCGGAGATGTGTGACCTCGCCATCGCGCGGCGCGCCATCTCGGGCGATACCAATGTCGGCTCGCGCTTCTCGCAGATCCAGGGCGCGAAGGACGTGTTCCGCAACTGGTGGCTAGTCCTGCGCTGCTCGTCGATCGGCGCGGTGCTGGGCGCGGTGCCCGGCATCGGCGCAGCGGTGATCGACTGGATCGCCTACGGCCACGCCATCCGCACCGAGAAGGGCGCGGCCGAGACGTTCGGCAAGGGCGACGTGCGCGGCGTCATCGCCTGCGAATGCTCGAACAACGCGAAGGAGGGCGGCGCGCTGATCCCGACCGTCGCGTTCGGCGTGCCGGGCTCGGCCTCGATGGCGCTGATGCTGTCGGCGTTCCTGATCCACGACATCGTGCCCGGGCCCGAGATGCTGACCAAGCATCTCGACGTCACCTACGCGCTGGTCTGGTCGGTCGCGATCGCCAACATCCTGGGCGCGGGCATCTGTTTCCTGTTCGCCAACCAGCTCGCCAAGATCGCGATCATCCGCATCGGCGTGCTGGCGCCGCTGATCGTCGGCGTCGTGTTCGTCGGCGTCTACCAGTCGTCCGCAAGCTGGGGCGACCTGATCGCGCTCCTCGTCTTCGGGGTGATCGGCTGGATCATGAAGCGGATGGACTGGCCGCGCCCGCCGGTGATCCTGGGCTTCGTGCTCGGCGCGCTGTTCGAACGCTACATGTACATCTCGGTCCAGCGCTACGAGTACGACTGGCTGGGCTTTCCCATCGTGATCGGGCTGATGGCGCTCGGTGCCTACGGGCTGCTCTCGCCTATCATCCGGAACATTAGGCGCGAACGGCGCCGGCTCGGCGGCAAGGCACGCATCGCCTTCGTCCGGCCCGAAAATCTCGGCAAGGCGGAGAACGTGTTCACCGCGATCGTCGTCTGCGTGCTCGGCGCGGCCTACATGTCCGCGCGCGGCTGGCCGCTCGGCGCGCGGCTGGTGCCCGACACGGTGGCGATCGCCGGCATCGTGTTCGCGGCTCTGCATTTCGCCGGCAACTTCACACGCATGGTCCCCGCCCCCGGCGTGGCGGCGCCGCCGCCCGCGCCGAAGTCGGCGCAGGACGAATCCGCGATCGACCTCCTGGCGGGGCTCGGGCTCCGCACCGTGCTGTGGCGCGCCGCCGTCTTCCTCGGCTGGTGCCTGTTCTATCTCGGCGCGACGCGGCTGATCGGGCTGTTGCCCGCGATGTTCGTGTTTCTCGTCCTCTACATGCGCTACCAGGGCGGTGAAACTTGGCGGACGACCCTTTCCGTTTCGGTCGGCACGCTCGCGTTCGGCTACGTGCTGTTCCACCGGCTGGTCGCGGTATCGTGGCCGCACTCGCTGCTGGGCGACGCTTTCCCCGTCCTGCGCTCGATCGAAGCCATCAACCTGTTCTGAAAGGAGCCGTGCCGTGAGCGACCTCACCGCCCTGATCCGCGAGCTTGTCGCCGCCAACCGCGTGCTGTCGCACGAGAACGTCGTCGATGCCTTCGGCCATATCAGCGTGCGGCACCCGGACAACCCGAACCGCTACTTCCTGTCGCGCTCACGCAGCCCGGGCCTGGTCGAGGCCGAGGACATCCTCGAGTTCAATCTCGACGGCACGTTGGTGACGCCGACCGACACGCCGATCTATATCGAGCGGCCGATCCATGGTGCGATCTACGAGGCGCGGCCCGACGTGATCAGTGTGGTGCACAACCACTGCCACGAGATCCTGCCCTTCGCCATCTCGAACGCGCCGATGCGCCCGGCCATCCATGGCGCGCGCCGGCTCGGCCAGTCGATCCCGATGTGGGACATCCGCACAAGGTTCGGCGACACCGATCTTCTCGTCACGACCATGGAGCAGGGGCGCGACCTGGCGAAGGCGCTCGGCCGGCAGAAGGCCGCGGTCATGCGCGGCCATGGCTGTGCCGTCTCGGGCCGCAACATCCCCGACGCGGTGGAAAGCTGCCTGTCGCTTCAGGCCAACGCCCAGGCGATCAACCGCGCCGTAGCGATGGGCGCCGAGATCATCTGGCTGACGCCGGGCGAGATCGACGCAGCCTCGCCGGGCGCGCAGAACCTGCGCGGCCACGACCGCCAGTGGGAATATCTCTGCCACCGTGCCGGGGTGAAGCCGGACTAGGCGGCGCGCCGGCAGTCCGACGCGCCTTCCCATGAACAATGCCGAGCTGATCGTCGCCACGTTGCGCAAGGCGGGCGTCGCGCGCGGATTCGGCATCCCGTCGGGCAACGTGCTGCCGCTGATCGAGGCGATGCGCACGGGCGGCATCGAATTCGTGCTCACCGCGCACGAGGGCTCGGCCGGTTTCGCGGCCGAGGTGACGGGGCGGCAGACCCGACGGCCGGGCCTTGCCATCGCGACCGTCGGGCCGGGCGCGACCAACCTCGCGACCGGCGTCGGCGGGGCGTTCCTCGACCGCTCGCCGATGATCGCGATCACGTGCAACCTGCCCGTGGCGCAGCTCGGCCGGCGCATCCAGATGGGTATCGACCATCACGCGCTGTTCCGCCCCATCGCCAAGGCAACGCTCCCGCTGCGCGAGGGCAGCGTGGCGGCGACGGTCGCGGAGGCGGTCCGCATCGCGCTGTCCGAACCGGCGGGGCCGGTGCATCTCGACCTGCCCGAGGACGTGGCGACGGCACAGGCGCGCGAGACGGTGCCCGACATTCCCGAGGGCGCACGGCTTGACCCGCCGGCGTCCGATGCGATCGCCAGCGTCCTGCGGGCGATGGCCGCGGCAAAGCGGCCGGTGGCCGTGATCGGCGCCGATGCGCGACGGCTGCACGATGTCGGGGCGCTGCGCCGCGTCATCGAGCGCCATGGCCTGCCCTTCGCCCATACCACCATGGCCAAAGGGCTGGTCGACGACGCGCATCCGCTCGCCGTCGGCTGCATCGAGCGCGCCTGCCGCCAGCTTCAGCGCGATTTCCTGCGCGGCGCCGATTTGATCGTCGGGCTCGGCTACGACACGATCGAGGCCGAGTACGAGGCGTGGATCGGCACCGTGCCGCTCGTCCAGGTCGGGATCTCGCCGGTCGACACCGACGGCACGGTGAAGATTGCCGCGCAGGCGAACGGCGATCTCGATGCGGCGCTCGCCGTCCTCGCCGTCGCGCCGCCGTCGCGCAATGAGTGGACCGCCGATGCGCTCGCCACGCACCGCGCGCAATTCAACGCGGCGCTGCGCCCGAACGTGCCGGGCTTCACGCCGCACCACGCGATCGACGCGGTGCGAAGCGTGCTGCCGGCCGATGGCGTGCTCGCCTTCGATGTCGGCGCGCACACGCACCAGATCGCGAGCCAGTGGGCGGCGTGCGCGCCCAACCGGTTCCTCATCACCAACGGCTGGTCGTCGATGGGGTTCGGCCTGCCCGCCGCGATCGCCGCCAAGCTCGCCGCGCCCGAGCTTCCCGTCGTGTGCCTGCTGGGCGACGGCTGCTTCCAGATGAGCTGCGGCGAGCTTGCTGTCGCCAGGCGGCTCGGCCTCGCACTGCCCGTCGTCGTGCTCGACGACCGCATCCTCGGGCTGATCCAGGTGAAGCAGGCGCGCCGCCAGATGCCGGCCTATGGCACCGACCTGCAGGCCGAGCCCTACGGCGATCCGCCCGCACATTATTTCGGCGTGCCTGCGCTCGGCGTGCGCGACGCGGCCGCGCTATCGCGCGCACTCGACGCGGCGCTCGCTGCGTCGGGCCCGACCGTCATCGAGGCCGTCGTCGATCCGGCCCATTACTGGGACACGGTGTTCGACTGAGGCCGCTACTCCGCCGCCCAGCGCGGCGCGGCCTTGGCGTGGCGGGCGATCATCTCCTCATAGGCCGCGCGGAACGGCCGGTCCCTGGGCGCGATGAAATTGCCCGCCCGGTGACCGCGATAGATCTCGGGCTCCAGCACGCCGGGCAGCCGCGTCGACTTGTCCTTGTCGTAGGCCTGCACCAGCCGGATCATCTTGCGCCGCATCCGCGCGATCATCTCGTCCGATGGCGACAGGTGCTCGAACGTGCGGTCGGTGATCGGGCCCATCGTGCCGGCAACCGCGTTGTCCTGCATGGCCAGCCCGTCGATGCCGCTGAACACGTTGCCGCCGCGCTGCGCGTCGCGGTCGATCAGGTAGTCGTTGTCGGGGTTCGCCTTCACCCGCCAGCGCCCCAGCCAGTCGGCCGTGTTGGGCAGGAACTCGTCCTCGGCCGGGAACGGCAGCCTCAATCCCGGCACCGGCCCGCCCGAGGCCAGACGGTAGGGCGGCCGCCGGGCGGCGGCGCGCGCGATGGAGATGACCATCGTGTGGGTGTCGTCCATCGGGATGTAGCCCTTCATCATGATCTGGCTGGCGAGCATGCCCGCCGGCGGGATGCACCAGAACGGCGTGATGAACTGCGCGAGGCGCCAGTGCAGATTGTCCGCGTCGGCCGGGCGGTACGCGCCATACATCAGCCCCAGCGGCGTTTCCTCGATGTGGAACTGCGGCGCGCGGTCGGACGACAGGTAGAAGAACGTATCCGTCGGATCGAGCGTCGCCGGGTCGACGCCGCCGAGATGCAGGAAGCCGAAATGGGAGGTGTCGAGATCGTTCTCCAGCCCCTGCAGCCAGTTGTACTCCTGCTGGATGAAGCTGATCGCGATCTCATCGTCGGCGAGCTTATTCAGCTCGAAGTCGGGGAAGGGCGGCGCGCTCTCTCTCGCGCCCATGTACAGCCAGATCAGCCCGTAGCGCTCATGCACCTTGTAGGCCTTGGCCTTGACCTTGTGGCGGAAGTCCTGGTGCGGCGGCAGGTTCGGCATGTCGAGGCAGTTGCCGTCCACGTCGAACTTCCAGCCGTGATAGATGCA
Source organism: uncultured Alphaproteobacteria bacterium (assembly GCA_963817535.1). Taxonomy (GTDB): domain Bacteria; phylum Pseudomonadota; class Alphaproteobacteria; order MPNO01; family DASWLB01; genus CAWGHZ01. The sequence continues at coordinate 132,609 of CAWFOW010000012.1, forward strand.
GCGCACCCCGCCATCCTCGTTGCGCCCGTAGAACAGCGAAGCGCAGCGATGCGGGCAGCGATGGTCCATGATGCCGACGCGGCCGGCGGTATCGCGGAAGGCGATCAGCTTCTCGCCCAGCGCCATCAGCCGCATCGGCGTGCCGTCCGCCGCTACCTCGCTCGCGCGGGCGACCGGCATCCAGTACTCGCGCACCAGCGTGCCCATGGGGGTCCCCGGCCCGACCCGGGTCAGAAGCTCGTTCTCGCGCGCCGTGGTCATGGCGGCCTCCCTCGCTTGGCGTCGACGACCCACGGATTATAGGACCGCGTCGGCCCGGCCGGAAACGACGTTGGCGGACCGCGTTTTGCGGTGAGTCGGGCGGCGATGTGGGCTAGGCTTCGACCCAACAAAACCAATTGAGAACGACACATCGGGAGGAAACCGAGATGAACATCCGGACCATCGCGACGTTCGGTCTGCTGGCCGCGCTTGCCTGGGCGCCGGCGCGGACGGCGTCGGCCGAGACCGCGACGGCCGAGACCGCGACGGCCGAAAGTCGCGCAATGCTGAAGGAACTGAAGCTCGCGCCGAACGTGCTCGACGGGCTCGACAAGGAGCTCGCCGTGCCGCAGGCGTGGCTCGACGGCGCGAAGAAGGAGGGGCATCTCAAGGTGCGCCTGCCGATGGAGGAGCAGCGCTTCGCCACCATGGCGAAGGTGTTCAACGCGCGCTATCCCGGCATCGAGATCGAGTACACCCGCGGCACCGGTCGCGCACGCGCCTCGGCGCCGCTGATCGCGTTCAAGCGCGGCACGTTCCTCGCCGACGTTCTGACGAGCTGGGATCCCATGGAAGGGCAGTACCGCGCGTCCGACGCACTCATCCCGCTCACCGACCTGCCGGCCTACAAGAGCATCCCCGCCGATCTGAACGCCGAGGGCGGGTACGGTGCCGGCTTTCGCCTGCAGCACTGGTGCGTCGGCTACAACACCAAGTCGGTCAAGAAGTCCGAGCTGCCGAAGACGTGGGACGACATCCTGACCGATCCGCGCTGGCGCAACGGCAAGATCGGCATGGCCCAGAACGTGCATGTCTGGCTGGGCACGCTGTGGGCGGCCAAGGGCACCGACTGGGTAAATAATTACATCAAGACGATGTTCGGGGTGGTGAAGCCGCAGCCCCGCAAGGAGAATTTGCGCGCGTTCCTGAAGCTCATGTCGCTCGGCGAGTACGACATGGCGGTCCCGGCCGGCGACTTCATCATCCGGGATCTCGAGAACGCCGGCATGCCGATCACGCTGCACTGCCCCGAGCCGGTGCCCACCAACGCCGCCTGGATCGGCATCATGAAGGGCAACCCGCACCCGAACGCCTCGAAGCTGTTCGCCAACTGGATCCTCAGCAAGGAGGGCCAGATCGCCGGCTACCGCGCCGACAACAACATACCGGCGAACGCGACGCTGCTGCGGCGCGAGTTCCTGCCCTATCCGGACGAGGTACTGGGCCACAAGCTGGTCGTGCGCAGCGCGGCGGCGCAGGCCAATGTCGGCAATGTCGTGAAGGAATTTCACCGCTACTGGCTGGCCGGCGGGGCGGGCGGCGCGCCGCGCTAAGTCGGGGACGCGATGCGGCGCCTCAGGTCGCGATGGCGATCGCGACCGTTCCGACGAACAGGACCACCGCGCCGATCGTCAATCGCATGAACGACCGGATCGTCTGATCCTGGCGCATCTGCTCGCCGTCGACCCATTCGCGCGCGAAGGCCGTCACTTCCTGCACGGCAAGCGGGTCGTTCTGGTCGCGCTCCACTTCCGCCCGGACAGCCTCGAGGCCCCAGACCTCGTACCGCGCCCGCAGCGCGTCCTTTTGCTCGTCAGACAGCACCATGACCGCCTCTCGCGCCCGATATTGCACCTGGATGATGGACCTGCCCCAATAAACAAACAAATAAAAATAATAGTTGAGGATCACACAATACAAGCTCTTCGTCGGTATTTATCCAACGAAAATAATCCAAGAGTGCCCCGGTATCGTTTCGAATTCTGAGCATTCCGTGAACGGTTCTTTCACCTACTTCCCCGATGGTGAGGCTCGGATTTGCGCGCGTGAGCCACGAGACGGATATGCTGGACGACCACCACGGCGGAACGAATGCGGTCCCGCTCGACCTTGGGGACCTGGTCGAAGATTACCGGGGTCAGCGGAACCTCAGGGTCCGGGTCGAACGCCTTCCCCCCAAGTCCCGACTTTCCAAGGGCCGCAACAACGGCGACGGCACCTGGACCCTGGCGTTCGACGAGCTCGAAGACCTCTATTACATGCCGCCGGCCGAGGTCGACGAAGCGCACGCCATCAGTATCCGGATCACCAGCGTCGATGGCGGCTACGCGACCATCGTCGCGCAGCGCGACATCGTGGTGTCGCCCGACGACGCGGTGGCCTGGACGGGGCCTAGAAAAGCGCAGCCGGCCAACGCGCCGGATACGGAAAGCCGCAACGACCTGCGTCGCCTGCGGGACGAATTCGCCGATGTGAAATCCGCCCTGCTCGCGCGCGAGTCCGAGCTGGCGGAAACGCGGCACCGGATCGAGCAGGCGCGCGCCGAGCGGTCGCGCCAGGCCATCGAGGCCGAGGTCGCGGCGGCCCGCGAAAGCTGGCAGGCCGAGCTCCAGACCCGGCTGGCCGAGGCCGCGTCCGAAGCTGCGGCTAATTTAGAACGGAGCCGCGCCGAGTCGGAGGCCGAGGCCGCCGCAAAGCTGGAGCGCAGCAAGGCGGAGTGGCAGGCGGACACCGCGGCGAAGCTGGAACGCACCAGATCGGAGTGGCAGGCCGAGGCCGCCGCGAAGCTGGAACAAAGCCGGGCGGATTGGACGGCTGAGGCCGCGGCGCGGCTGGAACGCAGCAAGGCGCAATGGCAGGCGGACGCCGAGTCGGAGTTGAAGCGGCGGCGGGCGCAGTGGCAGGCCGACGAAGCGTTGCGGCGTACCGAAGCCGAGGCGCAATGGCGGGCGCAATCGGATCGCGCGATCGCCGAGATGAAGGCGGCGCTGGCCACGCGCGAGGCAGAGCTCGCCGAGACGAAGAAGCGCTTCGAAAAGGCGAAGCAGGCGTCCGAGGCCGACCACAAGAAGGCGCGCGCCCAGTGGGACGCGGACATGAAGGCGCGGCTCGAAGCCGTCGCCGCCGAAGCCAAGGAGGCGATCGCGCGCAACCGTGCCGCCGCGAAGGCGGAACAGGATTCGCGCCTGGTCGAGGCCGAGGAGCGCGCGAAGGTGCAGATCGCCGATGCGCTCAAGGGCGCGCGCGCCGATCACGCGGCGAAGCTTTCCGAAGTCGAGGCACGGTGGAAGGATCGGTCGGATCGCGCGATCGCCGAGGTGAAAGCCGAGCTTGCGGCGCGCGAAGCCGAGCTGGCCGATACGCAGAAGCGGCTCGCGCAATCGAAGCAGTCGCTCGGGACCGAAGCGTCCGCGGCGCGCTCGGCCTGGGAAGCCGAGCTGAAGGAACGCCTGGAGGCTGCGGCGGCGACGGCGGCCGAGACGCTGGAGCGGAACCGCGCCGCCTGGCAGGCGGAACAGAGGGACCGGCTTGCCGAAGCCGAGGAGCGCGCGAAGGAACGCATCGCGGACGCGCTGCAGGACGCGCGCACCCAGCACACCGCGAAGCTCGCGGAGACGGAAGCGCACTGGAAGCGGCAGACGGACCGGGCGCTTGCCGAGGTGAAGGACACGCTTGCCAAGCGCGAGGCCGAGCTGGCGGATGCGCGCGCGCGCACGGACAAGGCCCGGCAGGCCGCCGAGTCGGAACTCGCCGAAGCCCGCACGCGTGCCGATCAGGCACGGGAGGCCGCCGCCGCCGAGTTGGTCGAGGCGCGCGCCGCGTGGCAGGCGGAACTCGCCGAACGACTGAAGGAATCGGAGACGGAGGCCGCGTCCAAAATCGAGAAGAGCCGCGCCACGTGGCAGGCGGAACTTGCCGATCGGTTGAAGGAGGCAGAGGCGCAGGCCGCCGCCAGCCTCGCGAAGAGCCAAGCCGCGTGGCAAGCAAAGCAGGACACGAGCGAGGCCGGGCCCGTCGCGGAGGAAACCCGCGCCGCCTGGGAGGCGGACTTGCGGGCGCAGCTCGACAAAGCGGCCAAGGATTCCGCGACGCGGCTCGAAGAAAGCCGCACAGCCTGGCACAACGATCACAAGGCGGAGCTTGCCCGCGTGGAGCAGCAGGCGGAACGCCGGATCGAGCGGCTGCGCGACACGCTGCAGACGGAAGCCATCGCAAATCTGGCCAAGGCGAGGGACGCCTGGCGCGCCGAGGAAGCGGCACGGCTTGCCGCGGTTAAGGCGGAATGGCGCGAGGAGTCGGAACTTGCCCTGGCCGAGGCGCGTTTCGAGGCCCAGCGCGCGCAGCAGGCGCTGTCCGAAGTCCATGCCGGGGTCGAAAACGCGCCGCCGGAAAAGGACGAGGACGACGCCGAGCTTCGCCAGATGCAGGAGGAGGTGGCGGCGATGAAGGCCTCGCTCGCCGCGCGCGAGGCCGAGCTTTCCCAGGCCCAGTCGGATCTCGAGGTGGAGCGCGACTGCTGGATCGAGGAGACCAAGTCGGTCCTCGACCGGGAGAAGCAGGCCTGGCAGGTCCAGGAGGTGCATCGCCTGCTGGCGGCGCGCGAGCAGTGGAAGAAGATCGGGCCGACCGTCATCGCCCGCGATGCGGTGACCGACGTGACGAAGGGGCTGCGACGCAGCCAGATGACGCGCCGTAAGCTCGCGCGCATCACGCTGGCGGCGGCGGTTGCGGTGCTGGCCCTGATCGCGCCGCGCGTCCTGCCGATGATCACGGACACGGTCTGGCCCGAGCTTGACCGGCTCACCAGCCCTCTGCCGTCGCAGCCCGCCTCCGTGCCGGCTTCCGCCGCGTACGCCGCCGAATCCACGCGGGCCGTCGCGCGCCTGGGTACGATCACGGTGCCGTTCGCCAACGTGCGCACCGGCCGGTCGACCACCAACGACGTCGTCGCGACCCTCCCACGCGGGCGCCAGGTCGAGATGCTCGAGCGCATCGGCGACTGGGTGCGGATCCGAGTCGAGGGAGGCGACGGCGGCGCATCGCAGGAGGGCTGGGTCTACGCCGAGCTGGTCAGCTCGCTCGGGGAGCGGTGATCAGCCGGCGCGCGTCGCCGCCGCCTGGCGCTCGAGATCGAACCGCGCCACGTCGAGCACCTCGTAGGGCAGCCACAGCGCATCCGTCGTGAGCCGGCGCGCCTGATCGACCAGGTCGGCGACGGCCGCGCGCTTCATGGCCGCGCGATAGGCCTCGACAGACTGCCACTGCTCGTAGAGGGCGACCTGCGCGGGCTCGTAGCCGCGATGGGTTGCGATGCCGACGAAGCCGGGTGTCTTCGCGCGCGCTAGCTCCTCGCCATAGCGCTTCAGCGCGGCGAGAAGCTCGGTCTGCTGGCCGGGCGCCGCGGTGAAGATGCCGATCATGGCGGGGGCCTTGGCGAAGCCCGCGATCTCGATGTGATCGACCGACGGGTCCGCGGTGACGATTTCGCCGACCTCGTACCAGCGGATCTCGTGCGTGTCCGACAAATCGTGGGTGCGCTTGCGAAGCGGCGCCGTTTCCGGGATCGAACGCAGGACGTGGATGTTCTCGCGGTCGGTGTACTGGTTGTAGTTGAGCACCACGCCACCGTCGATCGCGCGATGGAAGTTGGCCGACACGTTCATCGGCAGGGCATGGCGGATGATCTCCTTGTCGATGGCGCGCAGCGTGTCGAGCAGCTCGGCCTCGCGGCCCGGCGCGACGGTGAAGACGTTGATGCCCGTGACCAGCCCGGCCGAGGCGGAAATGATCGTGGATGTCATCGCGTACGCTCCTTGCGGTGTCCGGTGCGGGCGGTACGCGGCAATCAGGCGAGGCCCAGCCTGAAGAACATGTCGGCGTTCTTCCAGAAGATCTTTTCCTTGTCGGCGTCGGAGATCTCCAGCGCGTTGACGATGTCGACATGCGCCTGGGGATCGATCGGTACCGGCCCGTAATCGGTGCCGAACATGACGCGGTCGGCGCCGAACACCGTCACGGCCTCGACCACGTGCGGCGCCCAGACGCCCATGATGTCGACGTGCAGGTTGGTCCGGAGATAGCTGCCCGGCTCATTGCGGCACTTGATCTTGGCGTCCTCGGGCATGCCCTCGCTCGATAGCGACCAGCCGTAGTTGAGCCGGCCGATCAGCGGCAGCAGCCCGCCGCCCATGTGCGCGGCGCAGACCTGCAGCTTCGGGAAACGGTCGAACAGGCCGGACAGGATCATGCGCGAGATGCACATCGCCGTGTCGAACGGACGGCCGACCAGCTCGTCCAGCTTGTACTGGTTCATCTGCTGGTCCGCGCCGATCGGCACGCGCGGCGGATGGACGAAGATCGGCACGCCCTGGTCCTCGACATATTCCCAGAACGGCCAGGCCTCCTCGGTGTCGGGATAGCGGCGGTGCCAGGACGAGACGATCGCGAGCCCCTTGAAACCGGCCGGCCCCATCAGCCGCTCGACCTCGGCGAGGTGGCCCTTCTCCAGAGGATTGACGCTGCCCAGCCCCCAGCTGGTTTCCGGCGCGACGGCGACCGACTCCGCGATCTGGTCGTTGCAGTACTTGCACACGTCGATCGACGGCTTGGCCGAAATCTCGCTCAACACCTCGGCGGGGAACGGGTTCGAGATCAGCCGATAGTCGATTCCGGCCTTGCGGCTGACCTCCTGCTGCAGCGCCAGGTCGGTCAGCTCGTAATAGGCGATGTTCGGCATTCCTTTGTAGTCGGAGTAGAAGTTCCGCCCCACGCGCTGGCTGCGCATCGCGTTGCCGACGCCCAGCGGGTCGCCCTTGGACCGGCCCGAATGGTGGGTGTGGATGTCCACGATATGCGGCATGGCATTTTCCCTGGCGCCATTCGGCCCCCGGGTTCCGGTCCGCGCGGACCTGAGGCTCCGAAGCATTATCCTTGACGCTCTGTTCGAAGCTTTACAAGATTCCTGTCAGGAGCGCTGCGAAAAACCCCGGCCAGGGGCGCTGCCGCGCGTAAGATGCGGCGGCGGACAATTTGGTTTCGCGGATTGGGGGAGGATGCTGGTGAACACGGCCGACACGGGCGCCAAGAAGGTGCCGCCGCCCCGGATCGACCGTTCGGTCACGCTGAACTTCCAGGGCGACTGGGGCCGGGCGAATCTGCACCGCGCCCTCGGCTGGCTCGGCTACGAGCTCTGCAAACTCGCCGGGCCCTTCACCCGCTTCGCGATCTGGAACGGGCGCGCCGGGCTCGACAACCTTCAGGCCGTCGGGCGTGGCCAGGTCGACGTGTCGCTGGTCGTGCCGGTGTCGTTCATTCCGATGGTGGTCGAAGGCAAGGGGCCATTCGCCGGCGAAACCTTTCCGCATGTCCGCGCGCTCGGCTACGTGCCGCAGAACGACCGCATGGTGATGGCCGTGCGCAGCGATCTGGGCATCCGCTCGTGGGCCGACATCCGCGAGAGGAAGATCGGGCTGCGCATCGCGGCCGGGCTCGACGACGGCGTGTCGCTGATGGGGCTCGCCGCCCAGATGCTGATGGAGGCGAACGGCATCCCGCGCGCCGAGCTCGAAAGCTGGGGCGGCGGCTACATCGAGTACGAGGAGCCGCGCAACTGCACCGCCGCGGTCATGCGCGGCGATGCCGACGCGATCATCCAGGAAGCGGTGATGAACAGCTACTGGACCGAGCTCGCCGACAAGGTGGACCTCACTTTCCTGCCGGTCGAGCCCGAGGTGCGCCAAGCCTTCGCGCGCGACTATGGCGTGCCGACCGCGACCCTGCCGAAGGACTATCTGCGCGGCATCGACCGCGAGATGGAGTTCCTCGACTTCTCGCACTTCCTCCTGGTCGCGACCACCGACCTTCCCGACGACATCGCCTACGCCATGTCCTGGAGCCTGATCGAAAGGTTCGGCACGCTGCAGGGCATGTACAGCCACCTGCCGCCGGAGCGCAGCGCCGTTTCCTATCCGATCAAGCCGAAGGAGGCGTGCCGCACGCTGATCCCGCTGCATCCGGGCTCGGAGCGCTATTTCCGCGAGGCCGGACACCTGACCTGACCGGGCGACGCGCCGCCCCCAACAACGAGATGGATTTCTCCATGACCAAGCTCCGCCTTGCCGCAACCGCTGCGGCGGCCCTCGGCTTTCTTGCCTGCGCCGCACCGTCGGCGCAGGCCGACGCGCCCAACGTCATCAAGTTCGCCTATCCCGCGCCGCCCGGCGGCTGGCCGGTCACCAAGGGCATCGCGCCGTGGATCAAGCACGTCGAGGCCGCGGCGGGCGGCGAGCTTGAGATCAAGCTCTACCCGGGTGGGTCGATCGCCAATTTCCGCAACGTCTATGATCGTGTGCTGAACGGCGTCGCCGAGATCGGATTCGGCACGTTCGGCACGATCCAGGACCAGTACCCGAAAAGCTCGGTCGCCGGTCTGCCGTTCCTGGCCGACAGCTCGCACGAATCCGGCCTGGCACTCTGGCGGCTCTACGCCAAAGGCGTCGTCGCCGACGAGTACCAGCGTGTGAAGCCGCTCGCCCTGTTCGGGTTCGGCACCAGCGGCTTCCACTTCACCAAGCCGATCAAGACGCTCGACGAGCTGAAAGGCGTGAAGATCTTTGCCAACGGCCGCGCGGTCGGGCGGATCGTCACCCTGGTCGGCGCCGTGCCGATTACGTCGAACTCGGGTGCGCTCTACCAGGGGTTGAGCCGCGGCCTCGCCGACGGTGCGGTGTTCACCTGGTCGGGCATCGACTCGTTCAAGCTGGGCGACGTGGTGAAGTACCATCTCGACATGCCGTTCGGAAAGACGGGCGGCTACTTCTTCATGAACAAGGCGGCTTTCGCGCGCCTGCCAGAAAAATCGCGCCTTGCGATCGACAAGTATTCGGGCGAGGAGCTGACCAAGACCATGAGCAGCGCCGCCGACGCGCAGGACGACCAGGACCGCGCCAAGGTGCTGTCCCATCCGGGCCAGGAAGCCTACGCGCTCTCCAAGGACGAGCTCGAGAGGTTGCGCAAGGTGCTCGCGCCGCTGGACGACGAGTGGGTCAAGGCAACGCCCGACGGTGCGCACATCCTCGCGGCGTTCCAGAAGGAAATCGCGGACATCCGCGCGGGAAAGTAGAAGCGTCCGACACTTTCGGCGTGCGCGAACGCGTGTATGAACACTTGACGGGTCGGCCGCTTGAATCGCGCGGCCGGCCCTGTCATTTTCCGCCATCGACGATTCCGCTGGGCAGGCGCGTTCGCCCGGCGATGCAACAAGGGAGGAAAGATGATTTCGTGGACATTCCGCGCGGCGACCGTTTGCGCCGCTGCGACTTTCGCGCTGGCAGCGACTTGGGTGGCGGCGCCGCAGGCACGGGCGGCGGATCCCTATTTCGACGGCAAGACCGTCAGCCTGCTGGTCGGGTTCGACGCGGGCGGCGGTGTCGACCTGACCGCGCGCATGTTCGCCAAGTACGCGGGCAAGCACATCCCCGGCCATCCGTCCGTCATCGTCAAGAACATGCCGGGCGGCAGCTCGATGAAGGCGCACAACTTCGTGTTCGAAAGCGCGAAAGGCAACGGCGAGACGCTGCTCTACGGCCCATGGTTCCCCGCCAGCGAAATCCTGAAGGCGCCCGGCGTGCGGTTCAGCTATCCGAAATTCGCGCTGGTCGCAGCGTTCTCGACATCGGGCTTCCTGGAATACGCGCGGACCGACATCTTGCCGGGCGGGCTGAAGTCCCCCGCCGACATCGTGAAGGCCAAGGGGCTGAAATTCTCCGGCCAGAATCCCTTCAACGTGTTCGACCTGCTCGGCACGCTGTCGCTCGAGCTGTTCGACGTCCACTACGGCTACGTCACCGGCTATCGCGGCTCGGCGTCGATCCGTTCGGCGGTGATGAAGAGCGAGACCAACGTCGCCGTGGATTCCACGTCGGGGCTCAACTCGGTCGTCAAGCAGACCATGATCGAGCCGGGTATCGCCAGGGTGCTGTGGGGTTTTCCGGCACAGGACGACGACGGCAAGTGGGTGCGCGACCCGACTCTGACCGATTATCCGAACGTGGTCGAGGTGTACCGCGAGGCATTCGGCAAGGATCCGAGCGGGCCGAAGTGGGACGTGCTGCAGCTGATCATGGGGCTGTACGGCAATCTGCGCCAAATGATCGCCGCGCCGCCGTCGACCAAGCCCGCCGTGATGGCTGATCTCCGCACCGGCTTCTACGGCGTCATGAACGACCAGGAGTTCCAGAAGGAATTCTCCGCCCGGTTCGGCGACAAGGCGGTGCCGCTGAAGCTGCCGGCGGCCGAGAAGATCATGAAATCGCTTACCTCGCTCGACCCCAAAGTCGTCGCGGCCCTCAAGGCCCATGTCGAGGCCGGACGCAAGGTGAAGCAGTAGGCGCATCGGGCGCGGGGCCTCCGCCCCGCGTCCGCACCCTCTTATCCGGCGACGGCCACACATCATGTTCGACGCGTTCTTCCAGGGGCTTCTGCTCGTCCTGCACTGGCCGACCATTGGGTTCCTGTTCCTCGGGATGTTCCTCGGCATCTGGCTCGGCGCCGTGCCGGGGCTGGGCGGCATATTGGGCATGGTCGTGCTGCTGCCCTTCACCTTCAGCATGGATCATGTCTCGGCATTCGCGCTGCTGCTCGCCCTCTATGCGGTGACGTCGACCAGCGATTCCATCACGGCGGTCCTGCTCGGCATTCCCGGGACGGTCGCCTCGCAGGCCACGATTCTCGACGGCTATCCGCTGGCCAAGATGGGCCAGGCGTCACGCGCGCTCGGCGCGGCGTTCAGCGTATCGGCGTTCGGCGGCGTGTTCGGCGCCATTCTGCTGGCCGTGTCGATGCCTGTGATCCAGCCGGTGATCCTCGCCTTCGGCTCGCCCGAGGTGTTCATGCTCGGCATGCTCGGGCTGGTGATGGTGGGCACGCTCTCCGGGCGCTCGCTTGCCAAGGGATTGATCGCGGCGATGTTCGGCATCTTGCTATCGACCATCGGCTATGCGGAGACCGTGGCGGTGCCGCGCTACTGGTTCGGCACGACCTATCTTCTCGACGGGCTGCCGCTGGTGCCGGCGGTGCTCGGACTGTTCTCGATTCCCGAGCTGCTCGAGCTTTCCACCCGCAACGTCTCGATCTCGCAAATTCCGAAGGAAGAATCGGTCGGGGGCGGGATCAAGGCCGGCGTGCGCGACGCGATGCGCCACTGGTGGATCGTGCTGCGCTGCTCGGCGATCGGCACCTATATCGGCATGCTGCCCGGGCTCGGGGCGGCGATCGCCGATTGGGTGGCGTACGGACACGTCGTGCAGACCTCGAAGGACTCGTCGCAATTCGGCAAGGGCGACATCCGCGGCGTGATCGCGCCCGAAAGCGCCAACAACGCGACGCGCGGCGGCGAGCTGATCCCGACCGTCGCGTTCGGCGTGCCGGGCTCGATCGGCGCGGCGATCCTGCTCGGCGCGCTGCTGATCCAGGGGCTGCACCCCGGCCCCGACATGCTGATCACGCAGCTTCCCTTCACGTTTTCGATGGTGTGGACGCTGATCATCGCCAACGTCGTGGCGGCGGCGCTGCTCATGATCTATGCGCGCCAGGTGGCGAAGGTCGCGTTCATCGACGGGCACCTGATCGTGCCCGGCGTGATCATGTTCGTGTTCATGGGCGCCTGGCTGGGCGGCGCCTCGCTCGGCGACTGGATCACGTGCCTCGCCATGGGCGCACTCGGCACGGTGATGAAGCGCGCCGGCTGGGCGCGTCCGCCGCTGGTGCTCGCCTTCGTGCTGGGCCCGATTCTCGAGACCAACTTCCAGATCTCGAACCGCGCCTATAACGGGCTCAACTGGCTCACCAAACCGATCGTCCTCGTGCTGCTGGGCTGTGTCGTCTTGACCATCGTGGTGGTCGCGCGCGGCGTGCTGAAGAAGCGGCGCGAGGTGTCCGAGACCAATCCCGACGCGCGCGGCGAGGGAACGGACCTGAACCCGGTGATGTCGCTGCCGCTTTCGCTCGTCTTCGCCGCCATATTCGCCTACGCCGCGGTCACGGCGCTGCCCTGGCCCGAGGAGGTGAAGCAGTTCCCGCTGGTCGTGTCGGTGCCGGCGTTGGTGCTGCTCGTCTGGGTGATCTGGCGCGACAGTGCCGATCTGCGCGCGGCGGTCGCGCAGGCGGGCAGTTTGGGCGGTGCGATGCGCGACGGCGGCGCGCGGGCGCTGTTCGCGCGCTCATGCCAGTTCCTGGGCTACCTGCTCGCCATCGTCCTGGTCGCGATTTTCGTCGGCCAGGGCCCGGCGCTCGCTCTGTTCGTGGCCTGCTACCTCTGGCGCTGGGGCCATTTCGGCTGGCAGCTGATCGCGATCTACACCGTTGCGGTCGCGGCGTTCCTCTATGTCTTCTACGACCAGGTCCTGCACATCCAGTGGCTGGAGCCGCTGCTGTTCTGATCGGATGGCTCGCGGTGCGCCCGCGGACGACCAGCGTCTTGCCGGGCGGCCCGCGTCCGGAAGAATGCGAACGTGCGCGGTTCGCGATTCTGCGCCGCTGGGGCTCTGACCCGAGCCTGTGCCGCGCGAGCGTGACTCCCGGCGCGATAGGGCTTGATACGGAATTGTCACAGCATGGGTATGCCCACCTGCGCATAGAGTAGGAGAAATATTCGCTGGGCGGCGGCGTTCGTTGGTGGGGCGCTGCTCTTGGATTTGCCGGGTTTAGAGGGGCGCCCGATGGAGTTGTTTGTCCATTTACCGGAAACGGTGAAGCACAAAACGTTGGCGTTTAAACAGGTCCACAGTGTTCGTAGCCTGCAGACGACGGCTGAACTTCCCAACATTTCCAATTTAGTCGCGAATTTTGCGCCGCAGACATCGTCGTGGGCGGCGGGGCATGCCGTCCTTCGCGCCGGCTGCCGCGCGTTTGAAAGGGAGCGCTCCTGATGGCGGTCGCAGTCTCCTACCCGGGCGTCTACATCCAGGAAGTTCCCAGCGGGGCCCACGCCATCGCCGGCGTCCCGACCTCGGTGGCCGCCTTCGTCGGCTACACCGCGCGCGGCCCGGTCAACGCCGCGACGCAGCTCTTCAACTTTGCAGACTTCGAGCGCAGCTTCGGCGGGCTGAACGCTGACAGTCCGCTCAGCTACGCGGTCAATCACTTCTTCCTCAATGGCGGTGCGACGACGTGGGTCGTGCGCGTTGCCGCGGGGGCGTCGGCCGCTTCCGTCGGCCTGCAGGTCGCGCCCGGTGGCGCGCTCACCCTGACCGCGACGGCGCGCTCGGAAGGGGTCTGGGGCAATGCGCTGATTCTCGGCGTCGACCATGCCACATCCAACCCGGCAAGCACGTTCAACCTCAGCGTCACTGAGATGGTGGAGCGCAACGGACGGCTGGTGCCGGCCCGGTCGGAGGCCCATCGCAACCTGTCGATGAACGCATTCTCCGGTAACCATGCGGTCGACGCCGTCAACGCCGCCTCCCAGCTCATCGCGCTCACCAACGAAGGCGCGGCGGTGAATGGCCGCGGCGAGGCGCGCAGCGCCGATATCGCTGCGGGGGTGCTCACCAGCCTCGGCGACGATCGACGCCGTTTGGCGATATCGATCGACGGGGGGCGCTTCTACGAGTTCGACCTGTTCGATGCCGGAGGCTCGCTCCCCAACCTCGCCACGCTCGCCGCGGCAATTCAGACCCGCGTGCGGGCGCTCGAGCCGGGCAACCCCGCCTTCGACAATTTCGACTGCGCGATGGACGGCAATCAGATCCTGGCGCAATCCGGCACCTCGAACGATCAGCGCTCGTCCGTCGCCTTCGCGCAGGCCTCGATCCGCAGCGCCACCGCCATACTCCGGCTGGGGACCGCCAATGGCGGGCGCGAGACCGGCGCCGCTGCGTCCGTCCGCCCGGCCGAGACCGGCACGCCTGGCGATCGGATCCCCGATTTCGCGGCCGTCGCCTTCGCCGATCCGGGTCAGATGACGGTGACGCTTTTCGATGCCGCCAACACGGCGGTCGCGACGGAGGTGGTGACGATCCAGGACACCGCCGCCGCCACGCCGGTCCCCGCGCCCGCGACGCTCGACGACGCGCGCGCGCGTATCGAAACGGCCCTGCGCGCCAGCAGCCGGGCGGAGTTCGCCCGTGCCGCGGTAGAGATCGTCGATGGGGCGCTGGTGGTTACGCCGGGCGGGACGGATTTCTCGCAGCGCTTCGAATTCACCGATACCGCCGCGGACGCGCTGCTGCTGTCGAATGCCCAGGGCGGCGTCGCGAACGTTGCGGCCTACCAGCTCGGCGTCGGGCCGAGCACACAGGCGCAGGCGGCGGGTGGCGGCGGCAATGACGGCGCCGTGCCCGGCATCGTCGAGCTGCAAGGCTCGCGCGCACAGAAGACGGGCATCTTTGCGCTCGAGGACGTCGATCTTTTCAACATCCTCAACATCCCGGGCGTCTCCGATCCGGGTCTTCTCGCCAACGCCATCGCCTATGTCGAGGAGCGGCGGTCGATGATCCTGATCGACATGCCCGCCACGATCGACAGCTTCGACGAGGCGCGCGCATGGATCAACGACCCGGCCACCAGCGGGCTGCGTCACCGCAACGCAGTCACCTATTTCCCACGCATCGAGGCGGCGGACCCGCTGCTGAACAACCGGCTGCGCAGCTTCGCGAATTCGGGCGCCGTCGCCGGGCTCTACGCCCGCACCGACGCGGCGCGCGGTGTGTGGAAGGCGCCGGCTGGGATCGAGGCACGGCTGCTCGGCGTGCAGGCGCTCGACTACGTGCTGTCGGACCCCGAGAACGGCGTGCTCAACCCGCTCGCGCTCAACGCGCTGCGCACCTTCCCGGTGTTCGGCTCGGTGAGCTGGGGCGCCCGCACGCTGGTCGGCGCCGACGCGCTGACAAGCGAATGGAAATACGTGCCGGTGCGGCGCCTCGCGCTGTTCATCGAGGAAAGCCTCTATCGCGGCACCCAGTTCGTGGTGTTCGAGCCCAACGACGAGCCGCTCTGGGCACAGATCCGGCTGTCCGTCGGGACCTTCATGAACAATCTGTTCCGGCAGGGCGCGTTCCAGGGCCAGACTCCACGCGAGGCCTATCTGGTGCGCTGCAATTCCTCGACCACGACTCAGGCCGACATCGATCTCGGCATCGTCAACATCATCGTCGGCTTCGCGCCGCTGAAGCCCGCCGAGTTCGTGATCATCCAGATCCAGCAATTGGCCGGCCAGAGCCAGGCCTGACGCAGGGGGCGAGAGAGATGGTGCAGTTCAGCGTCAATCCGCAACGCTTCGACCCGTACAAGAACTTCAAGTTCCGCGTGCGGTGGGACGGGCGTTTCGTCGCCGGCATCTCCAAGGTCGGCGCGCTCAAGCGGACCACGGAAGTCGTCGAGCACCGGGTCGGCGGCGACAGCTCGACCAGCCGCAAGTCGCCCGGACGCTCGAAGTTCGAAGCGATCATGCTCGAGCGCGGCGTCACCCACGACCCCGACTTCGAGGCCTGGGCCAACCTGGTCTGGAACGTCGAGGCCGGGCTTGGGGCGGAAGTGTCGCTCGCCAACTTCCGCAAGGACATCATCATCGAGATGTACAACGAGGCGGGCCAGCTCGCGATCGCCTACAAGGTGTTCCGCTGCTGGGTGTCGGAGTTCCAGTCCCTGCCCGAGCTCGACGCCAACGCGAACGCGGTCGCGATCCAGTCGATCAAGCTCGAGAACGAGGGCTGGATCCGCGACGTCGAGGTGACGGAACCGGCCGAACCGACGCTCGGCGGCTGATCATATGTCCGGCGGGCTGACCGCGGCGGCAATCCTCAGAGCCTGGGAGGTCGGCGCAACGCGCCGTCCGGTCGACCGGGCGCTGGCGATGCTGTGGGCGGCCGGACCGGAGCCGGACGAAGACCTGTCTGCACTGCCGCTCGCCGAACGCGACCGGCGGCTGCTCGCCCTGCGCCAGGCCACCTTCGGCGACACACTGCCCTGCGTCACGGCGTGTCCGCAATGCAAGGCGCCGCTCGAGCTCGAGCTGTCGGTGGAACAGGTAGGCGGCGCGCTCCACGCGCCGGCGCGAGAGACGGTCGAGCGGGACGGCATTGCCGTCGCGCTGCGCGCCCTCGACAGTCGCGACCTGGCGGCCGCAGCCGCGATCGCCAATCCCGAGGCCGCCGCGGCGCTGCTGCGCGCGCGTTGCTGCGAACTTGGCGGCGGAGCCGACGAGGCGGGGTTCGATGCCTTGCCGAAGACGCTGCGGTCGGAGATCGAGACCCGGATCGAGGCGCGCGAGGGTGCGGGAGAAATACGCCTTTCGCTCGGCTGCGAGGCTTGTGCCGCGCAATGGGAGGAGACACTCGACGTCGCGCAGTTCGTCTGGCTCGAGATCGAGATCGCTTCACGGCGGCTGTTCGGCGAGGTGGCCGAGCTCGCCGCTTTGCTCGGCTGGTCCGAGGCCGACATCCTGGCGATGAGCGACCTCCGCCGGTCGGCGTATCTTCAGCTTGCGAGGGGCGGATGACCGGTGTGCTCGGCCGACTCGCCGCGCGGGCCCGGGGCGCGACCGAAGGCCTAGCGTCCGCAGGCATCCGCCCACACTTGCCGTCGCGCTTCGAAGCCGGGATCGGGTCGGCCGATCGCGGCTTCGTCGAATTGTCGCTGGAAACCGTGGCGCCACGGCCCGAGCCGAGCGCCGGGGCCACGAAGTTGTCCCCGACGCCGGACGCACCGCCGGCGCGATCCGCCGAGCCCCGGCCACGCCAGTCCGCCGCCCCGGCCGCCGGGTCGCCGCTGCCGCCCCGCCGCGATCCACCCGCGCCATTGCAGCCGCCGGCTCAGGCCGGGCCGACGCAGGAGCTGCTCCCGCGGCAAGTGAATAGCGCACCTGCCGCAGATCGAGCGCCGTCGGACGTCGAACGGCCCATGCCGCACGGCCGAACCCCGCGGCCCGCCGCGCCGCTACCTGCACCCGCGCCCGCCGCCGCCACGACGCCGCTGCACATCCCCCGCGCGGCTGCGCCCTCGGCGGCCGAGCCGCCGGAGATCGTCATCCATATCGGCCGCATCGACATTCGCGGCGACGCGCCCGGTCCGCCGCGACCGGCACCCGAGCGGTCGCGTCGCGCGACGACCGGCCTCGCCGACTATCTGCGCGGGCGCGGGGATCGCGGGTGACCAACGTTCTCGCCATCGCCGCGGTCACGCAGCTCCTCAAGGACCTGCTGAACGATGCGCTGATCAACGGCAACGTCTCGGCCGTCCTCGGCGCCGACTTCAGCGTCACCGCGCTGCCGCCCGACCGCATCGTCAGCGACAACCCCGACACCCAGCTCACCCGCCTCAACGTCTTCCTGCACCGCATCACGCCGAGCGCGGCGATGCGCAACATGGACCTGCCGACGCGTGACGCCGCCGGACTGCTTACCTGCCGTCCGCGCCTCGCGCTCGACCTGCACTACATCCTCACCGCGGTCTCGTCCGAGGAGCTCCATACCGAGATCCTGCTGGGCTATGCGATGCAGCTGTTCCACGAGCTGGCCCTGCTGCCGCGCGAGACGATCCGCTCGGCCCTGACTCTGGCGGGCGTGCCCGGCGAGATTCTGCCCGACAGCCTCGGCATCATTCGCGCCTCGGAGCTCGCCGACCAGATCGAGCTGATCAAGATCACGCCGCAGACCATCTCGATGGACGACATGTCCAAGATGTGGACGGCGCTGCAGGCCAACTACCGCACCACCGTCGCCTATGACGTGTCCGTCGTGCTGATCGAGCGCGACCAGCCGACCCGACCGAGCCTCCCGGTGATCAGCCGCGGCGGACTGGCCGATCCGGTGACCGGCCGCGATCCCGGCGTGCTGGTCCGGCCCGACCTGGAACAGACGGCGCCGGCCCTGCTGTCGATCGCGCCGACCGATGGCCAGCCGGTGATGCGACTCGGCCGTGCGGTCGCGCTGACCGGCCACGCGCTCGATCAGGGCGAGGTGCGGGTACGCTTCGCCGAACCCGGCACCGGAATCGTGCTCGAACTCGCGCCCGAGGCGCCGGCCACCGCCAGCCGCCTGCTGGTCCGCCTGCCGGTCGGGGCGCCTTTGGCGCCGGCGCATCCCCTTGCGGGCAGCGGCGCCGATCCGGGCGCCTGGCGCATCGGCCCTTACGTTGTCGACGTGCGGCTCGCCGCCGAAGGACGGTTCGTCCTGACCAACGCGCTGCCGGCCGCGCTGGCCCCGGCGACGACCGCCGCCGCGGCCGCCGTGCCGGCCGGAACCGAGATCACGATGACGACCGCGCCGCGCATCCGCCCCGGCCAGACCGTGGCGATCCTGGTCGGGCGGCGCATGGAGCAGCTCGCCTCCCCCGTCGTTGCCGTCGATTCCACGCAGGCCGTGTTCGGCGGCCTTCCCTCCGGTGTTTCGCTGCCCGTGCGCCTGCGCGTCGACGGTGTCGACAGCCCGGTCATCGACCGCCAGGCCGACCCGCCGACGCTCGAGACGGTGGCGATCCCATGACCGCGGCGCACGGCATGGACGTGCAACGGCGCCTGGTGGACGAAATCCGGCGCGCGCTGTCGGCGGAGTTCGCGATGCTGGCCGATGCGCTGGACGCCCTTGCGTCCGGCCGTCGGCCGGACACGGCAGCGCCAGGGACTTCGACGGAATCGGGGCTCGACACGCTCGCCGCCCTGTTCGGACTCGACGCGGCGGAACGGACCGTTTTGCGGCTCGCGGCGGCAGCCGAGCTCGAGCCGCAGGTCGCGGCCAGGATCGCGAAGCACGGCCCGAGCGACCGGCCGGATGTCGCCCTGGCGCTTCGCCTTGCACCGTCGGGCGGCTGGGAAGCGCTGTGCCCGGAAGCGCCGCTGCGGCGATGGCGCCTGGTCGAGCTGCGCGGCACCGGTCCGTTCCTGAGCCGCGAGATCAGCGTCGACGAGCGCGTGCTGCATTTCCTGATGGGGGTGAACTACCTGGACGCGCGGCTGGAAGGGCTGCTGACGCCGATCGAGCCCGCCGCGACCGAGTTGTCGGCGCGCGAGCGCGAAGCGGTGGACCGGCTGGCCGACGCTTGGCGCGGCATCGGTGCGCACGGCGCGCCGGTCCTGCTGATCGCGGGCCGGGATCCGGCGGCGAAGCGGCGTGCCCTGGCTGCCGCGGCGGCGACGGCCGGGCTGCGCCTCTATTGCATCGACGGCGCCGACATTCCGGACGAGTGGACCGCCCGCACCGGGCTCGCCATTTATAGCGACCGCGAGCTGGCGCTTTCGGGCGGCGCCCTGTTGATCGAGTGCCGCAGCAACGAAACCGCCGCTGCTGCCGCGCGCCTCGCCGATGCGATGACCGGGCCCGTCGCCATCGCCGCACCCGACCCGATTGCGCCCGACCGTGCCCCGCGACTGCGGCTCGACCTGGCGATGCCGGGGCGTGAGGAGCGGCGCGACATCTGGCGGCGGACCATCGGCCCTGCGGCTGAGGCGCTCGGCGGCGGGCTCGACCGCCTGAGCGAGCAGTTCAGCCTCGACCGCGCCGGCATGGACGCCGCGATCGAGATCGCGGTCAACGGAACCGCGGTCCCGCCGGAGGCCTTGTTCGGAAAATTGTGGTCTGCCGCACGCGAGCAGGGTCGGCAACGGCTCGACGGGCTTGCCGAAAGGATCGAAAGCCAGGTGGGCTGGGACGATCTGGTGCTGCCGCGCGAGCAGCTTGCGCAGCTCCACGATATCGCCGCCCATGTGCGCGAAGCCTGGCGCGTGCACCAGGTCTGGGGTTGGGCGAAGAAGGGCGCGCGCGGGCTCGGGGCGGCGTCGCTGTTCGCCGGGCCGTCGGGAACCGGCAAGACCTTGGCCGCCGAGGTTCTGGCCGGTGCGCTCGCGCTCGACCTCTATCGCATCGACCTGTCCCAGGTGGTCAGCAAGTATATCGGCGAGACCGAAAAGAACCTTGCGCGCATCTTCGCGGCGGCGGAGGACGGCGGCGCGATCCTGTTGTTCGACGAGGCGGATGCGCTGTTCGGAAAGCGCAGTGAGGTCAAGGACAGCCACGACCGCTACGCCAACGTCGAGGTCAGCTTTCTGCTGCAGCGCATGGAAGCCTATCGTGGCCTTGCCGTTCTCACGACCAACCAGAAATCCGCCTTGGACGACGCGTTCCTGCGGCGGCTGCGCTATGTCGTCACCTTCCCGTTCCCGGATGCCGAAGCGCGCGAACGGATCTGGGCGCGCATCTTCCCGGACGCGACGCCTGTCGAGGGGCTCGATCCGGCGCGGCTCGCCCGGCTGAATCTCGCGGGCGGCTCGATTCGCTCGATCGCGCTCAACGCCAGCTTCCTCGCCGCCGGCGCCGCGACGCCGGTGCGCGCCGAGCACGTGCTGAATGCCGCGCGGCGCGAATACGCCAAGCTGAACAAGCCGTTCACCGCGTCCGAGGCGGGAGCGGTCGCATGAGCGCGCAGCGGATCACGCTCCGGATCAGCCAGATCACGATCGACGGCGGCAGGCATGACAAGCGCATCATCGCCCAGGCCATCGAGCGCGAACTGGTGCGGCGGCTTTCCGAACCCGGCGTTGTCGAGATGCTGGGCGGCGCACGCTGGGCCGCGCGCATCGACGGCGGCCGGGTTCGGCCGCAGGGCTCGGGTTCGGCCGCGCTCGCGCGCGCCGTGGCGCATGCCACGATGGGAGCGCTCGTCCGATGAGGACACGGGCCCGTCGCGCCAGTGACCCGGTCGGCGACATCGTGTCGGCGGCGCTGGCAACGCCGGGCCGCACCCTGGGTCCGGAACGGGCCGCACTCGAGCAACGGCTCGGCGGCGACCTGGGCGCGCTTCGCGTGCACGAAGGTCCCGAAATCGACCGCGCCTCGGGCGCGCTTGGCGCGCGCGGCTTCGCGCTGGGCCGCGACGTCGCCTTGTCGAGTCACGCGCGTCCGGCCACGCTGGCGCATGAAGCGGCGCACGCGCTGCAGCAGGACATGGCGCCATCTGTCCGCGGCCTGGTGCCGGTCGCTCCGGCGGGCGATCCCGCGGAGGCCGAGGCGGAGCGGGCGGCGACGGCTGGCGGGCCGCTCACAAGGGGCGCCGCGCCGCGCATTCAGCTCGATTTCGAGGACACTGGGCGCCTCGCTACGGTGCACGAGAATGTCCGGGTGAAGGGGCCGCCCCGCACGACGCCCGCCGGACCTCCCGCCAAGCGCAAGCCGTGGGTCGATCCGACCGCGAAGGACGGCGGCACCGCCGACCTGCTGTTCAAGCAGGCGTACAAATTTCTGAACGATCGGGACTTCACCGAAAAAGCGACGGTCAACACCACCGAAAAGGCGCTTGATGCCGATGCGGTGGCCATGAACAAGCGCGTGCTCGACCGATTTCCGCAGATCACCAGCCCCCTGTCCGACGAAGCGACCCAGAAGCGGGTCGGTATCTTCAAGAAGTCGACGATCGAGAACGACAAGGAATATCTGGGTCAGTGGGTCGACAACTTCCTCGACCAGATGTCGGACTCCGAAGAGTACGACATCGACGTCAACAACACGCACTACCGGGCGATGGTCGACAAGCTGATCGCCGACCCGGACGTCGGGCCGAAGATCGTGACGCTCGGCTTGCGACAGCCGGCCTTCACCCGCACCACGGGCAAGAGCCGCGAGGTCTTTGTCCATCCCAGCGTGGAAGCGACGAAGCGGAAGACGACGCTGATCCATGAGATCGTGCATTTCTATCGCAACGATCGCTACTACGCCTGGGTCGAGGCCTCGAAGAGCGAGCCCTTCTATAACGAGGGGCTGACGGAATGGCTGGCCCGCAAGGCCATGACCAGCGACGAGCTGTCGGGCCGCAGCGACTACCAGGCGCGCGTCGACCAGGTCGAAAAACAGATCGCGGCGTTCGTGCCGGAAAGCGACATCATCCGGGCCTTCTTCGCCGGCGAGGTCTGGCGGCTCGAGACGCGCAGCAAGGAGGCGCGCGCCGCTTTCGAGACGGACACCGGCATCAAGGAAGGCTCGAGCGTGAAGGAGGAAGGCGCCGCCTCTCGTGCCGGCGCCGGCCTGTTCCAGACCGTACAGCCAGGTGTGCACTACCGCTTTCTCAACCTGGGTCGCGACGAGGCACAGCCCAAGCCGGAACACGAGACTGCATTCCAGAACGTGAAGGCGGATCAGCTCGACACCGACAGCGCCCTGAAGGTGCGCTTCGTCGGCCATGCCTCGACGCCCGGCAGCGAGGCGACCAACCGCGCGCTCGCGCTGCGCCGTTCGGTCGCCTTCTATCGCATGGCGCGGCGCGACGGCGTGCCGTGGAACCGCATGATCGGTGCCGACCGGCCGCCGCATTTCGGCGAGGCGCAACCGACCGTCGTCGAGGAGGACGCGATCACGCGCGCGATGAACCGCCGCGTCGAAATGTTCCTGATCCGCAAGGGTGCGCCATGAGCGAGCGAGCGCGCGCCGCCCAGACGACGGATAGCGCGGCACCTGCGCGGCTGCCCGGCCTGCGGCGCGGCTGCGCCTGCGGCGGGCCGGCGACCGTCTCGGGACAGTGCGCAGATTGCGCGCAGGCGGACCGCCTCGGCGTGCAGCCGAAGCTGACCGTCAACGCGCCCAACGACGCCTACGAGCAGGAAGCCGACCGCATCGCCGACCGGATTGTCGGCGGCTTGCCGGCAGGCCCCTCGGGCCGGACGACGGTCGGGGATGGGTGGGGAGCGACGTCGGCATCGCTGCGGCGTGAAGGCGAGGAGGAGGACGAGGAACTCCAGGCCAAGCCTGCAGACGTGCAGCGCCAGGGCGAAGAGGAAGACGACGAAGAGCCGATCCAGGCCAAGCGCGGGCCGGCGCAACTCTCGACGCCGGGGCCGGCATTCGCCGGTGCCCTCGACCGCGAGACCGTCGGTGGCGCGCCGCTCGGCCAGCCGGCTCGGGCATTCTTCGAGCCGCGTTTCGGCCGCGATCTCTCCGACATCCGCCTGCACGACAACGCCCGCGCGGCCGAGCTCAGCCGCCAGATCAACGCCCGCGCCTTCACCCATCGGCGGCACATCTTTTTCGGCGCCGGCCAGCTCGACGATCGCTCGACCGAAGGCCGCCGGCTGCTGGCGCACGAGCTGACGCACACGATGCAGCAGGGTGCGGCGCCGTCGCCGGTTCCGTCGCTGCAGCGCCAGCCCGCGCCGCCGCCCGCGGCGCCTACCGCGCCGACGACGGTGAATTTCAACTTCGATCCCACGATCGCGATCCCTGCGGCGGCGGGCGGCACCGCGGTGTTGCGGGCGACGACCGACGGCACCGGCGTCACCTGGTCGATCCAGAACGGCACCGCGACGGCCGCCGCCGGCACCACGATCGCCGCCAACGGCACGATCACGCTCGACGCGGCACAGATCGGCGGCAGCCTGACCGTCGAGGCCCGGAATTCGGCCGGCTTCGCGTCGATGGACTTCAGCGTTTCCTCGGTGCCGACGGTGATCGATTCCACCTCCGTCCTCTCGCCGCTTGGCAACGCCACGACGGCATACGGTGCGGCGTTTCAGCATACCTTCACCAGCGCCAACGGCTCTGCGAACGTCCTCGAGAACCTGCATCTCGGCGAGCGCTTCCCGGGTGCGCCGGCGCCGACCGCCGCAGCCCACGTGTTCTCGGGCAACGCCTGGCCGTTCGGTCGGGGTTCGGACAGCTTCACGCTCAACACCGGTACGCTGGCGAACAACGGAAATGGCGGGTTCGTCCTCGACACGAGCGGCCAGTTCGTCGCGCCGCCACCGGGCTCGACATTCGTACAGGGCGACAATGTCGGCACGGCCAAATCCCTCATCGAGGTCGGCGACAACGTGCAGAGCCGGTCCAACCCGTCGCCGCGCAACCGCTTGCCGGTCACGCTGACGCTCGACCAGCAATTCCACTTCTTCAATCCACGTGCGACCGGCGCCGGGCGCTGGACGCAGTTCACGCTGACCGCACACAGCCGGACACTCAAGATCAGCGGGAGCGACGTGAAGTTCGTCACGACCGTCAACGGCGTCGAGAACGAGGAGGACTACGTCGGCAAGCCCGCCGTCACGAACCTGAGCGCCTCGCCGGTGAACACGCCGAAAAGCGCCGGCCCGCCGAGCGGTGGCGGCGCGGCGCCCGCGCCGAAGACGGTTTCACTCAGCGTCGACACGGTTCCCGGCACGCTGCCCGCCGGCGCGACGCTGACCTGGAGCATCTTCGGCGCGGCGCTCGGCTGCACGGTCACGCCGGACCCGTCGGACCAGACGAAGGCGACCCTGACCATCGGCACCTCTGCCGGCACGGTCAACGTGCGGGTCGCTGATTCGACCGGTGCCAATTTCGACCAGGTTGCGGTGAGGATCACATGACCGGCTTTCCGCGCTCGCCGAAGCTCAATCGGGCCGGGCTGGTCCTGATCGACCCCAATGGCGGCGCGGTGCAGCGCATCATTACGCTGCAATACGCGTCCGAAACGCTGCAACGCTCGTTCGAGGTCCGGTCCGTCGCCGACGAGCCCAACCGTTCGCAGGCGCTTCGCCTTACCGGCCCAGCTGTCGAGACCATCACGCTGGAGGCCGAGCTAGACGCCACCGACCAGCTCGAGTTCCCGGACCAGAACGCCGCCGCGCTCGACGCCGGCATTTTCCCGCAGCTCGCGGCGCTCGAGACCATCATCCACCCCACCGCATCCCAGCTCAACCGGCGGAACGACCAGTCGGCCGCGGGCACGCTCGAAATCTCGCCGGTCGAAACGCCCCTCGCGCTGTTCATCTGGAGCCGCAACCGCATCGTGCCGGTCCGGGTCACGGCGCTCGCAATCACCGAGGAGTTCTTCGACCCGGCGCTCAACCCGATCCGCGCGAAGGTGAGCCTCACCCTGCGCGTGCTAACGGTCGACGACCTCGGCTTCCAGCACCGCGGCGGCAGCCTGTTCATGGCCTACCTACAGGCCAAGGAGCAGCTCGCCGGCCGCGCGGTGGGCGGCGAGATTTCGTCGTTCGGCATCGGAGGACTGCCGTGAAGAACCCGATCCAGGCGATGTTCGAGGCCGGGATCGTCGAGAAGACCGACTTCCCGCCGAACAGCCGCTATCACGGCGTTCCCACCGTGACGATCGTCGGCCCGGACGGGGTCGAGATCGCCTATCTGCGCCGCCGCCTGTCGCCGCCGCCCGATGCGTTCGCGACGTTGCGCGTCCGCCGGGTAAGGCAGGGCGAGCGGCTGGACCAGATCGTCGCCGCCGAGATCGGCGATCCGGAGGCATTCTGGATGCTGTGCGATGCCAACGGCGCCGTGTTCGCCGAGGAGCTGGAAGAGCTCGACCGCAGCCTCCGCATCACCCTGCCGCAAGGCGTGCCGGGGCCGGACGAGAGCTAGGGCGATGATCAAGGGCATCGATCTTACCGTCATGTTCGGCCCGGGGGTCCCGATCCCAGCGCCGCGCGAGGTGATCGACGCCTTGCAGAAGGTTTCGGTCGAGTCGAACTCGGGCGAAACCCAGAGCGGCTTCAGCCTCGAGTTCGCGCTCGACAAGAACTCGCCGCTCAACACGGTCTTCCTGCTGTCCGGCGGCGCGGCCCTGCCGATCCTGCGCGTCGCCGTCGTGGCGACGATCAACGGCCGCGCCACCGGCCTGATCAACGGCGTCGTCACGCGGACCGAGATCCAGCCCGCCAACGGCAAGAACCCCTCGACCCTCAAGGTCATGGGCAAGGATCTGACCGCGGCGATGGAGGTCTTCGACTTTTCCGGCATCCCCTACCCGGCGATGCCGCCCTTCGCCCGCGTGGCGCTGATCCTCGCCAAGTATGCGTGGCTCGGCGTGATCCCGAAGGTCATCCCGTCGCTGGAAGGCCCGCCTTTGCCGACCGAAAAGATTCCGCGCCATCAGGACAGCGACCTCGATTATATCCGTCACCTGGCGCAGGAGGCCGGCTACACCTTCTTCATGGAGCCCGGTCCCGCGCCGGCAACCAGCTTCGCCTATTGGGGGCCGGACATTCGCCTCGGCGAAGTGCAGCCGGCGATCACGGTCGATTCCGGCTTCGCCACGAACGCCGAGGAGCTGAGCTTCACCTTCGACAAGGACGGGACCGAGATCCCGATTGTCTTCATCCAGAACGCGCTGACCAAGGCGCCGATCCCGATCCCGATTCCGTCGGCGATCCCGTTCTTTCCGCCGCTCGGCGCCATCCCGCCGCTGCCGCCGAAGATCAAGCGGCTGACAAACACCGCCCGGCTCAACCCGTTCGAGGCGGTGGCGCGGGGATTCGCCTACGCGGCCCAGCATTCCGACGCCGTGAAGGGCAAAGGGACGATCGACGTCCTGCGCTACGGGCGCATCCTCAAGCCGCGCGCACTGGTCGGCGTGCGCGGCGCCGGCATCGCCTTCGACGGCGTGCACTACGTCGAGTCCGTCAACCACGAGCTCTCGCGCGGTTCCTACAAGCAGTCGTTCACGCTTACGCGAAGCGGGCTGCTGCCAACGCAGACAACGGTGCCCGTATGACCCAGACCTACTACGGCAAGTATCGCGGAACGGTGGTGAACAACATCGACCCGTTGCTCACCGGCCGCATCCTGGCGATCGTGCCGGACGTTTCGTCCGTCGCGCCGACGAGCTGGGCGATGCCGTGCTTTCCGGTGGCCGGCATCCAGACCGGACTGCTCGGGGTGCCGCCGATCGGCGCCGGGGTGTGGATCGAATTCGAGCGCGGCGATCCCGACTACCCGATCTGGACCGGCTGCTTCTACGGCTCCGCGGCCGAGGTCCCGGCGCTGCACCAGCTCACCCCGCCCGGGCTCTCGGCCGTCACCGTCCAGACCGTGCTGCAGAACGGCATCACCATCACCGACCTGCCCGGGCCGACCGGCGGCATCGTGATCAAGACCGCGGCCGGCGCGTCTTTGATCGTCAACGACACGGGCATCTACATCCAAAACGGGCGCGGGGCGAGCATCGTCATGACCGGGCCCGCGGTGACGATCAACAACGGCGCGCTGAGCGTCATCTGAGGCGAGGTCGGCGATGCCTGGTCCCATCCTCCATCTCGGCGCCACGGTCACCTGCAGCCACGGCGGGCAGGCGACGCCGGCCGCCCCGTTTCCGCGGGTCACGGTCATGGGCCAGCCGGTGGTGACGCAGTCCTCGCCCTATCTCGTCGCCGGCTGCGGCTTCGTTCCGCCGGGCGGCAACGGCCCCTGCGTCACCGGCAACTTCATCGTCGCGGCGACGCGCGTCTTCGCCGGTGGCGTACCGGTGATCCTGATGGACAGCGTAAGCATCTGCGCGCCGACCGGGACACCGCTGATCCCGGTGCAGGCGCAGACGCGCGTGATCGGGAGCTGAACCGGTGCAGCTCGACTATCCCTACCATTTCGACGGCAGCAAGCGCACGGCGACGACCGACGGGGCCGAGCATGTTCGCGACCTGATCGAGCAGATCCTGTTCACCAACCCCGGCGAACGGGTCAACCGGCCCGACTTCGGCGCCGGCGTGCTGCAGCTCATTTTCGGTCCCGCGAGCACCGAGGCCGCGGCGACCGCGGAGTTCATGATCAAGGGCGCGCTGCAACAGCATCTCGGCCAGCGCATCCTGGTCGAGGCGGTCGAGACCGAAGCGGAGGATTCGACGCTCAGGATCCGCATCGTCTACCGCCTGATCGCCACCGGCGAACAGGTGACGGCCGAGTTCCAGCGCGAGACCGGCCAATGATCTACCGGTGCTGCGATCCGCGCCGCCGCGAGCTGGTCCTCGCCCACCCGACGCTCAACGGCATCGACTTTCTCGAGGTGGTCGACAACGACGCGCCGCCGGGCACGCCACGCCAGCGCACCCTGCTGCTCCGCTTCCTCAAGCCGGCGCCGGCGCTCACACTCGACAATTTCGAGCTGACGGGCGGCGAGCGAATCACTGGCGTCGGGCTGGAATGGGTGACACCGGCGAGCGCGCCTGACGTGACGCTGTTCGACCCGATCGAGGCTGCCATGCCCGGCTTCCTGACCGGCCAGCCCGAGGCGGACCAGGTGCTGGCGCTGCGTACGGATTCGAGCGGCGATTATGCGACCTATACGTTGCGGCTGGTGGCGAGCCCCGGCGCCCTCAGCCCGCCGGCCGGGATCGACCGCCTCCTCTCCCGGGTCGATTTCTCGTTCAAGGTCGAGTGCCCCAGCGATTTCGACTGCGCGCCGCGGCTCGACTGCCCCGACGAGATCGCGCCGCCGCCGTCGCTTTCCTACCTGGCCAAGGACTATCAGAGCTTTCGCCGGCTGATGCTCCAGCGCATGGCGCAGATCATGCCCGGCTGGAGCGAACGCAGCGCCGCCGACCTCGGCATCGCCCTGGTCGAAATGCTGGCCTACACCGGTGACCGGCTGAGCTATGCCCAGGACGCGGTGGCGACCGAGGCCTACCTCGCCACGGCGCGCCGCCGTCCGTCGGTCCGCCGGCACGCACGAATGGTCGACTACCTGATGCACGATGGCGGAAATGCCCGCGTCTGGATGCAGGTCGAGACCATCGTCGACGGCATCACGGTGCAGCCCGGGGCGGAGCAGTTTCTCACGCGCCTGATCGGCCTCGACGCCGTGCTTGCGCCGGCCGATGCGGACAAGGCGCTGGTGCGCGGTCCGCAGGTCTTCGAGCCGCTGCACCGGCAGATGCTGTTCGTCCGCCACAACGACATCGATTTCTATAGCTGGGGCGACCAGGAGTGCTGCCTGCCCGGCGGCGCGACCCGCGCGACCCTCGCCGGCGACCTGCCCGATCTGGCGGCGGGCGACGTGCTGGTCTTCGAGGAGCGGCTCGGCCCGCGCACCGGCCGCGAGGCGGACGCGAATCCCCGCAACCGACATGCCGTCCGCATCACCGCCGTGGAATCCGGACTGACCGACGATCTCGTCGGCGCCGAGATCACCGAGGTCCGCTGGGCGGAGGAGGACGCCTTGCCGTTCCCCTTCTGCATCTCCGCGCGGCTCGACGAGAGCGTCGGCGGCGGGTTGGTCGAGCGCGTCTCGCATGCGCTGGGCAACATCGTGCTGGCGGATCACGGCCGCAGCGTCGCCGGCGTGCCGCTCGGCCGGGTGCCGGAACCGCACCTCCATCTGGTGCCGCCGCCCACCGACGACCCTTGCGCGCGCACCGCGCCGGTTGCGATCCCGCCACGCTATCGGCCGCAACTGCCGGACGGCCCGGTGACCCAGGTCTCGCCCTACGCGGCGGACAACCCGCCCGCATCGGCGTTCGCGGCGACGGCGCAACGGTCCGACAACCGGCGGCCGGCGATCCGCCTGCATGGCGAGACGGCCATCGGCATCACCGTGTGGGAAGCGCGGCGCGACCTCCTGCAGTCGGTGCCCGGCGATACGCAGTTCTGCGTCGAGACCGAGACCGACGGCACGGCAAGCCTGCGCTTCGGCGACGACCGCAACGGGCTCCGGCCGGCATCGGGCACCGCGTTCACCGCAGACTACCGGATCGGCAACGGCATAGTCGGCAATGTCGGCGCGGACTCGATCCGTCATGTCGCCACCGTCACCGGCGGCATCGTCGGCGTGCGCAACCCGCTTCCCGCAAGCGGCGGCGTCGATCCCGAAACCATGGAAGAGGTGCGCCAGGCCGCGCCCTATGCCTATCGCCGCCAGGAGCGGGCAGTAACGCCGGACGATTACGCCGATGTCGCGCGCCGCCACCCCGACGTGCAGCGCGCCGCCGCCACGTATCGCTGGAACGGCCACGGCCACACGGTCTTCGTCACGGTCGACCGGTTCGGCGGCCGCCCCGTGACGGCGGAGTTCGAGGACGAGCTGCGCGGGTTCCTCGAGCGCTTCCGGATGGCCGGCTACGATCTGGAGATCGACGCGCCCCGCTTCGTCGCGCTCGAGCTCGATCTCTTCGTCTGCGCCAGCCCCGACCATTTCCGCTCCGAGGTCCGGCGCGAGGTGCTGGAGGCGCTGAGCGCCCGCGTCCTGCCGGGCGGGCGCACCGGCTTTTTCCACCCCGACAACTTCACCTTCGGCCAGCCGGTCTATCTGAGCGCGATCTACGCCGCGGTGATGGCGATCGAAGGCGTCACCTCGGTCGAGGCGACCCGCTTCCGCCGCCGCGGCCGGCCGGACCCCAAGCCGCTGCTCGACGGCGTCATCGGGCTCGGCCGGCTCGAAATCGCGCAGCTCGAAAGCGATCCCAACTTTCCCGAGCACGGCGCGGTCGAGGTCGAGATGGCAGGTGGCAAGTGACCGACGGACCGATCGTCATCGGCTTCCCGGACATCGACACACCGGACGCGTGCGGGTGCTGCGAGGGCACGGCGCCGGCGACCAGCAATTCCATCGCCAACCGGCCAAACCTCAGCGCGATCGCCTATCGCGTCGGCGACCACGGCCGCTTCAAGGCCTCGATGCTGACGGCGCTCGCCTCGGCAGAGCACGCGGCGCTCGGTGACCTCGGGACGAGGGCCGACGACGATTTTTCCATCGCGCTGATCGATGCCTGGGCGTCGGTCTGCGAGGTGCTGAGCTTCTACCAGGAGCGCCACGCCAACGAGGCCTTCATCGGCACGTCGCTCGAGCGGTTCTCGATCGGCGAGATCGCGCGGCTGATCGGCTACCGCCTGCCGCCCGGCGCGGCGGCGGAGACCGACCTCGTCCTGCTGATGGACGATCCGCCCGGCGCGGTGCCCGACGTGACCGACCTGGACGTCCCCGCCGGCACGCGGGTGCAGAGCCAGCCCGGCCCGGATGAGCAGCCGCAGGTCTTCGCGACCCTCGACGACCTTACCGCGCGCGTCGCGTGGAACGCGTTGCGGCCGCGCCAGAGCCGCTACATCGCCCCCGACGACGGCGACGCGGGCGTCTGGCTCGACGGCGTCGCGAGTGGGGTGAATATCGGCGACGCGGTGCTCGTCGCCTGCCGCCAGCGCATCGATCCGGGCGCACCCGGATTCGACGTCGGTTCGGACCGTTGGGATTTCCGCAAGGCCGCGGCGGTCGACGTGTTTCCGAACCTCGGCCGCACGCGCGTGACGTTCGACCGGCCGCTCGATTCCGTCCATCTGCCGGGGACGCCCGCGCGCGGCGATCACCGGTTCTTCGTCCTGGCCGACCGCGCGTCGCTGTTCGGCTTCAACGCGCCGCATCCGCGCGTGCTGTCGGCCGAGCAGCGCGCGACGTTCGGCTACGTGCCCGGTCCCGGCGTCCTCATTTTCATCCCGCTGGGGGGCGAGCCGTCGCCGTCGCGGATCAAGGGCGATGCCGACAATCCCGGCGACTGGGATTTCTTCTTTCCCGGCAGCGCGCAGATCTCGCTCGACGCGGTCTACAAGGGCTTCGTCAAGGGCGGCTGGGTGGTCCTTACCGTGGCGACGGGCACGCCGCGTCTCTATGGCATCGACGCAACGGTCGATGACGGCGAATCGCGCTACGCGGTCAGCGGGCGGACAACACGCCTGACGTTCGACACCAGCACCAGCCTCTCCACCTTCCGTGCCGACTACCGCCGCGTCTCCGCCTATGGCGCAAGCCGGGAGATCCGGATTGCCGATGCGCCCTTGTTCGACTGGGTATCGGGCAGCGACGTCGAGCTCGACCTGCGCGCCGCCGACCTGCCCGAGGAGCGCCGGCTGATCTTCGCCGGCCGCCGGGCCCAGGTGCTCGTCCAAACCGACGCGCTGACCATCGCTGCCGAGGACGCACCCGCACGGATCGTCGGCCGCGGCACACGGCTCACCCTTCTGGCACCGCCGCAGCCCGTTCCCTCGATGCCCGGCACGTTGCAATGGGAACTGCGTGCCGAGGACGGCTATTCCGGCCTCGCACAGGCGGCGGCCGCTTCCCTCGCCCCGGTGGCCGCCGACGCGGATGTCGAGACCATCGCCGCGATCGCCATTCTCGATCATGTCGAGCCCGCGGATTCGGGACACACGCGGCTGCTGCTGGCGAGCGCACCCGACGCCGCCTTCGACCGGGCGACCGTGACGGTCCACGGCAACGTGGCGCGCGCCTCGCACGGTGAGGGGGTGACGGAAATTCTGGGAAGCGGCGACCCGTCGCGGCCCTTCCAGAAATTCGTCCTCAAGCAGAATCCGGTGACGCATCTGGTCGCGGCCACCGAGAACGGCGTCGCGTCAACGCTGCGGCTCCGTGTCGACGGCGTACTGTGGCAGGAGCTGCCGGATCTCTACGCCCGCGAGCCGAACGCTCGAGTCTACGCGACCCGGTTGACCGACGACGGCCAGACCGTGATCGGCTTCGGCGAAGGACGCTCGGGCGCCAGGCCGCATGCTGGCCGCGACAACATCGTCGCCGAATACCGCAAGGGCCTGGGGCTCGCCGGCAATGTCCGCGCCGGCCAGCTCTCCCTGCCGCTCGACCGGCCCCTCGGCCTGCGCGACGTGACGAACCCGCTGCCGGCGACCGGCGGTGACGACGCCGAAAGCGCGGCCGACGCACGGCGCAACGCCCCGATCTATACCCTGACCCTCGGCCGCGTCGTCTCATTGACAGATTTCCGCGACTTCGCGCTCGGGTATCCCGGCATCGCCAAGGCCGACGCCCGCTGGGTGTGGGAGGGCGAGACGCGCCGCGTCGTGGTGACCGTGGCCGGTCCCGGCGGCAGCGTCGTCGCCGAAAGCGGGCCGACCTATCCGGCCTTGCTCGAGGCCTTCCGCGACCGCGGCGACCCGTTCGTGCAGGTCGACCTGCTGTCCTACGAGCCGGTCCATTTCCGCCTCGGGCTGCGCGTTGCCGTAGCCCCGGACCGCGAGACCGACACGGTGCTCTCCGCCGTCGAGGCGGCGCTGCGCGACGGGTTCTCCTTCGATGCACAGGCGTTCGCCGAGCCGGTGGCGCTGAGCCAGGTCGCCGCGATGGCCCACCGGGTGGCCGGCGTGGTGGCCGTGGACATTGACCGGCTCTATCGCGATGTCGCGCCGCAGACCGCGCAGGTGCCGCACCGCCTGCTGGTATCGCGGGGCGGTCGTCGCGGCGCCGGGGGCACGCTGCTGCCGGCCGAAATCCTGACCCTGTCGCCCGAACCGTTCGATTCGCTCGAGCCGATGTCATGAACCGCATTAGCGCCGAGGCCCTCTACGAGCTGCTTCCCGCGATCTACCGCATCCGTGACGCGGAGCAGGGCGGTGCGCTGCGCGCGCTGATCGCCGTGATGGCGCGCGAGGGCGCGGTGATCGAGGAGAACATCGAGCAGCTCCTCGACGATCTGTTCATCGAGACCTGCGCCGACTGGGCGGCGCCCTATCTCGGTGGCGTGATCGGATACCGCACCCTGCATCAGATCGACGCGGTGACCGTCGGCCCGCGCGCCGAGGTGGCCAACACCATCGGCTACCGCCGGCGAAAAGGCACAGTCGCGGTGCTCGAGCAGCTCGCGCGCGATGTCACCGGGTGGCCGGCCAGCGCCGTCGAGTACTTCCAGCTCGTCGCCACCTGCCAGCACATGAACCACATCCGCCCCGACCATCATTGGGCCCCCGATATCGGCAACGCGCTGGCGCTCGAGCCGTTGGGAAAGGCGTTCGATCGCGTCACCCGCACGGTGGACGTGCGGTCGATCGTCCGCAACGAGGGCCGCAAGAGCGTCGGCGGCAAGCACAACCTGCCCAACATCGGCATATTCCTTTGGCGGCTCGAGGCGCGGCGCCACAGCAATGTGCCGACGACCCAAGTGGACGCACGCCGCTATTTGTTCGACCCGCTGGGTGCGCCGCGCCAGCTTGTGAACCGGCCCGAGGCGGAGGACACGATCACCAGCCTCGCCACGCCGTTCAACGTTCCCGGCGACATCACGCGGCGGATGCTGGATGCGGACCTTGCGTCCTATTACGGCCGCAACCAGGCGGGCCGCCTGCTGAGTTTCGAAATCACCGTCGACGGCGTGGCCATTCCGCGCACGCGGATCCAGGCCTGCGATCTGTCCGACGACGGGCCCGGTTGGAACCACTCGCCGCACGACATCATCGACCCGAACGAGCTTGCCGCCATCGAAGGCGCCCCGGCGCCCGAGGTGCCACCCGCCAACGCACTGGTGCGGGTCGATCCGGTGCTCGGTCGCATTGCCTTCCCGCTGGAGGAGGAGGGCGAGGTCCGCACCAGCTACCATGTCGCCTTTCCGGCGCAGATCGGCGGCGGCGAGTACGACCGCGCGGCGACGCTGTCGGGGCCGACCGGCGGGCGGCCCATGGTCGCCTTCCCCGACCCCGCATTCGCGACGCTGCAGGACGCCATCGACGCCTTGCCCGCCGCCGGCGGCATCGTCGAAATCGTCACCAACGACGTCATCGCCGGGCCGCTCGCGATCGCCGCCGCGGCCGGCGCGGAAATCGAGCTGCGCGCGGCCGACGGCGCGCGGCCGGTGCTGCGGCTGCCCGGCGATTTCGACATCTCCGGCGGCGCCGATGCGCGGATCACGCTGGACGGTGTCGTCATCGAGGGTGGCGCGGTGCGGATCGTGCCGGACGGCGGCGGCGTCTCGCTCGGCGCCGCAACGCTGCGCCACATGACCCTGATCCCGGGGCTGGCGCTGACCGCGGCTGGCGGGCCCGCAACTCCGGGCGCGACCAGCCTGATCGTGACCGCAACGGGCGTCGAGCTCGAGATCGACCGCGCGATCACCGGTCCTCTGCGCCTGTTCGAGACCACCAACGCCACCATCCGCAACTCCATCGTAGACGCCGCGGCCGCCGATTCGATCGACAGCGCCGAAGCCGTCGCCATCGCCGGCATCGACGACCCGGCGGATCCCACTCTCCAGCCCGCGGGCAATGTCAGCATGATCGCGACGACCGTCGTCGGCCGCATCTTCGCGCGCTCGTTCCCGATGGTATCGAACGCCATTCTGTTCGCTCGCGCCCCCGGCGACGCCTCGGCACCGGTGCGCGCGCTGCGCCGCCAGGAAGGCTGCATGCGCTTTTCCTACGTGCCGGCGGGCTCGATCACGCCGCGGCGCTACCGTTGCCAGCCGCAACTCGCCATCGAACAGGCGATCGCCGAACGCGAGGCGGAGCTCGGCACGCAGGTGAGCGCGGCCGAGCGTGCGCTGATCGTCATGCGCATCGCGCGCTGGCTGATTCCGAGCTTCACAGCCCTCCGTTCGAGCGCCCCCGCTTACGCACAGCTTCGCGAGGCGGCGCCGGTCGAAATCCGCCACGGCGCCTCGGACGAGAGCGAGATGGGCGTCTACCACCAGCTGTTCCAGCCGCAGCGCGAAACCAATCTGCGCATCCGGCTGGAGGAATACCTGCGATTCGGTCTCGAAGCCGGCGTGTTCTTCGAGACATAGGGAGGACGAGCAGCGATGAGCGGCGACTACAGCAGAGACAGCTTCGACTCCCTTCGCGATTACGCCGGGGTCTACTTGCAGCAAGGGCGTGCGGCCCTCGACGCCGACTGGAACGAGATGGTGGCGATCTTCGAGCGCCGCCTGCGCGCCGAGACCGTCGACATCATCGGCCGCGCGGTGGTTCCGCGCGAAACCATCACCGGCTTCCAGATCGACCTCGGTCCCGGCCCGACGATGTCGATCGGGCGCGGGCGCATGTATCTCGACGGCATGCTCCTGGAATGCCACGGGGCCGCCAACTTCCCGGGCTCGGGCAACGACGATTTTCCGCTGCCGGTGTTCGACCGCGGCCGCGAGACGCCGGACGGTCCCGCCGGCGTGCTCGACGAGCCGATCTCGCCCGAGGGCAGCGACTTCCTGCCCTACGACCGGCAGCCCTACTGGCCGATACCCGATCAACTCACCGAGGCCGCCGGGCCGCACCTCGCCTACATCGTGGCCTGGCGGCGCGAGGTGACGCCGCTGGAGGAGCCCGACCTGCTCGAGCCGGCGCTCGGCGGCATCGACACCGCGACGCGCTGGCAGACCGTGTGGCAGGTCCGCCTGCTCGAAAACGTTGGCGCCAATGCGACATGCGCGATGCCCGACGCCGACCTCGCCGGCTGGCAGGCGGAGATGGCGCCGTCGACCGCACGACTGACGACGGACACGATCGACATCGAAGACCCGGAAGACCCGTGCCTGGTGCCGCCCACCGACGGCTACACGGGACTCGAGAACCAGTTCTACCGCGTCGAGCTGCACTTGGTGGGCGACAGCCAGGGCGATGCACGGTTCAAGTTCTCGCGCGAGAATGCGTCTGTCGCCGCCGCCATCGAGACTTTCGCCACCCCGGCAAACCGGATCACCGTGCGCCGCATCGGGCGCGACGAGATCCTGCGCTTTCGGGCCGGCGACTGGGTCGAGGTCACCGACGATAATCGCGAGCTCGATCACCGCTCCGGCGCGATGCTGCGCGTCGCGCTGGTGCACGAGGAGACCCGCGAGATCGAGCTCGAAGGGACCATTCCCGCCGACTTGGTGCCGACCGGCGTCGGCGGGGATACGCCCGACGCGCGGCGCAGCCGTCTGATCCGCTGGGACCAGCGTGGCATCGTCCGCCTTGCCGACGGCAGCGAGTGGGCGAACCTGGACCTCAACACGTCCGACGGCCTGATCCCGGTGCCGGCCGACGGAGCGCAAATCGTGCTCGAGTCCGGAATCGTGGTGTCGTTCTCGACCGCGCCGGGGCTCGGCGGCTTCCGGGAAATGGATCATTGGCGCTTCGCCGCGCGCATCGCCGGTACGCAGATCGAGGAACTGCGCGAGGCGCCGCCGGACGGGATCCAGCGTCACTACGCCAGGCTCGCCATCGTCACGTTTCCCGGTTCGGTGCAGGACTGCCGCGTTTTCTGGCCGCCCGATTTCGGCGACGCGGCGGCGTGCTGTGGCTGCACCGTCTGCGTCACCGCCGAGAGTCACAACTCGGGCATCCTGACCATCCAGGCCGCGATCGACCAGATCGGCCCGGCGGGCGGCACCGTCTGCCTCGACGGCGGCAACTACGAGCTGGAAACGCCGGTTACCATCTCCAACCGGCAGGCGATCACCCTGTCCGGCCAGGGGCTGCGAACGCTGCTGCTCTATCGCGGCGGCGGCGCGGCGATCCGGGTCGCGAGCTCGATCGACGTCCAGCTCGAGCGGCTGACGGTGCTCGTTTTGCCTGGGGACGCCGCCGGCAATGCGCCGTCCGCGGCAGGCGTGCAGGTCACCCATGGAGTCGGCGTCGCCTTGCGCCGCCTCGCCGTGCTTGTCGCGGGGAGCGGCGACCGTGCCGATCAGGGCATCGCGCTCGAAGGCATCGCGATTGCCATCAAGATCGAGGAATGCGTGGCGATCGCGCCTGTGGCGCTGGCCTCGCTGTCGGCCATTGACCGCGACGGCGAGGGGCCGGGGTACCTGGCACTGGCCGAATTCAGGGCGCTCGACAACATCCTGTTCGGCAGCCAGGCGGCGATCCGCATGGACGGGCTGGCCATCAACCTCGCCGCTTCCGTGCTGTCACGCAACCTGCTCCTCGGCATCCAGGTCGGCGCCATTGTCGCCTGGGTCGAGCCGCCCACGGGCTCGACGCACTTCGACACCTGCACGGTGACCTCGTCGGGCGACGCGCTCCGGCTCGGGGTCAACAATCTGCGCCTGCAGGATAACGAGATCAGCGGCGGCCCCCGGGCGGGCGACGGCGTCCGGCTGATCGAGGGAATCGTTCCGCAGGTTCCGGTCGAGGTCCAGGTCGTCGGCAACCGTATCGGTGACCTGGCCGGCGCGGGGCTCAGGATCGACGGCGACGTGACCACATTGCTGGTCAAGCGCAACCTGATCCGACGCTGCGGCGAAGCGGCCATCGCCACCGATCCGAAAGCGTCGGTGCGCCACATCGCCGTCGACAACAACGTGATCGAGGAGATTGCGACGTTCCGCGGTGCCGCCGGCGCCGCCGCCTTGCTGCTGACCCAGATCGGCGATGGCCAGGTTGTCGGCAATACGATCCGCGCCGTCGGCACGTCGGCTACCGGCGCCAACATCGCCGGGATCGCCGCGCGCGGAGTCGGCAGGTTCACGGTCGAGGGTAACGTACTGTCCGAGATCGGCCCGCGCGCGACCACCATTCCCGCGATCGGCGTCCTCGCCATCGCCCCCTACTTCAATCTCTCCGTCCGCGCCAACCAGATCACCGGCGTGCTGTCGCCCGGCGAAGGGGAGGGGCTGGGCTGGATCGGAATCGAGATCGGGCGGGCGGGTGCGCTGGGCCTCGCGTCGGATGCTACCGGCGGTCAGGTCAACACCGCCGGCGCCGTCGCGTCGGGCCTGCCCGGCAGCAGCGAAGCGGACCTGGTCTTCGTCGAAGTCAACAACCAGGCCTTCGCCCTGTCGCGTGCGCACCTCGCGGCGCTCGGGCCGGTCAGGGAGCGCCAGCTCACCCTCACGGGCAACCAGCTTCATCACGAGGGCAACGACACGCTGCCGATGGTGCTTGTCGTCGACGCGGCGGGCGCCAGCTGCATCTTCAGCGAGAACCAGTGCCGGCTGCAGTCCGGCGGCATCACCCCGGCCCTTGTCATCATCGCAGCCCAGCGCGTGGTGGCCGCCAACAATGTCGTCCGCCGCCTTTCGGACCAGGACGCGATGGTGTTGTCGATCGGCCAGACCGGACGCGCCACGGTCCTCGGCAACCTCACCTTCGGCAACATCCGCGTGCTGCCGGGCGGTCTGCAGCCGCCGTTCGACGCCCTCAACCTGCTGGCATCGTGAGCCGGCGATAGCGGATACGGGAGAGCCGGACCATGCCACAGGCGACTGCCACGATCGGGCGCGAGAAGCGCCTGGCCACCCTTGCGAAGAATCTCTACGTCGTCGAGGGGCCTGACCCGGCCGAGGCGCAGAGCCGCGCCGAAGCCGCGCTGCTGCGCGCCAACCCGACGCTCGCCGATCCCGCGGGGTTCGAAAACGGCGCGGTGGTGCGGGTGCCCACCGACATCGGCCTTGCTGTCAGTAGCCGCGTCGACGCCAGCGCGACGGGCCTCCAAGGCGGCTTGCAGGATTTGGCCCAGCGGCTTCAACTCGCCGCCGCCCTGGCGCGCGACGGATACGCGGCCAGCAACAAGGCTGCCGAGGAGACAATCGCGCAGCTATCGGACAGGACGTTCCGCGCAACCCTGCTGAAGGAGCATCCCAACGCCGAGGCCCTCGTCGCCGAGGCCGCAAAGGCCCAGTCGGAGCGGCAGGCGGACAACAAGCTGCGCCAGGAGCGCTTCGACAGCGCGGTTGCCGACGCGATCGCCCAGACGGAAAAACTGCAGAAGCTCGCCGGGAACCAGTAGCGAAATTCACCGCGTTTCGGCGCCCGTTCGCCGCCGCCATGCGTCGGCGTCGATCTTCGGCCCGTTCGCCAGCCGATTGGCGCGGATATGGTTCGCCTTCGGGCCCGCGCCGCATCATTGACGCCCCTCAATCCTTCCAACGGGGCCCGGAGGCGAACTTACCGGATGGATCACGCCAAGGGCATGCAGGGCGCAGTCTCCTGGACAACTCTGGCTCGGCGTGCGCTGACGCGCCATCGATCGATCGTTCGCTGTTAACGAAACTTTCGCTTGGATTCCCCGACGGGCCATGGATAATGAAACCCAGAAGCCGGTGTGGCTAAACCAATAACAGAACGATTTCGGGAAGGCGTGACGGAGGTGGTGCGGGCTTCGGCCTGTCGGTGCCGCGGGTGGATAGTAAAGTCGAAAAAGAATAATCAAGCCAGGAGTCGGCTGCTGTCCTCGGTTCCTCATCCCCCCATATGGATTGGAGGAGCGCGGTGGCCTATCCTTTTTCGTCGGCCGGCGATGGTGGCCGGTCCGCGACCCAGCCATTTGAGGGGTTCCTTTCGCGCCGCCTGCGGCGCGCGCGACAGCGGCGCAACCCTGCGCAGGACGCCCGTTACAACGAACGGCGTATCCTGTTCGAAACGCTGGAGCCACGCCTCCTCCTGACCGCCGACCTCGGCGTCATCGACGATGGCGGCCTGCAGACCTACCTGAACGACGTCCAGACGCAGCTCGACACGGTCGTGTTCAACGCGCCGATCCCGCTCGTCGGCACCCAGCTTGCGGATCGGCCCTCCGGCAAGATCGCCCAGCACATCGCCGACGCGCTCTCCGACTTCCAGGTCACGCCGTCCGACGGCACGACCACGACCGTCGCGGACGTGAAGACCGGCCTTGCGTCCTCGCTCGGCTCGATGATCAAGGACGGGGTGATTCTCGACACCACCACGCCCGACGGTAGCCAGGTGCGCTTCCAGCTCACCCTGTTCGGCAGCGAGAGCGAGCACCTCAATCTCGACCTGGCGCTCGGCTCGGAGAATCCCTTCGTCGATCCGCGGCTCGGTATCGCCGACGAAGTCGGGGTCAATTTCGACTGGCAGTTCGATCTCGATTTCGGCGTGTTCGAGACGCCCGACATGCTGCAGTCGCTGTTCTTCGTCGACACCGGCCAGGCCAACGAGCTGACCATCGACAATTTCGTCGCCTCGCTCGACGGCGGGACGGACGGCAGCTTCGAGGCGAAGGGCGTCGTCGGCGTGTTCGGCGCGCT
Source organism: uncultured Alphaproteobacteria bacterium (assembly GCA_963817535.1). GTDB lineage: Bacteria > Pseudomonadota > Alphaproteobacteria > MPNO01 > DASWLB01 > CAWGHZ01. The sequence continues at coordinate 173,074 of CAWFOW010000012.1, forward strand.
GATCACCCAGGACGCCACCCTGCCCAGCACCTTCACCGGCAGCATGCAGGTCGACATCCAGGACGGCAACGGCGACAACCGCCTGTCGGGGACGGAGTTCTCCGAGCTCAAGGTCGACGCTGTGATGACGGGATCGGGGGTGGCCAACCTCGACATCCGCGCGGCGCTCGTGCCCGAGTTCACGACGCTGCCGTCGTCGGCCACCGCGTTCAACATCGCGGTCAATGCCGACGCGGTGCTCGATTACAACCTCGACCACGCGAACACCAAGGACGCGCAGTTCGGCGACGACATCATCGGATCGTTCGAAAACGTCGAGCTCGACCTCGGCACGTTCTTCGACTTCATCGACAACACCATCCAGTCGATCCAGAAGGCGCTCGACCCGATCAAGCCGGTGATCGCCTTCCTCGCAGCGCCGATCCCGATCGTCAGCGACCTGGGCGAGGCGGCCGGCATCGGCAAGGTCACGCCGATCGACGCGGGCATCCTCGCTACCGCGCTCGACCCGGACCTGACCGCCGCTCAGAAGGACAAGGCGCTGCAGGCGCTCACCGCCACCAAGCTCACGGTCGAGTTCCTCAACTACATCCTGCAGCTCGGCCCCATCGCGCAGGGCATCAGCGGCTCGACCGGGCTCGGCGACGTCAAGGTCGGCATCGGCAAAAAGCAGGGCGACACCAAGGAGCAGGATGCGCTCGAGAAAAAGCTGATCGAGCAGAAGGCCGACGAAGAAGCTTCGACGAAAGCGCGCAACAAGTCCGAGGTGACGAAAGAGTTCTTCGCATCCGTCGCGGGCCACATGGCGTTCCCGTTCCTCGAGGACACGGGCCTCGTCCTAAACATGCTGCTGGGCGACACGACGCCCGAGCTGATGACGTTCGGCGTCGATTTCGAATTCGGCTACCAGTTCGTCTACACCTTCCCGATCATCTTCCCCTTCCTGAACGCCGAGCTTCGCCTCCAGATGTCCGCGGCGCTCAATTTCGACGCCGGCTACGACCTGTTCGGTTCGGCCGCGCTGACCCGCAGCCTCGACTTCTCGAGCGATGCCGCGCTGGCGGCGAGCCTGTCGGACAATTCCGGCCGGCTGGCGGACGGCTTCTTCCTCGACGACCACATCCCGGATACCGCACCCGCCGACCTTCAGGACGGCGACGTCGACACCACCCAGCCCGAAACGAAGGACCAGCCGGAGCTGACGCTATCGGCCAAGATTTCGGCCGGCGCGTCCGTCGGGCCGGACCTGCTGCTGGCCGAGTTCCAGGCCGGCGTGCGCGTGTTCTTCGCGACCGACATTTACTTCGACCTGAACGACCTGCCCGAGCCGCAGGACGCCGCTCAGGCCGACTACGTCTACAACCTCAACCATTCGCTCCCGACCGACGTGCCGCTCTCGCCCTACACCTATGATGGGCGGGTGCGCATCGGCGAGCTCACGCTCGCGGCCAATGCCGATCCGTTCGGCATCTTCAACGTGTCGGGCGCGCTGCGCGCCGGGCTCGAGGCGTTCGTAGTCGCCTCGATCGGCGCGGGGCCGTTCCAGATCACGCTGGTCGACAAGACCTACGAGCTCGTGAACAAGGTTGTCTTCGACTTCGACATCTATCAGCTCAGCGATTCGCAGATCCTGGCCGGCGTGGTGCTCAACCCGCCGGTCCTCGGCGCGGTCGACGGCAGCGGCAACCTCACGCTCTATATGGGCGACGGGCCGGGCGGCTCGGCGAACCTGCGCCAGAACACGGGGCCGAACCGGCAGGGCCAGGACACCGAGACCAACGAAGGCTTCAACATCACCTCGCTCGGCGCGACCGATCCCATGAATCCGGGCAACGGCGAGACGCTGGTGGTCAGCTTCCTCGCCATGGACGGCGGCCAGCGGGTGGAGCGCGCCCGTCAGACCTTCGAGAACGTCAAGCACGTCGAAGCGGTGGGCGGCAGCGGCAACGACCAGATCGTGGTCGACAACTCGGTCGCCTCGAGCGTCGACTTCGCGGGCGGGACGGGCGCCGACCAGCTCGCCTATGCCGGCACGGGCGTGGCAATGCTGCGCGGCGACGACGGCAACGACACGCTGATCGGCGGCAGCAACAACGACCTGCTCGAGGGCGGGGCCGGCGCGGACCGGCTCGATGGCGGGCTCGGCAGCGATACGCTGATGGGCGGCGCCGACGACGACCGCCTCACCGGCGGCAAGGATATCAATTCCCTGGTCGGCGGCACGGGCAGCGACATCTATTCCTGGAACGTGGGCGACGGCAACGACCTCTTCGTCGAGGACCCGGCGCTTCCCGACATCGACAAGTTGACGGTCGGCGGCGGCTTCGCGCTGAGCGGCGGGTCGTACGCGACCGGCACGGTCGGCGGCACCGAGGCGGACGACGTCATCTCGCTCAGCAAGGTCATGGATGGCGGCGTCGAGAAGGTCCTGCTGGAGACGGCGAATGCCGGGGCGATCCCCGAGAGCCTGCTGCTCGACAATATCGAGAACATCTCCATCGCCGCAGGCGGCGGCGCCGATACCGTCACGATCAGCGACCTGACCGGCTCCGACGTCAACCTGCTCGCCATCGACCTGTCCTCGCCGCGCGAGGGCAATTCGAGCACCAGTGTCGACACCGTGGCGTTCAGCGGCAGCGACGACGCCGACGTGCTGAACGTCACCGGCGTCAACGCCCAGTTCGACCAGACCGACCTCGGCGCCGATCCCACGGGTGGCACGACGACCCAGGTCATGCGCGAGATCGTCGAGCTGCAGGACGAGACGCCCGGCCGCGACAGCCACGCCTTCATCGTCAACAGCAACCCGGCGCACGATTCGCTCCAGGTGCTCGGACTCGGCGGCAACGACACGCTGCAGGTTTCGGCCGGCACGGCCAACATCGACGTCTCCGACCTGATCGCCTTGACGCTCCTGGGCGGAGAAGGCGACGACATGCTGATCTCGGTCTACGGCCGGGTCACGCTGATCGGCGGCGGGGGCACCGACACGGTCGTTATCCAGGGCGACGGCAAGGCGATCGCCGGCTTGGCGAGCCTTTCGCTCTACGCGACCGACCTGTTCGTCGACCGTGTCGACACCGGCGCAGGTGCGGTGAGCGACCGGCTGAGCTTCTCCGAGGTCGAGGCGCTGCGGCTGATGCTCGACGAGACGGGCGACGGCAGCAGCCTGCGCGTCATCAGCACGATCGCGGGCCCGGTCGAAATCGACGCCAGCACGCTCGACGATTCCATCGCGGTCGAGGGGATCGCCGGGGCGACGACGATCGAGCTCAATGCCGGGGCGAACGTCGTCACCGTCGGGAAGGATGGCACCACCGCGGGCATCACGGCCGACCTCCAGGTGAATGGCGGCACGGGCGACGACCGCGTGATCTTCGACGCCAGCGCCGAGCCGATGGATCATGTCGCCACGATCGGTGTCATGGCGCTCGCCGGCCTCGTGGCGCCGGGCGCGCTGCGCTACAACGAGCTGGTGGAGACGGTCGAGCTGCGGCTCGGCCCGGGCGACGACGACGTGATCGTGCCCGACCTCACCCGCAACATCGTGATCGACGGCGGCGACGGCGCGGACACCGCCGACATCACCCTGCTCGGCCAGCCCACCGGCGTGGCGGGCGGCCCCGGCGTGCTGACCGCCGACGTCGAGACGGTCTCGTTCGCCAACGACAACAATGTCGACGACACCGACTGGCTGATGACCGTCAACCAGCTCCGCAGCGGCGTACCCGGCGTGTTCGATCCGCTGCTGCCGGGCTTCTACGACCAGCTCGTGCTGCAGACGGAAAACGCGAACCTGGTGAACCTGTCGCTGGGCGACGGGCCGGGCGTGGATTCGCTGCGCGTGTGGGACCTCGAGACCGAGACGCATGTCGATCTGCGCGGCGGCGACGACACGGTGACGGTGGGCGACGCGCGCGTCGGCGCCGAGCGCAGTCTCGGCGATCTCGACGTGCCGCTGGTGCTTGCCGGCGGCGCCGGGACGAACGCGCTGGTCGTGGACGACGTGGCCAACACCATCTCCGGCCGGCCGGGCACGGTGGACGCGACGTCGATTACCGGGTTCACCATGGGCCCGCTCGCGCGCATCGACTATGCGGGCTTCGCCACGCTCGAGCTCGACCTCGCCGCGACGCGCGACGACGTGACGGTGGCGGACACCGCGGCCGCGACCACCATCAACACCGATCCGTTCGGGTCGGGCGACGACGACGTGGTGACCATCCTCGGCGCCGGCGCCGGCGTGACCGTCGATCTCGGCGAGGGCAGCGACACGGCCACGGTAAAGGGCGGCCAGGGCATCGTGCTCGAGGGCGGCGACATGGGCGCCTCGGACACGATCGTGTTCGACATCGGCGCCGTCATGGCCCCGACCACGGGCGCGACGTTCGGCCAGGACGGCACGTCGGGCCTGGTCACCGGGCTCGGGCCGATCGCCGACGCGACGTTCGGCGGGTTCGAGCAGGCCGACTTCCTGCTCGGCGGGAACAGCGACGAGTTGACCATCGACCAGGCTGTGCCGGGCCTCTCCTCCCACGTCCAGGGCGGCGGCGGCGACGACACGATCATCGTCGAGCGCATCGGCGGCCCGACGCTGGTCAGCGGCGACGGCGGCATCGACACGCTGCGGATGGTGATTCCCGGCGCGCCGACCGCGCCCGTGCATGCCAACCTGATCTCCGACCTGCAGTTCGACGTCGAGTCGCTGATCGTCGACAACGCGGCCAACACCGATCCGGTCGACTGGCAGGTGCGCTCCGGCAAGCTGTCGGGCAACGGCGCCGACCTCCTTTTCACCGACGGGGCGGGCGAGGTGCGCATCATCGGCGGGTCGAACGCCGACACGCTGACCTTCGACGACCAGTCGCGCCCGGTGGATGCTACCGTCGATGGCGACACCGTCGTGCTGCAGCTCGGCGACGTCGTGCTGGCCTCGGGCGGCTTCTCGACCTTCGCCAACTTCGCCAACGTCATGGATTTCGGCGACCTCACCGGTGCCGAGAACCCCTATGGCGAGGACGATTTCGCACTCGAGAGCTCGGGCTCGATCGGGCTCGACACCTCGGTCGGCGCCGCGGCCGCGCCGGGCGATCCGGGCGATACGTTCACGTTCGGCGCGGCCGACGGCAGCGCCTTCACGCTCTATTCCCTGTCGCTGGCCTCGTCCGATGGCATGGACCACGACATCGTCTTCTCCGGCACGACCCGCAGCGGCGGGTCGGTGGAAAAGATGGTCACCGTGCTCGGCGATGCCGGCTTCCAGACCTTCGAGCTGCCCTCCGACTTCACCTACCTGGCCGACGTGAGCTGGACACCGGGGGCGACTCTCGTTGACAACATCACCGCCGCGACGCTCGTCACGCCGGCCGCCGCCGGGCCCACGATCGGCGCGATGACCCGCTACATCGTCAGCCCGTCCATCAACTTCAACACCGGAACGGGCAAGATCGCCTCCGGCTCCATCGCGATCGATATCGGCGGCGACGACATCATCGACTATTACGCCGACTCCAGCACCAACCTCACGTCCGGCAACGGGTATCACGGCATCTTCGCGCAGTTCCTCGCGAACGGCACGACGCAATACCGCTTCGCGGGCGACCTGGTCGTTCCCGACAGCTCGTTCGTGACGGCATTCGGCAGCCGGGCGCTCTCCCTGTTCGCCGGCAACAACGCCTATATCGGCGAAAACGTCGACTTCAACCTGTCCGGCGGTGGCCAGGCGGCCGGTGCGGGCGGCGGGACCGGTGGAACCTATGGCGAGAACGGCAGCGCCGGGACTGGCGGCACAGACGGCGGTAACGGCGGCCATGGCGGCGAAGAGAACAGCAACGGCGGCGGCGGCGGCGGCAGTGGCACCGGGACGGGCGCCGGCGGCGGCGGCGGCGGGTCGGGCGAAAGCGGCAATGGCACGTCCGGGCTCTCCGGCTCGGGTACGGCCGGCGGTGGCGGTGGCGGTGGCGGTGGCGGCGAGTCCTACGAATTCCTCGAGGGTACCAGTAGCGGCGGCGGTGGCGGCACCGGCGGTGCCGGCGGCGGCGGCGGTGTTGGTGGCCCAGGTGGCGCCGGCACGAACGGCGTAAACAGTGGCGGCGCGGGCGCGGGAGGTGCCGCAGGTGCCGGCGGTTCGGGCGGTGGCGGCGGCGGTGGTGGCGGCGGCGGCGCTGAAGGCAGCGGCGAAGGCGCCGACGGCAACAATGGCGGGACGGCGGCCGGTGGTGACGCGGGTGCGGCCGGAACCGCCGGCTACAATACAGGCTCCGGTTCCGACATCAGTGGCGGCAGCGGTGGTGGTGCCGGCGGCGGTGGCGGCGGCGGCGGTCGTGGCGGCGGCGGCGGCGGGGGTGGTGGCGGTGGCGGCAGCTCAAGCCTCTCCGGATTTGGTGGCGATGGTGGCGGTGGCGGCGGATTCGGTGGCGCGGGCGGCGCCGGCGCCTATGGCTACTATGGCGGCGGCGGCGGCGGCGCGTTCGAGATCAAGGCCCAGGGCCGCGTAATGGTCGGCCAGAACGCGGTGCTCGCCGCGCGCGGCGGCGTCGGTGGGACCGCTTACCCAGGTTCTGCGGGCTCCGCGGGCGACACCGGCGATAGCGGCCTCAACGCCGGCGACGATGGCGGCGAAGGCGGCGACGGCGGCAATGGCGGCCATGGGGGCGCGGGCGGCGCCGGTGGTGCCGGTGCGGGTGGTGCCGGCGGGACGGTGAAGCTGTCGGGCTCGGTGGTCGATGCGTCGGGCGCGACGGTCGACACGTCCGGTGGGATCGGGGGCGGCAACCCGGTGGTCTATATCACCGACCCCGGGGTCCGCGCCGATTACTACTTCCTCTCATCCTCGGTCCAGAATGTGCCGGTCTACGGCTCGGTCGGAATCGCCGCGACCTATTACGACTCGTCGATTTACCAGGGCAACGGGTCCGGGGCGTTCGACTATCCGTTCCGCACCGACTATTTCGGCGCGCGCTACACGGCCCAGATGACGGCGACGCAAAGCGCCGCCGTGACGTTCGACCTGGCCAGCGACGACGGCTCGATCATGACCGTGCGGAACGCATCGAACCAGGTCGTTCTCACGATCAACAACGATGGCCTGCACGGCTACCAGACCGTCGCCGGCACGCTGAACGTCATCGCAGGCCAGACCTACAGCTTCGAGGTCCGCTATTTCGAGGCGACCGGGTATGCCGGGCTGGGGCTCACCTATCACGTGGGCAGCGGGTCCGAGCTCCTTCTGTCCACGGCGCCCAAGGGCGAGGACGGAAGGTACATCTTCGCGAGCAACGTGGCGGGCGGCACGCCCGACCGCGCGAGCACGACCCCGTTCGAAACCTTCAACGGTCCGCGCGAGGTCAATCCGTTCCTTCTTAACGGCGCGCAGACTCCGCTTATCGCCGATGTCGCGGGCGGTGCCGAGACCTATGGGCTGCTGACCGGCATCACCGACTTCGGCGCGTTCCTCGCTGACGTCGATCTCCAGCTCGGCGCGGCCGAGAAGCTGGCCGATGCGCCCACCGATGCGGTGGCCGCGGTCGTGCGCCTCGACGTGGGGCCGGCCGGCTATGCCGACGACTACGCCAACTACGACATGGTCCTGTTCATCAACCTGTCGGACATCGCGTTTTCCGCGCCGTCGCTCGGAATCCTGCCCGGCAATGCGGCGAGCAGCTTCTCGCAATCGCTCACCATCGGCGGCATCGCATCCGACCCGCTGTTCGGCGGTTCCGGCGCGCCCATGGCGCTCACGTCCCTCGCCGCGCATTCGGTGTGGGCGACGCTGGTGCCCGACACCAACGCGGCCAACCCGGGGCTGACGACCGACTACATCAACGCCACGGTCGGGGGCACGGTTGCCGCCATCGACGGCCTGAACCTGCGGGATTCGGAATCCCTCTACATCCGCGCGCCGCAGCCGTCGCTCAGCAACGGCAACCAGCTCGCCGGCCTGCAGAGTCTCGCCGTCAGCCCCGACGGCGCCCAGATCTACGGCATCAACACGAACGAGGAAGTCGTGGTCGTCGCCAATGGCGGCGATCTGGGCCAGCGCCAGTTCTTCAAGGATGAGGTGGACGGCGTCGACGGCATCGGCGGCGCCAGCGCCATCGCGGTAAGCCCCGACGGCCAGAACGTCTACGTCACCGGCGCGACCGACGGCGCGGTTGCGGTGTTCGACCGCGACCCGACGACCGGCGACCTCACCTATGTCGGCTCGGTCGGCGAATTCTCGAGCCTCGCCGTGTTCGACACGATCGCGGTCGACAATGCGCACGTCTTTGTGGGCGGGACGGACGGCATCGCCGTGTACGACCGTGCCGCGGACGGCACGCTGACCGAAGCCACCCAGGGCGCGCTCGGCAATATCGGCGACCTCGTCGTCAGCGCCGACGGCTCAGTGCTCTATGGCGTGGACGCGACGGCCGACCAGCTCGTCGTCGCCGACCCGACCAACTTGTCCGCAGCGCTGCAGACGATCGACCTCGGCACGCTCGGCATCGCGAGTGCCACCGCTCTCGCGATGAGCGGCGACGACGCGTATGTCTACCTCGCTGGCGAGAGCGGCGTGCTTGCCGTGTTCGCGCGCGATTCGTTGACCGACACCCTGTCGCTCGTCCAGACGCTGAACGACGGGGTCGCCGGCATCCGCGGCATCCAGGGCGCCAACGACCTTGCCGTCTCCAGCGACGGCGGCTTCCTGTACGTGACGGGCGGAACCGACCGCGCACTGGCGGTGTTCGAGCGCGACGGGACGACGGGCATGCTGCAATTCGCCCAGGTGCTGCGCGGGCGCGTCGGGCTCGAGCAGCCGAGCGGCGTGGCGACCGGCACGGATGGCGACGTCTATGTCGCCTCGGAGACCGGCCTCGGCCTCGCCAATGGCGGCGTCGCGCGCTTCGCCCGTGTCGCGCCGGGCCAGACGCCCGCGCCCGTCATCGTCAGCTACGAGGGGATCGAGGCGCTCAGCCTGATTACCGGCGACAGCGACGACACGATCCGCGAAATCAATGCGGCGACGGTCGACGAGTTCTCGATCGATGCCGGCGACGGCTTCAACCGGATCGACCTGCTGAACGTGGCGGGCACGACGTCCGTCGTCACGGGCTCCGGCAACGATACGGTCAGCGTGCGGTCCGACACGCCCGGCGCGGTGGCGCTTTCGGTCGCGACCGGCGGCGGCGCCGACAGCGTCGCGGTGCGCGAACTCGCCGACGGCAGCGTGCTGGTGCTCGACCTGGGATCGGAGAGCGACACGGTCCAGGTCTCGGGCGACAAGATCGCCCAGACGGCAGGCTTCACCCTGACCGGCGGGCCGGGCAGCGACACGCTGCTGTTCGACTCGGCCGGGAACCCGATCTTCCCGCCCGACCCGATCATCCCCGACGGCACGATCACGACCAGCGATCCCGCCGACGGCACGGTTGCGTATAGCAGCATCGAGAGCATTCCGGGCTTCACCCCGGCGATCGTCGATGCCGGCGGCCCCTACGCCATTGCGGAGGGCGACGGCGTCACACTGGCGGCAAACGCCACGCCCGCCACCAGCACCGCCATCGTCTCCACGCTGTGGGACCTCGACGGCGACGGCGCGTTCGACGACGCCACGGGCCTCGCGCCCGCGCTCACCTGGTCGGACCTCGTCGCGATCGGGCTGGACGACGACGGCGCATATGACCTCTCGGTCCAGGTGACCGACGACCAGGGCAACGTGGTGACGGATTCGGCCCTGCTGACCATCGCGAACACCGTGCCGGCCCTGACCGTGACCGGGCCCGCCGCGGCAATCGTCGGCGTCGCCCACACGATCGCCTTCGCCGCCACCGATCCCGGCGCCGACACGATCAGCCGGTGGGAAATCGATTGGGGCGACGGCAGCGCGCACGGCATCTATGCCAGCGATGCCACCTCGGCGTCCCACGTCTATCAGACGACCGGGACCTTCACGCCGGTCGTGGTCGCGACGGACGAGGATGGCACGGGCTCGTTCCTGACCGATCCGGCCACCACCGACTATACCCAGGCCGCGTCCACGGTCACGGTTGCGCCCGCGACGCCCGCGATCGCGACCGTCGGCACGGCGGTCAACCTGCAGATCGCCGAGGGCGCGGGCGTCACGCTGCGCGCCACGGCCGCCGGCACGCCGACCGCCTTCACCTGGGACCTCGACAACGACGGGACGTTCGGGGACGAGGCCAACTACGGCACGGCAAATGGCGGCGACATCACGCTCAGCAACGCCGACCTCCTCGCGCTCGGCATCGACGACGGACCCACGGGCTACGCCGTGGCGGTCCGCGCGGTCTTCGGCGACGGCTCGGGCGGGCTGGGCGTCGACATGGCCCAGGGCGATGCCATGTTGACGGTCGTCAACACCGCGCCAACGGCCATGTTCGGCAACTCGACCACGGCCACGCCGATCCGCGAGGGCGAAACCGCCACGGTCGGCTTCACCGGCCAGGCGGATCCGTCGCCGGACGATGCGGCGGCCGGGTTCACCTACGCGTACGACTTCAACAATGACGGCGTGTTCGAGATCGTCGGCAGCACCGACGCGACGGTCACGGTGCCGGCCGCGTACATCAACGACGCCGGCGTGCGCACCGTGCGCGGCGCCATCACGGACCGGGACGGCGGCACCCGCACCTACCTGACCGACGTGCGCGTGCTGGAAGTGGCGCCGACCTTGCTGGTCACCGGGGATGCCGCCACGTCCGAGGGCGCGACCTACACGCTGGGTCTCGCCGCCTCCGATCCGGGCGCCGACACGATCAGCCAGTGGATCGTCGATTGGGGTGACGGCACCAGCGACACGGTGAATGCCGCGACCGCATCGGTCGATCACGTGTTCACGGACAATGGGGCGCTGATAATTGCGATCACCGCCCGCGACGAGGACGGCGTCTACGCGACCACCCATGCGGTCGATGTCGCCAACGTCGCGCCAACGCTCACCATCGCCGGGCCCGCCACGATCGACGAGGGCGACGGCTATCTGCTGGGCCTCGACGCGTCCGATCCGGGTGCCGACGCGATTGCCGCGTGGCACATCGACTGGGGCGACGGCACGTCCGTCGACGTGGCCGGCGGCGCGGCCTCGGTCGGCCATGTCTATGCCGACGACAGCGGCGCGGGCGCCTTCCAGATCGTCGCGACAGCGACCGACGAGGACGGCTCCTACGACCAGACCACCGAGGTCACGGTCGCCAACGTTGCGCCGACCGCGGTGCTCGGCGTCGTGGCCGGTCAGGCGAGGCTGGCCGACGGCACGCCGACCGTGCGCGAGGGCGGCAACTTCACGCTGGTGATCGGCGCGCCCTACGATCCGGGCGCCGATACGGTGGTGCAGTACGAGATCGACTGGGGCGACGGCAGCGCGCCCGAGCTCGTCGATGCGCCGGCGCCCGGCGCGGGCGGGCAGGTTCCGTCCCTCTCGGTCGGCCACATCTATGCCGACGGCCCCGCCACCAACACGATTGCGGTGACGCTGGTCGACGAGGATGGCGCCTATCCGAACGGGACCACGCTTTCGGTCGACGTGCGGGACGTGGCGCCGACCATCGCGCTCTCGGGTCCGGCCGCGATCAGCGAAGGCGCGACCTACGCGCTGACGCTCGGCGCGGTGTCCGATCCGGGCGACGACACGGTCAGCGCCTACGTCGTGAACTGGGGCGACGGCACCTCCGACAGCTACGCGGCGGCGGGCGTTGTGAACCACGTCTACCTAAACGCGGTCGGCGGCGTGCAGCGGACCATCACGGTCGACCTGGTGGACGAGGACGGCATCCATGCGGCCGCCGGCCAGCGCCTGGTCAACGTGAACGAGGTCGCGCCCGTCCTCGCGCTCGCCGGCGCGTCCGAGGTGCTGGAGGGCGATACCTACACCCTCACCCTTGGCGACCTCACCGATCCCGGCTCCGGGCTCGGCGTAATCCCGGTGTCGCAGTACAGCGTCGATTGGGGCGACGGGACGACCGAGCTTTTCGCCACGGGCGGCGACGTCACGCACGTCTACACCAACGGCACCTTCACCTACGCCATCTCGGTCGACGTGGTGAGCGACATCGGGTCGGTCGACAATGCGGGCGCGCTAAGCGTCCTCGTCCGCAACGATCCACCGGTGATCACCAGCCTGTTGACCAGCGCCATGATCGTCGGCGACGCCGGAATGGGCGACGTCGTCACGCTCGACGGCACCTTCACCGACCTCAGCCCGTTCGACACGCACCAGGCGGTGGTCGATTGGGGCGACGGCACGATGGAGATGCTGGCCGTGACCGAAGCCAACGGCGCGGGCAGCATCACCGGCGGCCATGCCTACACGACCGGCGGCATCTTCGAGGTGTCGGTCATGATCGCCGACCAGGACGGCGGCATGACGGCCGACGCCACCTATGCCCTGGTCACCGGCGTGCGGCTGGTCGACGGCGTGCTGCAGGTGGTCGGCACCGCGGCCGACAACTCGATCAAGATCTGGGGCGAGGAGTTCTGGTCGCGGCCCGACCTCCTGGTCGTCGATGCGAGCTTCCTCTCCTCCGACGGCCCCGATTGCGGCTGGAGCGGGGGTAGCGACGGCGACCATGATGGCCGCGACGACCGCCGCGGCGACAACCGGCTGGTCTTCCTGCAGTCCGACGTCACCAGCGTGGTGGCGCTGGGCGGCGCCGGCGACGACCGCTTCAACATCTGGCGTACTGACAACCTGCCGGTGATGATCTCGGCCGGCGCCGGCAATGACCGCGTCGACGTCGACACCGCGTCGGCCGTGGTGATGGGCGGCGACGGCGACGACCGCATCGAGGGCGGCGACGGGGCCGACCTTCTGATCGGCGATGCCGGAAACGACCGGATCAACGGCAAGGACGGCAACGACATCCTGATCGGCGGCGACGGCAACAACTCGATCGATGGCGGCGACGGCAACGATGTTCTGGCCGGCGGGGCGGGCAACGACTCGCTCGATGGCGGCAAGGGCGACGACGTCATCGACGGCGGAACCGGCAACGATTCGATCGACAGCGGGCAGGGCGACGACATCGTCCTGTACTCCGGCGATGAGGCCGACTACGACGCCGATCTCAACCGCGCCGGCAATGGCCGCGTGACCGACCTGAACGCGGCAGACGGCAATGACGGGCACGACAGGCTGAAGAAGGCCGAGATGCTGCTGTTCGGCAGAACATGGGTCGACGGGCTTTCGCTGGTGGCGAGCAACGACAGCCACGACGGCCATGACGGCCACGACAGCCACCATCACCATCGCGGCTGCTTCTGGCACGGTTCGGATTCGGATGCCGATGGCGACGACACCGACCCGAGCGACGTGAATCCGTGGTTCGCAGCGGTGCTCGCAAAGGCCGAGCAGGGCGTGACCGTCACCGACGAGGACGTCGTATGGATGCTGTTCGAGTAGCGATCGCCCCCGGCGCGGTTCGCGGCCCGAGCGGCCGGACCGGACCGCCGTGACCACGCAGAAACTCGTGTACCTGATGCGTGGTCTGCCGAGTACCGGGAAGAGCTATACCGCTCGCCGGATCGCGGGTGAGAGTGGCGTCGTCTGCGAGACCGACGCATTCTTCCAACAGCGCGCCGACATGACGCCCGACAGCGATGACGCCGAAGGTGAACTGATGCAGCGCGCCCGCGCCTGGAACTTCGCGCAGTTCGCGGCAGCGCTTGCCGCCGGCGCCTCGCCCATCGTGGTGGACCGGGGTAACGGGCTGTCGCTCGGCACGCAGGCCTATGCGCGCCGCGCGGTGGCAGCAGGCTATGAGGTCACCTTCCACGAGCCCGACTCGCCCTGGTGGGCCGAGATCCGCGTCCTGCTGAAATACCGCAGCTACACGATGCCCGTGCTCGAGCAGTGGGCGGACCGCCTCGCCCAGATCAGCTGGTCGAGCCATCGCGTACCGGCAAGCCGCATCCGCTTCCTGATGGCGAACTGGAAACACGACCTGACGGTGGAAGAGGTGCTGAGCTACGCTCCGAACGGCACCGGCGTTGCGGCCCCGACCGCCGACGGGCCGCGGGCGGCCGAGCGAGTCAAGGAGTCGGACGACGCCGAGGCGCTGGTTTTCGACGACGAGCGCGGCGAGTTCGTCTAGGCGCGATACCTGGTTTCAGCAATACGGGAGCGTTGAGATGGCAGACGAAAATCCGAAGGGCGCGGCATCCGGCAAGCCGGAAGCGGTGATGGCGCCCGGCCAGAACGGCCAGGAGCAGGCCAAGGTCGTGTGGGACGATTCGAACATGTCCACCTCGTACGCCAACGTGGTGAACATCTCGATGACCCGCGAGGAGTGCGGCCTGTTCTTCGGCACAAACCTGACCACGGGGATCGGCGGCCGCGGCGAGCTCACCATCCGGCTGAGCGACCGGATCATCATGACGCCGCACGCGGCCAAGCGGCTGTGCATGCTGCTCGAGGCCAATTTGAAGGCTTACGAGGAGCGGTACGGCAAGCTCGAGGTGCTCGAAGCGCGCCGCGTGACCGACGTCTAGGCGCCGGCCGCCGGGGTTGATGCTGGGACACGGGCATGGCGGGAACGGGTGACGGCGAGCGGCTGGCCCGCACGGACGACGACGGAGCGGCGGCGGCTGCGTCCGGCGCGGCCGAGCAGCGCGTCTCCTATCTCGACCAAGCGCTGTGGAAGAATCTCGCCGCCGCCGGCTCGCCGGAAGCGATCGCCGGGTTCTGGCTGACGCTGCAATGCCGGATGATCCCGCGGGCGAGCCGGGGCGTGGTGGTCCTCGCCGACCCGGCGGGCGAATCCTTCGTGCCGGCCGCGGTATGGCCCGAAGCGCCGATGCAGGACCACCAGGACATCGCCCGGGCCGCCGAGCGGGCGCTGCGCGAGCGGCGCGGGGTGATCCTGGGCCACAAGCCGTCGGCGCCGCAGCTCAACCGCCGCTGCACGGCGGCTTACCCGTTCACGGTCGACGATACCGCGATCGGGGCGGTCGCGATCGAGCTCGCGGACCGCGGCGAGCGCCAGCTCCGCGAGGTGATGCGCCAGCTCCAGTGGGGCGCATCCTGGATCGAGCTCGCGCTGCGCCGCCGGCGCGAGCAGGAGGCCGGCCGCTCGCTGGGACGCGCCTCCGCCGTGCTCGACCTGGCGGCCGCCGCCCTCGGCCAGCGGAAATTCGCCGCCGCCTGCAACGTGACCGTGACCGAGCTCGCCATCCGGCTGGATTGCGACCTGGTGGGGATCGGCTTCGCAAAGGGCGAGAACGCGAAGGTCGCGGCCCTGTCGCATAGCGCCCAGTTCGGCAAGCGGATGAACCTGGTCGCCGGCTTCGCCGCCGCGATGGACGAAGCGATCGATCAGGCGGCGACGGTGCTCTACCCGCCGGTGCCGGGCGGCGGCTATCGCATCACCCACGCCCATTCCGAGCTCGCGCGCCGGCTCGACGGGGCCACCGTCCTCAGCGTGCCGCTGCACAGCCACGACGCGTTCGTCGGCGCGATCTCGTTCCAGCGCGGCCCCGACCGGCCCTTCGACCAGGAGACGGTCGACCTTTGCGACGCCGCCGCCGCCGTGCTCGCGCCGATCCTCGAGGAAAAGCGGCGCAACGACCGGCTGATCCTGGTCAAGCTGTGGGAGTCCGCGCGCACCCAGATCGTGCGCTTCGTCGGGCCGGGCCATTTCGGCCGCAAGCTCGCCGTGGCGGGGCTTGCGGTACTGGTCGGGCTTGCCGCGACCGTGACCGCGCCGTACCGCGTGACCTCGCCCACCCAGGTGGAGGGCCAGATCCAGCGCGTGATCGTCGCGCCGTTCGACGGCTATGTCGCCAGCCAGTCGGTCCGCGCCGGCGAAACGGTGCGCGCCGGAACAGTGCTGGCCACGCTCGACGACCGCGACATCACGCTGGACCGGGTGCACTGGGTGATGACCATGCGCCAGCATCAGATGGAGTACGACCAGGCGCTGGCCAAGAAGAGCCGCGCCGATATCAACATCTCCAAGGCGCAGATCGCCCAGGCCGAGGCGCAAATCGCGCTCGACGACGAGCAGCTCAAGCGGACGCGGCTTGTCGCGCCCTATGACGGGCTGGTGGTCTCCGGCGACCTCAGCCAGAAGGTCGGGGCCGCGGTCAAGCGGGGCGAGGAGCTGTTCCGCATCGCGCCGCTCAATTCGTACCGGCTGATCATCAAGGTCGACGACGCCGACATCGCTGACGTCGTTCCCGGCGCGACCGGCACGGTCAAGGTCTCCGCGCTGATCGACGACGCCCTGCCCTACCGCATCGAGCGCATCACGCCGGTGACCGAGGCAAGCGACGGGCGCAACCATTTCCGGGTCGAGGCGGCGCTGGAACGTACCGACGGGCGGCTGCGGCCGGGGATGGAAGGCTTCGCCAAGACCGACGTCGAGGACCGGCTTCTCGTGCGGATCTGGACCCAGGACCTGCTGCGCTGGATCCGCCTCAAGACCTGGGTCTGGTGGCCCTAGGCGCAAGCACGCAGCATGGCCCGATCATCGACCAGCGCATCGTGGTACCGGGCGGCCGGGCTGAAGCCGCGCCTGCGCGCGCACACGCGGATCCTTCGCCAGCATTTCCGCGGCAAGCGCTGGTACGTGCTGCAAGACCCGGCGAGCGGCCGCTTCCACCGCTTCTCCGAGGCGGCGCACTTCGTCATCGGGCTGATGGACGGCCGCCGCACCGTGCACGAGATCTGGACCATCGGCTGCGACCGGCTGGGCGACGACAATTTGACCCAGGACGAGATGCTGCAGCTTCTCGCCCAGCTGCACCAGGCCGACGTGCTGCACGGCGATGTACGCCCCGACCCGGACGAGCTCGTCTGGCGCGGCGACAAGCAGCGCCGCATGAAGCTGGTCCAGACCTTCTTCAATCCGCTGGCGGTGCGCTTCCCTCTGTTCGACCCGGACCGGTTCCTGGAGGCGACCCTGCCCGTAGTGCGTCCGCTGCTCGGCTGGTTCGGCGTGGTGCTGTTCGTCGTTGCCACGGTGCTCGGGCTCACCCTCGCCGGCATGCATTGGGAGGAGCTCACCAAGGACATCGCCGACCGCGTCTTCGCCTCGCAGAGCCTGCTGCTGCTCGTCGTCACCTACCCGTTCATCAAGGCGCTGCACGAGCTGGGCCACGGCTACGCCACCAAGCGCTGGGGCGGCGAGGTACACGAGATGGGCGTGATGTTCCTCGTGTTCATCCCTGTGCCCTATGTCGACGCCTCGGCCGCCGCCACCTTCCGCAACAAGTGGCAGCGCGCCTTCGTCGGCGCCGCGGGCATGATCGTCGAGATGACGCTTGCGGCAGGCGCGCTGATCGTGTGGCTCAACGTCGAGCCGGGCCTGTTGCGCGCCTTCGCCTTCAACGTGATGCTGATCGGCGGCGTCTCGACCCTGCTGTTCAACGGCAACCCGCTGCTGCGGTTCGACGGCTACTACGTCCTCTCCGACCTGGTCGAGATCCCCAATCTCGGCATGCGCTCGACCCGCCATATCTGCTACCTGATCCAGCGCTATCTGTTCGGCGCCGCCGACGCGGTCTCGCCCGTGACGGCGCGGGGCGAAGGGGCGTGGTTCGTGTTCTACGGCATCGCGTCGTTCGGCTACCGGCTGACCGTCGCGGTCACGATCATCAGCTTCACCGCGTCCAAGTTCTTCGTGGTCGGCGTGATCCTCGCCATCTGGGCTGTGGTCATGATGTATCTCTGGCCCCTCGCGAAGGCCGTGCGGTTCCTGTTCACCAGCCCGCTGCTGCGCCCCAAGCGCAGGCGCACGCTGGCCGTCACCGGCGGCGCGGTGGCCGGGCTCGCCGCGGCCCTGCTGATGGTGCCGGTGCCGTTCGCGACGGTCGCTCAGGGCGTCGTCTGGGCGGACGGGCCGGCGGTGGTCAATGCCGGTGTCGAGGGGATCGTGGTCGAGATCCTGACGCCGCCGAATGCGGCCGTGGCCAAGGGACAGGCGCTGATCCGGCTCGAGGATCCGCTGCGCATCGCGCGCGTGCGCGTGCTCGAGGCGCAGCTCGACGAGGCGCGGCTGCGCTACGGTGCGGCACAAATCGACGACCTCGCCAACGCGCGCATCTACGCCGAACATGTCCGCAATGTCGAGGCAAAGCTCGACGTGGAGCGGGCGCGCGAGACCGACCTGGTCGTGCGCGCCGGCCGGGCGGGTCGATTCGCCTTGCCCCATGCCGAACGGCTGGTTGGCAAGGGCGTCGCAAAGGGTGAGAAGCTGGGCTACGTCACCGACATGAAAGGGCCTGTAGTGCGCGTGGTCGTGCCGCAGACCGCGATCGATCTGGTGCGTGACCACACGCGCCGCGTCCAGGTGCGGCTCACCGACCGATTCTGGCAGGTGCGCGACGCGACCCTGGCCGAGGAGGTGCCCCAGGTCACCGACCGCCTGCCCAGCATCGCGCTCGCGACGGAGGGCGGCGGCGAGGTGGCGCTCGACCCGACCGATCGGTCCGGGGCCAAGGCGCTCGAGAAGCTGTTTCTGCTCGACATCCGTACTGGGCCAGCAACCGCTGCCGCGGGCATCGGCGAGCGGGCTTATGTCCGCTTCGATCACGGCACCGAGCCGATTGCGGAGCAGATCTATCGCCGCGTGCGCCAACTCCTGCTCAAGCGCTTCAATGTCTAGCGTCCTTGCCCCGCGCGGCGCCCTGACGCTGCCGCCCGCCATCCTCTACGCCGAGCCGGATACCTCGGGAGAAAGCTGGATCGCGCGCCTCGGCCAAAGCTGCGCACGGCTGCCCGGCATGGCCATTCCGGCCTACGACCTGGCCCGGCTGCGCTGGATCGTCCGCGCCACCGCCCGCCACCGCGCCGAATTCGCCGCGCTCGATGAGGCGGAACTCGCGGACGTGGCCGACGCGCTCCGTATCGGGCTGCGGCGGCGTCCGTTCCACGATCCGCTGGTCGCGCGCGCCTTCGCCCTGATCCGCGAAACGGCACGCCGCACGCTGGGCATGACCCACTACGACGTGCAGCTCATCGCCGGGCTCGCGATGATCCGCGGCATGCTCGCCGAGCAGGAGACCGGCGAGGGCAAGACCCTGACCGCCACCCTGCCGACCGTGACCGCGGCCCTCTCCGGCATACCCGTCCACGTCGTCACCGCGAACGACTATCTCGCGCGGCGCGACGCCGAAATGATGGCGCCGCTTTATCGCGCGCTCGGTCTTACGGTCGGCGTCGTCGCGCAGGGGCTCAGCCAGGACGAGCGGCGTGCCGCCTACGCGTGCGACGTTACCTACTGCACCAACAAGGAGGTCGCGTTCGACTATTTGCGCGACCGGATCGTGCTGGGCGGCGCCTCGAGCAATCTGAAGCTCAAGCTCGAACGACTGTATGACCGGTCCGCCCCGGCGCGCGGCCTGGTGATGCGCGGGCTGCACTTCGCCATTGTCGACGAGGCCGACAGCGTGCTGGTCGACGAGGCGCGCACGCCGCTGATCATCTCGGGCCTGACCGATCCGGGCGACGAGCGCGTGCAGGCCGAGCAGGCGATCGACCTGGCCGGCGCGCTCGACGAAGGAATCGATTATCTCGTGAACCGGAACGAGCGCAGCGTGGAGCTCACGCCGCAGGGCCGGGAACGGCTCGCCGGGCAGGCCGAGGCGCTGGCGGGCCCTTGGCGTGGCGCGCTGTTCCGCGAGGAGCAGGTGCGCAACGCGCTTTCGGCGCTCCACCTCTTCCGCCGCGACGAGCACTACCTCGTGCGCAACGACAAGATCGAGATCGTCGACGAATACACCGGGCGCACCATGGCCGACCGGTCGTGGGGCGACGGGCTGCATCAGATCGTCGAGGTCAAGGAGGGCTGCACCGTCACCGGCCGCACCGTCACGGTCGCACGCATGACCTACCAGCGCTTTTTCCGCCGCTACCGCATACTGGCGGGGATGACCGGCACCGCACGCGAGGCAAAGCATGAGCTGTGGCACGTCTACCGGCTGCCCGTCGTCACCGTGCCGACCAACCGGCCGGCTCGGCGCATGCTGGCCCGCCCTGCGATCTGCCGCACCCTCGACGAGAAGTGGGACCGCGTCGCGCGCCGCACGCGCGCGCTGGCCGAGGCGGGTGTCCCGGTCCTGGTGGGAACGCGCTCCGTCTCCACGTCCGAGATTCTCAGCGCGGTGTTCGACCGGGCGGGGATCACGCATGTCGTGTTGAACGCCGCTCAGGACGAGAACGAGGCGGAGATCGTGGCGCGCGCCGGCCGGCCCGGCCACGTGACCATCGCGACCAACATGGCCGGGCGCGGCGTCGATGTCGCCCTGGGCGCGGGCGTGGCCGAAGCGGGCGGGCTCCACGTCATCATGACCGAGCGGCACGATGCGCGCCGCATCGACCGCCAGCTCTTCGGCCGCTGCGCCCGCCAGGGCGAGCCGGGACGGGTCGAGGTCATCTTGTCGCTCGACGATCCTTTGGCGGCCGAGATGGGCCGGCCCCGGCTCGTACGGCTGTGCCGGGGCTCGGGCGCGGCGCGCGCCCTGCTCGGGAACGCCCTGTTCGGCCTCGCCCAGCGGCGCGCCGAGCGCGCCCATGCAAGGATCCGGCGCGACCTGCTCGCCTGGGACCGCAATATCGGCAGGGCGCTGGCGTTCACCGGGCGGCAGGAATGAAACGGATGGGATGGGCGGCGCGCGCGGCAGGGCTCGCGATCGTGGTGGCGGTGCCGATGGCTGGTGCCGGTGCGGCGGAGGACGACTCGTTCGACTGCGTGATCCAGCCGCGCACCATCGCCAATATCGGCAGCGCCGACCAGGGCATCATCGACAAGATTCTGGTGGAGCGCGGCGACATCGTGAAAGAGGGCCAGGTGCTGGCCCGGCTCGATTCGCGCATTGAGCTGCTGAACGCAAAGCTCGCGAAACTGCAGGCAAATCAGGACGTCGATTTGCGCTCGAAGAAGGCCAAGCTCAATTTCCAGAGGCTGGTCAAGGAGCGCGCGGAAACCCTGTTCGACCGGAAGGCCGGCACGCAAAAGGATCTGCAGCAGGCCGAGGTCGACCTTGCGGTCGCCCAGCTCGACGTCGAGACGGCGGAGCTCAACCATCAGGTGGCCGAGGCGCAGTACGCGCTGGCCGAGGCGCAGGTCGACCGCCGTACCATTCGGAGCCCGATGAACGGCGTCGTCACCGAGGTGAAGCTGTGGCCGGGAGAGTACGTCAACGAGCAGACGCCGCTGCTTACAGTCGCGCGGGTCGACGAGCTGAACGTCGAGGTCTATGTGCCGGTGCCGAAATACGGCGAGATCAACGCCGGCCAGGATGCGGTGGTCATGCCGATCGAGCCGATCGGCGGAACGTATCGCGCGGTGGTCAGCGTGGTCGACCGCGTGTTCGATGCGGCTAGCAACACGTTCGGCGTCCGGCTGCGTCTCGACAACAAGGGCTACGCTCTGCCTGCCGGCGTGAAATGCAAGGTGCGCTTCGCGATGCGCCGCGCCGGGCTCGGCCGTGCACCCCGCGCGCACGACGGCGGCGGCGGAGTGGCGGGATCTCATGGCATCGAATGACGATACGCCGCAAGCGGGCCCGCTGCAGCGCGAGCTCTTCTTCCCGACCTACATCTTTTTCGCCGATCTGGCCGGCGCAGCCGCGCTCAACGCGGAGCTGAAGGCGACCATCCGCGCGCTTCAAGCGGAGGACAGCGAGGGCATCGTCCGTTCCAACGTGCGCCAAGCGGGCTCCTGGCACAGCCGGATCGACCTGAACGTCCATCCGTCCTTCACCGGACTGGTCGAGCGGCTGGTGGCGAACGCGGACCGCGCGTTTCGCGATCTCGGCTATGACCCGGCCTTCTGCGCTGCCATCGACAACATGTGGGCGATCGTGAGCCCGCGCTACGGCTTCAACCGGAGCCACACCCATCCCGGCGCGCTGTGGAGCGGCGTGTACTATGTCCAGGCGCCGCCCGGCGCAGGCCGCATCTACTTCGCCGATCCGCGCGTGCAGGCGCACGTGCTGATGCCGCGCTACGATCCGGCCGTGCCGCGCGGCGCGGCGACGTGGAGCGAGGTGTATTACGAGCCTCTCGAGGGCCGTGCGATCCTGTTCCCGTCCTGGCTGGGCCACGAGGTGGAGCCCAACATGACCGCCGTCGAGGGGCCGGACGGCGACCGGATCAGCATCAGCTTCAATATCGTGCAGCGGCGCATCGAGGCGGGCTGACCAGCCCATGTGCTGCGCACGTGCCGAGCCTGCGGTTTTGCGGATAAACCCGCCGCGTGCGATTTCCGCGCCCGCGGAAAGCGCCTTCGAGCGAGAAGCCGTCGCTCTATGCCGCCCCGGTGGACGCGGTCTCAAGGAGTGCAAGGAGGCCCGCGAGCAGCTGTTTCGGGGTCGGCGGGCAGCCGGGAATGTGAAGGTCGACCGGCACCACCGCGTGCACGCCGCCGACCACCGAAGCGGAGCCGGCGAACAGCCCGCCATTGGCCGCGCAATCGCCAACCGCGACGACCCATTTGGGATCGGGCGTGGCGCGCCAGGTGCGCTCCAGCGCCGTGCGCATGTTCTGCGTCACCGGGCCGGTGACCAGCAGCACGTCGGCATGGCGCGGCGAGGCGACAAAGCGGATTCCGTAGCGCTCCAGATCGTAGATCGCGTTGTTCAACGCGTGGATCTCGAGCTCGCACCCGTTGCACGAGCCGGCATCGACCTCGCGGATGGCGAGGGACCTGCCGAGCCGAGCCTTCGCCGCGGCCTCGAGCCGCGTTGCCAGCTCCGCAAGCCCCGCATCGTCCGGCAACGGCGGCGGCTCGGTCAGCGGCTTGCGGGAAACGGATTGCCAGAACAGTCGGCGCATCGTGGTCCTAGAGGTCGTGCCCGGAATAGGAGCAGTTGAACGATTTGTTGCAGAGCGGGAAGTCGGCGACGATGTTGCCCTCGATCGCGGCCTCCAGCAGGGGCCACTGGAACCAGGATGCATCGCGCAGGTGGCAGCGCGCGACGCGCCCCGCCGGATCCAGCCGGAGCCACGCCAGCACGTCGCCGCGGAACGCCTCGGCCAGCGCCAGCCCCTCGGCCGGACCACCGGCGCGGGGCGGGGCGAACACCGGCCCGTCGGGCAGCCCGGCGACGATCTGCTCGATCAGCTTCAGGCTTTCCTCGATCTCGCGCACGCGGATCCAGACGCGCGCATTGACGTCGCCTTCTTCGCGCACCGGCACGTCGAAAGTGAGCAGCCCATAGGGCGCGTAGCCGGGCCGCTTGCGGGCGTCGAACGCACGGCCCGATGCGCGCCCGACATGGCCGCCGGCGCCGAAGCGCCGCGCCAGCTCTGGGTTCAGGAATCCGGTGCCGACCGTCCGATCCTGCAGCGACACGGTGTTGTCGTAGACCCGCACCACGTCGGCAAGGCGCCGCCGCCAGTCGCCGACCGATCGCTCCAGCGCGATCAGCGAGTCGTGGGACGGATCGGCGGCGACGCCGCCCGGCACGACGCGGTCCATCATCAGCCGATGGCCGAAGCATGCGTTGGCGGCGCGCAGGATCTCCTCGCGGACGACGCCGGTATGGGCATGGATCAGGGCGAAGGCCGCGTCGTTGCAGATCGCACCGATATCGCCGAAATGGTTGGCGATGCGCTCGAGCTCGGCCATCAGGGCACGCAGCCAGACCGCGCGGGGCGGCGGCTCGCTGCCGGTTGCGTCCTCCCAGGCGCGGGCGAAGGCGTAAGCGTAGGCGACGGTGGAATCGCCCGAGACGCGCCCGGCGAGCCGGGCCGCGCGCGCGGCGTCCGCCCCCGCCATCAGAGATTCGATGCCCTTGTGGACATAGCCGAGCCGCGCCTCCAGCCGGACCACCGTCTCGCCGCCGGCGGTGAAGCGGAAATGGCCGGGCTCGATGATGCCGGCATGGACCGGCCCCACCGGGATGCGGTGCAGATGCTCCCCCTCCGTCGGCAGGAACGCATAGTCGGCTGGCGCAGTGTGATCGAGCCAGGGGCGGAGGTCGGGCGCATCGACCGGTTGCAGCCCGTACAGGTCGCGCACCGTGCGCTCCAGCCGGATCGCCGGCGGATGGTGGCGCGCGACCGAGGGAAACGCGCCGTCCGGGCAGTCGAGCGCCAGCACCGCGTGTTCGCCAGTCTCGTCGTCGATCAGCGCCATGCGGACGACGCCCGCGTCGCCCCACAGGCCGAGAAGGGTCCAGAATCCCTCGGCGAGGCCGCGGCAAGCGGTGTCCCACGTCTCCGGGGTGACGCGCGGCCCGACCCCGGCGAGATCGGAAAGCGCGCTCATCCGAGAAGCCCCGCCACGTGCTGGAACCATGCGACCACGGGGCCGGGGATATAGACGCCGGCCATCAGTACAAGGGCGAGATGGGCAAGGGTGGGCAGGTTGGTGGCGCGCACTTTTGACGTCGGGCCCGAGGGCGCGCCGAATGCCATCTGGTGGGTGCGAAGCGCGAGCGCCCCGAATGCGATCAGCAGTCCCGCGACCAGCACGATGGCGAGCAAGGGCTCGCGCGCGAAGGTCGAGGATACAACCAGGAACTCGCTCATGAACACGCCGAGTGGCGGGAGGCCGGCGATCGCCACGACGCCCGCCACCAGCGCCCAGCCGAGCGCCGGGTGCGACTCGGTCAGGCCGGTGATGTCGGCGATGCGCTGCGTTCCCTTCGCCTGGGCGATCCGGCCGACCGTGAAGAAGATCGCCGACTTGGTAAGCGAATGCATGGTCATGTGCAGCAGGCCCGCGAAGTTGGCGAGCGGACCGCCCATACCGAATGCGAAGGCGATGATGCCCATGTGCTCGATCGACGAATAGGCGAACATGCGCTTGATGTCGCGCCGCCGGTACAGCATGAAGGCGGCGAAGATCAGCGAGGTCAGCCCCATCGTGACCATCAGCGGTCCGGGCGCCAGTGCGCCCGAATTGCCGGCGATCACCATCTTGAAGCGCAGCAGCGCGAACAGCGCGACGTTGAGCAGCAGGCCCGACAGCACGGCCGAGATCGGCGTCGGCCCCTCCGCATGGGCGTCGGGCAGCCACGCGTGAAGTGGCGCGAGCCCTACCTTGGTGCCGTAGCCCAGCAGCAGGAACACGAAGGCAAGGTTGAGCAGCGCCGGATCGAACTCGCCCGCGCGTTCGACCAGCACCGTCCAGGCCATTGCGTCGAGCCCGGTGCCCACGCTCGGCTGCGCGGCAAGATAGACGACGATGGTGCCGAACAAGGCGAGCCCAATTCCCACGCTGCCGAGGATGAAGTATTTCCACGCCGCCTCCAGCGCGGCCTCGGTCCGGTAGATGCCGACCATCAGGATGGTGGTCAGGGTCGCGACCTCGACCGCCACCCACATCAGCCCGACATTGTTGGCGACCAGCGCCAGGTTCATCGCGCCGATCAGCACCTGGTACATGGCGTGGTAGAAGCGCAGATAGGTTGGCGTCAGCCGGCCGGTCTCCAGCTCGTGGGCGATATAGGTCGCGCTGAACACGCTGGTGGTGAAGGCGACGAACGTGTTCAGCACGATGAATACGACGTTCACCTCGTCCACCACCAGGAACCGCGTCGCCTCGGGCCGGGCGAAGAACAGCCCGAACGCGGCCGCGAACGTCACGAGCGACGCGAGCACGTTGAGCCGCGCCGTGACGCGGTAGGATGGGATCGCCGCGATGATGGCGGCGCTCACCGCCGGCACCAGCAGCACGGCGCGGACGAGGTCGAGCCCCAGCGCGGTCGCGGTCACAGCCGTTCTCCACGCGAGGCGTCGAGCGCGCTGAGGTCGATCGTGTCGAACCGCTCGCGAATGCGGAACAGGAAGATCCCGATCACGATGAAGGCGATCAGGATGGAGAACGCGACGCTGATCTCGACCACCAGTGGCATGCCGCGCGCGCCCGTCGCGGCGAGTACCAGCCCGTTCTCGAGCGACATGAACCCGATCACCTGGCCCACCGCGTTGCGACGCGAGATCATCATCAACAGCCCCAGCAGGACGACCGAGAGCGCGAAGGCCAGGTCCTCGCGCGCCACGCTCGCCGAGGCGGCGGTCACCGGCAGGATCACCACGATCGAAAGTGCGACCAGCGCCATGCCGGCCAGCATGGTCGGGCCGATCCCCACCACGGTCTCCAGCGTGCGGTGGATGCCCAGCCGGCGCACGATGCGGCGCAGCGCGACCGGGATGACGATCCCCTTGAAGCAGAGTGCGATGGCCGCGGTGACGTAGAGATGCGGCGCGTGCTGGATGTTGGCCTGCCATGCGACCGACAGCGACAGAACGAAGGCGTGCAGCGCGAACACGTCCAGCAGGCCGAACATGCGTGCCTGGTAAAGCAGCATGAAGCTCACCAGCACCAGCGAGCCGGCAAGCATGTGGGCGACGTCGAACGACAGCGCGCCCATCACAGGCTCCGCGACACGAATAGCAGAACGGTGCCGAGCAGCCCGAGCATCAGGGCGGCGCCCATGAACTCCGGCACGCGGAACACGCGCATCTTGGCGATCGAGGTTTCGAACAGGCCGAGCGCGGCGGCGGCGACGACCAGCTTGGCGAGCCACGCGGCCGCCCCGATCGCATAGGCGGGAATGGCCGCCTCGGCGCTCGCCATGCCCCACGGCACGAAGATCGCGGCGATCAGAGAGACGTAGAGGGTGAGCTTGAGCGCCGCGGCAAGCTCGATCATGGCGAGATGGCGGCCGGAATATTCCAGCACCATCGCCTCGTGGACCATGGTGAGCTCCAGATGCGTCGCCGGGTTGTCGACCGGGATGCGCGCGTTCTCGGCGATCGCCACCATCACCAGCGCAACCAAGGCGAGGCCGAGCGAGACGCGCAGCCCGACCCCGTCCCCGGCCATGAAGGCGACGATGGACGAAAGCTGGGTCGAGCCCGCCAGCAGCGACAGGGTGAACACAATCATCAGCATCGCGGGCTCGGCGAGCGATGCGATGGTCATCTCGCGGCTCGCCCCGATGCCGCCGAAGCTGGTGCCGACGTCGAGCCCGGCGAGCGCCAGCAGGAAGCGCGCGCTGCCGAGCAACGCCACGATGGCAATCAGGTCGGCCGACCACGAGAAGATCAGCCCCGCGGCGAAGGTCGGCACCAGCGCCGCCGCGACCCAGATGCAGGCGAAGATCAGATAGGGTGTGGCACGGAACAGCCACGACGCCGTCTCGGCGACCATTGCCTCTTTGCGCATCAGCCGCACGAGGTCGCGATAGGGCTGGATCACCGACGCGCCGCGCCGGCGCGTGAGGCGCGCCTTCGCCTTGCGGACGACGCCGACCAGCAGCGGCGCGACGGCCAGCACCACGAGCATCTGCGCGCCCTGCACCAGAAGATCGACGATCACCGCCATACGGCCAGCACCAGAAGAAGCGTGACGAGCGACGAGAACACCAGCGTCAGGTAGCGCCGGATGGTCAGGAACTGCAGGCGATTCAATCGCTCCGCCGCGAACGCGACGCCCTGCCCGATCGGCGCATAGAGCCAGTCCCAGATCGGGTCGGCGAGGTGGACCTCGAGCCGCGCCGGCGCCGCGTCGCCCGGCGGCGGCATGGTCACGCGCTCGCGCGCGCGGAAGGCCAGCGCGCCGAACACGCGCCGGATCGGCTGGGCGAAGCTGGTGGCCGTGTACTGCGTCACCGGCGACGGGTCGGGAAAGCCGCAATCCCAAGCCGGCGCGCGGCGCAGCGCCCGGCTGGCGAAGCGGTGGATCGCCCAAGCGGCGGCGAGGCTCGAGACCGCAATGAACAGGAAGACGATCGCCCCGTCATACGAGCTGCGCCCCGGCGCGATCGGCACGATGGCGAGCCAGGCATTGCCGAACTGGTGCGGCACCTGCGCCCCCGTGGCGATGAGGGTCGCGGGCGCCAGCGCGTCGATCACCGCGCCGGGCAGGACGCCTGCCAGCAGGCACAGCGCGGCGAGGCCGAGCATCGCGGCGAGCTGGAACCCGTCCACCTCGCGCGCCGTCGCGGCGGCTTCGCTGCGCGGCCGGCCGAGGAAGCTCACCCCGAACGCCTTGACGAAGCAGGCGGCGGCCAGCGCGGCGGACAGCGCAAGTGCCGCGCCGACGGCGGGCACCAGGAATTTCAGCCCCCATTGCGGCAATTGGGGGCTGACCAGCACCGACTGGAAGGTCAGCCACTCGGACACGAACCCGTTGAGCGGCGGCAGGGCGGAGATGGCCGCCGATCCGACCAGGAAAGCGAAGGCCGTCCGCGGCATGCGGTGGATCAGCCCGCCCAGCCGCTCCATGTCGCGCGCCCCGGTCGCCTCCAGCACCGCGCCCGCGCCGTAGAACAGCAGGCTCTTGAACAGCGAATGGTTGAGCACGTGAAACAAGGCGGCGGTCATCGCGAGCGCGGCGGCCCATGGGATTCCGTTGGCCCGGAACGCGAGGGCGAGGCCGAGCCCGATGAACACGATCCCGATATTCTCGACCGTGTGGTAGGCGAGCAGCCGCTTCAGATCGTGCTGCATCAGCGCGTACAGCACGCCCAGCAGTGCCGTCGCGCCGGCCAGCGCCAGGATCGCCATGCTCCACCACCAGGAAGGCGGGCCCAGCAGCTCGAACACGATCCGCACGAAGCCGTACACGGCGACCTTGGTCATCACCCCGCTCATCAGCGCCGAGACATGGCTCGGCGCGGCCGGGTGGGCGAGGGGCAGCCAGGCGTGCAGCGGCACGAGACCGGCCTTCGATCCCGCGCCGACCACCACCAGACCGAGCGCGATCGCAGCGAGCACTGGGCCCGGCGCGTGCGCCCGCATCGCGTCGAACGCGTAGGCGCCGGCAGGCCCAGCCAACAGCCCGAAGGCGAGGAGCAGCGACAGCGTGCCGAAGCTCGCCATCGCGATATAGACGAATCCGGCGTGCGCATTGCCCGGTTCGCGGTGATGCGCCATCACGAGCGCCCAGGAGGCGAGCGACATGAACTCCCACGACAATAGGAACGTGAAGGCATCGTCGGCCAGCACGACCAGATTCATCGCGGCAAGGAAGGCGGGGAAGAACGGCAGCACGCGGCCCGGCGAGTCTTCATGCCGCCCATGCCCGATCCCGTAGAGCGCGGCGGAGGCGGCGCCGAGATTGACTACCACCAGGAAGAAGGCGGCGAGCCCGTCGAGACGGAAATGTGCGCCGAGCCAGGGAATGCCGAGCGGCAATGTCGCGCGGACGACCTCGCCCCCCGAAAGGAGATGCGCGACCGCCGTGGCCAGCGCGACAACCGAGACCACCAGTGCCGCGCCATAGACCGCCTCGCTTCCCTGCCGCGCGCGGCCGGCCGCCACACCCGCGACCGACAGGGCGAGCAGCGCGGCCGCGCAGCCCAGCAATAATGTCAGCGTCATGATTTGAGCCGGACGCCCCGCCCGCCTTCGGCGCTGGTCGCCCCCTCGTTGATCAGCGCGATGCCCGCGCCGTCGAGCGCCGCGATCAGCTTCATCAAGGAATCGACATTGCCGCGGATTACGCCCTCGCTCGCCTCCATGCGCTGGATGGTCGGGACCGACAGGCGGGCCGCCTCCGCCAGGCGCTTCTGGTCGAGGCCGGCCAGCGCCCTAGCGGCGCGAAGCTGTGCGGCAGTTATCATGTCTCAAACATCGAAAAGAATGTGAAAACATATCATAAGCATATAAATTTGGTAAATACCCATGCGACAAACTGCCCGCGACGCGGCAGCCCCCACGAAACCGCGGCGCGAAGACGGCGGCTTGTTGTTAGATTGCGACCCACGTTTGACCTTTTCGGCGCGTCCGCTCCCACTCATAAGCCGACACAGCGGCGGCAAAGTCCACGGGTGACGCAGGACGACGCGGACCTGCCCCTATGGGATCAGGGCTGCTTGACTCCGTCCGAGGTGTCCGTGGTCCCTTAGGTCACCAACTCATAAAGGGGATTCACATTTGTAGCGAACAGTGATTCAAGTTCCTCGATGGAGGAGCCGTGATGCACAAGCGCCGCTACGAACTGACGGACTTTGAATGGTCGATCATCGAGCCTGTGTTGCCGAACAAGCCGCGCGGCGTTCCGCGAGCCGACGACCGGCGGGTTTTGAACGGCATCTATTGGCGTCTGAGGACGGGGTCGCCCTGGGCCGACATTCCGGAGCGCTACGGGCCGGCGACGACCTGTTACAACCGCTTCGTCCGGTGGCGGAAGATCGGCGTGTGGGATCGGGTTTTCGAAGCCGTTTCCAAGGCTTACGACGGCGACCTGCAAATGATCGACTCCTCGTCCATCCGCGTCCATCAGCACGCCGCCAACGTCAAAAAGGGGGTCCGGAAACCGCCGCTGGGGACGTCCCTGGAACCCGATGCATGGGGCGCTCGCGGGGCGGACTGACCACCAAGATCCACGCGCTTGTCGATGCCAACGGCCTGCCCGTCTCGCTCAAGCTTTCCGAGGGCCAAGCCCATGACGGCAAGAGCGCGGCCGACATGCTGACGAACCTCGGCCCCGGACAGATCCTTCTGGCCGACCGCGCTTATGACAGTGACGCCTTGCGCGCCGAGATCGAGAAGCAGGGCGCCTGGGCCAACATCAAACCCATGCCGGGGCGCGTCCGCATCCCGGCCTTCAGCGCCTTCCTCTACCGCTATCGCAACCTCGTCGAGCGCTTCTTCAGCAAGCTCAAACACTTCAGGGCAGTCGCAACCCGCTACGACAAGCACGACGCCAACTACCTCGCTCTCATCAAGCTCGCCGCCGTCAGAATATGGATGCGGTTTATGAGTTGGTGACCTAGTGAGTTTCGGCCCTTCCAACGCGGTGCGGGCAGGCGTTGCCCGCGGTCGCGATCGGCAAGGCGCCAGCGCCGCAGCGACAGGTGCCCCGAATGTGCCGGGTGCGCGCATGTTGGGCCGCCCCCCGAGCGAGAAGCCGATATTCCGCGGTGACCGCTCAGGTGCGCATCGGCCCGTTGCGCGCATTTCCGAATCGGCTCAGAATTATTTTGGCACGCTGGGCGTCGTGCCCGCGGAGTGACATTGGGGGTTCGATGAGGCCCGTCGGTCACATGGTCGCCATAACGATCGCCATGGCCCTCCTCGCCGGAAGCGCGCGAGCCTCCGACCCGAGCGAACTCGATATCGCCCTCGGGCTCGCCAAGATGCTGCAATCCGCGCGCGCCGTGATTTCGGCCAATCAGGACCGCATCAACGATCCCAAGCTTGGCGACAAGGGGCTCAGCCCGGACGCGGTCCTCAAGCTCGCCCTCGCGAACTTCGCCAAAGCATCCAACTTGGATGCCGCCGCGATCGATTCGCAGAGCCGGTATGGCCGGCTGCTGCAAGCGCAAATGCAAGCCATTCGCGAGGTGATGGCCGACAACCAGAAGGTGATCAACGAACAGGGGGTCGGGTTCAAGGGGTTCGTGCCCGCCGTTTTCGGGCGTCTCGTCACCGAGCAGTTTCGCGAGATCGCTGGGCGCGAGGCCGAGATTAAGGTCACCGCCCCCGTCTCGCTCGTGCGCAACCGCAAGGCGCGGCCGGATGCGTGGGAGCGCCGCATGATCGAAACGCGTCTGGCCGCGCCGTCGTGGCCGGAAGGAAAGGTACTGGCCGACGAGGCCGAGCAACGCGGGCGGAAAGCATACCGTGTGCTCGTGCCGGAATATTACGGCCAGGGTTGTCTCTCCTGCCACGGCGAACCCAAGGGCGCGCTCGACATCACTGGCTATCCCAAGGAAGGCGGCGCACTCGGCGATCTGGGCGGGGTGATCAGCGTCACCCTCTACCGCTAGGCCGGCGGCGCCGGCGCGGCCGGGTGGAGGGCGTGTTAGGCATGACTATGGCACGCGATTCGATCCTGCTGCGCCTGACGCTGCTGTCGGCCGTGCTTCTGGCCGTGATCGTGGGTTCGAACCTGTTTCTCTCGGCGCGCGTGTCGGAAAATGCGCAGGCCCTCGCCAAGCAGACTCAGCTGATCGGCGTCATAACCATCGCCAATCAGGCCCAGAAATCCTTCGGCGACCTGAAATACTGGCTGACGGACCTCGCCGTCAGCCTGCTGACGCTTTCCGAACGCAACGCGGGAGCGGCGGAGGCCAACTTCAGGACAAAGCTGGCCGCACTCGAGCCGCTGGATCCCCCCGCAGTGCAGGGAATCCGTTACGAGCTGGGCGAACTGATGGCCCAGGCCAACAAGGCGGTCGACGCCTACACCAATGGCGAGCGCGTGAAGGGCAACGCCCTGATGTCGCGCGCGCGCAGCCATATCACCGTGATCGATGCGCGGCTTGCGGCACTCGTCTCGCGAATTGAGGAGGAAGGGCGGCGAACCGGCGCCGCAGCTCGAAGCGAGGCGAATGAAGCGGTCCGGCTCTCTCGCCTCATCATCGTGGCTGGGGCGCTGTTCGCACTTCTGTTCACCTTGTTCGTACTGCAATCAATCCGAAGGCCGCTGGGACGGCTCAGTCTCGCCATGCGAAAGCTTATCGACGGCCGGCTCGATATCGCGCTGCCGCCGGAGGGCCATGGCGAACTCGGCCGGATGGCGACCACGTTGCGCTTGCTGCGCGACAGCCTGATCGAGCGAGACCGGCTGCAACGCGAGCAGGCGACGGCCGAAGCGGCGCGCAATGACGCGCAACAGCGTCTGATGGAGGCGTTGGAGACCATTCCCGACGGATTCGTTCTCTATGGCCCGGACGACCGTCTGGTCCTCTGCAACTCGCGCTACCGTTACCTTTATGCCGATCTTCCAATCGATCTTCAGCCGGGAGCCCCCTTCGCCGATGTCATCCGCGCCATCGCGGCAAGCGGGGTCGTGCGCGACGCGGTGGGGCGCGAGGAGGACTGGGTGCGCGAGCGGATCGCCCGCCATCATGCCGCCCACGGAGGGTACGAGCACCAGCGCGCCGACGGGTCGTGGCTGCGCGTCACGGAGCGGCGGACGTTCGACGGCGGCGTCGTCGCGGTCTATGTCGAGATCACCGAGCTCAAGCGGCGCGAGGCGCAGCTTGGCGAAATGGTGGACCGGCTGGCCGACGCGCGGGACGCCGCGTTGGACGCGACGGCCGCCAAAAGCCGCTTCCTCGCCAACATGAGCCACGAGCTGCGCACGCCGCTCAACGCGATCATCGGCATCACGGAGATGTTGCGGGAGGAGGCGCAGGAGCTCGGCGAGCAGGACTTCCTCGAGCCGCTGGAGCGCACGACCCGCGCGGGCCGGCATCTCCTCGCCCTCATCAACGACATCCTCGACCTGTCGAAGGTAGAAGCTGGCCGGATGGAGCTGAGCATCGAAAGCTTCGACGTGCGCGAAATGATCGAGGATGCACTCGGGATGGTCCAGCCGATGGCGGACAAGAACACCAACCGGGTCGTGCTCGACACTCCGGAACCGCTGGGGCGGATGTCGTCGGACATGACGCGCGTCCGGCAGATCGTGTTCAACCTGCTGTCGAACGCGTGCAAGTTCACGGAGAACGGCACGGTCACTGTCCACTGCCGGTCCGGCGACGACTGGATCGAGGTCGAAGTCACCGATACCGGAATCGGCATGACAGAGGAGCAGCAGGCCCGCCTGTTCCAGGAATTCAGCCAGGCCGATGCTTCGACCACGCGCAAGTACGGTGGGACCGGGCTCGGCCTCGCGATCAGCCAGCGCTTTGCCGAGATCATGGGCGGGCGCATCACGGCGCGGAGCGCCCCGGGCGAGGGATCGGTGTTCACGCTGCACTTGCCGCGCACCGTCCCGTCGACCGCACCCAAGTCTCGCGCCACCGCGGGCGAGGCTGCGCCGCCCTCCGGCCCGGTGGAAGGCATGGTGCTTGTGGTCGACGACGACGCCGATGCGCGCGACCTTTTGGAGCGCATGTTCCGGCGCGAGGGCTACAGCGTGGCGACCGCGGCGAACGGCGTCGAGGGGCTGGCGCGCGCCCGATCGCTGCAGCCCGCGCTGATCACGCTCGACGTTAGGATGCCCGACCTGGACGGCTGGACGGTGCTCGAGCGGCTCAAGGCAGATCCCGCGCTCGAAGACGTTCCGGTCCTGATGATTTCGGTGGTGGACGACGTCCAACGCGGCCTGACCCTCGGTGCTCTCGACCATGCGACCAAACCGATCGATCGCGCCCGGCTGGTGGCGCTGCTCCGCAAGCACGGGCTGAAGCGCGACTCCGGGCGCGTGCTGGTCGTCGAGGACGAGGCTGCCACCCGCTATATGATGCGTCGCATTCTGGGCAGCGAGGGCTGTCGCGTGGACGAGGCGGAGAACGGCCGGCAGGGGCTGGAACAGGTGAGTGCCCAGCGGCCGGACCTGATCCTGCTCGACCTGATGATGCCGGAAATGGATGGGTTCGAGTTCCTGACGGCGCTGCGCGCCAACCGCGACTGGGCGTCGATCCCGGTGATCGTCGTCACGGCGGCGGACCTGACAAAGGACGATGTGCGCCGCCTGTCCGGCGGCGTCGAGCACATCGTGCGCAAGGCCGGCCGAGGCCCCGATGAGTTTCTCGCCGAGATGCGGGCCCTCGTGTCGCGCTGCTTGCCCGCCATGGCCGCCGGGAGCCGGCAATGACCAAGATCCTGTATGTCGAGGACAACGAGGACAATGTCTACATGCTGGTGCGCCGGCTCCAGCGCAGGGGCTATGAGGTCGTCACGGCGCCGGACGGCGCCAGCGGGGTCGCGGTGGCCAGGGCGGAGCGTCCCGTTCTGATCCTGATGGACCTGAGCCTGCCTGGGATGGACGGGTGGGAGGCGGCGAGGCGCATCAAGACGGATCCCGAAACGCGCGCGATTCCGATCATTGCGCTGTCCGCCCATGTGCTGCCGGGCGAGCGCGAGCGCGCTCTCGATGCCGGCTGCGACGATTTCGACATGAAGCCCGTCGAACTCGAGCGGCTGCTGGGCAAGATGGCGGCGTTGATCGAACGGAGGTCCGCCGAGTGAGCGACCTCCCGCCGCGGATCCTTGTGGTCGACGACAACGGTGACAACCGCTTCACGCTGGTCCGCCGCCTGAAACGGCTTGGCTATGGCGGGGTCGAGACGGCGAACGACGGCGCCGAGGCGCTCGGCCGGATCGGCGCCGGCGGCATCGACCTCGTCCTCCTCGACATCATGATGCCCAGGGTGGATGGCTATCAGGTGCTCGAGGCCATGAAACGCGACATGGAGATGCGGCACTTGCCGGTCATCATGATCTCGGCGGTCGACGAACTCGAAAGCGTGGTGCGTTGCATCGAGCTGGGCGCCGAGGACTACCTGCCGAAGCCCTTCAACGTGACGCTGCTCAAGGCGCGCATTGGGGCGAGTCTCGAGAAGAAGCGGCTGCGCGACCAAGAGGCCCTGTTCACTGCCCAGCTTGCCGAGGAGAAGCGGCGGTCCGAGCAGCTTCTTAATGTCATCCTGCCGGCCGCGGCGGTGCGCGAATTGAAGGCTGCCGGGCGCGTCGCGCCACGCCGCTACGAGGGTGTCGCCATCATGTTTTGCGACATCGTCGGCTTTACCGCCTTCTGCCAACAGAACGAGGCTGAACACGTCGTCGGTCACCTCCAGGGGCTGATCGAATCGTTCGAGGATATCGTCCACCGCCACGGACTCGAGAAGATCAAGACCATTGGCGACGCGTTCATGGCCACGGCTGGGCTGCTGCGTCCAGTGGATCTGCCACTTCTGGCGGCGCTGCGCTGCGCCTTCGAGATGGTCAGGGCTTCGACGGAGATCGCGCCCAACTGGCAGGTGCGCGTCGGGCTGCACTACGGCCCGGTCGTCGCCGGCATTGTCGGCAAGAAGCAATATCTGTTCGACGTTTGGGGCGACGCGGTCAACACCGCCGCGCGGCTGGTTGAGCACGGCGGGCCCGGTACCGTGGCGATGACGTACGATGCGTGGCGCGAGATCAAGGACGAATGCCGCGCACGGTCGCTGGGCCCAATCAACATCAAAGGCAAGGGCGTGATCGAAATTATCGAGTGCTACGCGATGCGCGAGACCGCCACATCTCCTCCGATCTGAGGCCTAACTCCTTACGATCATGATTTGGAAACAGATTCGCGTCTGGCTCCGCCCGCCGAAAGGGATTCGAGCCAGGCGCACAG
This sequence comes from uncultured Alphaproteobacteria bacterium, assembly GCA_963817535.1. Classification (GTDB taxonomy): domain Bacteria; phylum Pseudomonadota; class Alphaproteobacteria; order MPNO01; family DASWLB01; genus CAWGHZ01. The sequence goes on from CAWFOW010000012.1 coordinate 209,049, forward strand.
GGCCGATGCGGCCCAGGAAGATCGGGTTTGGGCGGGTCATTCGTAGGGCCGACCTTGACGCCGGAGCGTCCGGTCACCCGAGCTGGGCTGACTTCGCTGCTTGGCTCGGGATACGGTAGATTTTCGCCAGGAGTGGTGAGACGTCTCAGCCTGCCTTGCGGCGCCGCTTCTGCCCATACATGGCGCGATCGGCGAGTTCGATCACGGTCGCAAGGTCGACCGTATCTCCCGGGCGCCAAAGATATGTGCCGATGCTGACCCCGATCTCAAGGGAGTGACCAGCGATGTCGTGGGGCCGACAGACCGCGCGTTCGATCCGACCTGCAACCATGTCGACCGCTTCGAGATTCTGGATGCGCTCCATCACCACGACAAACTCGTCGCCCGCCAAGCGCGAGACCGTGTCGCTCTTGCGGGCGCTCGCGGCGATGCGTTCCGCGACGGAAGCGAGAAGCGCGTCTCCGACCGCGTGACCGTGCACGTCGTTGACGCGTTTGAAATCATCGAGATCCAGGAACAGGATGGCCAGCATCTCGGCGTTGCGCGTGCAGCGGGCGAAGGCGCCTTCCAACCGATCGACCAGCAGGGTTCGGTTCGGAAGTCCGGTTAGCTGGTCATATAGCGCGCGCCGCTCGAGGTCGCGGGTAGCCGTCCGCAGCGAGAGCTGGGTGCGCAGTCTCTCGACCATGACGTCGAGATCCACCGGCTTGGTGACATAATCGTTTGCGCCCTCGCGAAGCGCGCTGACCGTGATCTCGGACGCACTTTCCGCCGTCACCATGATCACCGGCAATGCCCCTGGCGCTTTGGCGTTTCTGATAGAGCGCAGCACGTCCACACCTGATTCGTCGCCCAGGTTGAAATCGAGCAAAACGGCGTCGAACTCGGTCGTCGCGATGGCATCGAGGCAGGCGGTACCGGTTTCGACAGCCACGACGCCGAAACCCTCACGGCGAAGGCGCCAGGAAACGCCTTCGTTGTGGTTCGCATCATCGTCGACGATGAGAATTTTCGCCTGCGGCTGAGTTGCGTCGGGCGTCATGGTCGCGTCCGGCTTTTTCGCGTGCCGTCCCGGCTGTTTCGCACGGGGCGATTAACGAATGGCTAAATGCAGTTTGCACGATCCGCCGATCGGCTAAATGCACCTTTATCCAGTCACTCCCTCGAAGCCCGCTCAACACAACGTTAGACGATTTTCAATATTTGAATAAGCGATTATTTTTAATAGTATTATTCGGCATATATAAATCCTATTAGCTTTTATTTAATCACGAAAGTTACACCCTGTTCGCGCTTCTCCCCGGAGGGTGGGGGGCCAGCGGAATCCTTAGCCGCCACATCTTGTGAGGTAAGGAGCTACGCGATGGCGATGGACAGGTTCAAGCTACTCGCAGGGTTGGGCTGCCTGCTTGTCGCGCTTGCGCTCGGCGCAACGACGCTCTTCCGCGCGCAGGTCAGCACGCCATCGAACGCACCGCCGGCTCAAATGACGGCAGCGCCGGTCTCGGTGGCCGTCACCGCGGCGAAGGACATCCGGCGGGGCGACAAGATCACGCCCGATATGCTGTCGTCGCTGAAACTCGCGAGCCGTCGGCCCTCCGGCAGCTTCGCGCGCGACGAGGATGTCGTCGGCGCCATCGCCCTGATCGATATCAAGGCGCACCAGCTCGTTCTCGCCACGGCGCTGCTGCGCCAAGCTGACGCCCGGCCAGGCCTCTCCGTCCTGGTGCCGGCCGGAAAGCGCGCGGTGGCGCTGCGCGTCAACGACGAGGTTGCGGTCGGCAATTTCATTCGGCCGGACGACCGCGTCGATATCGAGCTCGTGATCCCGGCGGACCAGCGCGCAAAGATTCAAGGCAAGACCGTCGTCGGCGCCGGAGACCCGGAATCGCGCATCCTGCTCGAAGACATCGCCGTGCTCAGCGTCGGCGAGGCGCTGGCCGTCGACAAGAACGACAAGGCGATCCGCATGCAGAACGTCACGGTGGCGGTTACCCCGCAACAGGCGCTGCAGATCGCCGTCGCAAAGGAGGTGGGGCAGTTCTATCTGTCCCTGCGCCATCCCGCCGATGACGGTCCGGCAAAGACCGGCACGATCACGGCGCGGGAGCTCTTCGGGCCGAGCCGCACGTCACAGAGCGCGCCGCCTGCGTCGCCCGTCGCGAGGCGCGCAGTGCCGTCCGAGTCCAGGCGCGTGCCCGTCGTGCAGGGATTGAAGGAATCGTATCAAGTGGTGGAGTAGCATGACCTTCGGTCGATGCAGAGTTGGTTTGATTCAGTTCGCGTGTGCGTTTGCCTGGTTTGCCGGTTGCTGCGCCATTCCGGCCGAATGCGCGGCGGCTGAACGGCCCGCGTCGATGTCGAGCGAGATTTCGCTCGCGACCAAGGCGTACACCCGCATCACGCTCGACAAGCCGATAAGCCGGCGATCGATGCCGGAGCGCTCTACCTAAATCATCGGCGTCTGCAGACGGCGGTGGACCTCGCGGCGCTCAAGGCCGTGACCGACCTCGCAAATGCAGCGACGCGTGCCCAGTCGGCCGTCGAAAGCAACATCCCGGCCGCGTCGCTGAGCGGGCCGGTCACCGCGGAGGACGGCCGCTACCCGCCGACCGGATATACGACGGCGACGATCGGAAGCCTGCCTGTCGATTCCCGGTTCGAACCGGCGGCGGCTTCGCCCAACGCGGTGCGCGTGGCCGCGACCGCCACGGTCCCGCTCTACCTTGCGCGGCTCTTCTACGGCAACCAGGCCGACGTTTCGGCGCAGGCGACCGCCTACAACACACCCCTCACCCAGGTCGCCGTTGGAACGGGTCTGCTTGCCATCGATTCATCGAAGGCGGCGGCGAACGACACGCTGCTTTCGGGGCTGCTCGGCGGGTCAGTGACCCTCAGCGTGGCCAGCTATCAGGGGCTCGCCGACGCGAACGTCCGCCTGTTCGATTTTCTCGACGCCGTGGCCGCGATCGCCGGAACGGCCGCGGGCGACTACGAGGCCACCCTTGACGCGACCGTGACCTATGCCGATGTGCTCGGCGCGCTGCGAACGGCTGTCGCGGCAAATCCGGATTTGGCCGCGATCGCCGCCGCCGTGAATGCCGCGCTCACGGACCTCGAAAGCCAGGCGGGCGGCGGTACGACGTTCTCGCTGCGTGACATCCTTACGATCGACGGCAACGATTCGGTAAAGGCGGCCGGGGCCGCACTCAATGTCCTCGCCGCGGTGCGCGCTTCGGCGGAGGCGGTCAACAGCGGCGCCGGCTCGGCCACGCCCATGTCGCTATCGATTGCCGGAGGCGCTGTCACGCTGCGGTTCGCGGTGGTCGAACCCATGCAGTTTTCGGCGGTGGGAGGCGAAGGCATCAGCGCACAATCGAGCCAGATTCGAATATATGCCGAAATCAATCCGACCGCCGTGCTCGGCATTCTCGGACAGCCCGCAGGGCTTCAATTCCCGCTCTACATCGAGGCGGCCTCGGGGCAGGCAACCGTCACCTCGATCGTCTGCGCGGGACCCGATGCGATTTCGGCGCAAGTCGGGGTAACCGCGCAATCAGGTCCGGCATGGGTGTCCACTGCCGACGTCGACACCACAAGCCTCTATCAATCGACACCGTTGGCGACCCAGCCGGCTCAGGTCGCAGACGTGGCGGGGCTGGTCAATGTGACGGCGAGCGGCGCCGAAGCGATCGCCGGTGCGCCGCAGGACCTCACCTTCGCTGCGCCGTTCGACAGCACGAATACGCAGCGTGTCCCGCTGACCGACCCCCTCGACACCGTAATGGCCAGCGTGTTGGCAAATACGAGTTTCACCGTGACGGGGCTGGGCGTTCCATTCCCCTCATCGGTGGTAACCAGCCAGCTCGGCCCGATCCTGTCCGCGTTGGCCGCGCCCGTCGACGCGCTGATCGACGGGCTGCTGAAGGCGCTTGGTCTGGAAGCCGCTTATATGGACGTCTCGGTGCCCTATGTCCGCTGCAGCAACCCAGTCCTGGCGCAGTAGGTGCGATTATTGCGACGGTTGCGGCGGGGCGCGCAGTTCGATCTCGAACACCGCGCCTTCGGCATCGTTGTGAACGGAGAGCGTTCCCTGCATGTCGGCCAGCAGGTTGCGGCAGATCGAGAGGCCGAGACCGGTGCCCTTGCCGACGTCTTTCAGCGTGAAGAACGGGTCGAATATCCGCTCGATCACGTCGTCCGGGATCCCGCCACCCGTGTCCGATACGCGGATCAGGACCGAACCGGCGAGCGATCCGTCTTCAACCGCCACGGTGATCCGCCCACCTGAGCGCGTCCCGTCGCGCTCCATCCGTGCGGAAACCGCATCGCGTGCGTTGACCACGAGGTTGAGCAGCACTTGTTCAAGGCCGCCCGGATCGGCCATCACCAACGGGCCTGGGTCGGACATCCGAACCTCGAACGCGATCCCCCGGCCGCGCAAGGTCCCCTCGCACAGCGTTGCAAGCGATTTTAGAGCCTCGGCCAGAGACACGCCGTCCGCCGCAATCCCCTGTCGATTGGGATGGGCGAGATTGCGGATCGCCTTGACGATCTCGCCCGCCCGCCGGGCCTGCCCGTCGGTCCGGGCGAGCTTTTCCAGGATCTCGGCCGCGGGCGCATTCGCTTCGACCAGCATCCGGGCGTTCTGAACCGCCATCGAGATGACCGACAAGGGCTGGTTCACCTCGTGTGCGATCGCCGCCAGCATCTCGCCGAGCGTGGCGAGCTTTGACGCGTTGATGATCGCGGTCCGGCTGTCCTCGGACTCGAAGGCCTGGGCCGCGACCAGCTCCAACCGCTTCATGATCTCGAGATGGTCGGCCTCGAACCTGCCGGGGCGCGAATGCAGCGCGACGAGGACGGCATGCTCGCGCCCGATCCTCAATGGCGCGAACAGGCCCGCCCGTGCATAGCGCCCCAGCAAGGGCCGAAGGCGGGAGCCATCGGCGGTTGCGGCCAGATCGGGGTGCACGGAAGGTTGCCCCGCAAGCGCCGCGGCGATCAGTTCGCCTTCGGGCCAAACTTGTCGTTCCCACTCGGCCACGGTGGTGGAAGCCATGGTCAGCGCGCTGTTCACACCGCGCCGAACGACCAAGGCACGCGTTCTGATCGTCGACGACGAACCTCTGATTCGAGATGAGCTGCGCGAGCTCCTCGAAAACGCCGGACTTTCCGTGGACGTTGCCGCCAACGGCCGCGAGGCGATGAACCGCATGGGCGACCCGCCAGTCGACGTCGTGGTGACGGACATTCTGCTGCCCGAGATGGACGGGATTGAGACGGTACGCGAAATCCGGGCAATGGGTCTGGGCACGAAGATCATCGCGATCTCGGGCGGTGGTTCGGGAATGTTCGACCCTTTCGCCTTACAGTTTCGCCTCGATCCGGTTTGACGATGTGCACCTTTTTGCCCGTGGCGGAATATCGTCAGCGCTGGTACCTGCAAGCTGTCGCTCAAGGCAGAGGCCCAGAGCCAACGAATTCAGGCGCCGCTGGCGCGTGTCTGAAATGGGTGTGTGCGTTGTGTGCGGTAGAGAGCCCCTAAGTGATTGAAATAACGTGCCTACGAGAGATGGCAGAGGGAAGGGAAGTGGGCTCGAACCTTCTCTGATTTCCGGCATCGAGATTCCGCGGAATCCCGCCAGGACGGCCCTGCGACCGGACTGCCCGGTGCACGCTCTAAAGGGTGCCCGGTTACTGAACGAATTGGTTGGTCATGACCTCGCTGACCGCAGGCGCGCGCGTCATTTTGGGATCGTGCTTCTTGAGCAGGTCGATCATCTTTGTCCACTGCCCGGCGCTTGACCAGCCGATGGGCTTGCCCTCTGTTTCCTTAGCGCGCATCCGGTCGGGAATCATGTCGTAGGCATAGTCCGCCAGCACCTCCGTGGGCGGCACCTGTTCGAAGTGCTTTTTCACGATCGCTGCGGCCCCGGGTACCGCCTTCTTGGGTTCGACCGCCAGATAGTTCCACGCCTTCAGCGACGCCCGCACGAACGCGCGCACCCGATCCGGGTTGTTCGCGATCATGTCGTTGCGCACCACGATCCCACTGCCGACCAGGGGCAGGAAGTCAGAAAACACGAACTGATTGACCGTCTCGCCCTTCTTCTTGAATACGTATCCGCCGGTCGAGCCCAGCGTGAAGTTCGCCGAAGCATCCACTTTCTTGGCGCCCCAGATGCCGTAATAGCTGCGGAAGTCCCAGTTGACGAAATGGACCTTTTTCATGTCGAACCCGGCGGCTTCGGCGAAGGTGAGCATCAGCATGTGCGCCATCGAGCCGGGCACGACGCCCACCTTGCGGCCCTCCAGGTCCTTTGGTCCCTTGATGCCGGTCAACTGGAAGTACGCCATCGAGACCCTGGCCGATCTGATGATCGTGCGCGGGCCCGCCCGTCTAAGTTCGGTCAGACAATAGACCGGAGTTCATTGCCCGGACCTTGCGCGAATGGATCGCCGCCGTCTGAACCCAGACCGCCTACATCGAGCCCGGCAGCCCATGGGAAACGGCTACTGCGAGAGCTTCAACAGCAAGCTCCGCGATGAGCTGCTCAACGGCAAGATGTTCTTCAGCTTGGCCGAGGCTCAGGTCCTCATCGAGGCCCGGCGGCGCCACTACAACGCCGTGCGCCCGCACAGCTCGCTTGGCTATCGTCCGCCGGCGCCCGAGCCCGTCGTTCCACCCGGCGGAACCATCGTGCGATGGGCGAGCGCGCCAGCCGTTGGCGGCGCGCGCTCGCCCACCCCGACCATGGCATCAATCGACGCCATGCACTAACCTTGAACCTGTATCACCGATCGGGGGCAGCCCAATGTGTAGGCGCCACCCTCCCTACTGGGCGATCACGTTGGCCGGATCGGGGTTGCCCTTGATCATGTGCTGTTCGTGGCAGATATCGATCCAGAACTTTACCTGCTCCGGCGCAATGTCGACCGCGAGGTTGGGCTTCGCCATCTTTGCGACAACGGGGACGGGCAGGCGGGTGTGCTTGGCTAGGCTTTTGCGCCAAGCCTGCTCGTTGGCAGGGTCTTTGACGAACGCGACGGCCTCGTGCATCGCCGCGCGGAATCCCTTTACGACGTCGGGGTTCGCCTGCGCCCATTTGCGGGTCACGGTCAGCACGACCGTCAGCGTCCCATCCGGCGTTCCTTTGCTCCAATCGGCGACGAAATAGCCCGCCTTGGTCGCGATTGCGCGGCTGAAGAACGGATCGACCGCTGGGTAGGCGTCGATGTTGCCGCTCTTCAGCGCATCGGGGAAACGGGGAAACGGCACCTCGACATACTTCACGTTGGAATCATCGACTCCCTGGAGCTTCAGGTAGCGGCGGAACATCACGTGCAGGAAACCGTTGAGGCCGGGTACGCCTACTCTCTTGCCGACCACGTCGGCCGGCTTCTTGATGTTGCTGCCGAACCGCGCGACCAGCCCGCCGGGATCTGGATTGGGGAATACCGAGGTCGCCGTCAGCAAGACGAGGTCGAGCCCCGCGTCGTTCGCCTGAAGCACAACAGTCGGCGTCGGAGCGCCCACCTGGATCGAGTTCGATATCAGCGCCGCGGGAATGTCAGTGCCGATCGGGATTTGCACCATCTTGGCGTCGATACCATGCTTGGTGAAGAATCCTTGGTCGACGGCGACGTATGCTCCCACATTGGCAGTCACCGGGGTATAGCCGATGGTGACTGTCGTGGCGGCCTGCGCCACGCCGGAAACGGCGAGGACTGCGAGGCCGGCTACAACCAAAGAGACCAAGCGAAGCCGATTATTCATTCGTTTCCTCCCAGTGCGCCGCCCCCGGGGCGCATCGTTGCGGGGGCTCTACCGCGGGCCGTCAGTCGTATGGTCATTTGATCCGTCTGTCACCGATATTCTTCGCCATGCGCCGCCTCGAGGCGCATGGCCCGAAGGACAAATTCTAGCCACGCTGGCGTCGCAGCTACTTGAAAATAATGCTGGCGAGGTCGGGATTGCCTTTGATCAGGCCCTGCTCCTTGGAAATGTCCACCCAAAACTTTACCTGCGCCGGGCTCACGTCGACAATCAGGTTGGGCGGCGCAAGCGACGCTACGATCTTGTCGGGAAGGCGCGTGTAGTGCGCGATCGCCTTCACCTCGGCGTCGCGGTGCGATTTGGCATAGGTGTTCGCCTCGGCCATGCCCGCCTTGAAGGCTTCGATCGTGTCCCTGTTGGCTTCCGCCCACTTCCGGGTCGCGACATAGACCACCGTCAGCGTGCCGTCGGGCGTTTCCTTCAGCCAGTCGACGACCTGGTAGCCGGCGTGCGATTGCACGATCCGCGCGCTGAATGGGGCAACGGCGGGGTAGGCGTCGATCGTACCGCTTTTCAGCCCGTCCGCGGCGCGCGGGAACGACATCTCGACGAACTTGACGCTGCTCGGATCGACATGGTTGAGCTTCAAGTTGCGGATCAGCATGACGTGAAGCAGCGCGCCGAGGCCCGGAACGCCGATCCGCTTGCCCTTGAGGTCGGCGGTCTTCTTGATCCCGCTGCCATAACGCGCCACCAGGATGTCACCGTCGAGCGGGTAGACCGCGCCGCCCGCAAACACCACGAGGTCGAGCCCGGCGTCGTTCGCCTGCAGGACCGTCGTCATCGTCGGCCCGCCGACTTGGACCGAGCCGCTGACCAAGGCCGCGGGGTGGTTGCCCGAACTCTGCGTCTGCACGAACTCCACGTCGAGGCCGTGCTTCTTGAAGAATCCCTGGTCCTCGGCGAGATAGGCCGAGGCGAACCCGTTCACCGCGGTGTACAGCATCTTGATCTTCTTCTGTGCGGCGGCGGGTGTGGCCGTCGCCATGGCGACGAGTGCCGCGACGGCGAGCGCCAGCACGGTTCGCTTGTGCATAGCGGTTTTTCCTTCCCGGTTTGATGACGCGCTGGCCCTGGGCCATCCTAGCAGGCAGCGAGACTGAAATCCAAATCGCCGCAATCGACACGGCGGCGGGATGCGGGCAATCTCGCCGGGGACGCACAGGGCGGGGACACGATGAGGCCGGAAGCCGAAACGACGAGCCAACCAGAAGGGGATATCGCCGCCGAGGCGCCGCTGATCGCGTTCCGGAACATCCGGCATTCTTTCGGCGACCGGCCGGTGCTGAAGGACATCGACCTTGCCGTCCGTCCCTCGGAATTTGTCTGCGTCGTCGGGCCTTCCGGCTGTGGCAAGACCACCCTGTTGCGGATGATCGGCGGGCTGCTCGTGCCCGATGCGGGCGAGGTCACCTATCGCGGCGAGCGGCTGACCGCGCCCGCTCGCGACGTCGCCTTCATGTTTCAGGACTACAGCAAGGCGCTGCTGCCGTGGCGCACAGCCGCCGGCAACGTGTCGCTGGCGCTCGAGGCGACCGGCGTGCCGCGGGGCGAGCGCCCGGCGCGCATTCGCGCGCTGCTTGCCAAGGTCGGGCTCGGCGGGCATGCCGATCATTTTCCCGGCCAGCTTTCCGGCGGCATGCAGCAGCGCCTGCAGATCGCCCGCTGCCTGGCGCAGGAGCCGGCGGTGCTTCTGATGGACGAACCGTTCGGCGCGCTCGACGCTATGACGCGCCAGGCGCTGCAGGACGAGATCCTGCGGCTGATCGAGACCAGCGGCACCACTGCCCTGTTCGTGACGCACGACCTGGAGGAGGCGATTTATCTGGGCGACCGAGTCGTCGCGCTCTACCCGAACCCCGGGCGCATCGCCCAGGTTTTTTCCGTCGAGTTGCCGCGCCCGCGCAATCAGCTCACCACGCGCGAGCACCCGGAATTTCTCCGGCTCCGCCGCGCGCTCTTCGACTTCATCCGCGAGGGAGAGGCGTGAAGCTGCTGAAGGGCATCGCCTTTCCTGTCGCCTTCCTCGTCGCATGGGAGGTCGCGATGCGCGCGACCGGCGTAAAGAGCGACGCGCTGGCTCCCCCGTCCCAAATCGCCGCCGCGTTCTGGCAGGCGCTGATCGACGGGACGATCGTCAGCCGGACCGCCGAGACTTTGCAGGCGGCGCTGGTCGGGCTTGCCATCGGCGGCGGTAGCGCGCTCGTGATCAGCATCCTGCTCGGTTTGATCCCCCCGTTCGCGCGGCTAATGCAGTTCACGGTCGAGGCGCTGCGGCCAATCCCGGCGGTAGCACTGATCCCGGTCGCGCTTCTGGTGTTGGGTTTCGGCCCGGGCATGGAGATCGCGCTGGTCGCCTTCGCCACGTTCTGGCCGGTGCTGATTTTCGGCTATGCCGCGATCGTCCACATTGAGCCGCAGCTCCTCGACGTCAGCCGCGTGCTGCGGCTCAGCCCGCTGGCGCGTGTCGTGAAGATCGTCCTGCCCGCGGCGCTGCCGCGCTACTTCGTCGCCTTCCGGCTGGCCGCGGCCGTGTCGCTGATCATCGCGGTGACGGTCGAGATCACCGCCAACCCGCGCGGCGTCGGCTACGAGCTGATGGCCGCGTCGCAGTCGCTGCACCCCGACCTGACGTTCGCCATGGTCCTCTGGATCGGCGTCGTCGGCTGGAGCCTGAACGCCGTGCTCCTGTTCGCGCAGCGGCGCCTGTTCGGGCGCGCGGGCGTCGTGGACGCGCCGACGTGACCGCGCTCGCCCGGTCGCTGTGGTTCGCCGGTTCGATCGGGGTAGGACTGCTGTTCGTGGCGCTGTGGCAGTTCGCCGCTGACCATGGGGGCGTCTCTCCCGTGTTCCTGCCCGGGCCCGACCGCGCCTGGCACGCCATGGTCGCCGGCTTTGCGTCGGGAGATCTGGGCGATCTCACCTGGGCGACGGTCAAGCGCATGCTGTACGGCTGGCTGTTGGCGTCGCTCGGCGGCATTGCCATGGGCGCGCTGATCGGCGCGTCGCGCCACGCGCGCGAATTTCTGGGGCCGACGCTCGAGCTGGTCCGGCCGGTTCCGGTCTCGGCCTTCATGCCGATCGTAATCGCCTTTCTGGGTCTTACCGGTGACATGGTGCTGGTGGTGATCGCAATTGGCGCCATTTGGCCGGTCCTGCTCGCGACCGTGCACGGTGTCTCGGCAGTCGAGCCGAGGCTGATCGAGGTCAGCCGTAGCCTCCGTCTTGGCCGCTTGCAGACCGTGTGGAAGATCGCCTTGCCCAACGCTCAGCCAGACATTCTGGCCGGGATGCGGCTCGGGCTTACCGTATCGCTGATCCTCGCGGTGGTGGGCGAAATGCTAACCAGCGAGGATGGGCTCGGCCACTATGTCCTGGTCTCGGCCCGGGCCTTCCATTCGGCCGAGGTGTTCGGCGGTGTCATCCTGCTCGGGCTGATCGGATTCGCTAGCAACATGGGGCTGCAGGCCGCCGAACGCCGGCTTTTGCGCTGGCGCCGCCGTTAGCACCCACGACTCCGTAAAGGGGATTCTGAATCGGCCTCGATGTGATTCATCCCTCCAAACCGTAGGAGGGTTGATATGGCTGAGGTGTTCTGGCTGAGCGAGGAACAGTTTTCGCGGCTCGCACCGCTGTCGCCGACCGACACGCGCGGCGTTGCGCGGGTCGATGATCGGCGTGTAATCTCAGGCATCGTGCATGTGCTGAAGTCGGGTGGACGATGGGCCGACGCGCCGCCGGTCTACGGCCCGAAGAAGACGCTCTATAACCGCTTCGTGCGCTGGGCCGCGAAGGACGTGTGGACCGGTATCTTCCATGCCCTTGCTTCGGCCGGCGGCCCGCCGGCCGAGGTGCTGATCGATAGCTCGGCGGTCAAGGCGCATCGTTGCGCCGCCGGCGGAAACGTATGGCCCGCCCCATCGGCAAGCAGTTTGAATCGTCTGGCTTGATCAGTCTGCACAAACGTATCCGGCCTTGCGGCATTGCCGTTGGCCAAGATGGAGATTCGCGCATCCTGGTCCTCATAAAAGGGCCGGCGTCGATGCGCCATTTTCCGCCGAAGGGTTCCAGGATACCGGTCGACTGTCAGGCCACCTTCCTATCACCACCCGCAGACATCATGGGCCGGCGCGATAGCGCCGGCCGATTCCGTTTCAGGCGGCCACGGCTGCGGCCGGTAGGTCCGCCCGTGGCGCAACAGCGCCCAGACAATGCGCGCCATCTTGGCGGCGAGCGCCACGACGGCGACGTTGGCATGCGCTCGCGCCAGGAGGCCACGCAGCCAAGCGCCCATCCGTGTATCGCTCTTCCTGATCGTCGGCATGGCGGCTCTGGCGCCCTGGATCAGCATCTTGCGCAGGTACTTGCTGCCGCGTTTGCTGATGCCAAGGAGCCGCGGCTTGCCGCCAGTTGTCGCCTGGCGCGGCACGAGACCGAGCCACGCCGCGAGATCACGACCGCGGGCGAAGGTGCGCGCATCGCCGACGGCCGCGACCAGCGCGGTCGCATTGAGCGCGCCGATGCCGGGAATGGTGAGCAGTCGGCGGGCGTGCTCGTCGTCGTGTGCGTGCTCGGCGAACTCCTCGTCGAGCGTGTCGATTTGCGCGTCGAACGCCTGCCGGCGCGCCCACATGTCGGCGATGAGCTCGCCGATACGGGGGCTGAGCGCCGGTTCAGGGTCAGCGAGCAGATCGGCGAGCCGTCCCGCCAGCTTGGCGCGGCCCTGCGGGACGACATGGCCGCGCTCGAGGAGGAGACTCCTGATCTGGTTCATCAACGACGTCCGCTCGCCGATCACCTGATCGCGCACCCGGTGGAGCGTTTGCATGTCGAGCTGCTCTTCGCTTTTCAGCGCCACGAAGCGCATCGTCGGCCGGGTCGCGGCCTCTGCGATCGCCTCGGCATCGCGGTCATCGTTCTTCTGCGCCTTGACATAGGGCCGCACGTACTCCGGCGACATCAGTCGTAAGGTGTGGCCTTGCGCCGCAAACGCCCGGCCCATGTGATGCGCGCCGCAGCATGCCTCCATCGCAACCACGCAGGCCGGCAGCCCGGCGGCAAACGCGATCGCCGTCTCTCGCCGCATACGCCGCCGGATCACGACCTTGCCGACCCCGTCCAGCCCGACCACGCTGCAGATGTTCTTGCCAAGATCAATCCCGAGTACCGCAATCTGCATCGGTCCGCTCCTTCCCTCGTCTGAGCCACGCCGCTACCTTACGGGCCGGCGGCTTGGGCAAGGGGCGGGCCATCCATAAAGGGGGGGGACCAGACCCAGGCGATCGGCCGCTCGCGCGGCGGGCGCACGACCAAGATCCACGCCCTGACCGACGCCTTCTGCCGTCCCCTCGCGTTCCTGCTGACCGGCGGCCAGGTGGCCGACTGCATCGCTGCCGACGTCCTGCTGGAGCGCATGCCAACAACATCGATCCTGCACGGCGACAAGGGCTACGACAGCGACGCCGTACGTCGAAAGATCGAGGCCCAGGGCGCGGCGCCGAACATTCCGCCCAAGATCAACCGGCGCTGGAAGAACTGCTTCTCGCCCGTCCTGTATCGCGACCGAAACGCCATCGAGCGCATGTTCGGACGCATCAAGGACTTCCGCAGGATCGCGACACGATACCACAAGCTGGCCCGCAACTTCCTCGCCGCCGTCTGTCTCGTCGCTACAATCTGCTACTGGTTATGAGTCCGGAGCCTAAATTGAGGTGGATGGGACCCATTGCTAGCTGCCGGACAGCAAAGGGCGAAGGCAGATAGCGACAGGCTGCCGACCGCGCCTGCTCCCTCCCATGCGTGAGAATTTCTGCCCGCACTCCATTGGCCGGTAGGTCCACGGATCGGGTGGTTTCGATCGACCCAGCCGGCCGGTCGCGACCGAAATCGTCAGGGACCCCCGGCGACTTTAGCATCGTGTTGTGGTGGTTCGGGACCGATGCGATGCCTTCCGACGCGCTTGGCCATCATGGGTAGGTTTGGGGGTTGACACCGGTAGGCGAAAGAAAAATCATTCTATTTCAATAGATTGACGGCAACAATTGGCGGTGGACGCAGTCACCTGCGAACCGGTCTCCGCGGTCAATTCCCTGTTAAACAGGGAAAAACAGGGAATTTTGGCGATTTCAGCCCAATTCAAGAACCCACACGTCCCCTAAAGGCCTGATTTTACGCGCAACTTTCCCCAAATTCCCTGCGTGATGGAACAGGGAATTTTTCGGACGGAACAGGGAAGTTGGATTGCAAAACAGGGAATTCGACAGAGTGGATCAGGCAATGAGCCTGAAATCACCCGCAGGTTCAAACCGGGGGCAGGATTTGACCTTTACCGAACTTTTCTGGTCCGGGTGCGGCACAGAGGCCTCTCTTGAGGCGAGGGCGCAAAACCACCGAGAGTTGGCACTGCCAGCGGTGGCGATTTGGAATGCCGTTCAATTCCCGAGTGTCGACCTTGGGCCCAAAAGGGCCACAGCCGGCATAGGCGTTGGTTTTCCGACTCTCGGGGCAAACCGGACCTCGGGGTCGGAAAGCAGACATTAGCAACGAAAGGTCCGCTCCCAGCGGTCGCGCGCGCGAGGCACTGGTAGCCAGGCGCGACGATTACAACGCCATCCGGCCGCACAGCGGTATTCGCAGCGTGTTGCCGGCCAGCGAAATCGATGCGCAGCCAGCACAGCCGATCGACGGAACTTTCGCTGCCGACCAGCGCCGCAGTCTCGCAGTCGCCGATCATTGCGTAGTCTTCGATGCGTGACGCCATCTATCCAGCCAATTCCACCGGCCAATCGGTCAGGATATCCGTGCCCCGGTTGCGCAGCAGTGCAACGGTCGGAGCGAGCTCGGCGTTTGCGCCAAGAGGGTCTCCATCGATGATGAAGACGTCGGGCGAAAACGAGCGCGCCGTTCCTTCGATGACTGAGGCTCGGATGAGCGCCATGAAGCGGCTACCGGCGCCGATTTGGCTCGCGGCGCACTTGCCGTTCGGGCGCTGCGTACGGCCTGGAAGCCTAACGAAATCGACTCGGTCGGCGGGCTCGAGATACCCAGCGAGTGGCGAGCCGGTGAGAATTACCACCGACGCATCCGGTGCGTGCGCGACCACCGAGAGCGCGATCTCGCGGGAGTGACGGAATTCTTCCAAGCCGCAAGATTCTTGGCTGTAGATAAGAACGCGCCGATGCCGTTCGACCATGCCGTCCATGTGAGCCCAGGGCCCCCGCTATTTCACGCCTCATCTGCCCACCAATACGTGATCGCCGGGCGAACGACTTGGCGAATCCTGCTTTGAGTTTGCGAAACCGACGGCGACCTGTGCCATCGTCATCTCCGCGCAAGCTTCGCGCAATTTCCGGAAAACCGCCGTCGGATCGATGAAGCTTGCGTAACCCCGCGGCCTATCTTTCGGACATGACCAGTTCCTCGACCATGCGACGCTAGTGGCCGGGCGGCCCGTTGTGGCCGTGACGGCAGTGTTGTTCGGCGCGACCGTCGCCACCCTGAACGACGGGCTTCCCGCGTTCGGACTTGCCGATCTGCGCGGCGGGTTCGGGCTGGGCATCGATCAAGGCTCATGGCTTCCAACCGTGTTCCTCGCCACCCAGGTTGTCGCCGCGATTGTGACGCCCTCCCTGACAGTGGTGTTGGGAATCCGGCGCCTGCTAACGGTCGGGACCGTGCTGCTGATCCTGGCGTCGGCCGCGCTGCCCCTGACCGGCGATCTCGGACTGCAACTTGGCCTACAGGTCGTCCGCGGCTTCACCATCGGCATGTACATCCCATCGGCCATCCCCTTCATCATGCGAAGTCTCCCCGCGCGCTGGTGGATCTCGGGCATCGCGGCTTATGCGTTCCGCTTCGTCTTTTCGCAAAACGTCGCGGCCGCGACCGAAGCCTTCCTGATCGACCAAGGCGGCTGGCAATGGATCATCTGGAAGGACCTGCCACTCGCGGCCGTCATGCTGCCCCTGATCTGCGTCGGGATGCCGCGCCAGCACATGAGCCGCGCCCAGTTCCTCGGGCTCGACTGGATCGGCATGGTGCTCGCCGGCGCCGGCGCCTCGTTCCTCTATATCGGCCTTGACCAGGGCGCGCGGCTCGATTGGTTCCATTCCGGCCTAGTGTGCGGCCTGTTCGCCGCAAGCGCCCTCCTTCTCATCGGATTTTTCACGCATGAGCGCCGCACGCCCGCGCCGCTGATCGACTTGACGACCTTCCGAAACGTCAATCTTCTGACACCCCACATCCTTATTGCCGTCTACGCTTTCGGCGGGGCCGCGACGGCGTTCCTCGTTCCCAACTACCTCGCGACCATCCACGGGCTTAAGAGCCTCGAAATCGGCGATGCTTGATAAGGGTCGCGCTGCCACAAATCGGCGCGATTCCCGCCGCGGTCCTTCTTGTCCGCTACTTCGACGTGCGCCTCGTACTCGCGTCTGGTCTTGCCCTGATTGCGGGAGGCGCCTGGCTCAACACCCTTTTGACCCATGATTGGATCGGCAAATCTTCACGCCGTCACTGCTCATCGAGGCGGTCGGCCTCGCACTTGCGCTTGTCGCACTGATCGTCTTCACGTTCAGCCACGCGGCGCCGGCTCAGGTACGGACGCTCTCGACCACCATCCAGACCGCGCGGCTTCTGGGCGCCGAGGTCGCGGTGGTTACGATGCGCCGGGTCGTCGATCTGCACGAGCAGCTCTATTCAAACCTGATCGGACTGCACGTGACATCGTCGGCGAGCGCCGCGGATTCCGTCACTGGCACGGTTCGCGCGCACTTCGCGACGCGCGAGGTCGACGTGGCGCAAGCCGCCGGCCAGATGTTCGCCCAAATCGCGCATGAGGTTTCGCGCGAATCCCACGTGCTGGCCTACATCGACGCGTTTTGGATCGTCGCCTGGACGATGACCGGCACGCTGGCGGTGGTGGCCTTGCTGCTCAGTCGGCCGCCGGGGCCGACCGTCGCGCGGCTGGGCAAAACTAGATGACGGAGGCCGACATGGACCCGCAAATGACTTCCTCGAAGGTCGCCGATCACCAGCCCGAACCGCGATCGAAGAGCGGACGCCGCTGGGCAAGCGCCGCCGCCTCCGTCGCGATCATCATGCTGGCCGCCGGGCTTGCCTATCTGCTCGGCACCAAGTGGAACACGTGGGTCGGCGCGCAGCGCCTGCAATCGACCGACGACGCCTATATTTCGGCGAACGTGCGGCCATTGAGCGCTCACGTCGCAGGCTATGTCGAAACCGTTCCGGTGGATGACTTCCAGCGGGTCAACGCCAGCCAGATTATCGTTACCATCGTCGACTTGAACTATCGCGCCAAGCTCAAGGAGGCGAAGGCCAACTTGGCGGCAGCGCAATCGGCGCTCACGACCCTGAACACCCAGATTGTCGTCCAACAGGCAAACGTGCGCGCGGCCAGGGCAACGACCGGGATCACCGAAGCCGCTCTTCATCGCGATCAGCTCGAAGCGAATCGCCAGCGTACTCTCCTGAAGCGCGGGCTGGCCGGGACGCGGCAGAAGGTCGAGGAAGCCGACGCGGCGTTGCAGCAGGACAAGGCGACATTGTCTCGGGACCAGGCCAACGTGAACGCAGCATCCGCGCAGGTAACAATGCTGCAGAGCGAGCTTCTGAAACAGCAGGCAGTCATCGAGGCGGCCAAAGCGGCGGCCGAGCTCGCGCGCATTGATTTCCACTACACCAAAATCACCGCGCCTGCGGACGGCATGATTGCACGGCGGCTGGTTCAACCGGGCCAGTACGTGAACGTGGGCACTCAGGTCGCCTCGTTCGTGCCGCTACCCAGAGTGTGGGTCATCGCGAACTTCCGCGAAACCCAGATGACCCGCATCCGACGTGGTCAGGTGGCGCACGTAACGGTGGATGCCTTTCCCGGGGTACTCTCAAAGGTCATGTCGATGGTTGGTCGCCGGCATCGGGTTCGGTGTTTTCGCTTCTGCCACCCGACAACGCCACGGGGAATTTTACCAAGGTCGTACAGCGCATCCCGGTGAAGATCGTATTCGACGGCGACGAGAAGATTGGCGACCTACTGCGTCCCGGCATGTCGGTGATCGCAACCATCGATACCGAGACGGCGAGTACAGGGGCGGCCAATGCCGAGCCGATGAAACCGTGAAGGATCGGATCATGAAAGTCGCGGGCGCGTTGCTTTTCGTTATCGGAATTGCCCTTGCCCTGGCCGGCTGTGGCGAGATGAAGCCCTCGTTGTACAACCGCGATTACCGGGCGGCCACGCAGGCTGCCTTTGCCCGGCTCGGCGTCCCGGCTTCCGATGTCAGCGACATCGCCCTCGTGGCCGACCGCGGATCCGAAGGGATCATCACCGGCTACCACGTCTGGGCGCGACGAATCTCCTGCCGCGGCTGGGTCGTCTTCCTCTATGTCGGAGGGGACGTCATCGACCCCTACGCCACCGGCGACTGCAAGCTGCCGTAGGCTGCGTACCCAATAAGGCTTCCTGACACGGTGGAGTGGCGTCTCAAGGCTCTAACGGCTCAAGAGCCCAGGATGAAGACGATTTATTGGCTGAGCGATGCAGAAATGACTCGTATCAAGCCCCCCACGTGGGTCGCGCCTCATCACGAACCGGGCGATCGGGCAAGGCGGCAATTGCCAGTCGCGTAGGTGTCGTCGGTCACGCCGAAATCATCGATCCGCACTACCACCCAGCCGTTGCAGCTCTTAAGGCGGGCCCAGACATGGTGGTCGACGATGAATTCCTCATTCGACCGCTTTTCTTCGACGAGCGTCAGCGATCTGATATCGGAACGGCTGAACCCAAGCCGGATCAGCTCGGATCGCGCCTGCGCGTAATAGTCGGGCGTTTCGGTGCGCCCGACGCCGTTCGCACAGCCCGCGCCAAGCGCCACGAAGGCCGCAACTGCTACAAATCGCCGGACTGTCCGCATAAGCCTGTTCCAACCCACCTCGGGTATCGCAAAGATCGCTCCCGAGACAAATCCGATCTTTGATTGTCCTGTCGTAGTTTCAGGAATGCTGCTGTGAACCGTTCAATGGCTTTCGCGTGAAGCGCCGCGGGCCCGCCAC
>CAWFOW010000013.1:0-503104 GCA_963817535.1 uncultured Alphaproteobacteria bacterium
CCAACTCATAAAGGGGATTCACATTTGTAGCGAACAGTGATTTAAGTTCCTCGATGGAGGAGCCGTGATGCACAAGCGCCGCTACGAACTGACGGACTTTGAATGGTCGATCATCGAGCCTGTGTTGCCGAACAAGCCGCGCGGCGTTCCGCGAGCCGACGACCGGCGGGTTTTGAACGGCATCTATTGGCGTCTGAGGACGGGGTCGCCCTGGGCCGACATTCCGGAGCGCTACGGGCCGGCGACGACCTGTTACAACCGCTTCGTCCGGTGGCGGAAGATCGGCGTGTGGGATCGGGTTTTCGAAGCCGTTTCCAAGGCTTACGACGGCGACCTGCAAATGATCGACTCCTCGTCCATCCGCGTCCATCAGCACGCCGCCAACGTCAAAAAGGGGGTCCGGAAACCGCCGCTGGGGACGTCCCTGGAACCCGATGCATGGGGCGCTCGCGGGGCGGACTGACCACCAAGTATCCACGCGCTTGTCGATGCCAACGGCCTGCCCGTCTCGCTCAAGCTTTCCGAGGGCCAAGCCCATGACGGCAAGAGCGCGGCCGACATGCTGACGAACCTCGGCCCCGGACAGATCCTTCTGGCCGACCGCGCTTATGACAGTGACGCCTTGCGCGCCGAGATCGAGAAGCAGGGCGCCTGGGCCAACATCAAACCCATGCCGGGGCGCGTCCGCATCCCGGCCTTCAGCGCCTTCCTCTACCGCTATCGCAACCTCGTCGAGCGCTTCTTCAGCAAGCTCAAACACTTCAGGGCAGTCGCAACCCGCTACGACAAGCACGACGCCAACTACCTCGCTCTCATCAAGCTCGCCGCCGTCAGAATATGGATGCGGTTTATGAGTTGGTGACCTAGAGCATCTTCCGCTCGCGCGGAATCGCGCCAGCCCTCTCCGCCGCCCGGCCACCCATACCAGCATACTGTCGTTGGGTGGCCGGGCGGCGGAGAGGGCCGGACCCGTTCGATCGGAAGGCGCGCTAGCGCCACAACGCTCGACCGAAACGGGGCGGATCGCGACGCGGTCTGCCCGTCGGAACCTCACCCGAATGAATCTCTTCCGTCGCCGGGATCATCCGAGCATCGTTGCGACCGGCCGATGGCGGGGTCGTTTCGGTCGCGACTCCGACACCGAGATCCACCAGCTCCGCGGGCGCTTCGGGAAAATCACCCGCCGCTATGAGCGGCATGCGACGCGTCGCGGGTCCTGGCTGCTTCGCTCGACGGTGATTGTCTTCGCCATCGCCGCATCTGTCCTGCTCACGGCGACGTTCCTGCGCCCGTGGCTGCCGGATGGGGTGCTGACCAGCACCGCCGTCAGCCCAGCGGACTGCGCGCCGCACTGTCCCAAGGTCATCGTCATCCCCGTGATCCTGCCTTGACCCGGCGTTTCGGCAGGACCGGCGCGGCGCGGTCGGCCTGCCCAGCGCAAGCGAAGCGTCGTCCTCGGACCGCGCCGGCGCGGGACGTCCGACAAGACTCGATGTGACCTGAGGGAACATGGTGCACGCGCCGCGCGTGCCCGCGCTACCCGCCAGGGTGCTGGCGGATGAACAGGTCGAGGACGCGCAGTATCGCCGGGCCGATGAGCACCACGAACAGCGATGGCATGATGAACAGGATCATCGGCACGGTCAGCGTTGCCGGCAGCTTGGCGGCCTTGGTCTCGGCCCGCATCAGCCGCTCGTGACGGAACTCGGCGCCGAGCACGCGCAACGACTGGGCGAGCGGGGTGCCGTAGCGCTCGGTCTGCAGCAGCGTGTTCACGACGCCGCGGATCGAGGCCATGTTGGTGCGCGAATTCAGGTGGTCGAGCGCCTGACGCCGGTCGGGCAGAAGGCCGAGCTCGAGCGCGGTCAGGCTGAACTCGTCGGCGATGGGCGGGCAGGCGGTCGCCATCTCGCGCGCCACGCGGTTGAGCGCGGCGTCGAGCGTCTGGCCGGCCTCGGCGCAGATCACCAGGAGGTCGAGCGTGTCGGGCAGGCCCTTGAGCAACAGCTTCCGGCGCTTCGCCGCGGCGTTGCGTACATACAGGTCGGGTCCGTACGCGCCGGCGATCACGCCGACTAGCGCGGCAATCGCGCCCTGCGTCGGGTTCAGATGGAACATGCCCAGCACGAAGATCGAGAACAGGATCGCCGAGCCGAAGATGAATGGCAAAGCGAGCTTGAGGAAGAAGTACAGGATCAGCGAATCGCGCGAGCGCCAGCCGGCGCGCGACAGCGCAATGACGGCCTTCTCGGATTGCTGGGTACCGAGGAACTTGAGGCGGCCAACCACGCGCCGCATGGCGCCCATCGAGGTCTCGCGGCTGCGGTCGCGCCGGCCACTTCGCCGCGGCGCGGACGCGCCCTGGCGCAGCGCGTCGCGCCGGTCCTTGAGCGCGCGAATGCGCGCCGACATCGGGTCTCGGACCAGCAGCGTGCGGTAGAACGCTAAGACGCTGACACCGGCGGCGAGAGCCGCAAGCAGGACGATGGCATTCTCGGCGTCGCTGCCGGGAGGGAAGAGTTCGGCGAAGGTCATATCTCGAACCGCACCATTTTCATCATTACGCCGATCCCGATCATGATGCTGGTCAGGCCGCCGCCGAGCATGATCAGGCCGCGCTGGTCCTGGAACAGCTGCGAGGCGTAGCTGCTGTTCACCAGGTACAGGATCACGAACATGATGAAGGGCAGCGAGCCCAGGATCATCGCGCTCGCCTTCGCCTCGGACGACATCGCCTTGACCTTGAGCTGCATCTGGCGGCGCTTGCGGATGATGTCGGCGAGGTTCTCCAGCGTCTCGGCCAGGTTGCCGCCCGTCTCGCGCTGGACGGCAAGGCTGATCACGAAGAAGCGGAACTCGGGCGTGTCGAGGCGCTTGGTGGTTTCCCACAGCGCGTCCTCGAGCGTCTTGCCGAAGCGGACCGCGTCATGGATGTGGCGGAACTCGACGCCGATCGGGTCGCCGAACTCGGTGCCGACCACGCGGATGGATTCCTGAGTCGGCAGGCCCGACTTCAGGCCGCGCACGATCAGGTCGATCGCCTCGGCGAACTGTGAACTGAAACGTTTGAGACGGCGCCGGACCATGAACGAGATGACGAGGTGCGGAATGCCGATGCCCGCCGCGACGGCGAGCGGCAAGGCGAGCACGGCCGGCATGTGCAGGAAGAGCGGCCGGATCAGGGTCACGGCCAGCGCTACGCCGAAGCATGCCAACGTGTACTGGGCCAGCGAGATGCGTCGCCCGGTCTTGGCGAGCCGGTCACGCAGCAGCTGCGCGTTGGGCAGCACGCGATGCGCGATGGCGTCGATGCGGCGCATTTGCGCGCCCGACTGGTCGAGCCGGACGCTCGTGCGGGCCTCGACCTGCTTCGAGCCGGTGCGGCGCTCGCGCGGCGCCTGGCCGGTGGCGCGGGCGATCCGCGCCTTCTGCCGCTTGTTGGCCGCACCGCTGACCAGCGAGTGCCCGGCGGCGAGCGTGCCGATGCCGGCCAGCGCCGCGATGGCGAAGACGGCGACAGTTGTCGGATCGAGGCTCAGCTCGTTCATCCGATGGCCTCCAGCAGCGGGCGGTCGAGCCCGAAATATTCGGCCTTCTGGATGAAGGCGGGCCTCAGCCCGGTGGAGTCGAACCGTCCGCGCAGCTGTCCGTCGGGGGTCTCTCCCTCGAACGCGAAGTTGAACAGCTCCTGCGTCGTGATCACGTCGCCCTCCATGCCGACCACCTCCATGATGGAGGTGATGCGGCGCACGCCGTCGCGCATGCGGCTGACCTGGACCACCATGTCGATCGCGTCGGCGATCTGGGTGCGCACCGCCTTGGCCGGCAGGTTGATGCCCGCCAGCCCGATCATGTTCTCGAGGCGGGTCAGCGCCTCGCGCGGGCGGTTGGCGTGGACCGTGCACATCGAGCCTTCGTGGCCGGTGTTCATCGCCTGCAGCATGTCGACCGCCTCGGATCCACGCACCTCGCCAAGGATGATGCGGTCGGGCCGCATGCGCAGCGAGTTCTTCAGGAGATCGCGCATGGTGATTTCGCCCGCCCCCTCGAGGTTGGCCGGCCGCGTCTCCAGCCGCACCACGTGCGGCTGCTGCAGCTGCAGCTCCGCCGCGTCCTCGATGGTGACAATGCGCTCGCCATGGTCGATGAGCTGAGACATCGCGTTCAGCAGCGTGGTCTTGCCGGAGCCTGTGCCGCCTGAGATGAGGATGTTGAGCCGCGCGCGCGAGGCGATCTTGAGGACCGTCGCCATCTGGGGCGACAGGTTCTTCTGGCTCGCCATCACGTCGAGCGTGATCGATTTCTTGGAGAATTTGCGGATCGAGATCGACGGGCCGTCGATCGCGAGCGGCGGGATGATGATATTGACGCGGCTGCCATCCATCAGGCGGGCGTCGACCAGCGGGCTCGACTCGTCGATGCGCCGCCCAACCTGCGTGACGATGCGCAGTGCGACGTTCATCACGTGCGCGTCGTCGCGGAACTGCACGTTGGTGACGACCAGCTTGCCGCGCCGCTCGACATAAACCTGCCTCGGCCCGTTGACCATGATGTCGGTCACGGTCTCGTCGGCGAGCAGCGGCTCGAGCGGGCCGAGGCCCAGCATGTCGTTGATGAGCATCGTGACCAGGTCGCGATGCTCGGCGCCGTTCAGCCGGATGCGGCGCTCGGTGAGGATCTCGGCTGCGATCTCGCCGATCTGCGTGGCAAGCTCGCCCCGCGGCAGCGACACCGCGGTCTGCACGTCGATACGCTCGAGGAGCAGCGGCTGCACTTGGCGCTTGGCTTCCTCGACGGTGGACTCGGCGCGCGCCTTGGCGGGGGCGGGCATCGCCGGCATCTCGGCAAGCGCGGGATGCAGGGCCGCCTCAGGCGTGAGCGGGGACGCGACAGCCTCCGGCGGCGGCTGTCCCGCGCTCAGGATGTCGTTGATCAGGTAGGTCACGAGGTCGCGCTGCGCGAGGTCGTCGAGCGGGATGTCCGCGACCAGCGGCATCGCCAGCTCCTTGATCTCGCCGGCGAGTTGGCCGCGCGGCGTGCGTCGGGCGCGCCCGGGATCGAACTTCTCGTGGATCACCGGATGGGCCACGCGCTTGGCGCGCTCCAGCGCCTCGATCTCGGCCGGGGTACGGAGTGCGCGCTGCCGCTCGCGGTCGGCGTTGATCGCGGCCCAGTCGGGCTGGGCCTGCGGCGTCGACGGGGCGGGCCGCGCGACGCGGGCGACGGGTGCGTCCGACGCGGCCGAAGGTTCGGGCGTGGGTGGTGCGGACGCGGCGCCCTGCGGGATGGCGGTATCCGCCGCGGCCGGTGCGGCGGCGCGGTCTGCAATGGATCCGGCGTCGGGCTCCGAAGCGGCGGCATCCTCGGGCGGGCCGGTCACGACGAATTCGGTCGGCGCAGTCTCCTTGGCAAGGTCGGCCTCGGCCGTGGACGCCGGCGCCTTGGCGGGCGCGGCCTTCGGCTGCGGCGTCCAGCGCGGCGCCTGTGGCCTGGCGGGCGCGGCCCCCTCCGTCGGCGCAGCGGGCGCCGCGCCGTCGCGCGGGAACAGGCGCGTGACTTGGTCGGGGACTTCCTCTACGACCTTGCGCCGTCCGAACATCACTTCTTCCGGAACAATCCGCGCCGCGCGGGCTTCGCCTTCTCGGCTGCTGCGATGTCGAGGCTCGCCTTGACCAGCATCTTCGCGAGTGCGCTTCCCTTGCCGGCGACGGGGATCGGCCGGCCGGCGCTGGCCGCGGCGCCCGCGGCCTTGGCATCGTAGGGCAGCACATGCGACACGGTCGCCTGGGCGGCCCGCTCGAACTCGGACTTCGGTACCTCGCCCTTGCCGCCGCCACCTGCCTTGTTGAGAGCGATGGAAAGCTCGGCCTGGGCCGTCACCGACTTCACCCAGCCGACCATCCGCACCGTGTCGCGCATGGCGGCGAGCGACAGGTCGGAAACCAGCACGACCTTGTCCGAGACGCCGACAACGTGGTCCTCGGGAACGGCGCTGCCGCGCGCCAGGTCGACCACCAGGTAATCGAACGTCTGGCGCAGGTCGTCGAGCAGCGCGTCGAACGCGCTGGCTTCGATATGCGGCCGGTCGCCCGGCGGTTCCTCGGCGCTCAGCACCGACAGCTCGTCGCTCTCCTTCGCCATCGCGGACGAGACAAACAGCGAGTCGATGCGGTCGGGATTCTCCAGGACTTCACGCAGACCGTGCGTCGGCTCGAGGTCGAGCGCGAGCGCGACCGTGCCGAAGCGCAGATCGAGATCGATCAGCGCCACCTTGTGGCCGGTCTGGTGCGCGATCACCCACGCCATGTTGACGGCGAATGTGGTGGCGCCGACACCGCCGCGCGTCCCCATCACCGTGATGACTTTGGCGTTCTTCGCGACCTCTTCGGTCTTGCCGCCGTCGGCACGGCGCCGTGCCTCGACGTCGGCCAGGGCGCGGGCGAAGACGTCGGAGCTGATCGGCTTGACCAGGTAGTCGTTGGCGCCGACGTCGGCCAGGGCCCGGTAGAGCGAGATGTCGTTGATCGTGCCGACGACGACCAACCCGGCGTTTCGCCCGAGGGCCGAGACGAGCATGGAGACGCCGCCCACCGGATCTTCGGCGCCCGACACGTCGACGACGGCAAGCTCCGGCGTCGGACCCTGGGCCATCGCGGCCAGGGCGGCGGGAAGCCCGCCCTCGTGGATCTGGGCGTCCGATGCGTGGCCTTCGAGGGCCGCGGCCAGAGCCTCGCGGGTCGGCACGTCGTCGAGGAACGCGGCGATGCGCGTATCGACGGCGGCCGCCTGGGGCTTGGTGGCGAACAGGGCGGTCACGGCACTCATTTCGCGAGATCCTGCGGAACCTTTTCGAGGAATCCGCTCGGCGGCATCGGCGGCGAAGCGTACTGGTTCATAGCGCGGTAGACGCGAAACAGCCGCGTCGCCTGATCGGCATCGCCGGGGGTCATGGCGCGGCCATGCACCAGGTCGGCCGGGTTCGCGACCATCAGGTCGAGGCTCGACGCCGTCGCGCAGCCGTAGTTCGAATGCACGCGGTTGAGATGGTCGCCATCGGCCGGTTTCGTCCAGTCGGGACAGTTCGGCGTATGGACGAGGTATCGGCCGAGCACGACGCGCACCGTGCCGTCCCAAGCCGTGCGCCCGATCTCGGGCGGTGCGGTGCGGGCATCGAGCCCGCGCGCCTGCAGCGCCTTCACGACCGCGTCGGACCGCGCCTCGGCCTCGCCCGCCATAGCGGCGGGCACCGCGCCGGGTCCGACCAGCAGCTGGTCGCCGTAGTCGGGCGTCGCTTGGGCGAGGAAGACGTTGAGCCGTGCCCGCTCGGACGGGGCCAGCGTGTCGCCGCCTTCGGGGAACGCGACCACGTGATCGAAATGCACCCAGTCGAGCTTCACCTGCTTCGGCGATTCCGCCGGGGTGTAGAGCGCGGTCTCGGGCGCGCAGCTCGCCAGGGCGGCGAAGGTGGCGGCTCCCAGGAGCGTGCGCACCCTGCGGCGGGTTTGGTGCTTCGAGGCGAATTTGCGCTTGCGCCGGATCATGTCACGTTCCTTCAGTCGAGCACGTAGCCGACCGGGCCGACGAGGCCCTGGCCGTTCGCGCCAACCACGCGACCGCGGCCGGTGCCGGTGGTCGGGTGCTGGACGCGGCCGAACAGGATTCGGTCGACGTCGGTGGGCGGGATCAGCCCGTCGGTGGGGGCTGCGATCTTGGTCGCCGAGACCGGCCGCACGATGTACGGCGTCACGATGATGACGAGCTCCGATTCGTTGCGGCGGAACTGGTCCGACCGGAACAGCGCGCCCAGGACAGGCACTTCGCCCAGCCCGGGAACCTTGTTCAGGTCATGCGTGATGCCGTTCTGCAGAAGCCCGGCGATCACGAAGCTCTGGCCGCTGCCCAACTCAACCGTCGTCTCCGCGCGGCGTGTGGTCAGCGCCGGGATCTGGAAGTTGTTGATGGTCACCGCGCCGGTGTTGGACAGCTGGCTGACCTCGGGGCTGACCTTGAGGTTGATGCGGTTCGTTCCGATCAACACCGGCTTAAAGCCCAGCGACACGCCGAACTGCTTGAACTGGACCGTCACGCGGTTGTTGTCGTCGGGCACCAGGATCGGGAACTCGCCGCCGGCGAGGAACGTCGCCTGCTCGCCCGACACGGCGGTGAGGTTCGGCTCGGCCAGGATGGAAATCAGGCCCTCGGTATCGAGGGCGTCGATAAGCCCATTGATGTCGGCCTTGCCACTTCGGAAGCTGCCGAAGATCGAGTTGGAGGTCGCGCCGCCGATATTGTTCCGCGTCAGGAACGCGCCGGCCGCCATCACCGGGTTGCCGGTGGCGAGGCCGAAGGCGAACTTGCCCACATTGACGATCGCGTCCCAGTTCACGCCCAGCTCTTTCAGCACGGAGCGCGAGACCTCGGCGACGCGCACGCGGAGCTGCACCTGGTTGGGCGCGGTCACCGAGATGTGGTTCACCAGCGACGCGTCGTCCTTGACCATCTGGCGCACCAGGCGGCGGGCGTCCTCGGCCTCGCGCGCGCTCGGCACGGTGCCGGTCAATACGACCGACGAGTCGACCGAGCTCACATTGATGCGTGCGTCGGGCAGCATCTTGGTCAGCGCATCCTGAAGGCGCGTGATGTTCTGGGTCACGCGGACGGTACGCGACAGCAGCACCTGCTCCTGCGAGTCGACGGCGTAGAGGGTCGTCTCGCCCGGCTTCTTGCCGAAGACGTAGATCAGGCGGGGTGACTTCACCTGCACGTCGGCGACTTCGGGGTCGGCGACGAACACCGTGGCCGCGGCCCGCGTCAGGCGAACGAGCTCGCCCTTGCTGCCTTCGAGCTGGATCGGCGTGCCGCTGACTCCGATCACATCGGCGCCGTGGGCGGCGGGCATGGGGGCGGCGACGAGTGCCGCGCCGAGGGCGATGGCCAGGATTGCCGATTTGACGGTCTGCGCACTCACCGGAGCACCTGCGAGATCTGGGCCGCTTCGCTTTGCGAACCCTTGGCGACGTTCATGAGGTGGGCCGAAGCGCCGGACGCGTCCGACAGCGGCGTGCCGGCGGTCGACGGGGCGGGCTTCGAAGAGCCGGCCGGGTCGGCCGTCTTGCTGGGTGCGGCCTCCTTCGTCTGGACCTTCTCGGCCTTCGAGCCGCGGACCACCTGTACCTCGTTGCTCGACCCGCCGATGCTCCGGCCGACGGCCCGGCTGACTTCGCTATCCCAGGTCAGGCCGCGTCCACGCGAGGCGACGACCGGGTCTTCGGTGGCGAGGCTGCGCAGGCTGAGCGACAGCTTGCCGAGCTCCATCGCAACGGCCACCGACTCAGCCTGTTTCGGCGTGACCTCCAGAGTGACGGTTTTGCCGATGGCAGGCTTGGCGTCGCCTTCGGCCGTCCGCTGGTCGATCGCGAGCACGCGGAGATCGGTCAGCACCGTCTCGCTGGCCCGGCGCATCGGCGCGGATTCGCTGTTGGCGGAGCGGAAGCCCTGGGCGAGGATCAGGTCGACCCTGTCGCCGGGGAAGACGAGGCCCGAAATTCCGGTTTCGGCTGTGACCGTCACCGACACGGCGCGCATCCCGGGCATCAGCACCGCGGCGAGAAAGCCGCGATCGCCCGGCTTGACCAGGCGCGCCGAGGTGATGGGCTCGCCCGGCGCGACGTCGTGGCGTACCACCGACCCGACATAGGCCTTCATGTCGGCCTTGCCCTTGACGGCGTAGCTGTCGGCGACGCCGTCTTCGGGCCAGGGCTGCCAGCGCAGCTGGTCCGGCTTGACGAAGCTTCCGGCCGGGAGGGGCTTGGCGGCAACCAGCACCTCCTTCGCCGGCGCTTCCTGCTTGAGCGGAACGACGGCGACGGCGACCGCACGCTGGGTGTCGAGCCAGTGTCGCGCGAACAGAGCGGTGCCGCCAGCCAGCGACAGCGCTACGAGCGCGAGGATCAAAGTACGGGGATTCATCTGTCTCTCCCGGTCAGATGACTGTGGCGAGCTGAACGGCAACGAACATGCCGCCCACGGCGATCGCCGCGCCGTAGGGCACGTGTACGCGGAAATAGGAGCGGCGCGCGATCCCGTCGGGGGGCGTCGCCGCGGGCTGGAAGCGCGAGGCCACCAGCATGAAAAGGGACAAAATCCCGCCGATCACCGAGGTGATCAGAACGAAGGCGAGCATCGAATGCGGGCCGGCCCACAGCGCGATGGCGGCCATCAGCTTCACGTCGCCGCCGCCCATCAGCTTGGCGGAGAACAGTGCGAGACCGACGGCCAGCGTGATCGCAGCGACCATCGGCGAGCCGACCCAGGCGACGTGCGCCGTGCTCGTCATCGCAAAGGGTGGCCACAGGGCCGCGATGGCCACGCAGACGCGATTGGGAATGACGAACGCCCTTACGTCGCTGGCGGCGGCCCAGATCACGAGGGCGACGAAGCCGGCGAGCGTGGCCGTATGGATCAGGTTGGGAAGGGCGGCGGTCACTGGCGGACTCTCTTGGTACGTTCTTGCGGATGCGGGCGACCGGCGCGGGGCGGGGCAGGGAAGGAGGGGCGGCGCGCGGCCACCCCTCCGCTCCACTTCCCTGCCGACATGCGACGGGTTCCGGACCGCCGCATGCCGGTCACCAGGCTACGGAGTAGGCGTGTTGGTGGTGAGCGCGGTCGAAACGGCGGTGAACATGCCGTTCAGCGACCCGCCAACCGCCTGAAGCGCACCGATAAGGGCAACCGCGATCAGCGCGGCGATCAGCCCATATTCGATGGCGGTGGCACCAAACTCGTCACGCAGCAAACGCTTGAAATTCGAGAACATCGTCGGATCCCTCCGTGTTGAAGTGGATGCGGCGACAGTAGGCTTGGGACTTTAATGAATGGTAAAAATCGGAGTAGTGGCGTGGGAGCCAAAAGATATTTCGTCTTATCGTTTTATGGGATTGCCTGAATACTATCGAAGTACTTTGGCTGAATATTGAGTACGATTTCCCAAGTAAATTCATTCGAATTCGAACGAATTCCTACCTTCGCCGGCTGGTCACCGACGTAGAAAGCCATAAAAAGCCTGATAATCCCTAAATGCCGACGATGCCGCCGCCGAGGGGGAGGATCGTCACGCTGGTCCCGGCCGGGGCGGCGGGGGCGTGGGGTGCGCGGATCACGAGGCAGTCGGCCTTGGCGAGGCGGGCGAAGTTGGACGAGTCCTGCAGCTGAAAGGGCCGCGCAAGGAGCTTTCCGTCCGCGTCGATCTCGAGGGTGGCCCGCAGATAGTCCTCGCGCTCGTCGTTCTCGGGCAGGGGGGTGGCGAGCGTGGCGGTCCGGGCCGGGCGGGCCTGCGCCGTGATGCCCAGCATGCGATGCAGGGCCGGGCCGAGGAAGATCACGGCGCAGACCAGCGCCGAGACCGGGTTGCCGGGTAAGCCCAGCAGGGGAGTGCGGCCGAGCTGGCCGAAGATCAGCGGCTTGCCCGGCCGCATGGCGATCTTCCAGAAATCGACCTCGAGCCCCTCCTTGCCCAGCACCTTCTGGACCAGGTCGTGCTCGCCGACCGAGGCCCCGCCGGTCGTAATGAGAAGGTCTGCCCCGGCCGCGCCGCGCGCCAGCGTGCGCAGCGACTCCTCCGAATCCAGCGCGATCCCCAGATCCATCGGTTCGCCGCCCTGGGCGCGGACGAACGAGGCGAGGGCAAGCCCGTTCGAACTGACGATCTGGTTGGGGCCGAGCGGATCGCCCGGCATCACCACCTCGTCGCCGGTCGCGAGCAGCGCGATGCGCGGCCGGCGGTGTACGCGGAGCCACGGCACGTTCATGCCGGCCGCAAGCCCGATGTCGCGCGCGGTCAGCACGCGCCCGGCCTCGAGCAGCACCTCGCCCTCCTGGAAATCGAGCCCGGCCGGACGCACGTAGCGTCCCTTCGGCGCCTTGCCGTCGACGACCCGAACCGTCCCGTCGCCGGCCTCGGTGTTCTCCTGGATCACGATCGCGTCGGCGCCCGCCGGCAGCGGCGCGCCGGTGAAGATGCGCACCGCCTCGCCCGGCCCGATCATGCCCTCGTACGCCCCGCCGGCCGGCACGTGGCCCACCACCTTCAGCGTTGCCGGAACTGTCGCGACGTCCTCGGCGCGCACCGCATAGCCGTCCATTGCCGAGACCGCGGCCGGCGGCTGCGAGCGCCGGGCCGCCACGTCCTCGGCCAGCACGCGGCCGAGCGCGTCGGCGAGCGCGATCTGCTCGGCGGCGAGCGGCGTGAACGCCGCCTCGATGCGCGCGACGGCTTCGGCAACCGAGATCATCTTTTCGCCTCGTACGTGCCGGACTTGCCCCCCGCCTTGTAGGCGAGCGAGATGTCGGTCAGGCGCATCGAACGGTCGACCGCCTTGCACATGTCGTAGACGGTCAGCGCGGCGACGGCGACGGCGGTCAGCGCCTCCATCTCGACGCCGGTGCGACCCTCGACGCGGCACGTCGCCGTAATGTCGATGGCGTTGCGCGCGGGATCGCAGGTGAGCTCGACGTCGATCGCGTTGAGCGCCAGCGGATGGCAAAGCGGGATCAGCTCGGGCGTCTTCTTCGCGCCCATGATGCCGGCGAGCCGCGCGACCGAGATCACGTCGCCTTTCTTGGCTGCACCATCCATCACCATCTTCAGCGTTTCGGGCGCCATGATCACCGAGCCGGTCGCGGTCGCCGTGCGCTCGGTCACGTCCTTCGCCGAAACGTCGACCATCTTCGCCTTGCCCTCGACGTCGATGTGGCTGAGCTTTGCCATCACGCGCGCGCGGGTGCCGGGACGAGAAGCGCGCGCGTCGCGGCCTCCACGTCATGCTGGCGCATCAAGGACTCGCCGATCAGGAAGGCGCGCGCGCCGCACGCCGACATCTCCGCGAGGTCGGCGGCCGTCTTGAGCCCGCTTTCGCACACGACGACGCGGCCCTTCGGCACACGCGGCGCAAGTCGGCGCGTCACGTCGAGGTCGGTCACCAGCGTCTTCAGGTTGCGGTTGTTGATGCCGACCAGCGGCGCGTTCAGCGCCAGCGCGCGCTCGAGCTCGGCCTCGTCATGCACCTCGACCAGAACGTCCATGCCGTACTGGCGCGCGACCGAGTCGAGCTCGTGCGCCGTCTCATCGTCAAGGCAGGCGAGGATCAGCAGCACGCAGTCCGCGCCCAGCGCGCGCGATTCCAGGATCTGGTAAGGATCGATCATGAAGTCCTTGCGCAGCACCGGCAGCGCGCACGCGCCGCGCGCTGCAACGAGGTGCGCATCCTCGCCTTGGAAGTAGGGCGTGTCGGTCAGCACGGACAGGCACGTCGCGCCGCCCTTCTCGTAGGCGCGCGCCAGCGCCGGCGGGTCGAATTCGGGTCGGATCATGCCGCCCGATGGCGAGGCCTTCTTGATCTCGCAGATCAGCCCGTAGCCGCGCTCAGCGGAGGCCGCAAGCAGAGCGGCCGCAAACCCGCGTACGGGTGTCGCGTCGCGGGCCGCGCGCGCCATCTCCGCCTCGCTGCGCTCGCGCCGTTTCGCCGCGACATGCGTGCGCTTGTCGGCGCAGATGCGGTCGAGAACGTCACTCACCGGCGGCGCCCGTCGGAGTTCTCGTTCGTGATCGCGACCATGCGTTCCAGTGCGCGGCGCGCCTTGCCCGAGTCGATCGCGTTCGCCGCCATCGCCGCGCCTTCCATCAGGTCGCTGGCCTTGTCGGCGACGATCAGCGCGGCCGCGGCAGCGAGCAGCACGGCGTCGCGGAACGGGCCCTTGTCGCCCTCCAGCATGTCGCGCATCGCGCGTGCGTTGAACGCCGCGTCGCCGCCCTTAAGGTCGGTCGCCGTCGCGCGCTTAAGCCCGGCATCTTCCGGCGTCACGTCGAACTCGCGCAGCTTGCCGCCCTGCCACTCGGCGACGTGGGACGCGCCGGTCGTGGTCAGCTCATCGAGACCGTCGGACCCATGCACCACCCAGGCGCGGGCCGCGCCGAGATTGCCCAGCACCTGCGCCATCGGCACCACCCATTCGGGCGCATACACCCCGACCAGAAGGCGCTTGACCAGCGCCGGGTTCGATAGCGGCCCGAGGATGTTGAAGATCGTGCGGGTGCCGAGCTCGACGCGCGCCGGCGCGACATGGCGCGTCGCCGCGTGATGGCGCGGCGCCATCATGAATCCGATGCCGGCCTCGCGGATCGAGCGCTCGATATGCGCGAAGTCGGCGTCGATGTTCACGCCGAGCGCGACCAGTACGTCGGCCGCGCCGGACTTCGATGACAGCGCGCGATTACCGTGCTTGGCGATCGGCACGCCGCATCCGGCAACGACCAGCGCCGCGCCCGTCGAGATGTTCAGCGTGCCGCCGCCGTCGCCGCCGGTGCCCACGATGTCGATCGCGTCCTCGGGCGCGTGAATGCGGGCGACCTTGGCGCGCATGATGGTGGCGGCGGCGGTGATCTCGTCCACCGTCTCGCCGCGCAGGCGCAGCGCCATCAGGAACGCGCCGATCTGCGACGGGGTGGCGCCGCCCGACATGATGATCTCGAACGCGGCCAGCGCCTCGGCGCGGGTGAGCTTCGTTCCGCCGGCAAGCTTGGCGATGACCGGCTTGAGGTCGGACATCTCGGTCACGCTGCGCTGCCGGCGAGGGCGCGGCGCGCGATCCCGGCGATGTCGAGGAAGTTGGCAAGCAGTTCGTGGCCGCGCTCGGTCGCAATGCTCTCCGGGTGGAACTGCACGCCGAACACGTTGTGGCGGCGATGGGCGAGGCCCATGACGATTCCGTCGTCCGTCTCGGCCGTGACGGTCAATTCCGCCGGGAGGCTCGCGCGCTCTACCACCAGCGAATGGTAGCGCGTCGCGCGGAACGGGTTGGGCAGGCCGCGGAACACCCCGGTCCCGTCATGGCGGATCGTACTCGTCTTGCCGTGCATCGGCACGGGCGCGCGCACAATTCGCCCGCCATAGGCCTCGCCGATCGCCTGGTGGCCCAGACACACGCCCAGTATCGGCACGCTTCCGTCGGCCAGCCGGATCAGCGCCTCGCAGATGCCGGCCTTGTTGGGCGTGCCGGGGCCGGGCGACAGCACGATGCCGGCGGGCTTCAACGCCAGCGCCTCCTCGGCCGTGAGCGTGTCGTTTCGCCGCACGACGCACTCCGCGCCCTCCTCGCCCAGGAAGTGGACCAGGTTCCAGGTGAAGCTGTCGTAATTGTCGATCAGTAGAAGCATTTCAAGGACTTATGGCCCGCGTTGCGTTCCGTGTCTCAGCGCCGCGCTCGTTATATCAGGTCGGGAAGAGCGAAAAAAGCGGCGCGCGGCCGCCACTTTGCGGCGCCTCGGACCCATGGTAAGCCTCGCGCGGTCGCGTCGTCGAGTATTCCTCCATGTCCACCCTGCAGGCCCTGCTGTTCGCCGTCGTGCAGGGCATCACCGAGCTGTTCCCGGTCTCGAGCGTCGCGCACGGGGTGCTGACGCCGTTCGCCTTCGGCTGGACGCTCGACCCGTCATTCCTGAAGCAGAACTTCCTGCCCTTCGTCGTGATGCTGCATCTCGGCACGGCGACGGCGCTGCTTATCTATTTCTGGCGCGACTGGTGGGCATTCGCCGTGTCGCTGGTCGCCGCCGATGCGCGCACCGCGCGCCGCACCCTGCTCCTGGTGATCGTGGCGACCATCCCGCCGGCGATGCTCGGCTTCGCATTCGAGTCGGCGCTACGGGGCATCTTCGCCAGCGTCACTTCGGCCGCCGCCTTCCTGATCGTGAACGGGGTGCTTCTGGTCGCGGGCGAGCGGATGCGCGGGCGGGGGGAGCGCGACATCGCCGACCTCTCCTATGTCCAGGCGATCGCCATCGGCCTCGCCCAGTCGCTCGCACTGATCCCCGGCTTCTCGCGCTCGGGCGCCAGCATGGTCGCCGGCTTCTGGGCTGGGCTGCGCCACGAGGCGGCCGCGCGCTTCTCCATGCTGCTGGCGACGCCGATCATCGCCGGCGCCGGCCTTCTCGAGGTGCCGAAGCTGCTGCACCACGCGACGCCCGGCTTGGTCCGCACGGCCTTGATCGGCGGCGTGGCGTCGGGCGTGTTCGCTTTCGTCGCGGTGTGGGTGCTGATGCGCTGGTTCCGCCGGCACGAGACCGATGCCATGTGGCCCTTCGCCATCTATTGCTGGGTCGTGGGCGCCGGCGTGCTGGTTCTGCGGGCCGCTGGCTGATCTGATAGAGTGCCTCCATGTCCGGTGATAGGCCACCACCATACGAGCCCGCGATGCGCGCCATCGCCATGCCGGCCGATGCCAACCCCTCGGGCGATATCTTCGGTGGCTGGATCATGTCGCAGATGGACTTGGCCGGGGGCAACGTCGCCTATCACCGCGCCGGCGGGCGCGTGGCAACTGTCGCGGTCGAGTCCATCTCGTTCCTGGTGCCGGTCGCGATCGGCGACGAGGTAAGCTGCTATGCCGAGGTGACGCGGGTCGGCCGTTCGTCGCTCTCGACCCACATCGAGGTCTGGACCCGCCGCCGCGCCGGCGAGGAGCGGATGAAGGTGACCGAGGGCACCTTCACCTACGTCGCCATCGACGACACCGGCCGCCCGCGGCCCGTCCCGAAAGTTTAGGCGCGCATCCTGCCACGCGTCACAAAGAGAAAGGCCGGCGGTTGCCCGCCGGCCCGTCGACACGACGCGAGGAGTGGCAGTTAAACGCTGTAGTACATGGCGAACTCGATCGGGTGCGGCGTGTGCTCGAACTTGTAGATCTCCTCCCACTTCAGGGCGAGATAGCCGTCGATCTGGTCGTCGCTGAACACGTCGCCCTTCTTGAGGAAGTCGCGGTCCGCGTCGAGCGCGCCCGCCGCCTCGCGCAGCGAGTGGCAGACGGTCGGCACCTCCTTCAGTTCTTCGGGCGGCAGCTCGTACAGATTTTTGTCCATCGGATCGCCCGGATGGATCTTGTTCTGCACGCCGTCGAGGCCGGCCATCAGCATGGCTGTGAAGGCGAGGTAGGGGTTCGCGCCCGGATCTGGGAAGCGCACCTCGACGCGCTTGCCCTTCGGGCTCGCGACGTACGGGATGCGGCACGAGGCAGAGCGGTTGCGCGCCGAGTAGGCGAGCAGCACCGGTGCCTCGAAGCCCGGTATCAGCCGCTTGTAGCTGTTGGTCAGCGGATTGGTGAAGGCGTTGATCGCGCGGGCGTGCTTGATGATGCCGCCGATGTAGTAAAGCGCGAACTCACTGAGGTCGGCGTAGTTCGACCCGGCGAACAGCGGCTTGCCATCCTTCCAGACCGACTGGTGGACATGCATGCCCGAGCCGTTGTCGCCATAGATCGGCTTCGGCATGAAGGTCGCGGTCTTGCCGTACGAGTGCGCGACGTTGTGGACCACGTATTTGTAGATCTGCACCATGTCGGCCATGTGGGTCAGCGCGCCGAACTTGACGCCGAGCTCCATCTGGCTGGGCGCGACCTCGTGATGGTGCTTCTCGACGTCGACACCCATGTCCATCATGGTGGTCAGCATCTCGGCGCGCAGGTCCTGCATCGAGTTCGACCGGCGGGACCGGGAAGTAGCCGCCCTTGATCGCCGGGCGGTGGCCCACGTTGCCGGCCTCGAAGACGCGGCCCGTGTTGTAGGGACCCTCTTCTTCGTCAATGGAATAGAACGTGTTGTTCATCGAAACGTTGTAGCGCACGTCGTCGAACACGAAGAACTCGAGCTCGGGGCCGAACACGGCGCTGTCGCCGATGCCGCTTTCCTTCAAATAGGCCTCGGCGCGCTTCGCGGTCGAGCGCGGATCGCGCTCATAGGGCTGGCCGGTGGTCGGCTCGATGACGTCGCAGAACAGGATGAGCTGGGTTTGCGCCGCGAACGGATCGATGCAGGCCGACTCGCTGTCGGGCATCAGACACATGTCCGATGCGCTGATGTCCTTCCACCCGGCGATCGACGAGCCATCGAACATCACGCCGTCGGCGAAAACGGATTCGTCGATCGTGTGAACCGGCTGGGCTGTGTGCTGCCACTTGCCGCGCGGGTCGGTGAACCGGAAGTCCACGTACTTGACGTCGCGCTCCTTGATCATGTCGAAGATTTTTTTCGTGTCGGCCATTTTTCACCACCTCGTTGCGTCGTTCTATGTTTCCAGCCGGGCGGGCCCGGTCAGGTTCGTGCCGGCGCCGCCGCCGCGTTCCGGACGGGCGGGCGCCGGGCCAGCAATCTGTTCGGCGATATCGCCGTTCGTCTTCCCACGCCTCTGTCGACTCAGATCGCCTCCGCGCCCTTCTCGCCGGTGCGGATTCGGATCACCTCCTCGACGTGGCTGACGAAGATCTTTCCGTCGCCGATCCGGCCGGTGCGCGCCGCCTGCAGCACCGCATCGATGGCGCGCTCGACCTGCTCGTCCTCCAGCACCACCTCGATCTTCACCTTGGGAAGAAAATCGACCACGTACTCCGCGCCGCGATACAGCTCGGTATGGCCGCGCTGTCGGCCGAAGCCCTTCGCCTCGGTGACGGTCAGCCCCTTCACGCCCACCTCGTGAAGGGCCTCCTTCACCTCGTCGAGTTTGAACGGCTTGATGACGGCCTCAATCTTTTTCATCGGATTCCTGCAATCCCTCGGCGGCAAATGCCGCCGTTCCCTGCCTCTCCCTTAGCACGTTGCATGCCAACTCGGAAGGAATCCGAAAATGGCGGATTTCAGCCATTTTTCCCGTCGTGCAGGGCAATCACGGGCAGGGGGCAGCTTAAAAATTGGGCAGCCTGCCTTCAAAAGGTTCAGCACTTTGCACCCTGAGGAAGCAGACGGGACGGTCCGTCGCGACGGCCG
Organism: uncultured Alphaproteobacteria bacterium; assembly: GCA_963817535.1. Taxonomy (GTDB): domain Bacteria; phylum Pseudomonadota; class Alphaproteobacteria; order MPNO01; family DASWLB01; genus CAWGHZ01. The sequence continues at coordinate 18,806 of CAWFOW010000013.1, forward strand.
CGCGTTTGTGCTACAGAACGGCGGTGCGAGGGAGGGGGCGGGTGACCAGCGGCAATTCCATCTTGTCGGGCTACGGCACGACCATCTTCGAGGTGATGTCGGGCCTCGCGCGCGAGCATCGTTCGATCAATCTCGGCCAGGGCTTTCCAGACGGCAACGGCCCGCCCGACGTGGTGGAGGTGGCGGCCGACTACCTCAAGTCCGGCGTCAACCAGTACCCGCCGATGATGGGCACCGAGGAGCTGCGCCAGGCGGTCGCCGCGCACAACGCGCGCTTCTTCGGCCTCGACTGCGACTGGCGCACCGAGGTGATGGTGACGTCGGGCGGTACCGAGGCGCTGGCCTCGGCGTTCCTGGGCCTGATCGAGCCGGGCGACGAGGCGGTGCTGATCGAGCCGCTCTACGACTCCTATTTGCCGATGCTGCGCCGCGCCGGCGCCGTGCCGCGGCTCGTCCGTCTCGAGCCGCCGGACTGGCGGCTGACGCGCGAGATGCTGGAGGCGGCGTTCTCGCCGCGCACCAAGCTGATCCTGATGAACAGCCCGATGAACCCGTGCTCCAAGGTGTTCACGCGCGCCGAGCTCGAGATGATCGCCGCGCTGTGCATCGCCAACGATGCGGTCTGCGTGTGCGACGAAGTCTACGAGCACCTGGTGTTCGACGACGCGCGCCACATCCCGATGATCACCCTGCCGGGCATGCGCGAGCGCGCAGTGCGCATCGAGTCCGCCGGCAAGATCTTCTCTCTGACCGGCTGGAAGGTGGGGATGATCACCGCCGCGCCGGCACTGTTCCAGCCGATCATGAAGGCGCACCAGTTCCTCACCTTCACCACCGCGCCCAACCTGCAGAAGGCGGTGGCGTACGGTCTCGGCAAGGAGGACGCCTATTTCCGCGAGCTGCGCCACGGGCTGCAGTCCAAGCGCGACCGGCTGGCGGCGGGGCTCACACGCATCGGGTTCGACGTGCTGCACTGCCAGGGCAGCTACTTCATCACCACCGATTTTCGTCCGCTCGGCTTCAACGGCGACGACGCCGATTTCTGCCGCCACATCACCACCGAGGCGAAGGTCACCGCCGTGCCGGTCTCGGCCTTCTATGACGGCGACGGGCCGCGCCACTTCGCGCGCTTCGCCTTCTGCAAGGACGATGCGACGATCGACGAGGCGCTCGGCCGGCTCGCCCGCCATTTCGGGCGGGGGTAGGGGGCGCATTTCAACCTCATCCTTCGACAGGCTCAGGATGAGGTTGAAACGAACGTCCTCGTCCTGAGCTTGTCGAAGGGCGAGGGCCGGTCGCCTCGCCCCTTGCGGCGTGGGCGTTTCGACGCTACATCGTGCCCCTCGCCCAGATGGTGGCCTTAGCTCAGTTGGTTAGAGCGCCGGGTTGTGGTCCCGGAGGTCACGGGTTCGAATCCCGTAGGCCACCCCAATTTCGCCCCGCCGCCCCACGCCACGCCAAAGTCGCGCCGAATCCGCCGCGGTGTCGCTGCGACGATCAGCGCAAGTCGCCTCAAGGAACCTCAAGGAACCTCAAGGAACCTTTAGGAACCTCAACGCTCCTGAATTGAGGCAACTGTCGCCTCATAACCCATTGAAATACCATACATATCGACCTGATCGCCCGGAAAACGCCCCGCGCGCGACAGGGCCAACGGCTCATGATCGATATAGGAATTTTATCCAGAAGGTCAAGAGGCTTCCGTCGCTGACTCGCAACGGACTCTCGTCTCGAAACGAAAGCAGCGGCCCCAAAGGACCGCTGTTCGCGATAGGTGCCAGTGAGCGAAGCTAAGCTGCCGCTCGCTTGCGCCTCATTAGGCCCATCCCGGCGAGGCCGAGGCCGAACAGCGCGATCGTTGTCGGCTCGGACACACCGGTGCTCGAATTGGTTGGAGAATAACCCGCCGGGTAGTCGAAGCCCGATACGCTGGTAACTATGGCGTTGGGCAACAGGTTTCCTGAGTCATCCGTGACCGTGGCACCCTCCAGGATTCCCGTATGAGAAAAATCCCCGATTGCATGGCCGCTAATCATCGAACCGCCGTTGACATCAAAAATCCTAATGCCGAACCCAGCGATGAGTGTTGGACTCAATTGAAGAAAGAACTGCGCGTTCGATATAAAGGCAATTTGCAAATTTATGATCTCATCAATGTTGTTATTTGACGTCATAAAGTCGAAATTGTGTGAACAATCGGTGCCTGAGGAGCCGTCGGAAGGTCCATAACTACATGCGAAGTGGAGACTCACATCGGCATACGCTGCACTTGCAGGGACGGGGTCCGATCCGAAAGTACCCGTCAACGTGTATCCGATGTTCACGCTGCCCGTCAGATGAATTGGGATATTGATAAACCCCGTGGAATTTGCACCAGAATTTACCGTCAGGTAGTCGAGATCTTGCCCGAAGGCGTAAGCTTGCAGGAGATTTACATTTCCGACAGCGGTTGCGGTGCCGGATGCACTTGCGTACATCGAAAAGTGATCATTATCGATACTCATGCTCGATTGGACACCGAGATTTCTAAGGCTGCCAAGACTAGAGGTTCGGCTGAAGCTCGCTGAAGCGGGGGTGCCAAAGGAATAGCTGACGGCGTCCGGTCCATCTGGTATAAAAGTGGGTTGAATTCTACCACAAAATCCGTCGCAGTACGCCACCTGAGCCGACGTGAATGATATCGGATCGGCCGATGACTTCGAGACAAAAAGTAACATCGACGGGACAGCCGGCAGCAAGGTCGCCACGGTGAGCCAAAACTTGCGCATGATCTCTCCCAATTCGACAGACGGTTTCTGCATGCGAACGTCGTCGGCTACGATCTTTCATGCAAGTTTCATGCCAACTTGGCCAAGTCAGCCTTTACCGCGGATTTCCACTGTATTGCCTCCGTCAGAAATCAAAAACTGTAAAACTTTTCGACACTAATTGAGAAATCGCCCAAAACCCTGTAAGAAATTTCGACACTCGAATTCATAATTGTTTCGCATTCCGACATCATTGTTCTCGATTGACCGACGATTGGCGATCGGCCGCGTCCATAATTTCCGCCAAACGGCATTTGGTCTCGAATTACGGTGAATTACGAACCACGTGCACCTGATCCTGGTGCCGGGCGACACCAACGGGCTGCGGCGGGCGCTGGCGCCGACCCATCGCCGCTATGCCGCCGCGCTGTGCTACGCTACGTGGCGCTCAACCCGGTGCGGGCGCGCCTCGTCGCGCGCGCCGCGGACTGGCCGTGGTCGAGAGTGCACGCCCATCTGGCAGGGGCGGACGACGGGCTCACGACGGTCGCGCCAGTGCTGCGCCGCTACCCGGACTTCGCCGCGCTCGTTGCCGGCGAACCCGACGAGGCGGCGTTCGCGCGCCTGCGCCGGGCGGAGACCATCGGACGGCCGCTCGGCGACCCGGCGTTCGTCGCCCGGTTCGAGGCGCTGACCCGCCGGACTCTCACGCCGGCCAGACGCGGCCGGAAGCCATCGCCGCCGCTCGACCCGCAACCCGAATTAAATGGACTGTCACCGTAATTCGATGCCGGTCCGTCCCGTCGAGACCGGCCGCGCTGCCGCACCAAGGAATTGGAACCGGTCGCGCCGCGCGGTGCCAGCCGTCAGTTCTTGAGCCGCGCGGCCGCCTCGAGCGCGATCGAGTTGTCGATGTACGGCTTGACGTCCAGATCGGCGGGAACGATTCCGGCCTTGAACATGGTGTGGACGTTCTCCTGGAGCCGCGCCACGTCGGTGGTCGCGTCGGGACGGTAATAGTAATCCTTCTTGGTGTAGACCCAGCCGGCATATTTCTCGGGCGCGATCTTGGTCAGGTCGGAAAGCTGCTTGATGGCGGCCGCCCGGTTCTTCGGGTCGAACATCCAGCGCCGCATCCGGATATTGTCCTCGAGGAAATCGACCAGCGCCGCGCGGTGCGCGGCAACCCAGTCGGCCCGCGCATACCATCCGAGCGTCTCGACCGGCCCGAAGGCATCGCCGACGCTGAATAGCGGCTTCAGGGTCGGGTCCTTCTCGGCGATGTAGCAGAATGGCGGCACAAGGACGGCGGCGTCGATCCGGCCCGCCTTCAGCGATGGGATCTGGGCCGGAAAGCGGATTTCGGCGAGCGCGTAGTCCTTCGGCTCGTGCAGCCCGCGCCGGCCCATCACGATGCCCTGTGCGGCGTCGACGTTGGAGCCGCGAGCATTGACGCCGATGGTCTTGCCCTTCAGGTCCTCGATGCGTTGGATCGCATCCTTCTTCACCCAGAAGTAAGTCGCGAGATAGCCGGGCACCTCGGTCGAGATCTGCTGCCCGATGACCCGCATGTCGAGCTTCGCCGTGACGATGCCGAGGACCAGGGCCTGCGGCGACAGCGTGCTCAGGTCGGTCTGGTTGGAGGCGAGCGCCGTGAGCGTCGCGCCGCCGCCCTGCAGGCGGGTCGCCTCGACGACGTAGGACTTGCCGTAATGTCGATAGACGTCGGGCGCGTATTTCGGCAGGCTCGGGATGAGCGGCGCGAACTGTCCCGGAATGACCGACCAGTCGGCGCGAATTTTCAGCGGCTCCGCCGCCGCGGCCGGGCCGGACGACCCCGCGGCGAGGGCGAGCCCCACCGAGACAGCAAGGAACGCGGCCTTCATGCTCTTCCTCCCTTTGCCCGACGCTCGAACAAGCGTCGCGGATTTTAGGATCGAGCATATCGCCCGTCCAAATGGAAGGCAACCTGTCACAGGGCGCCGGCATCGCTATCCCGGCGGCGCGCCGCGCGCTATGGTCGGGCTTCCGGTTCGATCCCCTATTCCGGAGGCGATGTGCCGCCCACGTCGGCCAGAACGAGCTTTCTGCTGCGCCTTCTCCAGCTTCGCATCTACAACGAGATGGTCGAGGCCCTGCGGCCGTTCGACCTGACACCGTTCCAATACATGGCGTTGAGCGTGGTCGGCCACCGGAGCGACTCGTCCACGGCCGACATGGCGCGGCGGTTCCGGATCGCGCCCCAGTCGATGAACGAAGTGGTTGCCGCACTCGAGGCGAAGAGGCTGATCGTACGGCGCGAGTCGCCGGCGCACCGGCGCATTCTCCAGGTCAGCCTGACGAGCGCCGGGATGCGGCTGCTGGAAAAATGCGACCGCGAAATCGACGGGGTGGAGGCGGCGGCCTTCCAGGCGCTGAGCCCGTCGGAGCTTTCGAGCTTTCGGCGCGCGCTCGACAAGGCGCTAACCGGCGCGCCCCGGATTGACCGCGCCGTGAATTCCTGACAGGCCGGCTGTTCCGCGATCCGGCGTCAGAAGATGTAGCGCACCCCGACCTCGACGTCGTGCGTGTGGATTTCGGCGTGGTCAGTGAACAGGCCCGGCCGGAACTCGGGATCGGACGTCGCGAAGTAGCGGTAGGCAAGTTCGACCAGTAGGCGCGGGCTGACCTGATAGGCGATGCCGGCGCCGAACTGGTAGGCGAAAACGGTGTCCGTCTCGTCGATGGCCTTGGGGGCTCCGCCGATGGCGTCCGCGGTATAGTTCACCCGCGCAGCGCCGACACCGCCGCCGACGAACGGAACCCACCGCGTGCCGGTCGGGATATCGTACCAAACGTTTCCCATGAGGGCGAGGGCCGAGGCGCTCCCGTCGACAGCGAACGTGCCGAGCCCGACGGCCGTGAAGCTGCCCAGCGTCACCGAGTCGACGCGTAGCGTGTCGGTATCGACACGTCGATACGAGATTTCGCCCTCCGCGCGCAAATTGCCAAATGCGTAGCCGACCGCTCCGCTCACCTCATAGCCGGTGTCGAAGCTCAACTCGCCATCGCCGGTGACCCCTGGACCGGATTCAGTCAGCCGCGAGCTTTCGACGAATGCGATGCCGCCATTGGCTGCCGCATACCATTGCGCGGAAGCGGGCGCGGTGGCCAGGGCAAGCAGAGCACAGGTGATCGGCAAGACGATTATTACGTATTTCATTTGCGAATCCCCCCGTGTGGAACGAGCACTTAGATTTATAGAGACAAAGAGTAGAAAAAATCAATCGATGCGGTCTTCGGCCGACGTCGCTTCGCGCCACGCTCGCTTCGCCTGCGCGTCCGATCGCGCGTGCGCACAGCTAGAGACAATATGTCGGAATATTTGACACTAATTTGCAACTCATGGTTGTTGATTAGCGCTAACGGATTGATAACCCTTACACTCGCTCTGCTGGCACAATTCTTGCGTGCCACAACGTTTCGTCGTGCCGAATGGGAATTCAATACGGTGCGATTTACAAATGAAAAGGAGGGAAAATGAATTGGTTGCGTAAATGTGCCCCGCTGATGGGGGTGACGTGCCTGCTCGGAGGTGCGGTTTGGAGCAATACCGCTGACGCGAGCATCATGTACAACCAGGACTTGGGTGGTCCCGGCGTCTATTTCGGCAGCGGCAACGCCGATGGCGACTGGGCGGTCGATACGGCCACCTACGGCAACGACAGCTATACGGTCCAGCTTGGCCTGCGGGCCAAGCTGCGCCAGCAGGGTCTGTCGCCGAGCGATGGTTCGGGGGTCTACGGAGTGTTCCCGACGGGGCACCAGACCGCGCCGCCGCCCGGACGCACGGACCGGGCGACCTGGAACTACGAGTTCTCGGTCCTCGTGGGGAACGGCACGACCCTAGCCTTGTCGGGCCTGACGTTCCAGCTCTGCGCCAGCGACGGGACCAATCCGCAGGAGTGCGTCGACCCGCTGTTCCCGGGAACCAATCTCTTCGGGGGCGACAACGGCTATGTGACGGCCGGCGGCGACGTGTGCGCAAAGGGCATCGGTGATGCCGGCGATGCGGACTGCACGACGGCGAACCTCGCCGCTTCGGTCGGGCAGCAGAACTCGAAGCAGCTGCTGTTTGGGGACTCGCCGCTGTTCAGCGTCTATGACATGGACGCGCCGGGGCTCTATACGTTCACGCTCACGGCGCAGGATGCGCAGGGCGTTACGGTGGCGGAAAGCCAGATCCAGGCGGCGGTGCCCGAGCCGGCGACGCTGGCCCTGTTCGGGTTCGGCATGGCCGGGATCGGTTTCATGCGACGCCGGGCGAAATCACGCCGCTAATCGCTGCGCGTCCGGTAAGATCGGTGACGGCGGGTCCCAGGGCCCGCCGTCGTCGTTTGTGGAATAGCGTCGGGAGCACCTATCCGAGCGTCGGGTCGAGGATGACCTTGCCGATGCCGGGGTCGGTTTCGACGAGGCGGTGGGCCTCGACCGCCTGGCCGAGCGGCATCACCCGGTCGACCAGGATGCGGAGCCGCCCCTTGGCGGAGGCCTCGAGGGCGGGCATGGCGTCCTTGTGGCTGCTCATCGGGTTGCCCATGATGTGCAGCCGCCGGTCGTAGAGGTGGAAGAAGTTCACCGGCACGATCGGCCCGCCATGTGCACCGGCCGTCACCAGCCGCGCGTCGTAGCCCATCGCCATGATCGCCTTCGCCGTCGAGTCGGGGTTGGCGATGTTGTCGTACACCATGTCGAGCCCGTGGCCCTCGGTGATGCGCAGGCATTCCTCGGTCAGATCATGGGTGCGGTAGTTGATGCCGTGATCGGCGCCGAGATCGAGCCCGATCTTCACCCGGTCGTCCGAGCCCGCGCAGCAGATCACCCGCGCGCCGAGCTCCTTGGCGAGCTGGATGCCGATCGTGCCGAGATTGCCGGCCGCGCCCATGACCAGGACCCACTCGTCCTTCTGCAGCTTGCCCATGTTGACCAGCAGGTTCCACGCGACGGGCGCGTGGCGTGCGATCACGCAGGCGTCGGCGAACGACACCTTGTCGGGCACGATGCAGGTCGCCGCCACCGGCGCCTTGGTGAGCTGGGCATAGCCGCCCCAGCAGTGAATGCCGAACATGCGCCGATTGCCGAGCCCCTGGAACACGGCGACGTGGTCGCCCGGCTTGCGGTCGGTGACGCCCGGGCCGACGGATGTCACGACGCCCACGGGATCGACCCCGCCGACATGGGGGAGCTGCACGTTGCGCTGCGGCTCGGTGCCGGCGCGCACCGAGACGTCGAGCACGCGGTTGACCGAGACGGCCCGGACCTCGATCACGATCTCGCCCGGTCCCGCCACCGGGTCCGGCACGTCTTCGTAGTGCATTACCTCGGGCGGGCCGAACGTGCGGTAGATCATCGCTTTCATTGTGTTCGTCGCTTTCCTGTTTCACCCCCCACCCTGTCCCTCCCCACAAGGGGGGGGAGGGGACGCACGGCCGAATCCCTCCCCCTCAATGGGGGAGGGTAGGGTGGGGGTGGGGCCACCCGCACGGCTTTGGACGAAGGGTTTCTACCGCATGGTTGGCATGACGAACTCGGCCCCCTTGCGGATGCCGGTCGGCCAGCGGCTGGTGACGGTCTTGAGGCGCGTGTAGAACCGCACCCCCTCGGCGCCGTGGACGTGCATGTCGCCGAACAGCGAGCGCTTCCACCCGCCGAAGGAATGGAACGCCATCGGCACGGGGATCGGCACGTTGACGCCGACCATGCCGACCTGCACGCGGCTCGCGAACTCGCGCGCGGCGTCGCCGTCGCGGGTGAAGATGGCGACGCCGTTGCCGAACTCGTGCTCGTCGGCCAGCGCCAGCGCGCCCTCGAAGTCGGGCACGCGCACGACGGAGAGGACCGGGCCGAAGATCTCCTCCTTGTAGATGCGCATCTCGGGCGTCACGTTGTCGAACAGCGTGCCGCCGATGAAGAAGCCCTTCTCGTAGCCCTGGAGTTTCAGCCCGCGCCCGTCGACGGCGAGCGTCGCGCCCTCGTTCACTCCGAGCTTGACATAGCCCCGCACCTTTTCGAGGTGCGCGCCGGTGACCAGTGGGCCCATCTCGTTCTCGGGGTCGGTGCCGGGCCCGACCTTGAGCGCGCGCACCTTGGGGGCAAGCTTTTCCATCAGCGGCTCGGCCGACTTGCCGACGGCGACCGCGACCGAGACGGCCATGCAGCGCTCGCCAGCGGATCCATAGGCCGCGCCCATCAGCCCGTCGACCGCCTGGTCGAGGTCGGCGTCGGGCATGACGACCAGGTGGTTCTTCGCCCCGCCCAGCGCCTGCACGCGCTTGCCCGCGTTCGCCGCGGTCCGGTAGACGTGCTCGGCGACGGGGGTGGAGCCGACGAAGCTCACCGCCGCGATGTCCGGATGGGCGAGGATGGCGTTCACCGCCTCGGCGTCGCCGTTGACGACGTTCAGCACGCCCTCGGGCAGGCCTGCCTCGGCCAGCAGCTCGGCGAGGCGCAGCGGGCAGGACGGGTCCTTCTCCGACGGCTTCAGGACGAACGTGTTGCCGCAGGCGATGGCGACGGGGAACATCCACATCGGCACCATGGCCGGGAAGTTGAACGGGGTGATGCCGGCGCACACGCCCAGCGGCTGGCGCAGCGACCAGCTATCCACGCCGGTGCCGACCGCCTCGGTGAACTCGCCTTTCAGCAGATGCGGGATGCCGCAGGCGAACTCGACCACCTCCAGCCCGCGTACCAGCGAGCCGCGCGCGTCCGACAGCACCTTGCCGTGCTCGGCGGTGATCATCGCGGACAGCTCGTCGGCGTGCTTCTCGATGAGCTCCTTGAACTTGAACATGACGCGGGCACGGCGCAGGGGCGGCGTGGCGGCCCAGCCGGGGAAGGCCTTGCGCGCGGCCGCGACCGCCGCGTCGACCTCCGCGCCCGTCGCGAAGGCGACGCGCTTTGCCACCTCGCCGGTCGCGGGGTTGAACACCTCGCCCGTGCGCCCGCCGGTTCCCGCGACGGTCCTGCCGCCGATGAAATGCCCGATCGTCTCCGCCATCACGCTTCTCCCGTTTCGCGGGCGGATGTTAACCGGGCAGGGCGGGAGAGAACAGAAGTTCCAGGTAGTTCCTGTAGTGGGTGAGCTGGTCGGCGGCGACCGCCGGCTCCTTAAGGGTCTTGGACAGGATGAACGCCCCCTCGAACACGACGGTCAGCATGTCGGCGAGGCTTTCGGCGTCGATCTCGAGGCGCGGCGGATGCGCGGCCTTTGCCTCGCTGATCTTGGCGGCGAGGCGCCGCCGCCAGACGCGCATGTTGTCGTCGATGATGCGGTGGACCTCGTCGTCGAAGAGCTGCGCCTCGTAGACGTAGGAGGCGAACAGGCAGCCGGGGAACGGCTCGGTCAGGGCGGCGAACTCCTCGCGGAACAGCCCGACGAAGATGAGAAGCTGCTGGGCCGGGTCGCGCGCCAGCGCCTCGGCGCGCGCCATCTTGCTGTCGAGCTGCGCCTGGTCGAGCCGGGCGAACCGCTCGACCAGCGCGTGGGCGAGGGCCGCCTTGCTGTCGAAGTGATAGAAGAAGCTGCCCTTGGTGGTATGGGCGCGCCCGACCATGTCGTCGATCGAGCTGGCGGCGAAGCCGCGCTCCAGGATCAGCGCCTCGGCGGCGTCGAGGATCGCATTGCGGGTGGTGGTTCCGTCACGGGCCATGTTCCCATAGATAACAAACCAACCGGTCGGTTTCAACTCCCCGTAAAAATGAACAGGCATGCGAATTTTCTCTTGCATTCGGCCTCGGCACGAGACTATACCAACTGGTCGGTATAAAATAGGAGGCACTGATGGATACCGGATTTCCGGCCGCCGGCATCGCCGAGGCGGCGCAGATCGAGGCGTTTCAGGCGCGGTTCACCGAAATGCTCAATGCGGGGGGCGCCCTGCTGATGATCTCCATCGGGCACCGCACCGGGCTGTTCGACCGGATGGCGGGGCTGGACCCGTCAACGTGCGAGCGGATCGCCGGTACGGCTGGGCTGAACGAGCGCTACGTCAGGGAATGGCTGGGGGCGATGACGGCCGCGAAGATCGTGACGCACGATTCCGCCGCGGGAACCTATGCGCTTCCGGCGGCCCATGCGGCCTGCCTGACCCGCGCGGCCGCACCCGACAACCTCGCGATGTTCGGCCAGTACATGGGCGTGCTCGGCGCCGTAGAGGACGACATCGTCGAATGCTTCCGCAGTGGCGGGGGCGTGCCTTATGCGCGCTACCGGCGCTTCCACGAGGTGATGGCGGAGGAGAGCGGCCAGACCGTGCTGCCGGCGCTGGTCGACCACATATTGCCGCTGGTGCCCGGGCTGGTGGCGCGGCTGGAAGCGGGGATCCGCGTGCTCGATCTTGGCTGCGGTCGCGGCCAGGCCCTGCTGCTGATGGCCGAGCGGTTCCCCAACAGCCGGTTCGAGGGCTACGATTTGTCCTGGGAGGCAGTCGCGTTCGCCGCGCGCGATGCCGAGCGGCGCGGGCTATCGAACATCCACTTCGATGCGCGCGACCTCTCGACCTTCGATGCGGACGCCGCGCCCGGGGCGTTCGACCTCGTCACCACGTTCGACGCGGTGCACGACCAGGCGAAGCCGCGCGCGCTGCTCGCCGGCATCGCCCGGTCGCTGGCGCCGGACGGGGTGTATCTGGCCCAGGACATCGACGGCTCGTCCCACGTCCATGGCAACATCGACCATCCGATGGGCACGTTCCTCTACACGATCTCGTGCATGCACTGCATGACCGTGTCGCTGGCCCAGGGCGGCGAGGGGCTGGGCGCGATGTGGGGGCGCGAGCAGGCGGTCGAGCTGATGGGCGCGGCCGGGTTCGGCACCGTCGAGGTGCACACCCTGCCGCACGATCCGCAGAACTGCTACTACGTCTGTCGCAAGTAGGGCAGGGCAGGCGGCGGGGGGACTACGCTCCCGCCGCCTTGGCCTTGGCGCTGGCCATCGCGGCGCGCAGCGCCCGGGTCGCGGCCTCGTCGAGCGCGAAGGTCGCGGGATCGACGGCCACGCCGTAATCCTTCCGCGCGGCCTCGACGGAGACGTAGCCCTGGCGCACGTCCTCGACCACACGCGCGGCCGGACGCTCGTGCGGCACGCCGAATCCGCCGCCGCCGCCCGAGCGCATGATGAACCCGTCCTCCTTGCGGAGGAACGTGTAGAGCGCCTTGGCGTTGGGCAGCGCGTCGCGCTTGTCCGGCCCGCGCAATATTTCGACGTCGTTGCCGGTGCCTTCGTGCCCGCCCTGCAGGCCCCAGGGCTTGCAGTGCTTGCGCTCGATCTGAGTTGAAAAATTCATGTCGGTGCGCGCACGCACGCGGTACTCGACGCCCAGCCCGCCGCGCTGGCGGCCGGCGCCGCCGGAATCCGTCAGCAGGCCGTGGCGCTCGAACCGCACCGGATACTTGGTCTCGATCAGCTCGACCGGCGAGTTGTGCGTGTCGCCATCGTTCATGCAGACGGTGGCGGACACGCCGTCCTCGTTGCGCTTGGCGCCCCAGCCGCCGCCCTCGGGCCCGAACATGCCGATGAACAGCGAGCGCGTCTTGGTGTCGATGCCGTTGCACGCGCCGACGCAGAGGTCGGCGTGGTGGCCGGCGATCACCCGGTCGGGGATCGCGGGCTCCAGCGCCTTGAAGACCGTGTCGATGATGGTCATCGGGAAGGTCATCCACCAGCGCATCGGCGCGGGGCGCACGGCGCTGACGATGCGTCCGGGCGGGCAGATCACTTCGAGCGAGCGGAACGAGCCGTCGTTGATCGGGTAGTCGGTCGGCGAGGTGAGGCACTTGTACGCCACCTGAGAGCAGCCGAACGAGGTGGTCTTGCCCGAGTTGAAGAAGCCGCGCACCTGCGGCGAGACGTCGGTGAGGTCGATGGTGAGCTGATCGCCGCGCACGCGCACCTTCACCTTGATCGGGATGCGCTTGCCGATGTCGAGCCCGTCATCGTCCATGAACAACTCGGCCTCGTAGTCGCCGTCCGGGATGGCCAGCGTCCGCTCGCGCGCGATGCGCTCGGACCGGTCCATGACGTCCTCGATGGCGTTCAGAACCTCGTCCTTGCCGTAGCGCCGGACAAGCTCGAGGAAGCGCCGCTCGCCGGTGCGCACGGCGGTCAGTTCGGCGCGCAGATCGCCCATCGCGCGCTCCGGGATGCGGCAGTTCATGCGGATGATGTCGACCAGGTCCTGGTTCATCTTGCCGGCCGACTGCAGCTTCAGGATCGGGATCTGCAGCCCCTCGGAGAAGATGTCGGTCGTCATCCCGCCCAGCACGCCGCCGACGTCGAGCCAGTGCGCCATGCAGCACGCCCAGCCGACCAGCGTGCCTTCGTGGAAGATCGGCAGCGACAGCGTGACGTGGTTCAGGTGCGAGCCGGTGATGTAGGAGTCGTTGGTGATCAGGATGTCGCCCGGGTGGACATTCTCGATCCCGAAATGGGCGATTTTGGCTTTGATGGTCTCGGCCATGCCGCGGATGAAGGTGGGCAGCCCGATGCCGATCGAGACCGTCCGCCCGTCCGGCGTGAACAGGCCGGTCGTGAAGTCGAGCGCCTCGTAGATGATGGTGTTGTAGGCGGTGCGCATCAGGTTGGTCTTCATCTCGCCGGTGACGGCGATGACCCCGTTGCGCACGATCTCGGTGACGACCGGGTCGGCGCGGTGGCGCACGGCGGCGGTCTGCGTCTTGGTGTCAGGCATTGGTTCTATATTTCCCGGCTGGCCCCGCGAAGCAAGGACCCCCCACCCCAACCCTCCCCCTCAAGGGGGGAGGGGGCGAATCCGTCGGCCCGTGCGATCGTGCCCAGCGCAACGCGGTGTCCACACCACGTTCCCACCCCCCTTGAGGGGGAGGGACAGGGAGAGGGGTCAGCGGCGGCGATGCTCACTTCCGGCCTCCGACCGAGATGACGAGGTTGCCGAACTTGTCGACATCCAGATCGTCGCCCGGCATCACCACGGTGGTCGAGGCGTGCTCCTCGATCAGCGCCGGGCCCTTGATCCGGTTGTTGGCCAGCAGGGCGGCGCGCGCATAGGTCGGCGTCTCGACGAATCCGTCGCCGAAATAGACCTTGCGGTTGCCGGTAAACGCGGCCTTCTCGGGCTCGGCCTTGCCGGCTTCGACCTGCTCCTGCGGCGGCTTCACCATCACGCCCGTCACGGTGGTGCGCAGGCTGACGATCTCGGCCATCTCGTCGGGCGCACAGGTGCCGTAGCGCAGTTCGTGCATTTCGTCGAAATGCTTCTTGATGGCGCCGCGGTCCTGCTTCTGGAACACCTCCATCGGCAAATCGACCGTGACCGCATGCTCCTGACCGACATAGCGCATGTCGGCGGCGCGCTTGACGGTGATATCGCGCGGCGTGACCGAGGTGGATTCGATGGCGGCGCGGCCCTCGTCCTCCAGCTCCTTGTAGATCGACTCGACCACGTCGAACTTCGCCTCGGCGAGGCGGGTGAACCAGGTGCGGACGAAGTCGTAGCGCAAATCCGAGAACAGCATGCCGAACGCCGAGAACACGCCCGGCGCGCGCGGAACGATCACCTTGCGGATGCCGATCTCGCGCGCGACCGCCGAGGCGTGCAGCGGCCCGGCCCCGCCATAGGCGACCAGCGCGAAGTCGCCTGCGTCGAGCCCGCGCTCGGTGGTCACGCCCTTCACGGCGTAGGACATGGCGGTGGTGGCGATGCGAAGAATGCCGTCGGCGGCCTTGGTGGCGTCCATGCCCAGAGGCTCGCCCACCCGGTTGAGCATGGCCTTCTCCGCCGCCTTGACGTCGAGCTTCATCTCGCCGCCGAGGAACCGGTCGGCGCCGAGCCGGCCGAGGATCAGGTTCGCGTCGGTCACGGTCGGCTCCGTCCCGCCATTGCCGTAGCAGGCGGGGCCGGGCACCGCGCCCGCCGATTGCGGGCCGACATGCAGCGCGCCTTCCTGGTCGACGCGGGCGATCGAGCCGCCGCCGGCCGAGACCTCGAAGATGTCCATCATGGCGATCTGGACCGGGAGCGCGCGCTCGTACCCGCCGAGCAACGCCGCGCCGGTGGTCAGCGCCTCGCCCTTGTAGATGACGCCGGCCTTTGCCGTGGTGCCGCCCATGTCGAACGCGATGGCGTTCTCGAGCCCGAGCGCGTGACAGAGGGCTTGCGTGCCGATGACGCCCGCGGCCGGGCCGGATTCCAGCATGCGGATGCAGTAGGTCTGCGCCTGGTCTGCCTCGTAGAGTCCGCCGGTCGACTGGACAACCAGGAACGAGCCCTTGAAGCCGGACTTGCGGATATGCTCGTCGATGCCGCGCAGGTAGGACCGCACCTTGGGCCCGACATAGGCATTGGCGACGACGGTCGAGGTGCGCTCGAACTCGCGATATTCCTGCGACAGCTCGTGCGAGGCCGAAACGAACAGGTTGGGATACTTGCTTTCCAGCAGCTTCTTGGCGCGGATCTCGTGGTCCGGGTTGCGGTAGCAATGCAGGAACAGGATGGCGACCGCCTCCATGCCCAGCCCGGCGATCTTCTCGCCCAGCGCGGCGACGTCGGAATCGTCCATCGGGGTCAGCACCTCGCCGTCGGCGAGGACGCGCTCCCTCACCTCGAAGCGCAGGGCGCGCTCGACCAGCGGCTCATGCTTCTTGAAGAATAGGTTGTAGGAGTCGGGCCGGTTGATGCGGCCGATCTCGTAGACGTCGCGGAACCCCTCGGTGGTGATCAGCGCGGTCTTGGCCCCGGTCCGCTCGAGGATGGTGTTGATCGCGATGGTCGAGCCATGCAGGAAGATGCCGGCGTCGGCATAGGTCGCGCCCGCCTTGTCCACGCCGGCGCTGATGCCCTCGACCAGGCTGTCGGGGGTCGACAGCGCCTTGCCGAACAGCAGGCGGCCGGTGGCGTCGTCGAACGCGGCCACGTCGGTGAAGGTGCCGCCGATATCGGCAGCCAGCCGTACGCGCGATCGCGCCGGGGTCTTGTCGTTGGGCATGGGGGCTCCGTGAGGACTGCAATTCAGGGAGCGACAGCATACGCAAAGCTGCCCAAACTGCAATGCCGCCCCGACCGCGGGAGACGCCATTGAGCCTTACAACTTTTGAGACGACCGACATTGCCGAAACGGCGCTTCGCGCGCTCGACACGGGCCGCCAGGTCGCGCCGTTCACCGATGCGCAGCCGGGCTTCGACCTCGCCGATGCCTACCGCGTCACGGCCGCGCTCCGCCGTCTGCGCACGGCGCGGGGCGAACGGCCGGTGGGGCGCAAGATCGGCTTCACCAACCGCACGATCTGGGAGGAGTACGGCGTGTATGCGCCGATCTGGGGCGACATGTACGCGACGACCGTGGCGGAGATCGACCCGGCCGGCGGGACCTGGCCGCTCGGCACGCTGGCCGAGCCGCGGATCGAGCCCGAGATCGCGTTCGGGATCGCGCGCGCGCCGGAGCCGGGGATGGATGCGAACGCGCTCATCGGCTGCATCGGCTGGGTCGCGCATGGCTGCGAGATCGTGCAGTCGATCTTTCCCGGCTGGAGGTTCAAGCCCGCCGACACCGTGGCCGGGTTCGGACTGCACGGCGCCTATCGGATCGGGCCACGCGTGGCGCTGAACACGATGGCGGCGGGCGACTGGATCGCCGCGCTGGCCCGCTTCGAGATCGGGCTCGCGAAGGACGGCGCGGTAATCGACCGCGGCTCGGGCGCCAACGTGCTCGACAGCCCGTTGATGGCGCTCGCCCACCTCGTGGCGCTGCTCGCCGACGATCCGCACAATCCGCCGCTTGCGGCCGGCGAGATCGTCACCACCGGCACGGTCACGCGGGCCTTCCCGGTCGCCCCTGGCGAGGCGTGGTCGACCCGGGTCATCGGCTTGCCGCTTCCGGGCCTGTCCATCCTGTTCGGGTAACCGGCCGCACGGGCTGGAATCCGCGTGTCCCAGGCGATACACTTCGGCCACACATCCCGAAGGTGATGGCATGATCAATATCGCCGATATGCAGTACGTGCGGCTCGGCACGAAGGACGTCGACGCGGCCGCGAAGTTCCTGACCGAGACGATCGGGCTGCAGCTCGTCCGGCGCGAGGACGGGCGCGCCTATCTGCGCGGCGACGAACGCGATCACGACATCTGCTACTTCCCGGGCGCGCCAGGGGACCACACGGTCGGGCTCAAGATCGAGACCCGCGCCGCGCTCGACGCGGCGGCGGCCGAGCTCGAGCAGGCCGGGGTGGCGGTCGAGCGCGGCACGCCGGCGGAGTGCGAAGAGCGGCGCGTCCTCGACATGGTCCGGTTCCGCGATCCGTCGAAGAACACGTTCGAGCTGGTGCTGCGCCCTCATATCGCGACGCGCCGCTACTTTCCGTCGCGCGACGCGGGCATTACCGAGTTCAGCCATATCGGGCTGAAGACCGCCAACGCCCCGCGCGACGAGGAATTCTGGTCGACCCTGTTCAACTTCCGCGCCAACGACTGGATCGGCGCCGCGGGGCTGCTGTCCTTCGACGAGGTGCATCACCGCTTCGCGCTGTTCCCGGCGCCCCAGCCGGGCGTGCAGCACATCAACTTCCAGGTCGCCTCGATCGACGACATCATGCGGTCCTACTACTTCCTGACCGAGCGCCAGGTGCGCATCGTGTTCGGGCCGGGCCGCCACGTCACCTCGGGCGCCTACTTCCTCTATTTCGAGGGGCCGGACGGGGTGGTGTACGAGTATTCCTCGGGCGTGCGCATGGTCGACGAAGCCTGGAAGCCGCGTCAGTTGCCGTTCTGCGACGAGGCATTCTGCGCCTGGGGCGCGCGCCCCGACATCCCCGAGTTCCAGAGCTAGAGATGGCTGAGATCGTCTTCGGCAAGCTCGGCGAGCCTATGGCCGGGACCCAGCGCCGCGTGCGCCTCGCCGCGCGCGCGCTCGGCCGCCACGGGCTCGGCCACGCGTTCGGACATGTCTCGGCGCGGCTCGACGACAAGAGCTTCCTCGTCTGCGCGCCGCGGCCGATGGGGCTGATCGGCGTGGGCGAGGCGGGCACGATCGTGCCGGTCGACGGCCCGCTGCCCGCGGGCGTGCTGGGCGAGGTGCGCTGCCACCAGCAGATCTACCGGCGCCGCGCCGACGTGAACGGCATCTGCCGCACCTTCCTGCGCAACGTGATGACGCTGTCCACGCTACGCATCACGCCGCGCCCGCGCGACGGGTTCGGCAGCTATTTCGCGCCGGAGCCGCCTTTGTGGGATGACCCGACCCTTCTTCGCAGCGACGAGGCGGCGGGCCGGCTTGCCAACCAGCTCGGCGATGCGCGCGCCATCGTGATGCGCGGCAATGGCTGCATCCTGGTCGGCGCGACGGTCGAGGAGGCGCTGTGCATGGCGTTCTTCCTCGAGGAGGCGGCGCGCACCGAGAAGGAGGTTCTTTCGATCAACCGCCCGAACGACGAGGTGATCATGTCGGACCAGCAGGCGGCGGCGCGCGGGGTGACCACGGGCAACATCCTCGAGCGGCTGTGGGAATACCTGACGGCAGGCGATCCGGAGGCGTGATATCACCGCAATGAACTCCGTTCGCCCTGAGTAGCCTTGCGTCGGCAAGGCATATCGAAGGGCGACGGCGGCACGATCTTTTGGCGTCGTCCTTCGATACGCGCCCTTCGGGCGCTACTCAGGACGAACGGTTTGAAACGAGCGTACAACCCCAGGGGGACCAGATGCATCTCGCGACCATTTCCCGTAACCGCAAGCCGACTCTCGTCGCGCGCCGCGACGACGGCACGCTGATCGATCTTTCCATCGCGGACCGCTCGCTGCCGCGCGACATGGTGGGACTGTTGTCTGCCGGATCCGGCGCGCTCCGCCGGGCGGGGACGGCCGTCAAGAAGGCGCCGACACGCGCCGTGGTGAAGGGTCCGGTGCGCTACCTACCGCCGATCCCGAACCCGCCCAAGATTCTCTGCGTCGGACTCAACTATGTCGACCACGCGGCCGAGAGCCCGTACGAGATGCCGAAGGCGCCGACCATGTTCCTGCGGGTGAACACCACGCTGGCGGCACACAAACAGCCGCTGATCCGCCCCAAGGCCTCGAACCAGTTCGACTACGAGGGCGAGATGGTGGTGGTGATCGGCAAGCGCGCGCGGCACCTGAAGAAGTCGAACGCGCTCTCGGTCGTCGCCGGCTACTCGATCTTCAACGAGGGCTCGATCCGCGACTGGCAGTTCCGCTCGCCGCAATGGACCATGGGCAAGAACTTCGACGCCACCGGCGGGTTCGGGCCCGACATCGTGACCGCCGACGAGCTTCCCAAGGGCGCGCGCGGGCTGCGCCTGCAGACCCGCCTCAACGGCAAGGTGCTGCAGGACGCCAACACCAAGGACATGGCGTTCGACGTGGTCGCGCTGCTGGTCGAGATCTCGACGGGCATCACGCTGGAGCCGGGCGACATCATCGTCTCGGGCACACCGTCGGGCGTCGGGTTCGCGCGCAAGCCGCCGGTGTGGATGAAGCCGGGCGACGTGTGCGAGGTCGAAATCGAGGGCATCGGCACGCTGTCCAACCCGATCAAGGCCGAGAAGTAGGTTTCTCCCGGTAGTCATCCCGGCCAAGCCGCGAACACCGTTCGCGGCGCGAGCCGGGATCCATGGCTCAACGCCTTGGAGCCTGCGCGATGGGCCCCGGGTCTGCGGCGCACCATTGCATGCTGGGCCGAGCCCGGGGTGACAATCGCAGTTCACTCGTACCGGAGCGCCTCGATGGGGTCGAGGCGCGCGGCCTTGCGCGCCGGGTAGAGTCCGAAGAAGATCCCGACCGCCGCGGAGAAGGCGAAGCCGCCGACAATGGCGAGGGGCGAGAGCGAGGTCGGCCAGCCGGCGATCGCCGAGATCGCGAGCGAGGCGCCGACGCCCGCGAGCACGCCTGCCGTCCCGCCGATGATGCTGAGCAGCACGGCCTCGGTCAGGAACTGCAGCAGCACGTGGGCGCGCCGCGCGCCGATGGCCATGCGGATGCCGATCTCGCGCGTCCGCTCGGTCACCGAGACGAGCAGGATGTTCATGATCCCGATCCCGCCGACGACGAGCGAGATCGACGCCACGGCGGCGAGCAGCAGCGCCATGACCTGACTCGATCCCTGGGCCGTCTCGGCGATCTGGCTGAGGTTGCGCACGCCGAAATCGTTCGGCTGGTCGGGCGGGATGTGGTGGCGGTCGTGCAGTATGTCGGTCACCTGGTCGATCGCCGCCTGCACCTGACCGGCGCTCGCGGCCTGTACATAGATCGAATTGACGATGCCGATCAGACGCGGCACGGTGCCGAACGGGTTGGCCGGCGCGGGGTACAGCGTGCTCCCCGTCGCATAGATCGAGGTGGTATCCGCCTCGCCCTGCGCGGTCGGCTGCGTCGCGCCCAGCACCTTGCGCTCCGCCGTGGTGAAGGGGATCATCACCACATCGTCCTGATCGCGCCCGAACCCGGTCTGTCCCTTCGCGGCGAGAAGCCCCACCACGCGCAGCGCCGTGCCCTTGACCAGGATCGTCGCGCCGACCGGGTTTTCCGACGGTGCGAACAGGTTTTGGTAGACCGTCTGGCCGATCACCGCGACCATCGCCGCTGCCTCGAGGTCGTCGTCGTCGAGCGAGCGGCCGGCGGCGATGTCCCAGTTGGTGATGGGGAGGTAGCTGGGGTTTACGCCCTGAATCTGCGTCGACCAGTTGTTGGCGCCGTACTGTGTCTGCCCCACACCGCGTGTCATATAGCCGATGGTGGCGACGGCGGGCGCGCTCTTCAGCGCCTCGGCATCGGCCACCGTCAATGTCGCGGCGCTGCCCGAGCCGGCACGCGCGCCGCCCGACATGGTCGCACCCGGCAGCACGACGACCATGTTCGTCCCGAGGCTTTCCAGCTGCTTCTTGACCGCCTCGTTGGCGCCCTGGCCGACCGCGACCATGGCGATCAGCGCGGCCACGCCGATGAACACGCCGAGCATGGTCAGAAGCGAGCGCATCTTGTTGCGGGACAGCGCCTGGGCCGCAGCGGCGGCGATCATCGCGAGAAACGCCCGGTCGAGGCGGCGCGGGGCGAACTTGCGGCGCCGGGTGCGGCCGGCGAGGGCAGGGTCCGCTTCCTCCACGCGCGCCGCGCGCCGCTCGTCCGAGACGATCAGCCCATCGCGCATGGTGACGATGCGGTCGGCGTAGTCGGCGATGTCCTGCTCGTGCGTCACGAGGACGACCGTCACGCTCTGCTCGCGGTTGAGCCGGCGGATCGTCTCCATGATCTCGTGCGAGGTGCGCGTGTCCAGATTGCCCGTCGGCTCGTCCGCCATCAGCACGGCGGGCTCGTTGATCAGGGCGCGGGCGATGGCGACGCGCTGCTGCTGCCCGCCCGAGAGCTGGCTCGGGTTGTTCTTTGCGCGCTGCCCGAGTCCCATGAAGCCGAGCGCGGCACGGGCGCGTGCCTCGCGGTCGCGGCCGGTGCGGCCGGGGCCGGTGTAGAACAGCGGCAGCGCCACGTTCTCCAACGCGCTGGTGCGGGCCAGCAGGCTGAAGGACTGGAACACGAAGCCGATGCGCTCGCTCCGGATGCGCGCGAGGGACGGCTCCTCGAGCCCCGCCACCTCGACGTCCTCGAAGCGGTAGGTTCCGGCACTCGGCCGGTCCAGGCAGCCCAGCAAATAGAGGAGCGTGGACTTGCCCGAGCCCGACGAGCCCATGATGGCGACGAACTCGCCGCGCTCGATGGTGAGGTCGATTCCGCACAGCGCCTGAATCTCGACATCGCCCACGCGGTAGACGCGGGTGAGACCCTTCGCCTCGATGACTGGCGCGCCCATCGGCGTGCTCAGTGGAAGCCGAACATGCGCGGACGCGAGCCGCGCTCGCCGCCTGCGCCGCCATTGCCGCCCGTGGCAGCCGAGACGACCACCTTGTCGCCGGGCTTGAGGCCGCCGCCGGTGATCTCGGTGCGCGCGCTGTCGGAAAGCCCGGTGGTGACAGCGACCGGCGCCGGCGCGCCGTCGCGCAGCACCCAGACGCGCGGGCCGGCCTGCTGGGCCGCTGCCGGGCCTTTGGGAGAAAATCGCAGCGCCTGGTTCGGAACGCTCAGCACGTCCTTCCGCTCGGCGGTGATGATACGCACCGTTGCCGTCATGCCCGGCTTGAGGACGAGGTCGGGGTTGGACGCACCGATCACCACGTCATAGGTCACGACGTTCTGCACCGTGATCGGCGCTTGGCGGATCTGCACCACCGCGCCTTCGAACGGCCGGCCGGGGAACGCCTCCACGGTGAACGTCGCCCGGTCGCCGACCTCGACGTGGCCGATGTCGGACTCGCTGACGTTGGCGTCGACCTGCATCTTGGTGAGGTCTGTCGCGATCAGGAACAAGGTCGGCGTCTGAAAGCTCGCCGCCACGGTCTGGCCGACATTGACATTGCGCGACACCACTGTGCCGTCGACCGGTGAGACGATGTTGGTATAGTCGAGATTGACCTGCGCCGCGTCGAGCGCCGCCTGGCGCTGTTCTATCGTCGCCTTGTCGAGCGCGACCTGCGCCTGGGCCTGGTGAAAGGCGCTTCGCGCACTGTCGAGCGCATCCTGCGAGGTATTGCCGCGCGCGATCAGCTTCTGGTTTCGTTCGAATGTCGCCTGCGCATATTCGAGATTGGCGCGGTCCTTGCCGAGCTGGGCCTTGGCGATGTCGAGGTTCGCCTTCGCCTGCTCGACCACGGGTTGGTACAGGCGTGGATCGATCTTGGCGCAGAGCTGGCCGGCCTTGACCACGGTGTTGTAGTCGCAGCTCACCTCCCGGACGACGCCGGAGACATAGCTGCCAACCTGCACCACGGTCTGCGGGTTGACCGTACCGGTCGCTGTCACGGCCGTGGCGACCGTCGCCTGCGTTGCGGGTGCGGTGGTATAGCGGACGGGCGGTGCGCCCCCGAGCTGCCACCAGGCGATCAGCCCCGCGGCGACGGCGATGACCAGCGCCGCAAGCGGCCAGCGCCAGCGGCGCGAGCGCGGCGGCGGCTCATCCTCGTCGTCGCGCTGTTCGGCCAGTTGGTCTTGTTGGTCACGGTCGAGCGTATCCATGCGGGATTCCACGGTGGGGCATCCTTCAGCCGGTCGGTCACGTGTGTGTTACATGGGCACGCGGCCGGTCGCCGGCATCGGCAGGGTCAGCGGTCCCCGTCCGGCCATAGCGCCGCCATCCTGGCCGCGAAGCGCTTCGATTTGCGGCGATAGAGCTTGCTGCCGAGCGCGAGCGCGTCTGTGCCGAGGGCGGCCATGCGCGCATCGATCAGGACGACCAGCGCCGCGGTCGACGGGTCGGAGAGCGCCGTCGGCGAACCGCCGGCGAGGTCCGCGCGCAATACGGCGAGATCGTGGTGGGTCCCGAGCAGCTTGCCGAGACGCTTCGCCCGCTCGCAGCGCTTTTGCAGCGCCTCAGGCGCGACCGGCGCGACCGGCGCGATCAGCCGCGCGTGGTACCAGTGATACTTGGCGCGCTTGCGCCATTCGTGGAAACTTGCGGGCGTGGGATCGGATTTCGCGGCCTTCATCGCCTTGCGCCCGCGCCTGTAGCTGCGGATGAGCCCAGGCCCGACGGCGGCGAAGCCGTCCGCGCCGATCGGCCAGCCCGGCACGCGGAGCCGCGCGGCCGCCATGCGCGCGCGGAACGTGGTGAGCCGCGCGGCCTCATCCGTGGAATCGGTCGCCGCGCACAACTTGCGCACCAGCGCCTGGCGGATCGGGACGAAGTCGTCGGGCTGCGCGCCGTACGGGACGTCGTGGAATAGCGCGTCGAACGTCGTGATCATCGCCTGGCGGTCGCGCACCCCGCCAAGCCCGTCCGCCGCGTCGCGAAGCGCCGCGTTTTCGGTGGCAAAGGCGCCGGACGGCTTCATCTCGCCATGGACAAGCCGGATCAGCCCGCGCAGCTTCTTGCAGTGCTTGCGTAGGTCATGGACACGCTCCTCCGGGGCGCGTGGATCGTCACACCGGGCGATGGCGCGGTCGATCTCGCTCAACGCGATACGGCGCACGTCTTCGGCGACCGGCCGGCCGGTCTTCAGGCGGTAGGCCATGGCATCGTATTTGGGCGCCGGCTGCAGGGTGCGCAACTGGCCGCGCGAACCTTGCAGGCGGGGCCCCGTTGATCCAAGTCAATGCGATCCCGAGATAGGCGCGCTACGGAGCGCGCGTAGCCGCAAGGAGAGGGCCATGCAAACCAGTCTCGACAAGATCTGCTCCATCGTCGTTCTGGCGCGCGAATTCGACGCGCAGGAGGAGGTGGTGGAGGACGATCCCGGCTCGAACATGGCCGACGACGGCTTCCGCGAGGTGCTGGAATCCTATCCGGACGACGCGACGCGCGACGAGCTGAAGAGCTTCATAGACGACCTGAACGACGACGAGCAGGCCGAGCTGGTGGCGCTGGTCTGGCTCGGCCGCGGCGATTACGGCGACGGGGCCGAGGGCTGGAGCCAGGCGGTCAAGGATGCGCGCGAGCGCCACGCCGGTGCGACCTCGGAATATCTGCTGGGCGAGCCGCTGCTTCCCGATCTGCTCGAAGAGGGGCTCGACCGTCTGGGCCTGTCATGCCTCGGGTACGAGGCGGAGAGCTGAAACGATTTTCGCACCGGTTTGACCTGAGTCAACGAGCTCTGGGCCGACCTTCCTATCATGCTCTGGCATATCGGCGCAGAGGCGCCAGGGGTCCTGAAAAGGAGGATGAGATCATGGCCGAGGCATCAACCCAAGTTCCCCTGAAGACCGAAACGAAGGCCGCGCCGGCGCCGACCCGCCGGGCATGGCCCGCATTCGAGAGCCTGCACGACGAGGTCGATCGGTTGTTCGACGAGTTCACGTCGGGCTGGCCGCGCCTCGCCACCGGCCGGCGACCGGCCGAGCTGTTCTGGCGGCGCACCGCTGCGGCGCTTCAGATCGCGGTCGAAGTCGGCGAGGACGACAAGGCCTATACGGTGATAGCCGAACTGCCGGGCCTCGACGAGAAGGACATCGAGGTCGCGCTGACCGACGACGGCATCACCATCAAGGGCGAGAAAAGGGAGGAGAAGGAGGAGAAGAAGAAGGACTACGTCTTCTCCGAGCGCTCCTACGGCTCGTTCCAACGCAGCTTCGTCCTGCCTGCCGACGTCGACCACGACAAGATCACCGCGCGGATGAACAAGGGCGTCCTGACGGTCACCCTTCCCAAGACGCCCGAGGCGGAGAGGAAGTCGCGCAAGCTGGACATCAAATCGAGCTGACGGGATTGGCGGCTCGGGCGGTCCGGCAACACGGTCGGCTGCCCGTCGCCTTCCGGAAATCGAGCGAGGGGTGACGTGATGACGGCAATCATGCGGCGTAAGCCGGCGCGGACGGTGAGCGGGGGAGAGGCGCGGTTCCTCCGCGAGATCCAGGGCTTTCCGATGATCGAGGCCAGCGAGGAAGTGCGGCTGGCCCGGCGATGGCGCGACACCTCCGACCCGGCGGCGCTGGAGCCGCTGGTGAACAGCCATCTTCGGCTTGTCGCAATGGTCGCGCGCCGCCACCTCAGCTACGGCGTCCCGTTGGCCGATCTGATGTCGGAGGGGACGCTCGGCCTGATCCATGCTGCCCGCCGCTTCGACCCCGAGCGCGGCTTCCGCCTGTCGACCTACGCCCTCTGGTGGATCAGGGCGGCGATCCAGGAATACATCCTGCATAGCTGGTCGCTGGTGAAGATCGGCACCACCTCGTCGCAGAAGCGGCTGTTTTTCGGGCTGCGCGCGGCCCGGCACCGGATCGCGGCGATGGAGGACGGCGAGCTCGGCCCCAAGACGGCGGCGGTGCTGGCCGAACGGTTCAAGGTGAGCGCGTCCGAGATCGTCGAGATGAACCGCCGGATGGCAGCGCCCGACCAGTCGCTCAACGCGCCAATCTCCGCCGAAGGCGAAAGCGATTCGTGGCAGGACCGGCTGGTCGACGACGCCGCCAGCCAGGAGGACGCGCTTGCCGAGCGCGAGGAGCAAGGACGGCGCCGGCAGATGCTGGTCTCCGCCCTCAAGCGACTGGACGGGCGCGAACAGCACATCCTGGTCGAGCGCCAGCTCAAGGAGCCGCGCGCGACCCTCGAGACGCTGAGCTATGAATACGGCATCTCGCGCGAGCGCGTGCGCCAGCTCGAGATGCGTGCCCTGGCCAAGCTCAGGGCCGAGATGCACCACGCCAGCGTCGCGGTCGCGTAGGGCCAGGCGGGATTGGGGCGTTCGCATGTCTTCTCGCCTCTTTTGCGCGGACAACGAGAACGAGCCGCCGGCCGCAAACCCGTTCGACGTGATCGCCCTGTTCGGCGACCTTGAGCCAAGCATGGTCAGGGATATCCTGCTGCTGCGCCCGACGCCGACGGATCTCGAGGCGGCACATGCTGCGGTGTACGCCGGAGAGGAGGCCACGAGCGTCGCGCCGCTCACCGCGACTGCGGCAGCGATCCGCGATCTCGTCGTCGAATGCGCAGTGCCGGGCAAGTAGAGGCAAGCGAAGGGACGGGCCATGGAGCTCAAGGAAATCGTCGTTCACGTCGAGGACTCGCCGCGTCTCGCGGCACGGCTCGCCACCGGGCTCGCCCTGGCGCGGCGCCACGACGCGCGGCTGGTCGGGGTCTACGTCAAGCCCACGGCACCCGTGTTCGACGCGGACATGCCATCGCGAATAATGGACGAACTTCTCGCCGAGATCGATCAGCGGGCGAAGGCCGCTGCCGCGGCGGCGGAAAAGGAATTCCGCACCCGCGTCGAAGCTGCGGACGTGACGAGCGAATGGCGCGTTCTGTCCGGCGATCCCGGCGACTCGCTGGCGGTCGCGACGCGTTACGCCGATCTCACGGTCGTCGGCCAGGCCCCGCCCGACAGCTCGGAAGCGGGCGCCGCCGACGGCGTTCCCGAGGGTGTGATCCTGGCCGCATCGGGCCCGGTGCTGGTGGTGCCGCATTACGGAGCCTATGAGAGCGCGGGCACGCACGTGATGGTCGCCTGGGACGCCAGCGCCGCCGCCGCGCGCGCGGTGCGCGACGCGTTGCCGGTGCTCGCCAAGGCGAACAAGGTGACGGTGCTGTCGGTCAATCCGGAGAAGTCGCACAGTCGCCATGGCGAGGCGCCGGGGTCCGACATCGCGCTGCATCTCGCCCGCCACGGCGTGCGGGCCGAGACCTCGATCAGCTATTCGGACGAGGTCGATGCCGGAGACATGGTCCTGTCCCGGCTTGCCGATCTCGGCGCCGACATGCTGGTGATGGGCGCCTATGGCCACACGCGGCTGCGCGAGCTGTTGCTTGGCGGTGTCACGCGACACATCCTGGCCCACATGACGGCTCCGGTCCTGATGTCCCACTAGGGGGAGACCGCGCGCGCCATGACGGCCGACGAAAGACGCGACTCCACCACGCCGCGCGCGACCGACGTGCTGGTCGTGGTCGACGTGCAGAACGATTTCTGTCCCGGGGGCGCGCTCGC
Source organism: uncultured Alphaproteobacteria bacterium (assembly GCA_963817535.1). GTDB lineage: Bacteria > Pseudomonadota > Alphaproteobacteria > MPNO01 > DASWLB01 > CAWGHZ01. Next base: position 46,043 of record CAWFOW010000013.1, read on the forward strand.
CGTGCCCGACGGCGACGCCATCGTGCCGCTGGTCAACCGCCTGGCCGCGCGATTCCCGCACGTCGTGCTGACCCAGGACTGGCACCCGGCCGGCCACGGCTCCTTCGCGTCCTCCCATCCCGGCCGCCAGCCTTTCGAGACGGTGGAGATGCCCTATGGGCCGCAGATCTTGTGGCCCGACCATTGCGTGCGGGGAAGCAACGGGGCGGCGTTCCATCCGGCGCTCGATACCGGGCGCGCCGAGTTGATCGTGCGCAAGGGGTTCCGGCCGGATATCGACTCCTATTCGGCCTTCTACGAGAACGATCACGCGACGCCGACCGGACTCGCCGGCTATCTGCGCGAGCGCGGCGTCGAGCGGACGGTGATGGTCGGGCTCGCCACCGATTTCTGCGTGCGCTACTCCGCGCTCGACGCCAGGCGCCGCGGCTTCGAGGCGGTGGTGCTGCTTGCCGGCTGCCGCGCCATCGATCTCGACGGCTCGCTGGCTCCGGCGCTGGATGAAATGCGCGCCGCGGGCGTAACCCTCGTGGAGGGCGTGCCGGAGCGCATCGGGTGAGCGAGGCGCCGCGACCCGATCCCGGCGACTCGCTGCTGCTGACCGATCTCTACCAGCTCAACATGATGCAGGCCTATCTCGACCATGGCATGGTCGGGACGGCGGTGTTCGAGCTGTTCTTCCGCAAGCTGCCGCCCGAGCGCAACTTCCTGGTCGCGGCCGGGCTGGAGCAGGCGGTGCAGTTCCTGGAGCGGGCGCGGCTCGGTCCGGACGAGCAAGCGTGGCTGGAGGCAAGCGGGCGGTTCCGCCCCGACCTGATCGCGCACCTCGCCGACTGGCGTTTTACCGGCGACGTCGACGCCATGCCCGAGGGCACGGTGTTCTTTCCCGACGAGCCGATCCTTCGCGTGGTCGCACCGCTGCCTGACGCGCAGTTGGTCGAGACGCGGCTGATCAATCTGTTGCATTTCGGGACGGTGATCGCCTCGAAGGCGGCGCGCTGCGTGCTGGCTGCGGAGGGGCGTACGCTGGTCGATTTCGGGCTGCGCCGAGCGCACGGGGCGGAGGCAGGGCTGCTCGCCGCGCGGGCTGCATACCTCACGGGGTTCGACGGCACCGCAACGACCCTCGCCGCGCCGCTCTATGGCGTGCCGGCGAACGGCACGATGGCGCACTCCTTCATTCAGGCGCACGACAGCGAGGAGGCGGCTTTCCTCGACTTCGCGGAATCGCGCCCCGACGCGCTGACCCTGTTGATCGACACCTACGACACCGAGGCGGGGGCGCGGAAGGTGGTGGCGCTGGCGTCCGGTCTCGCGGAGAAGGGCACGAAGATCGGCGCGGTCAGGCTCGACAGCGGCGACCTCGGCGTGCTCGCGCACAAGGTGCGCGCAATCCTCGACGCGGGCGGACAGCGGGAGGTGCGCATCTTCGCGAGCGGCGGGCTCGACGAAACGGAGATCGCCCGGCTGGTCGCGGCGGGCGCACCGATCGACGGGTTCGGCGTCGGCACGAGCCTCACCACCGCGTCGGACGCGCCGGCGCTCGACTGCGCCTACAAGCTGCAGGAATATGCGGGCGTCGCCCGACGCAAGCGCTCGGAAGGAAAGGCCACCTGGCCAGGGCGCAAGCAGGTCTGGCGCAAAGCCGGGGCCGACGGAAGGCTGGCACACGACACGCTGGACCTCGAGGGCGAGCGCGCCGTGGGCGAAGCGCTGCTCGTCCCTGTGATGCGGGGCGGCAAACGCGTCGCCGAGCCCGAGACGATCGAAGCGATCCGCGCCCGTGTAGGCCGGTCCCTTGCCGCACTGCCCGAGCGGCTGCGCGCGCTCGACACGGCCGAGCCCTACGAGGTGCGGATCGGGGCGGGGCTGATAGCGCTTGCCCGCGACTGTGACCGGCGCGGCGGTTGAATCCTGTCTTGAGCCGGCTGAGGTCTTGTGGTGGGAAAAATCATAAAACAATCACACAGCTGTATGTTTCTTTGTGCAATTATCGCCGGGTGGGGGAAAGACATGGGGAGAGGGCCATGTCCGCAATCGCCCGCGTTCTGCGCAGCCTGCACCCGGAACCCGCCGTGCCGCCCGCTCGGTCACGGTCGCGGGGGTTCGACCAACGCCATATGTCGCCCAACCTGGTCATCATCCTGGTGATCGGGGTCGTCGCCGTCGCCTTCGCCGTCAGCGAACGGGTCTCCGTCATCGCCGGACGCGATCGGGGGTCGTTCATATCGGCACCGGCCACGAGTGCACGAGGCGGCGACGGCGAGAGTGTGGCGCCCGATGGGCAGGCCGCGATGCCGCGCTAATCCGCGGCAAGGAGCTCGGCGACCGAGGTCGTGCGTCCGCTGGCGAGCGCTTCGTACGCCGCCGCGGTGACTGCGAGGTTGCGCAGCGCTTCCTCGGGCGGAGTCATGGGCGCGCCATGGCCTTCGATCGCGCGCTGGCACTGCTCGATCTCGCGGCGGAAGCAGGGGTTGCGGGGCAGGTGGCGTGTCTCCCGCCCGTCGGCCGTGACCGTCTCCAGCGCCGGGCGCGGGTCGGGCTCGGGCCCGACCAGATACGAATAGCTGTTGTGCAGGATTAGCGAGCCCTCGGTGCCGTGGATCTCGAGCGGGCGCTGCGCGTAGGGCAGGGCATAGCTCGCCACCGCGTGCCCGACCGCTCCATTCGATAGGCGAAGCGAAAGCGCGGCGAGCTGCTCGCGTCCTTCGGCGGGCTCGGTCATGAGCGTGACCGCCTCGATCTCCTGGCCGACGATCCAGGCGAGCGTGTCGAACGCGTGGTCGCCGATGCTCGACGCCACGCCATGCGGGCGCATGGCGGGGTCGGTGCGCCAGTTGCCGCCGGCCGGCGGCGGCGCAGCGGTGCGCCGCGGCATGGCAAGCTGAACGCGCGCCAGCATCACGGTGCCGATCGCGCCGTCGGCCACCAGGCGCCGCGCCTCCAGATGCACCGCGTCGTGGCGCTGGTTGAACACGGTGCCGAGCATGATGCCTGCACGGCGCGCCGCCTCGATCGCGCGCCGCCCCTCGGCCACCGTGTTCGCCAGCGGCTTCTCGACCAGCACGTGCTTTCCCGCGGCGGCGCAGGCCGCGATGTTGTCGGCATGCATCCCGTCCGGGGTCGCGTCATAAATGGCATCGATCGCGGGATCGCCGAGGGCGTCGGCGAGCGACGTGTGCACCCGCGCGAAGCCGTGAACCTCGGCGAAGGCCGTGCCGCGCGCCGCGTCCCGGCTGATCACGGCGGCGAGCCGCGCACCGTCCGCCTGCTTCATCTCGGGGGCGACGTTGCGCCCCGCATGCCGCCCGGGTCCGTAGATCGCCCATCCGATCGCCATCGCCCTCTCCCATCTGCCGTGCCAGAATGGCGCGCATGTAATCGAATCGAAAGAGGAGGCCCCAATGGCAGACCCGGCTCCCCCGACGCACGAGTTCCTGCGGAAGGAGCTCTACGTCATCAACACGCGCCCCGTGGCGCCGCGCGAGGAGCTCGACAAGGTCCTGCCGCAGCATCTGGCGCACCAGGTGAGCCTGGAGAAACGCGGCATCATGTTCGGCGCCGGACCGCTGTTCGGCAAGGACGGCAAGCCGTTCGGCGGGATGATCATCATCCGCGCCGCCTCGTTCGAGGAGGCCGAGAAGATCGCGGCCGAGGACCCGTATCACGCCAAGGGCCTGCGCAGCTTCACCGTCGACCGCTGGCAGCTCAACGAGGGCTCGATCACCCTGACGGTCAGCTACTCCGACCAGAAGGTAAAGGTGGGATAAGAAGCGAGGGCACCGTTCGCCCTTCGATACGCGTCTACGGCGCACTCAGGACGAACGGGGATCCGGCGCTACTCCGCCGCGGCGGCGACCATCTGGACGTCCTCGACGCCTTCGGCGGCCAGGCGGGCGCGGAGCGCGCGGGTCGCCGCCTCGTCGACCGCGAATGTCGTCGGGTCGAGCTTGACGCCGTAGAACTTCTCGGCGGCTTCGAGCGAAATGTAGCCCTGGCGTGCGTCCTCGGCCACCTGCTCGGCGGGTCGCTCCCACGGCGCGCCGAAACCGCCACCGCCGCCGGAATAGACGTAGACGGCGTCGCCCGCATTGACCCGGGCGTGGAACATCTTCGCGGTCGGAAACGCCTGCATCTCGCCCTTGCGGCGGATGGTGACGAAGTTGCCCGAGCCCGAAAGCCCGCCCTCCAGACCCCAGGGCCGGCAATGCATCCGCTCGATCTGGGTGTTGACGTTGATCGGCGCGCGCGAGCCAACGATGCGCAATATGCCGAGCCCGCCGCGCTGGCGTCCGGCGCCGCCGGAATCCTGGATCAGCGCATGGCTCTCGATCAGAAGCGGCGTCTTGGTCTCGACCTGCTCGACCGGCGCATTGTGCGTGTCGCCGTCATTGAGGCAGACCGTCGCCGAAACGCCGTCCTCGTCGCGCTTGGCGCCCCAGCCGCCGCCCTGCGGGCCGAGCCCGCCGAGGAAGAGGCGCCCGGTGGCGGGGTTGATGCCGTTCACGTTGCACGAGATCAGGTCGGCGTGGTGGCCGGCGATCACCTGGCCCGGCATCACCGGCGCCATCGCCTTGAACACCGTGTCGATGATGGTCATCGGGTAGGTCATCCACTGGCGCATGGGCGCCGGGCGCTTGGCCGAGATCACGCGGCCTTCCGGCACGATCGAGGTGAGCGAGCGGAACGAGCCGTCGTTGATCGGGTAGTCGGTTGGCGAGGTGAGGCACTTGTAGGCAACCTGGGTGCAGCCCTGGCCGGTGGTCGCCGCCGAGTTGTAGAAGCCACGCACCTGGCGCGAGACGTCGGAGAGGTCGATCGTCATCTCCTCGCCCGACTTGGTGACCTTGATCTTGATCGGCACCTTGCGCCCAACCTCGATGGCGTCGTCGTCCATGTAGGACTCGGCCTCGTACACGCCGTCGGGGATCGCCAGCGTGCGGGCGCGCGCCTTGGCCTCGGAATGGTCCATGATGTCGTCGATGGCGCCCAGCACCTCGGTCTGGCCGTAGCGGTTGAGCAGCTCGAGGAAGCGGCGCTCGCCGGTCTTCACCGCCGTGACCTCGGCGCGCAAATCGCCCATCGCCTTTTCCTCGATCCGGCAGTTCATGCGGATCAGCTCGATCAGGTCGCGGTTGGGCTGGCCTTCGCGATAGAGCTTGAGGATCGGGATCTGCAGCCCCTCGGAGAAGATGTCGGTGGTCACGCCGCCCAGCACGCCGCCGATATCCTCCCAGTGCGCCATCGTGCAGGCATAGCCGGCGATGCGCCCGTCATGGAAGATTGGCAGGCCCAGCGTCACGTGGTTGAGGTGCGAGCCCGTCGTGTAGGAGTCGTTGGTGACGAGGATGTCGCCCGGCGCGATGTCGTCGCCGAAATGGTCGCGGAACGCCTTGATGGTCGCCGCCATGCCGCGGATGAAGGTCGGCAGGCCGAGCCCGATCGACACCGTCCGCCCGTCCGCCGTGAACAGCCCCGTCGTGAAGTCCAGCGCCTCGTAGATGATGGTGTTGTAGGCCGTGCGCATGAGATTGGTCTTCATCTCGTTGGTCACGGCAAGCGCGCCGTTGCGCACGATCTCGGTGACGATGGGGTCGGCTCGGTTGCGAGTGGTGTTCATGGGTTCTCTACAGGCTCTCTACACAGTCAAGGCCACGTCCCGATCGCCGGGGCGCGGTCCGGTGGGTTGATGGTTGCGTTGCGACGATGGCCCGCTCAGCCCTCGAGGAAGGTGTTGGGCTTCAGCAGGATGGCGAGCAGCAACGCGCCGTTGGGCGATTTCGCGACATGCTTCGAGCCCGCCGGACGCCAGACGAACTCGCCCGGACCGCAGCTCCCCTCGTCGTCCTCGAGCGAGCCCGAGATGACGTAGGTCTGCTCGATGTCGACATGCGCGTGCAGCGGAAAGACCGAGCCCGGCGCCCACTTGAACAACGCGGTGAAATGGCCGGTCTCGGGGTTCTGGTACAGCACCTTGTGCTCGACGCCCGCATACTTGGTGGGGGTCCAGGGCACGTTGTCGACATCGACATAGATCGAGGCGAGCTTCGGCGCGATCGATTGCTTGGCAGTGGCCATGGCGTCTCTCCGAGGGGTCGCGTCCCGCGATTATACACAGATTGCCGGGAATGGGAGGGGCGGCTCGTCCTTACACAAGCTCAGGACAAGGGAATTGTTTTCATCCTCATCCTGAGCTTGTCGAAGGATGAGGTTACGTTCTACGGGAGCCGAAAGCGCGCCGCCGGCGTGACCGGCCCGTCGGCGGCGGCGCGGCCATCCTCGACCATGTGCTCGAGATGGGCGAGCACCGACCGGCCCGCCGCACCGTGCATCTTGGCGGGGACATGGCGGTACATCTCGGCCACCATCTCGGGGACGGTGGCGAGGCCGCGCCCGAGGCAGGCGGCGATCTCGGTCTCGCGTGCCCGGCGGTGGCCCAGCAGGGCGCGGACATAGCGCCGCGGCTCGTCGATCGAGGGCCCGTGGGCCGGCCAATAGATCCGGTCGTCCCGCGCGAGGCAGCGGTTCAGGCTCGCCATGTACTCACGCATGTTGCCGTCGGGCGGCGAAACGATCGTCGTATTCCACCCCATCACGTGGTCGCCGGAGAACAGCGCGCCCTCCTCGGCCAGTGCGAAGCAATGATGGTTCGAGATGTGGCCCGGCGTGTACACCGCCTCGAGCGTCCAGCCCGGTCCTTCTATGGTTTCGCCGTCGGCGATCACCCGGTCGGGCGCGAAGTCGTACTGGATCGATTCCGCCGGCGGCGCGCCGTCCGGCACCGGACGCGGATGGGCGCCCACCACCTCGCCGCCGACGGCTGCCTTCAGCATCGCGGCGGCCGGCGAATGGTCCATATGGGTGTGGGTGACGACGATGTGAGAGACGGTCTCGTTCGCGAGTGCGCGGGCGAGCGCGGCGACGTGGTCGGGCAGGGCCGGGCCGGGGTCGATCACCGCGACCGTGCCGTTGCCGACGATGAAGGTGTTGGTGCCGTTCTGGGTGAAGGGGGTCGGGTTGTTCGCCACCATGCGCCGGATCAGCGGGGTCAGGCGCTCGGCCTCGTCATAGGCGAAGGCGAAGTCCTTGCGAAACGGGATGGCAGGCGCGGACATGGGCGGGTTCCTTGAGCACATCGCACCCATTCCGTTCGTCCTGAGGAGCGCCCGAAGGGCGCGTCTCGAAGGGCGAACGGAAGGGCCTGTCGCCGTTCACCCTTCAAGACGTTCGCGGCGCGAACTCCTCAGGGCGAACGGTTCATTCTACTCCTTCGTCTCAGCTCATCACGATCTTGGGTGCCGCACGATGGGTCGCGCCGATCGCGGCGCGGATGGCGGCGGCGATTTCGCCATAGGCCTTGGCGTGCGGCCCGTCCGGCTGGGAATCGACGATCGGCCGGCCGGAATCCGCCGCCTCGCGGATCGCGATATCGAGCGGCACCTCACCGAGGAACGGCACGCCCATCTCCAGCGCCGCGCGGCGCGCGCCGCCATGGGTGAACACGTCGGTTCGCCCGCCGCAATGGGGGCAGATGAAATAGCTCATGTTCTCCACGATGCCGAGCACCGGCACGTCCACCTTGCGGAACATGTTGAGCCCCTTGCGCGCGTCGATCAGCGCGAGGTCCTGCGGAGTCGAGACGATGACGGCGCCGGCCAGCGGCACGCGCTGGGCCATGGTGAGCTGCGCGTCACCGGTGCCGGGCGGCATGTCGACGATCATCACGTCGAGCGGGCCCCATGCGACCTCGCCCATGAGCTGCTGCAGTGCGCCCATCACCATCGGGCCGCGCCAGATGGTCGGCGTGTCGGGCGGCACGAGGAAGCCGATCGACATGCAGCGCACGCCGTACTTGTCGATGGGCTCGAGCTTCTTGCCGTCGAGCGATTTCGGCTTTTCCGAGATGCCCATCAGCATGGGAAGCGACGGGCCGTAGATGTCGGCGTCGAGGATGCCGACCCTGAGGTCCTGACGGGCGAGGGCGAGGGCGAGGTTGACCGCCGTGGTCGACTTGCCGACGCCGCCCTTGCCGGAGGCGACGGCGACGATGGCGCGCACGTCGGGCAGCAGCGGCGCGGCGGCCGCGCCGTGGCCGTGCGGATGCGCGTGCACGGGACTCTGCGCCTGAGCCGGCGGCGGCGGGGGCGCGGCCTGTGGTTTCGGATTGTGCGCGGTGAGCACGGCGGTCACCGACACGACGCCGGGGAGCCTGGCGACCGCCGCCTCGGCGGCCTTGCGCACCGGCTCCATATGGGGCCCGCGCGCGGGATCGACCTCGATGACGAACTGCACGTTGCCGGCGCGTACCGCGAGTCCCGACACCATCCCGGCCGAGACGATGTCGGTGCCGCGGTCGGGATCCGTGACGCCGCCCAGTGCCGCCAGCACGTCCCGTTCGCCGATTTCAGCCATGCCGTAAACTCCCGAAATGTTTGCGCTTTCCGGCGCTCTCCGCGCCCCGCGCCATGTGGCCGCGTTGCGCCCCCGTCCAAGGTGTCATATAAGGCCGGGGGAATTTCAAAGCAAAGTCGCTCCCTTTGCGGATCGCACCGACGATCGCGAGGCAGGTTGCGGCGGAGAGGGATGGCGCACGATGGCATTGATGCAGCAGGGCGGGGGCGGTGGCCCGTGGGGCGGTGGCGGCGGTGGCCGCGGCCCGTGGGGCTCCGGCCCCGGCGGCGGACCCCAGGCGCCCGACTTCGAGGAGATGTTGCGAAGGGGCCAGGAGAAGTTCCGCCGCTACATGCCGGGTGGCATGGGTGGCGCCCGCGGCATCCTGCTCCTGATCGTCGCGGCGATCGCGCTGTGGTTCGCGTCCGGCTTCTACCGTGTCCAGCCCGACGAGCAGGGCGTCGTGCTGCAGTTCGGCAAATGGGTGCGCACCACTACGCCGGGACTGAACTACCATCTGCCGGCGCCGATCGAGACCGTGTTCACCCCGGCCGTGACGCGCGTCAACCGCATCGAGATCGGCTTCCGTTCGTCGGGCGAGTATCGCGGCGCGGCCAACCGCGACGTGCCGGAAGAAAGCCTGATGCTGACTGGTGACCAGAACATCGTCGACGTGAACTACTCGGTGTTCTGGCGGATCAAGGACGCGGGCAAGTACCTGTTCAATATCCGCAACCCCGAGGCCACGGTGAAGATCGCGGCCGAAAGCGTGATGCGCGAGGTGATCGGCCAGACGCCCATCCAGGCCGCCTTCACCGAGGGGCGCCAGCAGATCGAGAACCGCTCGGTCACCGGGCTGCAGAAGCTGCTCGACACGTACGGGGCGGGCATCGAGATCCGCCGCGTCCAGCTCCTCAAGGTCGATCCGCCGGCGCCGGTGATCGACGCCTTCATCGACGTGCAGCGTGCGCGCCAGGACCAGGAGCGGCTGAAGAACGAGGCCGAGGCCTACCGCAACGACATTGTGCCGCGCGCGCGCGGCGACGCGCAGAAGATCCTGCAGGACGCCGAGGCCTACAAGGAGGCGGTGGTCAACCGCTCGCAGGGCGACGCCTCGCGCTTCCTCAAGGTGCTGGACGCCTATGACACGTCGAAGGAGGTGACACAGCAGCGCCTCTATCTCGAGACGCTGGAGGAGGTGTTCCAGGGCATGAAGAAGGTGATCGTTGACGAGCGCGGCGGGCCGGGCGTGGTGCCGTATCTTCCTTTGGGCGAATTGCGCCCTGGCAGTAGCGCAGCCGAGCCCGGCTCGAGGTCGTCGGCCGGCGGGGGCGGGGCGTCGCAAGGCGCCGGGTCGTCCGTCGGGCAGGGAGGGCCCAGCCGATGAACCGCACCGCTCTCGTCGCCCTCGGGGTCGCGATCATAGCCATCGGGATCGTCGCGTTCAGCGCCGTCTATACCGTCGACCAGCGCCAGCAGGCTCTGGTGCTCCAGTTCGGCGAGCCAAAGCGCGTCGTCTCCGAGCCCGGCCTCAACTTCAAGTACCCGTTCATCCAGAACGTCATCTTCTATGACAGCCGCGTGCTCGATCTCGACCCGCAGGTCGAGACGGTCATCCTGTCCGACCAGAAGCGGCTCGATGTCGATACCTATGCGCGCTACCGCATCACCAATCCGCTGAAGTTCTACCAGGCGGTCAACAACGAATCCGAGTTCCGCGCGCGCCTGACCAACGTGGTCAATTCCAGCCTTCGCCGCGTGCTCGGCAACGTCTCGCTGCTGACGCTTCTGTCGTCCGACCGCGACGCGGTGATGGCCGACATTCAAAAGGACGTCGCGATGGAATCGGAGAATTTCGGGGTGCAACTGGTCGACGTGCGCATCCGGCGCGCCGACCTGCCCGAGCAGGCGAGCCAGGCGACCTACGCGCGCATGCGCTCCGAGCGCGAACGCGAGGCGCGCCAGGCCCGCGCCCAGGGCTTCGAGCAGGCCCAGCAGATCCGCGCCACCGCCGATCGCGAGCGTACGGTGCTGATCGCCGAGGCGCGCAAGCAGTCCGAGATCCTGCGCGGCGAGGGCGACAACAAGGCGTTCAAGATCTACGCCGAAGCGGCCGGCAAGGACCCCAAGTTCTATCGCTTCTACCGCTCGATGGAGGCCTACCGGAAGGCGCTGAACAACGACGACACCACCATGATACTGACGCCCGATTCCGAGTTCTTCCGCTACTTCCGCGACCTGACGGGCAAGGAGATGCGCGAGCCCGGCACGCCCGCCCGTTGACGGATTTCGCCACGGCCCTGGGGCTCGTCCTCGTGATCGAGGGCGTGTTGTACGCCCTGCTGCCGGAGACGCTGCCGCGCGCCGCGGCGCGTCTGGCCGAGATGCCGGCCGGAGCGATCCGGGGCGTAGGGCTCGCGGCGGCTGTCATCGGGCTGCTCGTGGTGCGCCTCGCCCGCGGATAGCTGCCTCTTGCTTCCGGCTTGGCGCACGCCACATTTCATGCACATTTTCCCGGCTAGGATCGCGCCCGGGTCTGGTCGCCTGTCCGGACGGGCCCTTCGAGAAGGAGATACCCCTTTGGCAACTTCGTTTGCGACGGTTTGTGCCGGGTGGACCGGCCGCCGCGTCGCTCCGTTCGCCGCCCTCTGCGCGGTGCTGATCCTCACCGCGGCCGGTCCGGCTGCCGCGCGCGGCGCGCCCGACAGCTTCGCCGACCTGGCCGACCGGCTCGCGCCGGCCGTGGTCAACATCTCGACCACCCAGGTGATCCGCGGCCATCCCGGCGGCAAGGAATTCAAGCTGCCGCCCGGCTCCCCGTTCGAGGAGTTCCGCCAGTTCTTCGAGAACCAGCGCCCCGACGCGCCGCCGCGCCGCGCGACCTCGCTCGGCTCCGGCTTCATTATCGATCCGACCGGCTACGTGGTCACAAACAACCATGTGATCGACGACGCCGACGAGATCACCGTCATCATGGCCGATCAGACCGAGTTCAAGGCGACCGTCATCGGGCGCGACACCAAGACCGACCTCGCGCTGGTCAAGATCAAGACCGAACGGACCCTGCCCTACGTGAAGTGGGGCCAGTCGCAAAGGACGCGAGTCGGCGACTGGGTGCTGGCCATCGGCAACCCGTTCGGGCTGGGTGGGTCGGTGACCGCCGGCATCGTGTCGGCACGCGGGCGCAACATCAACGCCGGCCCCTATGACGATTTCATCCAGACCGACGCCGCCATAAACCGGGGCAATTCGGGCGGGCCGATGTTCAACATGGACGGCGAGGTGATCGGCATCAACTCGGCCATCGTGTCGCCCTCGGGCGGCAGTGTCGGCATCGGCTTCGCCGTGCCGTCGAGCCTCGCCCGGCCGGTGATCGACCAGCTGCGCGAGTTCGGCCGCGTCAAGCGCGGCTGGCTCGGCGTGCGCATCCAGACCGTGACCGAAGAGATCGCCCAGGGGCTCGGCTTGCCGCGTTCCGAGGGTGCGCTGGTCGCCTCGGTGTCGGACAAGGGGCCTGCCGCCAAGGGCGGCATCGTGGCCGGCGATGTCATCCTCAAGTTCGATGGGCGTACCGTGGCCGACATGCATCACCTGCCGCGCATGGTGGCGGAAACGCAGGTCGGCAAGCCGGTGCCCGTCGAGGTGTGGCGCAAGGGCGACCGGAAGTCCTTGGACGTGGTGCTGGGCGAACTGCCCGACGATGACCAGAAGATCGCCTCGGCGGCGGCCCCGCCGACGGCGAACCAGACCGCCGGCTCGGCCATCGTGGAACTCGGCCTCTCGCTGTCGGCCCCGACCCAGGCGGTGCGCGACAAGTTCAAGCTTGCCGACGACGTGGCCGGCGTGGTCGTCACCGAGGTAAAGCCCGGCAGCCCGGCCGAGGAGAAGCGGCTGCAGCCGGGCGACGTGATCGTCAAGATCGGCCCCGACCAGTCGGCCGTGGCGAGCCCCGCCGAGGTGCGCGCCCGGATCGCCGAGGCGCAAAAGGCCAAGGCCGGCACCATCCTCGTGCTGGTCGAGACCGAAGGCAACCGCCGCTTCGTCGCCCTCAAGCTCGGCGGCAAGGGGTAGGTACGGGCCGCCCATGTCATCGCGAGGAACGTAGCGACGAATCCATCCAGCGCGGACCTGCAAATCTGGATTGCTTCGCTTCGCTCGCAATGGCGGCTGGTCGGATGACGGACATCACGCCCGTCGTGGTTGTCGCCGGGCCGACTGGCTCGGGCAAGTCGGCGCTGGCGCTCGCCGTTGCCGAACGCCATGGCGGCGCGGTCATCAACGCCGATTCCATGCAGGTCTATCGCGAGCTGGCGGTGCTTACCGCGCGGCCGCAGCCCGAGGCGCTCGCGCGCGCGCCGCATCATCTATATGGCGCGCTTTCCGCCGCGGAGCGCTGCTCGGCCGGGCGCTGGTGCGAGATGGCCCGCGCCGAGATCGACGCGGCGCGTGAGGCAGGCCGGCTGTCGGTCGTCGTCGGCGGCACGGGTCTTTATATCGAGGCGCTGATGCGCGGCCTCGCCGCAATTCCGCCGATCCCGGACGCGACGCGCCGCAGCGTGCAGGCACGCATTGCGCGCGACGGCCCGGTCGCCGTCCATGCCGCGCTCGCGCGGGTCGATCCCGAGACGGCGCAACACATCAAGCCCACCGACGTACAGCGCATCGCGCGCGCCTGGGAGGTGTGGGAGGCGACCGGCCGCAGCCTTTCCAACTGGCAGCACGAGGGCGAGGCGGCGACCGGGCTGCGCTTCCTCACATTGCTGATCGACCCGCCGCGCGAGGCGCTCTACGCGGCGTGCGATGCGCGTCACGCACGGATGATCGCGGATGGCGCGGTGGACGAGGTGCGCCGCCTCGCCGCGCTCGGGCTCGATCCCGCCCTGCCGGCGATGAAGGCGCTGGGCGTGCGCGAGTTGGCGGCCTTCCTCGACGGTCGGGTACCTCTCGCTGACGCCTGCGCCGCAGGCAAGAAGGCGACGCGGAACTATGCCAAGCGACAGATGACGTGGTTCCGCAACAGGCTGGCGCCCGATCTTGTCGTGCGGTCTCTGGTCCCGCCGGTGCCGGACGAAGCGTTTGACGCCGTTCTGGCATTCCTTCCCATGGCGTGAAACTTTCGGAAAGTCTGTCTTCGGCAATCTTTCCGATAATTAGCAGTTTTCGGTTGACCGGGCCCGGCCGAGACACTAGGTTACGCCCTCCTTGCGGGGCGGGAGGCGCGGAATCCCTCGGGATTCCACCCCTCCGCCCCGCGCGAGCATTCTGGGGATCGTGTGATGGCCACCAAACGCATGAACGGATCGGAGATCGTGATCAAGGCGCTGGTGGACCAGGGCGTCGAGGTCATGTTCGGCTATCCGGGCGGGGCCGTCCTTCCGATCTACGACGCCCTGTTCCAGCAGAACCAGCTGCGCCACGTGCTGGTGCGCCAGGAGCTCGGCGCCGCCCATATGGCGGAGGGCTATGCGCGCTCGACCGGCAAGGTGGGCGTGATCCTGGTTACGTCGGGCCCGGGCGCTACCAACACGGTGACCGGGCTGACCGATGCGCTGATGGATTCGATCCCGATCGTCTGCCTCACCGGCCAGGTGCCGACCCACCTGATCGGCAATGACGCCTTCCAGGAGGCGGACACGACGGGCATCACCCGCGCCTGCACCAAGCACAACTACCTGGTGAAGAACATCGACGACCTGGCCATGACGGTGCACGAGGCGTTCCACGTCGCGCGCTCGGGCAGGCCGGGGCCGGTGGTGATCGACCTGCCCAAGGACATCCTGCAGGCGATGGGGCCCTATTTCGCGCCCGACGAGTTCGAGCCCAAGCGCTACAAGCCGAAGAAGAAGGCCGACCCGCGCCGCATCGAGGAGGCGGTCGAGCTGATGGCGAACGCGAAGCGCCCGCTGTTCTATTGCGGCGGTGGGGTGATCAATTCGGGCCCGCGCGCGTCCAGGCTGCTGACCGAGCTGGTGCGCGTGACGGGCTACCCGATCACGCATACGCTGATGGGGCTGGGCGCCTATCCGGGCACCGACAAGCAGTATCTCGGCCTGGTCGGCATGCACGGCTCGTACGAATCCAACCTCGCCATGCATGGCTGCGACGTGATGATCAATATCGGCGCGCGGTTCGACGACCGGGTGACCGGCCGGTTGTCGGCCTTCTCGCCGGGCTCGAAGAAGATCCACGTCGATATCGACCCGTCCTCGATGAACAAGACCGTGCGGATCGACGTGCCGGTGGTCGGCGACTGCGCCAGCGTGCTCGCCGACATGATCAAGCTGTGGAAGGAGAGAAAGGCGAAGCCCGACGCCGCGGCGCTGAAATCCTGGTGGGCCGAGATCGCCCGCTGGCGGCGGCGCAACTGCTTCGCCTACGAGACGAATTCCAAGGTGATCAAGCCGCAGCAGGCGATCGAGCATCTTTACAAGGCGACGCGCGGCAGGGACGTCTACATCACCACCGAGGTGGGCCAGCACCAGATGTGGGCGGCGCAGCTTTTCAAGTTCGACAAGCCCAACCACTGGATGACCTCGGGCGGGCTCGGCACGATGGGCTACGGCATGCCGGCCGCGATCGGCGTGCAGGTGGCGCACCCCGACGCGCTGGTGATCGACATCGCCGGCGAGGCGTCGTTCATGATGAACCTGCAGGAGATGTCGACGGCGGCGCAGTATCGCCTGCCGATCAAGGTGTTCATCCTGAACAACCAGTATATGGGCATGATCCGCCAGTGGCAGGAGCTGCTGCACGGCTCGCGCTATTCCGAGTGCTACATGGACTCGCTGCCCGACTTCGTGAAGCTCGCGGAATCGTTCGGCGCGGTCGGGCTGCGGGCGGAGCGCCCGGACCAGCTTGACGACGTGATCGCGCAGATGCTGGCCGCCGACAATGCGGTGATCGCCGACATCCGCGTCGATCCAACGGAGAACTGCTTCCCGATGATCCCGTCGGGCGCCGCGCACAACGAGATCCTGCTCGGGCCCGAGGACCAGGCCGCCAAGCCGATCTCCGAGGAAGGCATGGTGCTGGTCTAAAGGCCTCCTCATGCTGAGCTTGTCGAAGCATGAGGCCCTCGTCCTTCGACAGGCTCAGGATGAGGGCCTCTTCTTTTGCTGGAAACGAACGTGTCAGACATAGAACGACATACGATAGCGGTGCTGGTGGACAACGAGGCGGGGGTGCTCGCCCGTGTCATCGGGCTGTTCTCCGGGCGTGGCTACAACATCGAGAGCCTGACGGTCGCCGAGGTGGATGCCGAGCGGAAGCTTTCGCGCATCACCGTTGTCACCTCCGGCACGCCGATGATCATCGAGCAGATCAAGGCCCAGCTCGCGCGGCTCGTCCCCATCCACAAGGTGCACGACCTGACGGAGGAGGGGGCGCATGTCGAGCGCGAGCTCGCCCTGATCAAGGTGCGCGGGCGTGGCGACAAGCGCGTGGAAGCGCTTCGCATCGCCGATATCTATCGCGCGCGTGCCATCGATTCCTCGCCCAACTCCTTCGTGTTCGAGGTGTCGGGCTCGACCGAGAAGATCGACGCCTTCGTCGCGATCATGCGGCCGTTGGGCCTTGTGGATGTCTCGCGCACGGGCGTCGTTGCCATCGCGCGCGGCAACGCGGCGCTGTAAGTTTCCCCATAGCCTCATCCTTCGACAGGCGCAGGATGAAGTTCAAAATCAATTCCTCGTCCTGAGCTTGTCGAAGGACGAAGCCAACGACGGAGACAACGAATGCGCGTTTTCTACGACCGCGACGCCGACGTAAACCTGATCAAGTCGAAGAAGGTGGCGATCATCGGTTTCGGCAGCCAGGGCCATGCCCATGCGCTGAACCTGCGCGATTCCGGCGCGAAGGACGTGCGCATCGGGCTCCGCAAGGGCTCGGGTAGCGTCGAGAAGGCCAAGGCGCAGGGCTTCGAGGTGGTGGAGCCCGCCGAGGCCGCCAAATGGGCCGACGTGGTCATGATCGTGACGCCCGACGAGCTGCAGGCCGCACTCTACCGCGACCATATCGGGCCGAACCTGAAGCCGGGCAACGCGGTTGCATTCGCGCACGGCTTCAACGTGCATTTCAGGCTGATCGAGCCGGCCGCCGGCATCGACGTGTTCATGATCGCGCCCAAGGGGCCGGGCCACACGGTGCGCTCGGAGTACCAGCGGGGCGCGGGTGTGCCCTGCCTTCTCGCCATCGAGCAGGACGCGTCGGGCAACGCGCACGACATCGCGCTCAGCTACGGCGCGGCGATCGGCGGCGGGCGCGCCGGCATCATCGAGACCACCTTCCGTGAGGAGTGCGAGACCGATCTGTTCGGCGAGCAGTCGGTGCTGTGCGGCGGGCTCACCTCGCTGATCTATGCCGGGTTCGAGACGCTGGTCGAGGCCGGCTACGCGCCCGAGATGGCCTATTTCGAGTGCTGCCACGAGGTGAAGCTGATCGTCGACCTGATCTACGAGGGCGGCATCGCCAACATGCGCTACTCGATCTCCAACACGGCCGAGTACGGCGACTATGTCACCGGGCCGCGCCTGATCGACGAGGGTGTGAAGAAGCGCATGAAGGAAGTGCTGGCCGACATCCAGTCGGGTCGGTTCGCGCGCGACTGGGTGCTGGAGAACGCGGCCGGCCAGGCGAGCTTCAAGGCAGAGCGGCGCCGCGCGGCCGAGCACCAGATCGAGGAGGTCGGCGAGAAGCTGCGCGACATGATGCCGTGGATCAAGGAACGCCGGCTGGTCGACCGCTCGAAGAACTGACAGACGTTCGTCCTTCGAGACGCGCCCCTTCTCTGGGCTCAGGGACGCTCCTCAGGGCGAAAGGCTTTGGGAGTTCCCGTTCGTGCTGAGGAGGCCGAGGGAAGCGAAGGCCGTCTCGAGGTGCGAACGGGAAAACCGCTCTCCTCCGTTCCAAGATTGTCACCCCGGCCGAACCGCGTAAGCGGCGAGAGCCGGGGCCCCTCTCGAAGTATTCGTGGCACGGGACGATGGATCCCGGCTCGCGCCGCGGACATGGTCCGCGGCTTGGCCGGGATGACAGGTGGGGGCGACCCGCCCTTTCTATGCGTCCGACTTGGCGGGTTCGCGCGCGGGACGGCGCAGGAAGGCGGGGACGTGCCCGCCGAACCCGACGAAATCGGACTCGGGGCGCAGGTCCTCGTCGCGGCGCTTCTGCGGCGCCGCGGACTTGGACGCTGAGGGCGCCGGGTCCGCCTTCGCCGCCTGCGGGCGGGGCTCGTCGCGCTTGTCGGATTTCGGAGGGCTCTTGGCACGCGGGGCACGCTCGGATTTCGCGCGTCCGGCTGGCTTGGCGCCGCCGCGGGAACGCCCGCGCGAGCGGCGGCCGTCGCCTTCCTCGAGCGTCGCCTCGTCAAGCCCCTCGACCGCGAAGCGCGGGATCGGCTTGCCGATCAGCTGCTCGATGGCGGTGACGAACTTGCCGTCGGCGGGCGAGGCCAGGGTGAAGGCCTTGCCGGCGCGCCCGGCGCGGCCGGTGCGCCCGATGCGGTGGACATAGTCCTCGGCATGGATCGGCACATCGAAGTTGAACACGTGGCTGACGATGTCGATGTCGAGGCCGCGCGCCGCGACGTCGGAGGCGACCAGGATGGACGTGTCACCGTTTCGGAACGTATCGAGCGTCTTGGTCCGCGTGTGCTGGTCGAGGTCACCGTGCAATGCCGCAACGCCGAATCCGTGTGTCTTGAGCGACTTGGCAAGGATGTCGACGTCGCGCTTGCGGTTGCAGAAGACCAGCGCAGTCTTCACGTCCTCCGATCGGATCAGCCGGCGCAGCGCCTCGCGCTTCTCGTCCTCGGGCACGACCGCGAGCGCCTGGGTCACCGTCTCGGCGGGCGAGGCGGGCGGCGCAACGGAGATTTCCTTTGGAAGGTTGAGGAACGCATCGGCCAGCCGCTTGATCTCGGGCGGCATCGTCGCCGAGAAGAACAGGGTCTGGCGATTGCGCGGCAGCATCTTCACGATGCGCTCGATGTCGGGGATGAACCCCATGTCGAGCATCCGGTCGGCCTCGTCGATCACCAGGATCTTGATGTCGGACAAGAGCACGTGGCCGCGCTCGATATGGTCCAGGAGGCGCCCCGGCGTCGCGATCAGCACGTCGACGCCGCGGTCGAGCTTCTTGATCTGGTCGTCGAACGCGACGCCGCCGATCAGGAGCGCCATGGTCAGCCGGTTGTGCTTGCCATAGGTCTCGAAATTCTCGGACACCTGGGCGGCCAGCTCGCGCGTCGGCTCGAGGATGAGCGAGCGCGGCATGCGCGCCCGGGCGCGGCCCTGCGACAGGATGTCGATCATCGGAAGGGTGAACCCGGCGGTCTTGCCGGTGCCCGTCTGGGCGCAACCCAGAACGTCGCGCCCCATCAAAACGTAGGGGATCGCCTGTTCCTGGATCGGGGTGGGGGTGGTGTAGCCCGCGTCCGTCACGGCGCGGAGAACGTTCTGGCTTAAGCCGAGATCAGTAAAACTCATGCAATGGTGACTCGCCAACTCCTGAAAAATATTGAAGATGGGCCAATGGCCTGCGCCATATGTGGGCGCGAAAGCCGCAAAGTCAAACCATTTGGTCCCATGTCGTTAAAAATTCACTTATCGGACCCACTTCAGTTTACCCGTTCCGGCGGCGCCAGGTGACAGGAAAGACGCCCATTCTGCTGCTGCCGGGACTGTTGTGCGACGAGGCCTTGTGGCGCCCTCAGATCGAGGCCTTGGTCGACGTGGCGGATGCCATCGTCGCCGACCTCACCGGCCACTCCTCGATGCGCGGCCTGGCCGAGGCCGCACTGGCGGTGGCGCCCCCGCGCTTCGCCCTCGCCGGACTTTCGATGGGCGGCTATGTGGCGCAGGAGATCATGCGCACGGCGCCCGACCGGGTGGAGCGGCTGGCGCTGCTCGACACCTCGGCGCGGCCGGATACGGCGGACCAGAGCCAGCGCCGCCGCGCCCTGATCGATCTTGCCAAGATCGGCACGTTCAAGGGCGTGACGCCGCGCCTTCTGCCCTACCTGTTGCATCCCGACCGGCTGGACGATGAGGAACTGGTCGAGATCGTGATGGGCATGGCCGAACGGGTCGGGCGCGACGCGTTCCTGCGCCAGGAGGAGGCGATCCTCGGCCGCGTCGACGGGCGCGACGATCTGCGCGCGATCGGTTGCCCGACCCTGATCCTCTGTGGCGCGCAGGATTCGCTGACCCCGCCCGAGCTGCATCACGAGATGGCGCGGCTCATGCCCCACGCGCGGCTGGTCGAGGTGCCGGATTGCGGCCATCTGTCGACGCTCGAACGGCCCGACGCGGTGAACGAAGCGCTGCGCGAGTGGCTGATTTGACAGCCCGGCCGCACGGCTCCGGCCGACGCGGACACTACCTGAACGGCACGTCGCTTTCGTGGCGGTCGTCGTGGGTCGGGAACAGGTTGAGCGTCACCTGCTGCACCAGCGCTGCGAAGTTCGGATCGTTCACGCCGGCGGGAACGGGCGCCGAGCCTTGCGACTCCGACGACGCCTCGCCGGCGCGACAGAATGCGGCGAGCAGGTGCAACCGCCCGCCCGGCGCGGAGCCGGCTGGCGGCGGCGGCCGGTCGGTGCACAGATTGTCGGCCGAAAGCCATGAGGGCGGGTCGAACATCATCACGACCTTGTAGCGCGGGTCGGTCATCTTCGAACCCTGGGTGACAAAACCGGGCTGCGGCAAACGCGTGTTGCCGCGCCGCATCTCCGTGACGACCATCTCGCCGAACCTGTCCTTCGGCATACCGAGAGTCGCACCGGCCACCTCGACGCGGATCGCGCCGTTGCGCGCGGCGTAGGATTCCTCGCCGCCAAAATAGCGCGGGTTGGTTGCCGGCGCGTTGACGATCACCTGATCGCACGCGGCCAGCGCCAGGACTGTGGCGCAAAGCGCCAGGACATTCCGGCCCGACATCATCGATCTCCCGCAAGCGCACGCCGCGGTGGGAATCTTTGCATTTCGGGGAAGGAAAACAAGGGGGCCGGCGCAGTTGCGTCGTACCTGCGACGATCGGTGCCGGCCCCGAGTCATTCCCTCTCTTAAGCGCCTATCCGTGCGCAGCGACGACCTTGCGCGCCGCACGCTCCGCGATGGGAGGGCGGGCGATCGGCGGCTCGCGGCGATGGGCGGCGACGACCGAGGGCGCCACGCGCCCGGTGTGCCGGTCGAAAGCGAGCGCGACGCGCTGCACGTCGCGCTGGTCGGTAAGGTAGGCCACGATGACGTCGCTGCTCGCCTCCATCACCATGCCGGTGCGCAGCTGGGGCAGGCCGTACCAGGCCAGCCGCCGCTTCAGCCGGTCGCACACCTCCACGACGGTGAGAGACAGTGCCGGCGCCGCCTTCGTCTCGGTGGTCATCGCTCTCTCCCCTGAATGTCCGTCCGGGCGGTCGCGCCGCGCGCGCCGCCACTTCGGACGTGTCCCCTTCGGAGGCGGGCCGGGCCGCGCTTGCATCGCATGGCGCCGGGCCGCGCCGTTGATGTAGCGCGAACGGATACAGGGGCGGTGGGGCAAAATTGTGACTCCCCGGCGGCTTGTCCCCCGATTTTCGGTCGCGCCGTCACCGCCCGCTTTTCGACTCAAGGTCCTCGATCATCTCGATCTGGATCTGCTGGATCTCGAGCAGCCGCGTCCATTGATGGTGGATGAGCTGGTCGAGCTTCTCACTGAGGAACCGTATCTCGATCTCGGCCTTGAGGTTGACCTTGTAGTCGCTCTCGGCGCGCAGCCGGTCGCGGTCGGCCTGGCGGTTCTGGCTCATCATGATGACCGGTGCCTGCACCGCGGCGATCAAGGACAGGAACAGGTTGAGCAGGATGAACGGGTAGGGGTCGAACGGGCGCGCCAGCAGCATGCCGACATTGATCGCGATCCATGCGATTATCACCGTGAAAAAGATGAAGATGAAGCGCCAGCTTCCGCCGAACGACGCCACCCGGTCGGCGACGCGGTCGCCGACGGTGAGGCGCTTTTCGTACTCCTCGTTCAGGTTGTCGGCGATCAGCTCGCTTTCGCGGAGGCTGTGCAGGACCTGCTGCTCGACATTGTCCAGCTCGCCGAGGTTGCGCTCCATCCGCTCCTGGACGTACTCGGACCGGAATCGATTGCGGCAGGAAAGGCAAATCACCCCGTCGGACGACCAGTTGGGCACTTTGCGGCGGATCAGGGCCGCCACACTGTCGCGCACGAGGCTCGCCGCCTGAAGCTCGCGCAGCGGCTTGGTCTGGCCGCACACCTGGCACGTGCCGCTGCGGTGCGGACGCGATTCCTTCGGGTTCGCCATGTCTCGCTCCATGTCGGACGGGCGGCCCGGCCCACGCGGGCCTGTTGCCGCTTGACGCGGCAGGGAGGGCGCCCCATTCTTATATAAGCTCTAAACTAGACTATGCGGCGCCGAACATTGGCGGCGGCAAGAAAGTGAACGGGAGAAAACAATGGCGATCATCAAGGTCAAGGACGTTGCGTTCGGCCGCCTGCAGGCGCCGGATCTCGACGCGGAAGAGGAATTTCTCACTCATTTCGGCATGATCAAGGTCGAGCGCACGAAGAACAAGCTGTTCATGCGCGGCACCGGTCCCGCCCATCATCTGCACGTCACCGAACTTGGCGACTCGCCGAAGCTGCTCGGCTTCGCGTTCTACGCCCAGAACGAGGACGATTTGAAGAAGATCGCGACCGCGCCGGGCGCGTCGGGCATCGAGAACATCGACGAACCGGGCGGCGGCAAGCGCGTGCGGCTGACCGAGCCGAACGGCTACCAGATCGAGGTTGTCGCCGGCATCCCCGACGCCAAGCCGATCCATGTCGATCGCCAGCCGATCAACTGGCGCGAGAGCCTATACGAGCGCACCGGCGACCTGATGCGGCTGAAGAAGGAGCCGTCACACGTCATGCGCATGGGCCACGCCGTGCTCGGATCGCCCAAGGTGGTCGACACGGTGAAGTGGTTCCGCGACACGCTGGGGCTGATCTGCTCCGACGACGTCTACGCGGGCGACAAGGCCAACGTGATCGGCTCGTTCAACCGCTGCGACAACGGCGACGACTATGTCGACCATCACGTGTTCTTCTGTGCGATGAACGAGCGCGCCGGCCTCAACCACTTCTCCTTCGAGGTGGAGGACATCGACGACGTGTTCGTCGGCCATGAGTATCTGCGCTCGCTGAACAAGTACGAGCATATGTGGGGCATCGGACGCCACCTGCTCGGCAGCCAAGTCTACGATTACTGGGCCGACCCGTGGGGCCGGGTGCACGAGCACTGGACAAACTCGGACCGGCTCAACGTCAAGAACGGCTCGAACCTGATGCCCGTCGAGGTCGGGTTCTCGTCGCAGTGGGGCGAGCCCCCGCCCGAGAAGTTCGTCCACCACGTCAGTCCGTAGCCGGTCCTGACGGCTGGCCAAGTTTCGGGGCGCCTTCGGGCGCCCCGTTTCATTCGGGAAACGTCTCCGTTAACGCGCTGTTAAGCCCGTTGGCGCAGGCTTCGGCTGCCGTTTCGCTGCCGGGGCCAGGGGCCGACCTTATCGATGAAGATCACCGGCACAGCGCCGCTTCGCTCCACGCCGACCCGCCGCAAGGAGGCCGCGGGGCGCACCGGCGCGGGCGATTTCGCGTCCGAGCTCGCCGCCGCGCCCGAGGGGGCCGCTGGCGCCGGCGGGGCCTCGCCCGCCGAGACCATCCAGGCGCTGTTGTCCATCCAGGAGGTCCCAGACGCCACCAGCCCGGCCAAGCGCGGGGTGCGCCGGGGCGAGGACCTGCTCGACCGGCTGGAGGAGCTGCAGCAGGGGCTGCTCCTCGGCACCTTGCCGCGCGAGAAGCTGGAGAGCCTCGCCCAGATGGTTAAGGGGCGGCGCGACCAGACTTACGACCCGCGCCTCGCCGCCGTGCTCGACGAGATCGAGCTGCGCTGCCGCGTGGAGCTGGCAAAGCTCGCCGCGGCCCAAGAGGTCTAGCGCCGGGGCGCCGGAAACCCCAGGATTTTCGCCAAATTCGCTCCCACACGGATGTATTGAACAGGCCGAGGTCAATTCATATACTCCGGCCGCTTTTGTGTGTGGCCGAGTTGTGCGACAACGACAACAGAGCTTTCTCATGGTGACCAGGCTGCCGTCCAATTATCGCCCGTCCGACGACGAGCCCTTCATGAACGCCCGGCAACGGGAATATTTCCGCCGCAAGCTTATCGCGTGGAAGGACGAGCTGCTCCGTGAATCGACCGAGACCCTGCGCAGCCTTCAGAACGACAGCCTTCAGGCCCCCGACATCGCCGACCGCGCCTCGGCCGAGACCGATCGGTCGGTCGAGCTGCGCACGCGCGATCGTGAGCGGAAGCTGATCTCGAAGATCGATTCCGCGCTGCAGCGGCTCGATGACGGCACGTACGGCTATTGCGAGGAGACCAACGAGCCGATCGGCCTGCGGCGGCTCGAGGCCCGTCCCATCGCCACCCTTTCGATCGAGGCGCAGGAGCGCCACGAGCGGCAGGAGCGCAGCTTCCGCGCCGACTGACGTCGGGCATTCGCCAACACTTGCGGAACGGGAAAGGACGCTACTGGCCCAGCCGGGCGGTGGCGCGGCGGCGCACGAGTTCCGCGCGCAGATCGGCAATCGAGTGGTCGAGCTCCATCGCGATGCGGAGATCGAAGGTCGAGGGCTGCGCCGGCGCCAGCGCAGCGCGCCGCAGCGTCTCGAACTTCTTCAGCGTCGCGTGCGCGTCGCCCTTGATCGGGCTGAAATCGAACTGGACGTGTCCCGCCACGGCGTAGCGCTTGCCCAGCGGACCGACGACAAACCAGTATTCGGGCTCCGCCGTGTACGGCCGCCCGGTGAAGTAGTGGGCGAGCTCGTGCGCGCGGACCTCGCGGTCGGTACGGCGCAGCTCGTGAATCAGGAACTCCTCGCGCGGGGTCAGACCCTGGGCATTGACCTCGACGCCGCGCCGCTTGGCAAGCCGTTCCTCCGCCAGGATGCGGCTGATCTCAATCTGGCGTTGGTGGGCGAGTTCGGCGAGGCGCAGGTCCTCAGGCTCGAAGCTGGGCGATGGGACGCGCCCCACCCGCGCCGGTGGCGCCGAGCGGGGCAGGGTCACCGGCGCGGATTCGTAGGACTCGACTTCGGGCGCCGGTCGCGTGTCGGGCACGATCTGCCCGGACGCATCGCGATGGACCCGGCGGATGGTGTAGGGCAGCGGCGACGGGTTTTCGATGGCGGGCGGTGCGGCACTTTGGGCGGCCGCAGGGCCAGTCAAGGTGGCACCGGCGGCGAGGACCGACGCCACAAGCGCCGACCTAAGGCCGCTCCGAACCATACGCGCCACGCAACTCGGCATCATCGCACGCGCATTCGCCATTCCGAGACGTCAAACTGTAACATGTCGCCACAAGCGCTGCCCACGGCGAAGTATTCGCCTGATTCGAACGAATTCATCGTTTATTCTTCGCGATCCGGCGCGGAGATTTGATCGGCCAGCCGATCGACCACCGCGTGATAGACATCCCACGGCGCCTCGCGCGCATTCTGGCTGCGCACGATCGTCGACGTTCCGGCATAGAACCGCTCGTAGAGCTGGTGCCGGCCGGCGAACTCGGAGCCGGTCAGGTCCCAGGCGAGCTTGAGGATCTTCCAGCGCCGGATCGGGTCCATGTAGGGCGTACCGTAATCGTCTTCGAACTGGCGGCGCAGCCCGTCGTCGTCGAGCAGCGACGCGTCGCCCGGCATGGTCAGCGGGTTGGCACCCATCAGCCCGCGCAGCTGGTCGATCAGCTCGGTGTGGTGCTCCTGGCACCAGTTGAGCGTGGCGTACATCATGCGGCGATTGAAGCAGACATAGCCGTTGCCCGGCCAGTCCTCGATCGCCTCGATCTGGCCGGCCACCATGGCGCCGATCGCGCCCTCCGTCGCCGAGAGCCGGCCGAGCTGCTCGCGCACCGCGCCGATCGAGGCGATCCCTGAGCCCTCGGCGATGCGGCTGGCCAGCCCGACGATCAGCGACATCTTCGACCAGAACCGCACGTTCGACTGGTGGTTGGAGAAACAGTTGGCCGGCGTCTGGATATAGCAGTTGCGCGACAGCTCGGCGTCGTCGTGGACGAAGATACGCTCCCATGGAATCTTCACGTCGCGGCAGACGACGACGCAATCCGATTCGTCGAACCGGCGCGACAGCGGGTAGTCGAGCGCATGGTCCGCCCCCAGCGCGTAGGGCCGGCGCGACCACAAGGTCAGACCCTCGGCCGCGCAAGGGATCAGGGCGGTGATCGCGTACTCCTTGAACTCGGGGGCAAGGGGCGTGAGGTTTCCGATAAGGATTTCGTTGGCGTAGACCGCGCCGGTCGCCAGCATCTTCATGCCGCTGACGATCACCCCGTCGTCGGTCTCCTTGACGACATGGAGGCCCGGGTTGGCGCGCCGCTCCTCGGAATGGATGTCGGGATTGCGCGTGCCGGGCGGCGGCACGACCGCGAAGGCGGCGTAGGAATCCTCGCGGCGCATCCGGTCGAACTGGCCGAGCAGGTTGTTTGCGAATTTGCCGAGCACCTCGGGCTTCATGGCGAGCCCGGTGATCAGCCCGGCGACGTGGTCGGGCGAGCGGCCGAACAGGCCCGAGGTGAAGTCGGCGATCAGCTTATGGGTGCGCGAGCGCTGGCGCAGCCCGTTGCGGTCGCGCGGTCGAAGGTAGTAGGACGAGTACCGGTCGCCGTTCTCCTCGTACGACACGATGGCCAGGTTCTCCGGCGCGCGCTTCATGTCGTACATGCCCGCGACGGTAGCGGCGCCGTCGCGGAAGGCCGGGTGGGCGGTCACGTCGCGCACCCGCTCGGACCCGATCAGCACTGTGCGCCCGTCGCGCAGGGATTCGAGGTGCTCCGCCCCGGTCTTCAGCATTCGGCGCGCTCCCGCGTTGCGGCCGTCAGACCTTGCCGGCAGCGAGCGCAGCGCGCCCGGCCTTGAGCACCCGCGTCCAGTCCGCGAGGTTGGAAAGAAGCTGCTTCGCCAGCCCGCGCGTCGTCTCGTCGGTCAGCTTGCCGGATTCGTCGAATTTCTGGGCGGCCTGGGCGACGATCACCTCGGGCTTGTTGATCGGGAACATGTCGTTGAACACGAACACCTGACGCAAATGATACTGCGCGCGCGCCCCGCCGAGGATCGACGGCGAAGCGCTCATGACCGCGCAGGGCTTGCCGACGAGCGGTGGCTCGGGCGGGCGCGAGGCCCAGTCGATGGCGTTCTTCAGCACGCCCGGAATCGAGTAGTTGTATTCGGGCGTCACGAACAGCAGCGCGTCGGCGGCGGCGATGGCGGCGCGGAACTTCGCGGCGGTGTCGGGATAACCCGTGCCCAGCCGGACGTCGTCGTTGTATTCCGGAATGCCGGCGATGTCGTAGATCTCCAGTGTCGTGTCGGCGGGCAGAAGCTCGCTGGCGGCGCGTAGCAGGGCCCGGTTGAACGAGTCCTTGCGCAGGCTTCCGGCAAAGCCCAGAAGCTTGATCGGTTCGGCCATGATGGTGATCTCCCTTGCGCGTCGGTGCGGTCAATGCCGCTGTGATGGAGATTGTCTATCGGAAATCGCGGGCCTGCGCAAAACCTGCCGCGGGCGGGTGTATAGTTGCCCGCAGCCAAGAACGGGAGGACACGATGGCGGACGATCTGGAAGCGTTGAAGGCCTATGTCGGGCGCAGCGAAACGGCGACCGACGTGGTGACGGCATCTCAGATCGGCAAGCTCGCCGTCACGCTCGACGTCGATCATCCGGCGCCCAACAAGGGCGATGCGGTGCCGTTCGGCTGGCATGGCGGGTTCTGCCCCGGCCTCTATCGCAAGGCGCAGATGCGGGCGGACGGCCAGGCTGCCGGGGTAGGGGTCGCGCCCGCCGTGCCGCTGCCGCGCCGGCGGCTGGTCGAGACCGTCTCGACTTTCCATGATCCGCTACGGATCGGCGACGACATCACCAAGACCACCGAGGTGGCGTCCGTCGACATCGCCGATCTGGGCACGGGCCCGACCGTGAAGGTGACGATGCGCGAGAGCTATTCCACGGCGCGCGGCGTCGCCGCGGTCGACGCGCGCAGCGTGCTCTATTTCGGCGAGAAGGGGCCCGGCAAGCTCGCCGCCCCGCCATCGCCGCCCGCCAGCCCCGCCTGGTCTCAGAAATTCGATGCCGATCCGGTGATGATCTGGCGGCTGTGCGCCCAGCGCTTCAACAGCCACCGCATCCATTTCGACCGCGACTACACGACCAGGACCGAGGGATATGAAGGGGTCGTCGTGCCGGTGACCCTGATCTCGCAGATCATGATGGAGATGTGCCGCCAGCGCCATCCGCGGCCCCTGGCAGGCTTCACCTACCGCTCGATCGAGATCGTGGTCGATACCGGCCCGTTTATCATCGTCGGAGGTCCCTCGGCCGACGGAACGACAGCGTCGCTCTGGTGCCTGAACGCGGCGGGCCGCAGCGCTTTGGCAGCAGAGGCCAAGTTTTCTTAATAGCTTATTTACCGTATCTTCATCTTCCAGGCGAAGTCTTGATGGCTTAACCCTCGCGCGGGGGCCGTCATGAAGCGGTTTACGAAGCTCGGTGGGCTGCTCCTCGTCGTCGTCTTGATCGGCGGTTTCGGGCTGTGGAAATACATGGAGGCGGGCGACCAGGGGCGCGCGGCCGAGGTGGCAGCCGACGCCATGGTCAACGTCGCCAATGCCGCCGCCGAGTGGGCGAGCGACCGCTCGACGCATGAAGTGACGATCGTCAATCTCATGGGGAACAGCCGTGGCCCCGGTATTGACGGGCCGGTCGTCATCGAGGCGCGGCTTGCCGTGAAGGGCGGCGCGAATCTCTCCGATCTGTGCGGCGCGCTGCCCCGCGTGCATGACGCGATCAATGCGGTCCTCGCCGATCGGGTGGGCAGCGCGCTGCGTGCGGGCGCGAACCTGACGCAGGACAGCTTCGCATCCTACGGCGACGTGCTGCGCGACCGGTTGAACCGGGTGGTGGCGGCGGGGGCGGTGACCGACGCGCAAGTAATCCTGCGCAGCGCTCGCAACATGGGCGAGCACGGCTGCAACGACGCGCAAGCGAAGCGCGCCGACGCGGCGAAGCACTGATATCGGAAGCGGCGTGGCGTCATGCGCCCCGGACGGTGTCGATCATCCATTCGGGATCGGCGGGGGGCGCGTTCGCGCGCCAGGCCACATGCTGGTCGGGGCGGATCAGGATCAGGTCGGCCCCATAGAGTTCGCGGGCGCGCGGGTCGGTAACTTCGACCAGCGCAAGGGGCAGGTTCCGCGCCATGGCGGCCTCCTGGATCGGGGCGGGGTCGGCGCGGCCGAGCTTGAGCAGCGTGAACTCCGGCCCGAATGCATCGTGGATCGGCATGTCGCCCAACCAGAGATGCGGCGCGCGCATGCCGGGGCACGAGGACTGGGTGCATTCGGTCGCGGTGTCGGGCGGGTAGGGTGTGCCGTCCGGCACGATGGCGGGCGAGACGTCGTAGCGCAGCCCGAGTTGGATTCCGGGAATGATGAACTCGCGAAAGGCATGGTCCGCGAGACGCGCGCCGAGGCTTTCCCGTTCCGCGCGGCCGGTGGCGCTATCGGCGTCCACCGCCTCGGTCACCGGGGCGTTGCCGATCGAATCCGCCATGGAGCGGGCATACTCGACATTGCGCTTTCCGATCGGGCGACGCTCCGCCTCGTAGCTCGCGAGCAACCCGTCCCCGCCCCAGCCCCGGCACATCGCCGCCAGCTTCCAGGCCAGGTTCACGGCATCGTCCACCCCGGTGTTCATGCCGAGCCCGCCGGTCGGGGTGAAGAGGTGGCATGAATCGCCGGCGAGGTACACGCGCCCGCCGCCATAGCTCGGCGCGACCAGGCTGTGCCCGGCGAGCCACGGGACGGTGGAGATCACCTCGATCGGCACGTCGGTGCGGGCGGCACGACTGACCAGCTCGCGCGGGTCGGCGGCCTTGCGATCGATCTCGTCGGGCACGCGGATCTGGGTAAGCCACTGGTCGGTACTGTCGACATGGATCAGCAGCGCACGGATGTCGGGACGGACCACCCAGTACTGCCAGGACCGCCCGACCGAAAGCCATCTCCGGTCCGGCTTCACCCGGAAGAAGCACGAGTTCATCGAGCCGCCCATCATCGCGCGCACCACGCCGCGCTCGCCCTGGTACTCGATGGCGAGCTGGCGCCGTACCGCGCTCGCGCCGCCGTCGCAGCCGGCAAGGTAGCGCGCCCGGACCGCGATGCGCCGGCCGGTCGCCACCTCCTCGGCCTCGCCGACGACGTGGCCACGCTCCTCGCGGAAGGCGAGGAAGCGCCAGCCGAACCGGAGATCGACCGGGGCGAGGCCTGCCGCCCGGTCGTAGAGCGCGCGCTCGAGATAGATCTGCGAGCAGCGATGCGGCGGCTCGGCGGTCGGCCACGGCCCCTCGCCGGCGCGGGCGAGGCGCAGGGCTTCGGTCCGGCAGGGCATGTGGAGTCGGGCGAGCTCGATGCCCGTGAGGCTGGTGAAGTAGGCGACGTCGGTGGGGTGGTCGTCCGCGAGCCCCGCGGCGCGGATCGGCGCCGAGACGCCGATGCGGCGGAAATGCTCCATCGTGCGCGACCCGATCGCATTGGCCTTGGGGTGGTGCGCCGTCGTCGCCGCGTCGTTAAGGACGATGCAGGGGACGCCGCGCCGCCCCAGCTCGATGGCGACGACGAGCCCCACGGGGCCGCCGCCGACGATCAGGACCGATGTGTCGAGTTGAGACTCTTCTGTCACGCCGCACTCCGCTTCATTGCGGCGCGATGCTACGCGAACTGGATGTTGGAAGCGATGCGATGCTGGCCCGGCCAGAACGCGCTTATGACGTCGTTTTGGGCTTGCGCGGCGCGCGCTTGGCCAGCGCGGCGTCCGACGCGGCCTTCGGTGCACGGGGGGCACGCGGCTTGCGTGGCTTGGCCGGCGCGCCCGCCGCGGTCATCGTCGCCAGCTCGGCCTCGGCGGCGAGCCAGTGCTGATGGTCGCGCCCCTGCGGCCGTCCCTCCCGTTCCCATATCGCATAGGCCAGGCGCGCGATCTCACCCCGATCCCCGTTCATGTCCGATCTCCTCTCGAACGCTGCGGCGTCGCGTCTACCCCTGGGAACGCGCGTGCCGCATTCCATATGCGCTATATCTACCACCGCGCGGGCCTGGGCGGTTGATCAAGATCATCGCGGCAGCCCTGCAAGGCGGGGATAACTGCGCCTGCGAGGCTGCAAGGGACCGACCATGCCGATCTATCCGTTTCTAAATCCGACCCGCATCGCCTATTTCTCGATGGAGATCGCGCTGCGCTCCGAGATCCACACCTATAGCGGCGGCCTCGGCGTGCTGGCCGGCGACATCGTGCGAAGCTGCGCCGACCTCGAAATCCCGGTGGTGTTCGTCACACTGGTCAGCCGGGCCGGCTATTTCCGCCAGGAGATCGACGCGGACGGCCGCCAGATCGAGCGCGACGATCCGTGGGACCCGGCGGACTGGGCGACCCCGTTGCCGGCCATGGTGGCAGTCGAGATCGAGCGGCGCGAGGTGTGGGTCCGTGCGTGGATGTACGTGCATACGGCGCCCCATGGCAAAGACGTGCCGGTGCTGTTCCTCGACACGGATTTCGCCGAGAACGACCCGCGCGATCGCGACATCACCCATCACCTCTACGGCGACGGCGAGACCTACCGGCTGAAGCAGGAGGTCGTGCTGGGCATCGGCGGGGTCAGAATGCTGCAGGCGCTGGGCTTCGCGATCCAAACTTACCACCTGAACGAGGGCCACGCGGCGCTGCTGGCGATCGAGCTGCTCCACCGCTTTCGCCGACCGGTCGAAAACGCGGTGGCCGGCCTGTCGGCCTACGACATCGGGCGGGTCCGCGAGATGTGCATCTTCACGACCCACACGCCCGTCGAGGCGGCGACCGACCGGTTCTCCTACGAAACGGTCGGGGCGGTGATGGAGGAGCTGATCGAGCTCGGAGAGCTGAAGGCGCTGGGCGGGCGCGACCGGCTCAACATGACCTGCCTCGCCATCGAGCTGTCGGGCTACGTCAACGGCGTCGCGCGGCGCCACGCCGAAACGGCGACGCACATGTATCCGGGCTTCCATATCCGCGCCATCACCAACGGCGTTCACGCGCCGACCTGGACCCATCAGAGCTTCTGCCGGCTGTACCAGGCGCTGCTGCCCAACTGGTCGCACGAGCCCGAGCTTCTGGTGCGCGCCGACCAGCTCGACGACGAGGCGGTGTGGCAGGCGCATTTGGATGCGAAGCGCGACCTGATCGCCCTGGTCGAGCGCACGCAGGGCCTCAAGCTCGATCCCGACAAGCCGATTCTCGCCTTCGCCCGGCGCATGACCGGCTACAAGCGGCCGGACCTGCTGTTCACCGACCTTGACCGACTGACAGCTATTGCACGCAAATACCCGTTCCAGATCGTCGTGTCGGGCAAGGCGCACCCGAAGGATACCGACGGTAAGCGGCTGATCGCGGAGATCGAGTCGCGCATGCGTACGCTGGACGGTGCGCTGCCGGCGACCTTCCTGCCCGGCTATGACCTGGACCTCGCCAAGGTGCTGGTCGCTGGCGCCGACATCTGGCTCAACACGCCGCAGCCGCCAATGGAAGCCTCGGGCACCAGCGGCATGAAGGCGGCCCTGAACGGCGTGCTGAACATGAGCGTGCTGGACGGGTGGTGGGTCGAGGCCTGGATCGAGGGGGTGACCGGCTGGTCAATCGGCGCCGATGGGGTGGGTGCCACGGGGGCAGCCGACGCCGCCTCGCTCTACGACAAGCTGGAGAACGTGGTGCTGCCGCTCTACGTCAACGACCGCACGCGCTGGATCTGGATGATGAAGCAGGGGATCAGCAAGATCGCCAGCTATTTCAATAGCCAGCGCATGATGCGCCGTTACGCCTCCGAGGCCTATATCCGCTGAGATCAAGCGCGCGAAAACGCGGCGCGGGTTGGCCCGCGCCGCGCCTGTCGCGAAAGCCCTTAGCGGCGCATTCCGGCCGGGGCGGGATTGTAGGCCGGCATCGCCTGGAGCTGGTCCTCGTTGAGGCTCGAAATGACGGCCAGCGTGCCGTGCTCGCGGGTCGCCGTAAGAGCGTCCGGCTCGACGAGAACCTCGTGCGCGCCGAGCCCCAGCTTCTGTCCGATGCCGATCACCACGCCGTCCGGCGTGATGCGGCTGATCTCGCCGATTCGGTGGCCCATCGCGTCGAGCACCGGCCCGCCCAGCAAGGACTGGTCGCCGCCGGGACCGATCAGCTCGGCGTTGCGAATACCCTTCAGGTAGGATGGGCCGGCCGGTTCCGGCGTAACCGGTTGTTCCGCGTTCACGCGCGGCGTCACCTCGCCGTTCACGCTGGTCTGGCCGTTGCCCATGGAATGCGAATTGTCCGCCGCGATCGCCGCCCCCGAGGCCGACAGCAGGACCGCGCTGGCGATCGCCAGTATCGTCTTGTTGCTCATGGTATACGCTCCTTCCGTTTGGCCGGCTTGCGAGGTGAGAACGCCAAGGGTTGCCAAACGTTCCTCGCGCTGCCTGCGGTGAGCTGGAAGACAGGTCCAAAGAATGGCACAGGAAGACGAAGCGTTCGCGCCCGGCGCGCCGGGAATCCCGCCGACCTGGTCGTTCAGCGCCAAGGATATGGTGGGGACGGGGCTGGGACCGGCGCGGCTGTGGTTCACGGTCGGGTACGGCATCGTCAACGAGGTCTACTACCCGCGCGTCGACCTGCCGCAGATCCGCGATCTGGGCTTCATCGTCGCGGACGGGCAGGGGTTCTGGTGCGAGGTCAAGCGGCTCGGCACCCATGTCGTAACCACCCCGGCGCCGGGCATTCCCGCGGTCCAAGTCACCCATACGCACGACCGCTTCCGGCTGGTCCAGCGTATCGCGCCCGATCCCGAGCGCGACGTGCTGCTGATCGAGGTGGTGCTCGAAGGTGACGAGACGCTTGCGCCCTATGCGCTGATCGCGCCACATCTCGGCGGCTCGGGCCACGACAACCGCGCGCTGGTCTATACCGAGCGCGGCCGCACGGTGCTGGGCGCGGAGCAGGGTCCGTTCGGCCTCGCGCTCGCCGCGGCGGACGAGAGCCAGTCCGACGCGTGGCGGGCGGCAAGCGCCGGCCATGTCGGGTCGAGCGACGGCTGGCAGGACTTCAACCTGAATGGCGCGATGACCTGGGGCTGGCGCAGCGCCGGTCCGGGCAACGTGGCGTTGATGGGCGCGCTACCGCGCCGCGCCACGCTGGCGCTGGCGTTCGCCGGCAGCACCTCGTCGGCTGCGACGCTCGCCATCTCGGCGCTGATCCAGGATTTCGATACGGTCTGGAACGACCATGTCGCGCTCTGGCGTGGCTGGCATCCCGCGCCGCACGTCAACTCCTCGCTGTCGGACGATCTGCGCGACCAGCTCCGCCTGTCGGCAATGGTGCTGCGCACCCATCAGGACAAGACCTATCCTGGCGCGATGGTGGCCAGCCTCTCGATCCCGTGGGGCAACGCCAAGGACGATATCGGCGGCTATCACCTGGTCTGGCCGCGCGATCTGGTCGAAAGCGCACTGGCGCTGGTCACGCTCGGTGCGCTCGAGGACGCGCGCGACATATTGCGCTATCTGATCGCCACCCAGCTCGTCGACGGGCGCTGGCAGCAGAACCAATGGCTCGGCGGCACGCCCAACTGGCGGGGCGTGCAGCTCGACGAGGTGGCCTGGCCCGTGGTCCTGGCCGCTTCGCTCGCCGAACGCGACGCGCTGGGCGACATCGAGGCCGCCGAGATGGTCGCACGCGCGCTCGGCTACATCCTGCGCAATGGCCCGGCGACCGACCAGGACCGATGGGAGGAGATTCCCGGCATCAACCCCTTCACGCTCGCGACCTGCATCGCCGCTTTGGCGGCCGGGGCGGAGATGCTGGGCATGCCGGAGACGGCGCTGGCACGCGACGTGGCAGACGACTGGGCGACGCGGATCGAAGACTGGACCGTCGCCACGGACAGCGGCCTGGCCGCGCGGTTCGGCGTCGCCTCGCACTATGTGCGTACGGCGCCCGTCCGGATCGTCGAGGACCGAACGGCCATGGGCGATACGATCGAGCTGCGTAACCTCGAGACCGATGGGTTGATCGCGGCGTCGGAGCTGGTCTCGACGGACTTCCTGCAGATCGTGCGGTTCGGCATCCGCCCGGCGGATCATCCCGTGATGCGTGACACAATCGCCGTGATCGACGGTCTGCTGAAGGTGGACACGCCGAACGGTCCGTCCTGGCGCCGCTACAATCGTGACGGGTATGGCGAGCGCGCCGATGGCGGGCCATTTCTCGGCGCCGGGATAGGCCGGCTTTGGCCGTTGCTCACCGGCGAGCGCGGCCACTACGCTCTGTGCGCGGGCGAGGACCCGCTGCCCTATCTCGAGGCGATGAACCGGATGGCCGGTCGCGGCAAGCTGATCCCTGAGCAGGTGTGGGATACGGACGCCTTGCCGCGAAAATACCTCTATCCCGGGCAGCCGACCGGCTCGGCCATGCCCCTGGTCTGGGCCCACGCCGAGTTCGTCAAGCTGGCCGCGTCGCGCGACGCGGGCGCGCCGGTCGATCGCCTGGCCTCGGTGGCACAACGCTACGCGTCACCGCCCCGGCCGGGCTGGGCGCACTGGTCGCGGCGTTGCCGCATCGGGCGTGCGGCGGCGGGCCAGGGAGTCCGGGTACTGGTCGACGCCCCGGCGATCCTGCACTGGAGCGCCGATGGCTGGGCAAGCGCGGAGGACACAGCCACGCAGCGGGGCGCGTTCGGCATTCACATGGCGGAGGTTCCGGCCGGGCTTCTGCCCGCGGGTACGACCCTCGCTTTCACCCTGCGCGATCCCGCCACCGGCGCGTGGGAGGGACGCGACTATCGGGTTGTGATCGAAGGGTAGGCTCGGGCGGCCGACGTTATTGGGGCCGGAGCGAACGTCCTATGGCATCTTGGGGAGTTGGCGGCGCTCGGCGAGGGCGGCGGTGACCGTCTTGGCGCGCGACGGGTCCATCTGGGCGAGGATCGCGCCGGATTTCTGTACGCGCATGCCTTCGATGACGTCGAGGACGATCGGCAGGTCGAGCTTTTCGAAGATCGCCGCGGCGTCCTTGGCCTTCATGTTCTCGTATATCTTGACCAGGTTCCTGAGCTTGGCCTGCTGCTCGTTGTCGTGCTGCTTCAGCAGGCCCGAGATCTCGGCCTGGATTTTCTTCAGCTCGGCGAGCTTGCCCTCGATCCGCTTCTCGGTGGCAGCCAGCAGGTTCGCGCGCAGGTCGATCTCGTGCTCGCGCGCATCCAGCGCATCACGGCGCTGCGACAGCTTCTGAAGGACCTCGATCTCCTGCTCGGTCAGCGCCGGGCCCTCGGAGCCGAACTTCGCCGGCTCGGGGCCGGACTGGCCGGCTGGCGTCGCCGCGTTGTCACCGGCCTTCGCCATCTTATCGCCGCCCACCTTGGGCGCCATCTTGTCGGCAGCGTGTTCAGCCGGCGTGTCGCGGGCGGAGGGGGCAGGCGACTGCGCCTCGGTCGGCGCGCCGACGGCAAGCGAGACATCGTTCCACAGGTTACCGACGCGGACGGACAACATCACTGCGGCGGCGAAGATCGTCACCGGCAACAGGCGCGGGCGGGGAAGGCGCAGACGGAACGTCATGTCATCCTGTGGCGCGCGTGCGCTGCATCGCCTGCAGGAGCTCGCGCTCGGCGGCCGACGGCATTTCAAGCGACGCGGCGCGCTTCGGCCCGTCGGGCACCAGCTCGGGGCGCGGGCGCGGGTTCTTCTCCGCGGGTTTCGGTGCGGCGGTGCTGGCGAGCTGCGCCGCGATCTTGTCGCCGCGTTCGGTGAGGAACATGAGCTCGTCGCGCAAGGCGGTCGCCTCGCCGACGACGGCGCCGAGCCCCTGTCCGCCATCGGTGGCGGCGGCGGCCATCGCGGCGACCGCCTGCTCCGCATGCGCGGCGGCCGCGTCGAAGCGGGTGATGGTGATGGCGAGCTCCGCCTTGCCGTCCCGTAGTACGGCGAGCATGCGGTTGAGCCTGAGGCCCTGGACGATCACCGCGATCAGTAGTCCGGCGACCAGCACGTCGAGTGCCGCGGAGACGAGGGGCGATGTCATAGCGGCCTCCGGCGCGCCGCCCGATCCTCGACCCGGACCGAGATGTTGGCGCCCTTGCGGCCCATCGCGCCCGAGAAGAGCGGGATGTCGCCGCAGCGCAGCTCGATGGCGGACTCCGGCGTCGCATTCAGCATGACGCGGCTGCCGACCTCGAGGTTCAGCACGTCGTTGAGCGACAGGGTCACCTCGTCGAGCACGGCCTCGATCTCGACACCCGTCTTCCACAGCTCCTGCGCCAGATGCACCTCCCAGATCGAGTCGCGGCCGAACTTCTCGCCCATGAACATCTGCAGCAGCAGCTCGCGCACAGGTTCGAGCGTGGCGTAAGGTAGGCAGAGCTCCAGCCGACCGCCGCGATCCTCCATGTCGATGCGCAGCTTGGCGAGGATGGCGGCGTTCGCCGCGCGCGCGATGGTGGCGAAGCGCGGGTTGGTCTCAAGCCGTTCGAAGCGGAAGGTCACCGGCGACAGCGGATCGAACGCGGCGCAGAGATCGTTGAGGATGACCTGCACCATGCGCTCGACCAGCGTGCGCTCGATAGTGGTGTAGGGCCGTCCCTCGATGCGCATCTGCGCGGTGCCGCGCCGCCCGCCGAGCAGTACGTCCACGATCGAGTAGATCATCGGCGAGTCGACGGTCAGCAGGCCGTAATTGTCCCACTCCTCGGCTTTGAACACGCTGAGGATCGCGGGCAGCGGGATCGAGTTCAGGTAGTCGCCGAAGCGGATCGAGGTGATCGCGTCGAGCGAGACCTCGACATTGTCCGACGTGAAGTTGCGGAGCGAGGTGGTGAGCATGCGCACGAGGCGGTCGAACACCACCTCGAGCATCGGCAGACGCTCGTAGGAGACCAGGGCCGAGTTGACGATCGCCTGGATGCCGGACCGTGCGCTGTCGGTCTCGCCATCGTCTGACAGGCCGAGCAGCGAATCGATCTCGTCCTGGTTGAGCACGCGCTGCGAGGCGTCGCCGCCGCCTCCGGTCGCGCCGAGCGCCGCTTCCCAGTCTGCGGCCTGTGCGGAGCCGGCGTCCGGCGCCGCGTTGCCGTCTTCGGGCGTTTCGGCCATGTAATTCCCTTACGCCTACTGAACCAACATTTCCTTGAACAGCACGTCGCGCACCTTCACTGGTGCCACCGCCGCGTTCACGCGGGCGAGCAGCTCCTCGCGCAGGCGGTACATGCCGGCCGAGCCGCGCAGGTCGTCGAGGCGCAGCTCGCGCAGATACACCTGGAAATTGTCCATGATGCGCGGCAGCACCTCGCGGATGCGCGGGATGTCTTCCTGCCTGGCAATCTCGAGGCTGACGGTAATCTTGAGGAAGCTGGCACGTGCGCCGGTGCTGTTGAGGTTCACCAGCATCTCGGGCAGGTCGTAGAAGACCGACGGCGTCGCGGCTTCCTTCTTCGCGGTTTCGACATGCGCCGTCCCGCCGCCGAACAGCGAATCCAGCATGCCGGAGAACACGACCCCGACCCCGCCGCCGATCACCAGGACGGCGGGCACCACGACGAACAGGATGAGCTTCTTGCCGCTCCACTTGCGCGAAGCGGGTGCCTCGGCGAGGGCGCCTTCGGCGACGTCGTCTTCGGTGATTGCCGGGTTGGCCAACTGATCCTCGCGCCCCGATTTCCGCGTTTGAAGCGATTGTGCGAAGGCTAGAGGAACGGCGTTAACAAGAGGTTTAGGAAGCCGCGTGCGGGCTGGTCACGCCCCGGCGTGTGATGTAGGAACGGGGCGGGTTTTGGCGCGATCCGGCCGTGCGATGGCACGGGCGGGCGAGGGAGGAACGGCGAATGGACGGCAAGATCGGGCTCGAGGAACATTTCGCGATCCGGGAGACGCTGCAGGATTCGGCCGGCTTCCTTCCGCCCGCGACCTGGGAGGAGCTCTCCGCCCGGCTGATGGATGACGAATCCCGTCGTCTTTCCGAGATGGACGCAAACGGGATGGAGATGATGGTCCTGTCGCTCAACGCCCCGGCGGTCCAGGCCATCGCTGACCCGGCCAAAGCCACCGAGATCGCGCGCCGCGCCAACGACAATCTCGCCGGGAAGGTCGCCCACCGGCCCGACCGGTTCCGCGGGCTTGCCGCCCTGCCGCTCCAGGACCCGGATGCCGCCGCGCGCGAGCTGACCCGGGCCGTGCGCGAGCTCGGCTTCGTGGGCGCGCTGGCGAACGGGTTTTCCGAGCGCGCGGGTCATGACGGGCCGCTCTATTACGACCGTCCCGAGTACCGGCCGTTCTGGGAGGTCTGCGAGTCCCTGTCGGTGCCGTTCTATCTGCACCCGCGAAACCCGCTGGCGCAGGATGCACGGATCTATGACGGACATCCCTGGCTGATGGGGCCCGGCTGGGCGTTCGCCCAGGAGACGGCCGTCCACGCGCTTCGCCTGATGGGGTCGGGGCTGTTCGATGCCCACCCGAAGCTGCAGATCATCCTCGGCCACATGGGCGAGGGCCTGCCTTTCAACATCTGGCGTGTGGACAATCACAACGCCTGGGTGGGCCCCGCGCACCCGCAGCCGGCCAAGAAGACATTCACCGAGTATTTCGAGCAGAACTTCAACATCACCGTCTCGGGCAACTACTCGACCCAGGCGTTCCTCTGCTCGCTTCAGGTGATCGGCGCCGACCGCGTCCTGTTCTCCACCGACTGGCCGTTCGAGAACGTGGACCAATCTGCTGCCTGGTTCGATGCGGTGGAGATCGGCGAGGGCGACCGCCGCAAGATCGGCCGGCTCAACGCCGCGCGGCTGTTCGGGCTCGACCTCGAATAGCCGGGCCTGCCGGGCGGGCTGACCGCCTGGCAGAATCTGCCGGGCAATCCCTGCCACGACGGGCGAAGCCGTCCCACGTGCGGCCGCGCAACCCATTGGAATCGAAAGAGAAGACGTCTGGCACGGTTCGTGCATGGGACGGGCCGACGGGCCCGATCCGCGCACGGCCCCAACGGGACAGGCATGGAAAACTCGCTCTACATCGCCGTTTCCTACCAATCGGCCCTGCAGAACCAGATGGACACGATCGCCAACAACCTGGCCAACGTGTCCACGCCGGGCTTCAAGAACGAGCAGATCCTGTTTCAGGAATACCTGGCACAGGCGGTCGCGGCCGATGACGTGTCGTTCGTCCAGGACATCGGCGTCGCGCGCGACTTTCGGGAGGGCGCGTTTTCCAAGACGTCGAACCCGCTCGACGTCGCGGTCTCGGGCCGCGGCTGGCTGGAGGTCGATACGCCGAACGGGATGCGCTACACGCGCAACGGCCACATGGCGATGAGCGCGGAGGGCCGTCTGGTCACGACGGCCGGCAATCCGGTCCTCGACGAGAATGACCGCCCGATCACCGTGCCGCCGGGGTCGGATTCCATCACCATCTCCGCGGACGGGACGGTCTCGGCCGACCGCCAGGCGGTGGGCCGGCTCAAGCTGGTCCAGTTCGACAACGAGCAGCTCCTGCGCGCCGAGGGCGACAGCCTGTACAGGACCGACGCCCCGCCGGCGCCGGCCAGCGGCGCGCGCGTCGTCCAGGGCATGATCGAGGAGTCCAACACCAGGCCGATCGTCGAGATCACCAACATGATTTCCGCGCTGCGCGAGTTCCAGGCCGCGCAGCAGATCATCGAGCAGGAGCACGAGTCCCAGCTCCACGCCATCAACACGCTCACCGCGCCGCCGTCGGCATAGCGACGCACCGCGTCCCCGAAAGGTCCAGTCCATGAGGTCACTCAACATCGCGGCGACGGGCATGCTGGCCCAGCAGCTCAACGTCGAGGTCACGTCCAACAACATCGCCAACCTCAACACCACCGGCTACAAGCGGCAGCGGGCCGAGTTTCAGGACCTGCTCTACCAGGACGAGGAGCGCGTCGGCTCCACCTCGTCCGATACCGGCACGATCATTCCCTCGGGCATCCAGCTCGGCCTCGGCGTCAAGACCGGCGCGGTCTACCGCATCGGCCAGCAGGGCAACCTTGTCGCGACCGACAACACCTACGACCTCGCGATCCAGGGCAAGGGCTTCTTCAAGGTGACGCTGCCGAACGGCGACACGGGCTATACTCGCGCCGGCTCGTTCCAGCTTTCGCCGTCGGGCCAGATCGTCACCACCCAGGGCTACACCGTCCAGCCCGGCATCACGATCCCGGCCAACACGGTGAGCGTGTCGATCAACGCCTCGGGCGAGGTCCAGGCCAAGCTCGACGGTCAGGTGACGCCGCAGAATGTCGGCCAGCTCGAGTTCGCCACCTTCCCCAACGAGGCGGGGCTCGAGGCCAAGGGCGACAGCCTGTATCTGGAGACGCCCGCTTCGGGCAACGCGACGACCGGTGTCGCAGGCTCGACCGGCGTCGGCACGGTGCTGCAGGGCTTCCTCGAGACCTCGAACGTCAACGTGGTGCAGGAGATCACCAACCTGATCACCGCGCAGCGCGCCTACGAGATGAATTCGAAGGTCATCGAGACCTCCGACCAGATGCTCCAGACCCTCACCAGCATGCGCTAGGGGCCGCGATGAAACGCCTGGCCACGATCCTTCCGATCCTGATCGCGCTCGGCGCGCACGCCGCCAGGGCCGAGACGCTGCGGCCGCAGGTCACGGTCGACGGCGCCGTGGTGCGGCTGGGCGACCTGTTCGGTGGCGCACCCGCGTCCCTCGCCGACCGCGCCGTGGCGCCGGCGCCGGAGCCCGGCCGGTCCCAGGTCTTCGAGGCGGCGACCCTGGTCGCCATCGCACAGGACGCGCGCATCGACTGGTCGCCGCTCAGCCGCTTCGACCGCTCGGTCGTCACGCGTGCGGCCCGCACCGTCACCGCCGACGATATCGAGAAGGCGATACTCGCCGAACTGCGCGGGCAGGGCCTCGAGCAGGACATGCAGGTCGAGCTCGCCAACCGGCGGCTCACGCTCAAGGCGGCGATCGGCGCCGACGCGCCGTTCACGCTGGGTCCAGTGCGCTACGACCGTCACGACGGCCAGATGACCGCGCGCATCCTGCTTGCGAACGGCACCGATCAGCCGCAGCCGATCGAGCTGCGCGGCGCCGTCTACCGCGTGATCCAGGCGCCGGTGCTGGCGCGCAATCTGCGTCACGGCCAGGTCGTGCGGCAGGACGATCTCACCTTCGTCGCGATGCGCGCCGATACGCTCGACCCGTCCGTCGTCGTCGATCCCGAGGCCGTGCTCGGCAAGACGCCGCGCAGCGCGGTCCGCGCCGGCACGACCTTGCGCCGCAGCGCCTTCGTTGCGCCGGTCATCGTCGCCAAGGGCCAGCTGGTGATCATGACGCTGACGACGCCCAGCCTGGCGCTGACGGTGAAGGGCCGCGCGCTGGAAAACGGCGCGGACGGCCAGACCATACGCGTACAGAACACCCGCAGCCACGTCACGGTCGAAGGCGTCGTCACCGGCGCCGGGCGTGTCGTGGTCAATCTGCCGAGCCTCGCGCTCCGCTAGATCCGTCGGAGAGTCGCATGAACACCGCGTTCCCCCGCTATCTTGCCTTCGCCGGACTTCTCGCCGCCACTGCGCTGACGGGCGGCTGCAGCGCAGTCACCCGCCTCGGCGAGGTGGGCGAGGTGCCGAAGCTCGCGAGCATCGAAAACCCGCGGGCCGAACCGGGTTACCGGCCGGTCTCGATGCCGATGCCGCCGCCCGTGACCGAGGCGCGCGCGCCCAACTCGCTGTGGCGCGTGGGCAGCCGCGCGTTCTTCCGCGACCAGCGGGCGAGCCGCGTCGGCGATCTGGTGACGGTGCTCATCACCATCGACGACAAGGCGAACATCTCGAACGAGACAGCGCGCAGCCGCGACAACTCGGAATCGGCCGACGCGCCGTCCGTCCTCGGCTACGAGACCAAGCTGGCTCAGATCCTTCCCCAGGCGGTCGATCCCGGAAACCTGGTCTCGCTGGGCTCCAATTCGGTGACCGACGGCAAGGGATCTGTCGACCGCAAGGAGCAGATCAACCTGAAGGTCGCCGCGGTGATCAGCCAGGTTCTGCCCAACGGCAACATGGTGCTCCATGGCCGCCAGGAGGTGCGCGTGAACTACGAGGTGCGCGAATTGCTGATCGCCGGCATCATCCGGCCCGAGGACATTTCGTCCACCAACGACATCTCCTACGACAAGATCGCCGAGGCGCGGATCGCATATGGCGGCCGCGGCCAGATCTCGGACTACCAGCAGCCGCGCTACGGCCAGCAGGTGTTCGACATCCTGTTCCCGTTCTAGGGGCTTTGGGAGACTCGGTTAGAGGCGTTCCGACCACGCATTCATGCGCGCAATGGCGCGGGTCTCGAACCTCTCTACCGAGATGCGGTCCGACCAGTAACCCTCGGGCAGCCCGGCCTTGTGCTTCAGGTGACGCACGAAGTCGGCCGCGTCCTCCACCAACTCCCACACGGCCGGCAGGAACAGGCCGCGCCGGCTGCCCTCGTTCAGGATCACCCCGTCGCGACCTGGCACCAGTCGGGCGATCAGCTCATGCTCCGAGGCGACCGGGAACGGCTCGGGCGCACCGAGCACCGATATGTCGACGTCCAGCGCGTCGAGCTCGTCCGGCCGCAGGGGATCGAAGCGCGGGTCCTCGAATGCGGTGCAGTAGGCGTTGACGGCAACGTCAGCGGCGAGGGCCCGCCAAGCCCGCGCGCTTCCGATGCAGCCGCGCAGATGGCCACGACGATGAAGAGTGACGAACGACGCGCCGGGCGCCGCGAGGGCGCGCGGCATGTCGACGGCCTCCGCGGGAAGCGGCGTACGGTGGGCGAGGCCGTACCGCACCGAGGCGACCGCAAGGTCGAGCAGGGCCTCGCCATGTTCGGCGAGCAAGGCGTCGAGCGGCGTGGCGAGGGCGGCGTCGGTCATCCGACCACCCAGGCGCCGTACCCCACCACCTCGCCGCGCGGGCCGGCCGTGTCGCCCGAGTTGCGAAGGTCCACCGTCCGCGCAGCAAGGCGGCGCGCGCGGGCGACCTGCAGCAGTCCTGCGATCGGGGTGCGGCCGCACGCATCGTCGTAGTCGAGCCGCTCGCCGGCCAGCGCCTCGATGGCGCGCGCCGTCTCGGCATCGCGGCGGCGGGCCGTCTCATAGTCGTGATAATGGCTGAGGTCGGACGAGATCACCGGCAGCGTGTCGGATCGTGTCCACAGAAGGTCCAGCACGTCGGCCACGTCCTTGCCCCCGGCTTGGCCCGCGATCAGCGGCACCAACTCGAATT
This sequence comes from uncultured Alphaproteobacteria bacterium, assembly GCA_963817535.1. Classification (GTDB taxonomy): domain Bacteria; phylum Pseudomonadota; class Alphaproteobacteria; order MPNO01; family DASWLB01; genus CAWGHZ01. The sequence continues at coordinate 89,836 of CAWFOW010000013.1, forward strand.
CGCCCAGCACGGTCTGCAGGAAGGGCAGGTGGACCTCCAGGCAGTGCTCGCCTTCGAACGCCGCGTCGTTCTCCAGCACGTGTGGCTGGGCGAGAAGCCGCGCGAGGGCGGGCCGGTCGAGCGCGATCGGGCCAAGCGGCGTCTCGAACGCGTCGGCGCTCGGCGCGGCGATGCCCCGGAAGGCCACGCGATGGGCCGGGCCGATCAGGATCACGCGCCTGACCGTGCCGCGCAACGGGGCGATGCGCGCATAGGCGCTGGCCGCGATCGGGCCGGAATAGACATAGCCGGCATGGGGCGCGATGATCGCCGCCGGTGCCGGGCCATCGGAGGGGACATCTGCCAGCATCGTCGTGACCATGCGGGCCAGCTTGTCGGGCTCGCCCGGGTAGAACATGCCGGCGACGGAAGCGCGCTGCACGACCGTCATTTGGTGTCCCCTCGGAAGATGACGCTACAACTTGTTGAATTTGTGGTCGCCTCCCCCCATCTGCAAGGGCGTGGAATCATCATGTCACGGCTCTTGAATCGACCGGCGCCGCGGGCGGTGCCAAAGCCCGTCGTGGGCCGTCATTTCCGGAAGCTCGCGGACGGGCGGATCGAGTGTGAGATCTGCCCGCGCCGATGTCGCTTGGCCGACGGGCAGCGCGGGCTCTGCTTCGTGCGCTCGCGGGCGGGCGACGCCATCATGCTCGACACGTATGGCCGTTCGTCGGGCTACTGCATCGATCCGATCGAGAAGAAGCCGCTCAACCACTTCCTGCCGGGCACGCCGGTTCTGTCGTTCGGAACGGCGGGCTGCAACCTTGCCTGCAAGTTCTGCCAGAACTGGGACATCTCCAAATCGCGCGAGATGGACACGCTGGCCGACGAGGCGGCACCGGAAACCATCGCCCGCGCGGCCGAGACGCTCGGCTGCCGCTCGGTCGCGTTCACCTACAACGATCCGGTGATCTTCCACGAATACGCGATCGACGTGGCCGAAGCCTGCCGCGCGCGCGGGGTGCGGACCGTGGCGGTGACGGCGGGCTACCACCTCCCGGCGGCCCGAGCCGAGTTCTACGCTCACATGGACGCGGCGAACGTCGACCTGAAGGCATTCACCGAGGAGTTCTATCGCAAGGTCTGCGGCGGCGCGCTCGCGCCGGTCCTCGAGACGCTCGAATACCTGCGCCACGAAACGAAGGTGTGGTTCGAGATCACCACGCTGCTGATCCCCGGCGAGAACGACTCGCCCGCGGAGATCGAGGCGATGAGCCGCTGGATCGCCGACCGGCTGGGCCCCGACGTACCGGTCCACTTCACCGCCTTCCATCCCGACTGGAAGATGACCGGCAAGACGCATACGCCGCCCGCGACGCTGGCCCGCGCGCGGGAGATTGCCCGGGCGAACGGGCTGCGCCACGTCTATACCGGCAACGTCCACGATCCCGCGGGCGGCAGCACCTGGTGCCACGAGTGCGGCGGGCTGCTGATCGCGCGCGACTGGTACGAGCTAGGCGCGTGGAACCTGGACGCGGAAGGGTGCTGCCGAAATTGCGGTACCGCGTTGCCCGGCGTGTTCGAGCCGCTTCCCGGTGAGTGGGGCGCGCAGCGCCGGCCGATCCGACTCGCGGCCTTTTCCTAAAACGTCTTCCGTCCGACCAGACGCGACAACCCGATCCTGAGGATGTCGCGCTCCGGCCCGTCCGGCCGTCCGGCGGCCATCCACAACCCGAGCAGCACGAGCGTAAAGACGAGAGCGCCGACGGCCACCGAAATCGCCAGGCGCTCGACAGCCAAAGGCACGCCGCCGAGCGGCAGGGACCAGACCGCCGCCACCATGATCGCGCTGGCCGCGAGCGGGCGCAGCGTGGGAGCGAATACGCGCCACGGCGCGAGATCGAGCGTGCGTGCGGCGAGCACGATGCTGACCGGCAGCATCGCCACGACGACGGCGAGCCGTGCCGCGACGATGCCCATGATGCTCGCGTAATAGCCCGCGACGGGCAGGGCGACCGCCAGGGCGGCGATCTGGACCCACAGCGCGGTCGCAACCCAGCGCGGCCGGCCCGAGGCCTGCACCAGCGTCTCGCTTGTCTTGGCGATGCCGGTGAGCGCCGCGGCGACGGCAAGCCAGCGCATGATCCCCGCGCTCTGGTCCCATTGCGATCCCAGGAGCACCGCGACGGCGTCGCCCGAGACCGCCGCAAGGCCGAGGCCGAGCGGCAGGCTGATCGTCGCCACCGTCGCCACGACACGGAGGAACGCGCGGGCGAGCTCCGGCTGGTCGTCGGCAAGCCGGACATAGGTTGGGAACAAGGCGCGGCCGACCGGCATCACGATCTCGACCGTCGGCATGGCCGAGACCTGCGACGCGACGGAGTAGTGCCCCATCGCGCCGGGCGTCGCGAAGCGGCCGACGACGAACGTGTCGAGGGTTTCCTTCAGATAGTCGCCGACATGGAGCAGCAGCATCCATTGCGAGAACGACCACAGGCTGCGCGTCTCGGCGAGGGACAGCCGCGGCCGGTACGGGTGCAGCATGTAGCTGAGCGCGACGCGGACGAGGTTCGCCGAGACGATGCCGAGCGCGAGCGCCCAGTAGTCGCGCAGCGCGATGCCAAGCGCCACGATCACCCCGAAATTGACCAGCTTGGCGATCGTGTAGAACCAGAACTCGCGCGCGAACTGCAGATCGCGGCGGAAATCGACGATGCCGATATTGGTGAACTCGCCGATGAAGACGGCGAGGGCGAGCACGTAGATCACCGGCGGCAGGCGCGGCTCGTCGAAATAGGCCGCGGCGAGCGGCGCGGCGAGCGCGATGACGATGGCTGCCGCCGTCCCTTGCAAAATCTGCAGGGTCCAGGCCGTGTCGTAATGCGCCTGCGTGGCCTGCCGGTTGTAGATCAGGGTCAGGTCGTAGCCGGTGGCGTTGAAGATCGAGATGAATCCGACCAGGATCATCGCCATGGCGGCCACGCCGTAATCGTCCGGCGTGAGGAGGCGGGCGAGGATCGCCGTCGAGATCACGCCGATGGCGCGCATCGACCAGCGCATGCCGATCATCCAGGCCGAGCCGCGCACCATGTGCCCGCCCATCCCGGCGGCGTCGCCGGCTTCGCGTGGCGCGCCCGGCGGGGTGGGGGGGGTCGGTCGGGTCTTGTCGGGTCCGTCGCTCACCTGGCGGGGCGCCCCTCTTGCCGCTGTCGGACAGGCTCTTATGGCGCGCCGGCGACCGCGAAACGGTTAATACGCTACGCCCCCGACGCCCGCAACCGGCCGTCATTCCTTAAATCGCGGGCGCGATCGGCTATCGTGCGCGCGTCCATCCCGGCTTGCGGGCCGCCTTGCGGCCGAACGGCGCAGCGAGACATGTCCGATCCCCCGATCAGCGTCGTCATGACGGCCTATAACGGTCGGGCCTATATCGGCGTGGCGATCGCGAGCGTCCTGGCGCAGAGCTGGGAGGATTTCGAGCTGGTGGTGGTCGACGACGCCTCGACCGACGACACTCTGGAGATCGTCCGCGGCTTCGCCGACCGGCGCATCCGGGTGCTGGCCAACGAACGCAATCTCGGCATCAGCAACAGCCGCAACAAGGGGGTGGCGGCGGCGCGCGGCCGCTACATCGCGGCGCACGACCAGGACGATCTGAGCGCGCCGCACCGGCTCGCCCGGCACATGGACGTGATGGAGGGCGCGCCGGACGTGGTGCTGGCGACCGGCCACGTGCTGGACATGCCGCGCACCTGGCACGAGCTCGACCCGATCCCCGAGGGCGAGGCGCTGGCCTGGCGCCTGTTCACCGGCTCGCCCATCACCCATTCGGCGATCTGCCTGCGAAAGGGCGTCTTCGGCGAAGGCGTGCCCTTCTATCGCCAGGAATACCACTACGCCGAGGATTTCGAGCTCTATCACCGGCTGACCGAGGTCGGGCGCATCGTCGTCCTGCCCGAGGTGCTAGGCACGTACCGCTACCATGCGGCGAACACCAGCTCGATTCGCGCCGTCGAGATGTTCGAGAACACCAGGCGGTTCCTGCTGGGACGCTACCGCGACTATCTGGGCGCCGAATTCGTCGGGCCGGAGGATATGGCCAGCATCCTCGATCTCTGCGTGCGCAGCGCCCCGGCGCTCGACTTCGCCCAGCTCGACCGGGTCGGGACGATCCTGGACGCGCTCGTTGCGGCCTTTCTCGCGCGCCGCCGCGTGTCCGAGGCCGATTGCGAGGCGGTGTACGCCGAGGCCGCGCGGATCTGGTGGCGAATCGTCCGGGCGGCGGCGGCCCGGCTGGGCCCGCGCGCGCTCGACCGTTATGGGGCTTTCGCCAATCTCGGCCGCCGCCCGGTGAAGCTGGCCGACCGGCTGAAGGCCCATGCGCGCAGTACGCGGCCGGTTCGCGCGCTGCGCCGCCACCTCGCGCCCCGGCGCGGGGGACAGGCCCCCGAGGCGGGCTGAGCGGGCGCGGGGGCACGCTCCGGGGCTTATGCCAGAGGTTTCGCGGGGCACGACATCCGTTTGCCTTGCCGCACCTTATCTGGCATGTTCCGCGCGATTTTTTACCCGGAGTGTTGTTCGACACGTCCTTGGCGCGCGGTCCGTTTCAGGGGGACCCCGCCGACAAGCAATCACAAGGAAAAAGCCCGATGACATCGACATACTGGTTCGTGATCGCGTGTGGGATCGTGGCGCTCGGCTACGGCGCCTGGGCATCCCGCTCGATCCTGGCGGCAAGCGCCGGCACGCCGCGGATGCAGGAGATCGCCGCCGCCGTCCAGGAAGGCGCCAAGGCCTATCTCAACCGGCAATACACGACCATCGGCATCGTCGGGATCGTGGTCTTTGTTGTGCTGGGCTTCCTTCTGAGCTGGTACAGCGCCATCGGCTTCGCCATCGGCGCCGTCCTGTCGGGCGTCGCGGGCTATGTCGGCATGAACGTTTCGGTCAGGGCCAACGTGCGCACCGCCGAGGCGGCCCGCTCCGGCGGGCTGCGCCCGGCGCTCGACATCGCCTTCAAGTCGGGCGCGATCACCGGCATGCTGGTGGTGGGGCTCGGGCTGCTCGGCGTCGCCGGCTACTATTTCGTCCTGCGCGGCATCTTCAACGCGGCAGACCCGTCGGGCTTGCGCCATATCCTCGAGGCGCTGGTCGCGCTCGGGTTTGGCGGCTCGCTGATCTCGATCTTCGCGCGGCTCGGCGGCGGCATCTTCACCAAGGGCGCTGACGTGGGTGCCGACCTGGTGGGCAAGATCGAGGCCGGCATTCCCGAGGATGACCCGCGCAATGCCGCGGTGATCGCCGACAACGTGGGCGACAACGTGGGCGACTGTGCCGGCATGGCCGCCGACCTGTTCGAGACCTACGCGGTCACGATGGTCGCCACCATGCTGCTCGCCGGCATCTTCTTCACCGGCGCGGCTCTTGAGACGATGATGGTCTACCCGCTGGTGATCGGCGGGGTGTGCATCCTTGCTTCCGTGATCGGGGTATTCTTCGTCAGGCTCGGGCCGTCGAACAACATCATGGGCGCGCTCTACAAGGGCTTCATCGCCAGCGCTGTGATCTCGTTCGTATTCGTCGGCATCGCGACCTGGGTGATCTATGGCGGGTTCTCGACCCCGATCCCGATGGGGTCGACGCAGCTTACCGGTATGTCGCTGATGGAATGCGTGCTGGTCGGGCTCGGCGTCACCGGGCTGCTGGTCTGGATCACCGAGTACTACACCGGCACCGACCACAAACCGGTGCTGTCGGTCGCCCGCGCCTCGCAGACAGGCCACGGCACCAACGTGATCCAGGGACTGGCCGTCTCGATGGAGGCGACGGCGCTGCCCGTGCTGGTGATCTGCGCCGGCATCCTGCTCGCCTACTTCGCGGCGGGACTGTTCGGCATCGCGCTCGCCGCGACCACCATGCTGGCGCTCGCGGGCGTCGTGATCGCGCTCGATGCGTACGGGCCGGTGACGGACAACGCCGGCGGCATCGCCGAGATGGCGGACCTGCCCGCCGACGTGCGCACCTCGACCGACGCGCTCGACGCGGTCGGCAACACCACCAAGGCGGTGACCAAGGGCTACGCCATCGGCTCGGCCGGCCTCGCCGCGCTGGTGCTGTTCGCGGCCTACACCCAGGATTTGCGCCACTACTTCCCGAACCTTGCCGGTCAGATCGAGTTCCGCCTGCAGGACCCGTTCGTCGTGATCGGCCTTCTGCTCGGCGGGCTGCTGCCCTATTTGTTCGGCGCGCTCGGCATGCAGGCGGTCGGGCGCGCGGCGGGCAGCGTCGTCGTCGAGGTCCGTCGCCAGTTCAAGGAGATCCCCGGCATCATGGAGGGGACGGCGAAGCCCGAGTACGGCCGCGCCGTCGACCTGCTGACCAAGGCCGCGATCCGCGAGATGATCCTGCCGTCGCTCCTTCCGGTGCTGGCGCCGATCGTCGTGTGGCTGGTGATCTGGTGGATCGCGGGCCAGGTGGCGGCGTTCACGACGCTCGGCGCGCTGCTGCTCGGCACGATCGTGACAGGGCTGTTCGTCGCGATCTCGATGACCTCTGGCGGCGGCGCCTGGGACAACGCCAAGAAATACATCGAGGACGACCATTTCGGCGGCAAGGGCTCCGAGGCGCACAAGGCCGCGGTGACCGGCGACACGGTCGGCGATCCCTACAAGGATACGGCCGGCCCGGCGGTGAACCCGATGATCAAGATCATCAACATCGTCGCGCTGCTGATGCTCGCCATCTTGTCCGGCTTGCTGCCGCAGTAGGGTCTTCTCGCCGTCATTGCGAGGAGCGCAGCGACGAAGCAATCCAGGTTTTGATCTGGATCGCTTCGCTTCGCTCGCGATGACGAAAAAGGCGGGGTCGGGTCGCTACCCGTTCAGCAGCCGCTCGATGTCGGCGAGGCGCATCGGCACCTCGTCGAGCGACTTGCCGAGCGGCGCGAGCGCGTCGTTGACCGCGCTGGCGATGGCGGCGGGCGCGCCGAGATAGCCGCCTTCGCCCGAGCCCTTCTGGCCATGCGAGGTGAGCGGCGAAGGGGTGCAGTGCTCGACGTCGCGCACGCGCGGCATCTCGTGCACCGAGGGCAGCAGGTAATCCATGAATGACGCGGCGAGGAACTGCCCGTCCGGGCCGTAGGCAAATTTCTCGTAGAGCGCCGCGCCGATGCCGTGCGCAATGCCGCCGAGGATCATGCCGCGCACGATGCCCGGGTTGATGACCGTGCCGCAATCGTGCGCGATGACGTAGTCGTGCAGCGTGACTTTGCCGGTCACCGGGTCGATCTCGACGAACGGGATGTGCGCCTGGAAGGCGAAGCACGGGTAGATCTGCACGCGCTTGTTCTCGTCGGGCAGCTTGCCGCCGAGCGGCACCGCCATGACGTGAAGCTCGTTGAGTGCCGGCTCCATCCCCTCCGGCATGAGGTCGAGCCTCTGGTGGGCGATGCGGCAGAGCTCGGCCCAGCCGATCTTCTTCGAGCGGTCGGACGCATCGACCACGTCGCCGCCGTCATACTCGAGCTGGTCGGCCGGCTTGCCCAGATTGTGCGCGGCGATGGCCAGCAGCTTCTTCTTCAGCTTCTGCGCCGCACCCGACGCGGCGCCGCCCAGCATGATCGCCATGCGGCTCGCCACCGGGCTGCGCGTGATGAGGCCGACCAGCGAGTCCGCATGCACCACCCGGATCGCATCGGGGTCGCGCTCCAGCTCCTCGGCGACGATGGTGGCGACCAGCGTCTCGTGCCCCTGGCCCGAGGTGGTGGTGCCCATCATCGCCGTGACCACGCCGTTCAGGTCGATGCGGATCTGGCACGCCTCCATGAAGGTGGTGACGGCGAGCTTGGGGTTGATCAGGTTCTCGTGGATGTTGTTGCCACCCGACGGCTCCAGGCAGCAGGCGATGCCGATGCCGGCGAGCCCGCCCGCCGCGCGGATCGCGTCGCGCCGCTTGACCAGCGCGTCGTAGTCGGCGAGGGCGAGCGCCTTGTCGAGAACGGTGTGATAGTCGCCGGAATCGTACTTGGTTCCGGACGGTATCTCGTAGGGGAACTGGTCCTTCCGGATCAGGTTGCAGCGGCGCAGCTCGAGCCTGTCCATGCCGAGATGGCGCGCGACCTTGTCCACCGCGGTCTCGATCGCCCAGTTGGTCGGCGACTGGCCGAATCCGCGTACCGCCACCTCGCCCGACTTGTTGGTGGTGACCGAGATCGGGAGGTACTCGACGCTGTTGATCTGGTACGGCCCCACGATGGCAGTGATCGGCTTGGCGAGCTGAAACGGCGCGCGGCCGGGATAGGCGCCGGCGTCGTCGATGGCGAAAATCCTGAGCGACCGGATGCGTCCGTCGTTCTCGAACGCGACCTCCATGTCGAAGATGCGGTCGGGCCCGTGCGCATCGCCGGCGGCGAGGTTGTCGATGCGGTCCTCGATGAAGCGCACCGGGAAGCCCAGCTTGCGGGCGAGGTATCCGCACAGGATGGTGTGCTTCATGCCGCGCTTGGTGCCGTAGCTGCCGCCGACATCGACGTCCTGGTGGACGGCGACGGCGTTCGCCGGCAGGCGCAGCGCGTGGGCGAGCTGCTCGGCGTAGTTGGTCATCTGGATCGAGGCCCAGACGTCGAGGATCTTGGTGCCGCGGTTCCAGCTCGCGAGGGCGCCGAACGTCTCGATCGGCACCGTCGCACTGCGACCCCACCGTGCCCGGAACTTGAGGGTGTGCTGGGCGGCGGCGAAATCGTCCTCGACCGGGCCCCAGACGAACCGGCCGCTATAGAGAAGGTTCGTGCCGTGGTCGGGATGGACCAGCGGCGCGCCGTCCTTGAGGGCGGCCTCGGGGTCGATCACCGGCTCCAGCGGCTCGTACTCGACCTCGATCTTTTCGGCCGCGTCCTCGGCGAGCGCGCGGGAATCGGCGCAGACCGCGGCGACCCACTCGCCGGCATAGCGGGTGATGCCGTGCGCCAGCGGGAACCACCGCACGTTGGGGATGTCGAGCCCCTGGAACATCGGTTCGGTGTCGCGTGCCAGATCGGCGCCGGTGACCACGGCGTGCACGCCCGGCATGGCGAGCGCGGCCGACGCGTCGATCGAGACGATCCGTGCGCGCGGGTAAGGACTTGCCATCGGGGCAATATGCTTGGTGTTCGGAAGCTGCACGTCCTGGACGTAGGTGCCCGTGCCGGTGACGAAGCGCTCGCCCTCCCTGGTGCGGCGCGGGCGCGCGACGTAGCGGTAGTTCTGGAGGTGCGGCGCGTCGTCCATCATTCACCCGCCTTTCGGCGCTCGGCGGCGCGCGCGATCGACTCGACGATCTGCACGTATCCGGTGCAGCGGCAGAGATTGCCCGAGATCGCCTCCTCGATCTCGTCGCGCGAGGGCCCGGGGTTCGTGGCGAGCAGCGCCTCGGCGGCGATCAGCATGCCCGGCGTGCAGTAGCCACATTGCTGCGCGTGCCCGTCCCAGAACGAGTTCCTGCAGCACGCCGGGCGAGCCGTCTTCTTTGCACAATCCTTCGACGGTGGTGACGTCGTGCCCCGCGGCCTGCACCGCGAAGATCAGGCAGGACCGGACGGCGACGCCGTCGAGCAGGACCGAGCAGGCGCCGCACACGCCGTGCTCGCAGCCCATATGCGTGCCCGTGAGGCCAAGATGGTCGCGCAGGAAGTCGAGCAGCGTGACGCGGGGCTCGGCCTCGGCGTCGCGCGCGCGCCCGTTGACGGTGAGGCTCACTTTTTGCGGTGTCGTCATGTGCGCGCCTCCGCCACGGCTTCTTCGATGGCGCGGCGCACCAGTTCGGGTGCGACGCGGCGACGATATTCGGAACTGGCATGCCCGTCGGACGGCGGATCAAGCAGCGCCGACACCTCGCCGGTGGCGGTACGCAGGATGGCGTGGTCGACGCGCGAACCCACGAGGGCGGCTTCGGCGGCGGCGAGGCGGAGCGGCGCGGGGGATGCGCCGCCGACTGCCACCGCCGCCCGGCGGCAGACTCCGTCGGCGTCGATCAGCACCTGCGCGGCGGCGGCGACGATCGCGAAGTCGCCATGCCGTTCGGCCACCTCGGTGAATCCGGTGCCGATGCGGCCCGCCTCGGTCCAGACCGGGAAGGCGATCTCGGTCAGGCATTCATGGGTGCGGCGCGCGGTCTCCATTGCGCCGAGGAAAAAATCGCCGGCGGCGACCGTGCGATCGTCGCGCGTCGCGTGCAGCGTGATGGTGGCTCCCAGCGCGGTCGCGATCAGCGGGATCTCGGCCGACGGATCGCCGAGCGCGACGCTGCCGCCGACCGTGCCGCGCGCGCGGGTCTGGCCGTGCCCGACGAAGGGCAGAGCCTTGGCGAGCAGGGGCGCGGCACGCGCAACCTCGGCGGACGCCAGCGCCTCTGCCTGGCGGGTGCCAGCCTTGATCACCAGCCGGTCGCGGTCGACGGCGATGCCCTTGAGCTCGGCCAGGTCGTTGATGTCGATCAGCAGGGCAGGGCGGGCGAAGCGCATCGCCATCAGCGGCACCAGGGTCTGGCCGCCGGCGATGATCATTGCGTCGTCGGCTTCGAGCGCGGCGCAGGCGTCGGCGACGCTTTCGGCCCGGCGATAGGCGAACGGCGCGGCCTTCATCTTTCGGCATCGCCGTTCTTGCCGTTCCAGCCGTTCTCGACGTCGCGCACCGACGTCTCGGGAACGATGTTCCTCTGCTGGCGCTGCAGCGTGCGGCGGCCGTTCTCGACCCAGTCGGATTCGGCGGCGCGCTTCGCCATCTCGTCCCACTGCTCGGTCCAGTCGCCCAGCGAGTAGCCATGCCATGGCGATTCCGGGTTGAGCTTGGGCAGGCCGATCTTCTCCCACAGCGCCTTGGCGCCCTCCATGTATTCGCGCCCCGGTAGGGCGAGGGGCGGCATGTCGCTCTTCATCGTCGCGTCGATCAGCAGCGTCGAATCTTCTTCGCCGTGATGCTCTCGCTTCGGCCCGTGTCCCTGGGCGCGATGGCCCAGCGTCCTTACGTCCTCGACCGGGTTGATGCGGTACGCCATGGCCCAGAGGATCGCATCGGCGTTGTCGGGGTCGATGTCTTCCGAGACCGCGATGCAGATTTTCGACCAGTCGCTGCGGTAGGCGGCGGCGGCGTAGAGCGCGCGCCACACCTCGGTGCGCGGCGTCGCGCGCTTGAAGCTGACGATCGTGATGCGCAGGAGGCCGGTCAGCTTCTCGTGCATCGACACGCGCGATACGCCCCGGATGCCGAGTTGATCGCGCAGATGGTGCAGGAACAGCGGTTCGTAGGCGACGCGCTTGATGACGCTCGATTCCGACGGCGCCACCTGGCTGATATAGGACGGGATCACCGCGTTGCGCCGGTGGGTGATCGCCGTCACCCGCATCGGCATGTTGAACTCCTCGAGCGCGACATGGCCGTGCAACTCGCCGAACGGGCCTTCGGGCTCGAGCATCTCGGGGTCGATGACGCCCTCGATCACCAGCTCGGCCTCGGCCGGCACCATGAGGTCGACCGTACGCGCACGTACGATGTTGATTGGCGCGCCGGCGAGCCCGCCCGCGATCTCGATCTCGTCCATGTCGAGCGGCAGCTTCTGCGGCGCCACATAGGCGACGTAGGGCGGACAGCCGAGCACGATGGCACATTCCAGCTTCTCGCCGCGCTTCTTGGCCTTCTGCCAGTGCAGATACCCGCCGGCGCCGCCGATCCGCGTCGCCATCCGGACCACCAGCCGGTCGGACGATTTCAAGCCGGCGCGGTACGTGCCCATGTTCTGCACGCCGGTCTCGGGATCCTTGGTTATGACGTTTGTGGCGGTGAGCGTCGGGGCGGAATCGAAGCCCGGCGTCGAGATCGGGATGGGGATCGCCTCGAGTCCCTTGCCGTTGCCGACCAGGTCGTCGCCCTCGACCACCACCTCGTGGCAGGGCGCATCGTTCACCAGACGCGGCGCCACCGGATGGGCCATGGCGTGGTCCCACTTGGCCTGGATCTCGGCGACCGGCACGCCCATGCCCGTCGCATAGACGGCGGCGTTCGCGGCCAGCGCGCCGACCACCACCGGCATTTCGTAGCGCCGCCCGTGCCCATCGACGATGTTGCGGAACAGGAACGCCTTGCGGTCCGCCTCGGCGATGCCGCCGACGAACTGCCAGCGGACAAGCGGATGCAGCTCCGTGTCCTTATTCACCGGCGCGTCGATAGTGGTCAGCAGGCCGGCCTTTTCGAGCGCGGCCAAGTGGTCGTGCAGGTCGGGATAGCCCCGAGCGCCCGCGGTCATCCGATCCTCCCGTTGGTCGGCGCGATCTTATACCGAGCGACGGCGCGATACACCTCTCGGTCACCAATTCCTGGTATTGGGAATTGAAAGTAAAACAGATTTAACAAGGGAAGTCGGTAATTATGCCTTGCTGTTACGGCGAGACGGACGAACCGCCGTGCTGCCCCGAGTCGGGTCCGTTTCCGTCATGACCCGGCGACAAGCGGCATGACCCGTTGCATGGGGCGAACGCCGTGAGTGTTCAGGTCTTCACCGAGCTCGCGGGGCTGCCGGACCGGCTGGCGCGCTTCATCGACGACGCGGCGCAGGAGAATTTCTTCACCGGGATCCCGTGGTTCCGGACCATGCTTCGCACCGCCAGCCCTCCCGGCGACGAGCCACGGATCTACGTATCCGAGAGGGATGGGCGCATTGTCGCCGCCCTCGTAATGAGCGAGCGGCGCGCGGCCGGCCGGCTCAAGACGCACATGTTGGTGAGCCCCACGCCGGCACTTTACGTGTCATGGTACGGGCCCATCGTCGATCCGACTCTCGGGGCTGCCGGCCTTAAGGAGATTGCCGCGGCGATCGCGGACGCGTCACCCCCGTTCCACGTGCTCAGGCTCGACAACCTCGATTCCAGCGCTCCAACTTTCGCGGCGCTGGGCGACGCGTTTCATTCCGCCGGCTTCCTCGTCCAGACGTTCTTCCAGTTCCACAACTGGTACGATCAGGTCGAGGGGCTGACGATCGACGGCTATCTCGCCGCGCGCTCGTCGCAGACGCGCTACCATATCGGCCGTCGCGTGCGCCAGATTGAGCGGTCCGGCCGCGGCCGCTTCGAGCTGATCACGGGCGGGCCGGGGCTCGAAGCGGCCTATGCCGACTATCACCGCGTCGACCGCCAGAGCTGGAAGAAGCCCGAACCCTATCCCGCCTGTCTGCCCGAAATCCTGCGTGTCGCCGCGGACGAGGGTGCGCTGCGCCTCGGGCTCTATTACATCGACAACGAGCCCGCGGCAGCGCAGATCTGGCTGGTCCGTGGCGGCATCGCCTCGATCGAGAGGCTTCACTACGCCGAGAAGTTCGCCAAACTCTCGGTCGGGACGGTGCTGTCGTACGAGATGTTCCGGTACGTCCTGGAGAACGACAAGGTCCGCGAGATCGATTTCGGCCGGGGCGACGACGAATACAAGCGGAAATGGATGGGCCGCCGGCGCCAGCGCGGCGGGATGCTGGTGTTCAACGCCCGTACGAAGAAGGGCGCGATTGCGGCGGCGCGTCATTTCGGGGGCCACGCCGTCAGCCACGTGGCACGCCGGACGGCGGTGTCTCTGCTCCGCCTCGTCGGCGCCCGATAGGTCTGTTGGCTACGGGATGAACTGCTCGTTCAGGATCCGCTCCTCCAGATTGTGCTCGGGATCGAACAGCAAGGTGAGGCGGATGTCGCGTGCCTCGCGCACTTTCACCTCGCGCACGTCGCGCACCTCGGTATAGTCGGCGACCGCGCTCACCGGGCGCTTGGCCGGCTCGAGTATCTGGATGGTGACGGACGCGGAGGCGGGCAGCAGGGCGCCGCGCCAGCGACGCGGTCGGAAGGCGCTGATCGGGGTCAATGCTAGGAGCCCGGTGCCGAGCGGCAGGATCGGGCCGTGGGCCGATAGGTTATAGGCGGTCGAGCCGGCCGGTGTGGCGATGACCAGCCCGTCACAGACAAGCTCGCTCAGGCGCACGCGGGAGTCGATGCGAATTCGGAGCTTTGCCGCCTGGCGGCTTTCGCGAAGCAGAGATACCTCGTTGATCGCGATCGCCTCGGCCGCCGCGCCGGTCAGCGTCCGCGCGGTCATGCGCAACGGGTGCAGGTTGACGGGCGTCGCGCGCGCCAGCCGCTCGCGCAGCTTGGTTTCGCTGAACTCGTTGAGCAGGAACCCGACCGTGCCACGGTTCATGCCGTAGAACGGCACCTGGCGGTCGATATAGCGGTGCAGCGTTTCGAGCATCGTGCCGTCGCCGCCCAGCGTGACGATCACCTCGGCGGTTTCGGGCGTCGCGCTGCCATAGCGCTTGCGCAGCCGCTTCAGCGCCGACTGGGCCGGCCCGGTCTCGGCGGCGACGAACGCAATGGACTCGAATGGCACGGCAGCCCCCTCCGCGCCCATGGGCGCGGTTTAGCGCCGGCGGCGCTGCAGCGTGGTCTCCGACGGCCGGTCGTCGTCCTCGTCGGCCCCCTTGGGTGCTGCACGCTCGCCGCGGACCTCCTCGGGCGCGGTGCCTGGCTCGAACATCTCCTCCGCCGCAGCGCGGGCCTCTTCCTCGGCCTCGCGTTCGGCGACGTCGGCCGGACGCTCGCCGCGCGACTGAATCTCGATCTCGTCGGGCGAGCGCGCGACGTTTGCGGTAATCTCGACGATCACCTCCGGGTGCAGGGCGACGCGCAACTTGTGTAGCCCGACGGTCTTGATGGTCTGGTCAAGCAGCACCTGGCGACGGTCCAAGGTGACGCCGGCGTCGGCGAGGGCCTTGTGGATATCGCGCGCCGAGACCGAGCCGTAGAGCTGGTCGCTCTCGCTCGCCTGGCGGATCAGCGACAGGACCAGCCCCTCCATTTTCGTGGCAACCGCTTCCGCCTCTTTGCGGTGGTCGAGGTTGGTGGCCTCGAGCTGGGCACGCCGCTCGTCGAACCGCTTGCGGTTGTCGTCGGTCGCGCGCAGCGCCTTGCCCTGGGGCAGCAGATAGTTCCGGGCGAAGCCGGGTTTCACCTCGACCACGTCGCCCATCTGGCCGAGCTTCTCGACCCGTTCCAACAATATGACTTGCATCAGTCGTCCTCCCCCCGTCGCAGCGGGGACCAGTGATCGACCACGCCGATGCCGGCAACCAGGATCGCCGGCCATCCCAACAGGACGGTGGTCAGGTAAATGAAACCGAGCGCCAGCCCGCGGGCCGGCCAGCGGCGGGAAACGGAATGCAGGACCGCGAGCCCGACCAGGGCGAACGGCACGGCAACGATCACCGCCGCGTTGCCGCCGATGAACCCGATCCAGCCGGGAACGAAGGCGCAGGCGACGGCGACCGGCAGGGCGAAAGCCGGCCAGCTGGGCAGGGCAATACTACGATAGGCCGGGCTTGGGCGGAGAGCATGGCCCGTCTTGGCAAGGGCGCCCTGGGCCAGCGCCGCATTGATTACGACCATGATTCCGGCCGAGCCAATGACAGTACCGGGGATGTAGCGGGCGATCAGCTCGACCGTCGGCGCGATGCCGTCCCGGTCGGCGCCAGGCGAGAGCTGCAGGACCGCCTCGATGTAGTGGCGCGCGGCGGCCTCGAGCCCGCCCGGCGTTCCCGCATAATAAAGCTCGGCGGCACCGAGCAGCACGAGCCCGTAGACGGTGAGGCCGCCGAGGATCAGTCCCGGCGGGTACCATTCGGCGTTTCCGGAGGGATCCTGGCGCGACTGCAGCGCCTGTCGCACGACGTAGAGCACGGGTAGCGCGGTCAGCAGGACGAACAGGGCCGCCGTCGCGAGCTCGGTCGCCGCGACGAGCCCGACCAAGGCGATGCCACAGGCGATGGAGGCGGGCACCAGGCCAAGGGCGAGGCCAGCGAGGAACAGCGGCGCCTGACTGAAATAGGCGAGCACGAACGAGCCCGGCGACCCCGACAGGATCGAGAGGTACAGCAGCGCGCTGGCCACCCCCGCGGCCAGAGCGAACAGGCTCTGTCGGTTCATCGTCCGGTTCCGGCGGCCCGCCCCGGCCCCTACTTCAGCAGGTAGGGGAGGAGGGCGAGGTTGCGCGCCCGCTTGATCGCCTGAGCCAGCTCGCGCTGCTTCTTGGCGGATACGGCCGTGATGCGCGATGGCACGATTTTGCCGCGCTCCGAAACGAAGCGCTGCAAGAGCTTCACATCCTTGTAGTCGATCTTGGGCGCGCCAGGCCCGGAGAACGGACAGGATTTCTGGCGGCGGAAGAATGGCCGGCGAGCCGGAGCGGCGCTCATTCGCTGTCTCCCGCATCGGCGGTGGCGTCGGCGCGGGCGCCTTCGCGTGGCGGACGGTCGCGATAGGGCCGGTCGCCCCGGTCGCGTCCACCGCGATCCCCACGGTCGCGGTCGCCCCGATCTCGGTCGCCGCGGTCACGGTCGCCGCGGTCACGGTCGCCGAAGCGACGGCCACGCTCCTCGCGGCTGCGCATCATGGCCGAAGGGCCTTCCTCCAGCTCGTCGACCCGCACCGTCATGTAGCGGAGCACGTCCTCGTCGATGCGCAGGTTGCGCTCCATCTCGGTGATGGCGGCGGCCGGCGCGTCGATATTGAGAAGGGTGTAGTGGCCCTTGCGGTTCTTCTTGATGCGATAGGACAGGTTTTTGAGGCCCCAATACTCGTTCTTGGTGACCTGACCGCCCAGACCGGTGATGATTTCGGTCAGGCGCGTCGCCAACGTTTCCACCTGGGCGGCGGAAACATCCTGGCGCGCGATGAACACGCTCTCGTAGAACGGCATGTGTCTCCTCTCGGATCGTTTGGCCCGGAGCCGGCGAGCCCTGAGGCGCTCGTCTGCGGCTTGTCCGGACCCAGCCCCCGGCCAACCGGGAGCAAGGAGTGGCGAAGGGCCGACACTATACACGGTTTCGTTGGGGGTGCAAGCTGGCCCCTGACGTGTGCGGCGGCTGGCAGGCCGACGCGATTGTGCCGACTCGCAGCTTGTGGCAATTAAGCGGACCGGCAGGCGGGAACGGGGATGAGGCTGAAGCGGATCGGGGAGCTTCGCCGCGCGGCGTGCGCCGCGGCGCTCGCGCTCGCCGTGGCCGGCCCGGCCCGCGCCGCCGATCCCGCCTTCTCGGCCTGGCTCGACGGCGTGCGCAAGGACGCATTGACCGAAGGCATCTCCGCGGCGACGCTCGACCGGGCGCTGACCGGTCTCGAACCGATCCATCGCGTGGTCAGCCGCGACCGCAACCAGGCCGAGTTCACCCTGACGCTCGACACCTATATGCGCCGCGTCGTCACCGACGATCATATCGCGCGCGGCCGCGCCATGATGAAGAAGCACCGGGCGCTGCTCGACCGGGTTGCCGCGAAATACGGCGTCCAGCCGCGCTTCATCGTGGCCATCTGGGGCATCGAAACGGGGTTCGGGCGGGCCAAGACCACGATCCCGGTCATCCCGGCAGTCGCGACCCTGGCCTATGACGGGCGGCGGGCCGCCTATTTCCGTGCCCAGCTCATGGCCGCGCTGAAGATGGTCGACCGCGGGCTGATCGATCTCGAGGCAATGACCGGCTCGTGGGCCGGCGCGATGGGCCAGATCCAGTTCATGCCGGATAGCTATCTGAACTTCGCAGTCGATTTCGATGGCGACGGCAAGCGCGACATCTGGAACTCGCTGCCGGACGTGTTCGCCTCGGTCGCCAACTACCTGGTGCAGAACGGGGGATGGCGCGACGACCAGACCTGGGGACGGCAGGTGCATGTCCCCGACGGGCTCGACGACCGGATCGAGGCGCTACGCAACGCCGAGGCCAAGGGCTGCCGCGCCATGCGCCAGATGACGGTGGAAAGGCCGTTGCCGGCCTGGGACCGTCTGGGCATCCGCCGCGCCGACGGCGGCGCGCTGCCGAGCCGCCCACTGCCGACCGCGATCGTGCAGCTCGATGGCGGGGCGGGGTTCGCGGTCTATCCCAACTACCGCTCCATCCTCGCCTATAACTGTGCGCATCTGTACGCCATCACGGTCGGGGTGCTGTCCGACCGCATCGGAAGCGGGTAGGGCGGTGCGCCGGCCGGCCCTGCTGCGGATCGCTCTCATCGCTTCGGTCGCGACCTTGGCGTCGGGCTGTGCCGAGACGCAGCTTGCCGTGCACATGACCAAGAAGCTGGAAGGCGCAGCCGGCGACACGGCATCGGCGACGCACGGCTTGTACAAGGTGGGCGATCCATACCGCGTCGACGGAGTGCTGTACCGGCCGCGCGAGGACTTCTTCTATGACGAGACCGGCATCGCCTCGTGGTACGGGCCGGGCTTCCACGGCAACCGCACGGCCAATGGCGACCGGTTCGACCAGAATTCGCTGACGGCCGCCCACCCGACACTGCAGCTGCCGTCCATGGTGCAGGTGACCAACCTGGAGAACGGGCGCCAGGTCAATGTGGTCGTCAACGATCGTGGCCCCTACCACCGTGGCCGGATCATCGATTTGTCGCGCCGCGCGGCCCAGCTTCTCGGCTTTGCCAACAACGGGACCGCGCGGGTGCGGGTGCGCGCCCTGCCGGAAGAAAGCTACGAGCTGGCGGCGGCCGCCGGCCGCAGGGGACCCGCGCCGGTGATGCTGGCCAAGGCCAGCCCGGCCGTGCCCGTGGTTCCGGTCGCGGCCGAGACGTTGCCGGCGGTGGCGCCTGCGTCGCAGCCTGTCGCGGCCCCTGCCGTCGTGACTGCGGCAAAGCTTCCTGCCGCGGAGCCGGTGGTCACGGTCGCGCCGGTCCATCCGAGTGCGATCTACATTCAGGCAGGCGCGTTCAGCGACCAATCGAACGCCGACCGGCTGCGCGCCCGGCTGGCCAGTGTCGGCCGTACAGCGGTCACCCCGGTCGACGTCGGCACGCGGCGCCTGTGGCGCGTGCGCGTTGGGCCGCTGGGATCCGTCGAGGACGCGGATCGGGCGCTCGGCCATGTGGTCGGGCTCGGCTATCCCGAGGCCCGGATGGTCGTCGACTAGGGTGGGACCGGGCTGGCGCGCATCCCACGGCCCGTGATTCTTGCCCTCTTTACGGACTGCGCCCTACGGTACGCCACGGGGCAATTGTCAACCAACGTCCGATGGAAGGAGCTTCATGGTTTTCCTCTCGCGACCGCTTCTCGTTTCCCGTTTCGGCGCGGCGCTCTTGGTGCTCGCCGCGCTGGCGGGGCCGGCCCGGGCCTCCGATGCGGGGTACGAGACCGCCGCCAAGCAGGCGATCCTCATCGACATGACAACCGATACGGTGCTGTTCGCCAAGGACGCCGACGCGCCGATGCACCCCGCCTCGCTGACCAAGCTGATGACCATGTACATCGTGTTCCAGCGGCTGAAGAACGGCAGCCTGAAGCTGGATGACACGCTGCCGGTCAGCGTCAAGGCGTGGAAGACCGGCGGCTCGAAGATGTTCGTCCGGGTCAACACGCGGGTGAAGGTGGGCGATCTGATCCAGGGCGTGATCGTGCAGTCGGGCAACGACGCCTGCGTCGTGCTGGCCGAGGGACTTGCGGGCAGCATCGAATCCTTCGCGGCCGAGATGAACAAAGCAGCGAAAGCCATTGGACTTACTCACTCGAACTTCAAGAACCCCGACGGGCTGCCAGTCGACGGCCATATCATGACGGCGCACGACATCGCGCTGCTGTCGGAACACATCATCCGCGATTTTCCCGAGTATTATCATTACTTTAAGGAGCTGAACTTCACGTATAACAACATCAAGCAAGGCAATCGCAACCCGCTCCTCTACAAGGATCTCGGTGTCGACGGGCTGAAGACGGGCCACACCGACGAGGCGGGCTACTCGCTGGCCGCGACGGCGGTGCGCGACGGGCGGCGCCTGCTGGTGGTGGTTGGCGGCCTGCCGAGCGTGAACGCGCGGTCGCAGGAGGGCGAGCGGCTGCTCGACTGGGGCTATCGCGAGTTCGGGACCTACGACCTGTTCAAGGGCGGTGAAACCGTGGACCAGGCGACGGTCTGGCTCGGCAAGGCGCCTACCGTGCCGCTCAAGATCGAGAAGCCGGTGGTAGTGACGCTGCGCAAGAAGCTGCGCCCCGAGATGAAGGTGGCGGTCCATTACAGCGCGCCCGTCCCGGCGCCGATCGAAGCGGGGGCGGCGCTCGGCACCCTGACCGTCAGCGCACCGGGCTGGGACGGAATCGAGCGCAAGCTGGTCGCCGGCGGCTCGGTCGAACAACTCGGTGTGTTCGGGCGGCTGACGGCGGCCGTCCGCCAGGTGATCTGGGGCCCGCCGGGGTGAGCCGGCGGTCGGGCGCTTGACCGGCGGCCGGTTCATCACGCTGGAAGGCGGCGAGGGGGCGGGCAAATCCACCCAGGCCGCACGCCTCGTGGCCGCGCTGGGTGCGACGGGGATCCCCGCGCTGGCGACCCGCGAGCCCGGCGGTGCGCCCGGCGCGGAGGATATCCGCACCCTGCTGGTCGAGGGCGAGCCCGGCCGCTGGGACCCGCTGACCGAAGCGCTCCTTCATTTCGCGGCGCGGCGCGAGCATGTCGCCCGCACTGTCGCTCCGGCGCTGGCGCGTGGCGACTGGGTCGTATCCGACCGGTTCGCGGATTCCACCATGGCCTATCAGGGCTACGCCCAGGGGCTGGGCCGCGCCAAGGTCGAGGAGATCGCCCGCGCCGTGCTTGGGGATTTCCGGCCCGACCTGACTTTTCTTCTCGACCTGCCGGCGGAGGCGGGGCTGGTGCGCACCACTGGGCGGCCCGGCGCCGCGACGCGCTACGAGCGGATGGGCCTGACCTTCCACCGGCGGCTGCGCGAGGCATTCCTCGACATCGCACAACGCGAACCGGACCGAATCGTCGTGATCGACGCGACTGCGCCGGTCGACGAGGTCCACGACGCGGTCCTGTCCGCCGTCCGGACGCGCCTGGCGCCTCCGGGGCTGTAGGCCGTTTACGCCAGCGTGCGGTAGTTGAGCCCTTCGAAGGCGGCCGGCGGGACCGACCGGTACGCGGCAAGGAGCGTGGCCGTCGGCCGCTCCGCCGGAACGGTCTCCTGGGCGATATGTTGGGCGAGGAAGGCGTTTGCGACGAGGATCGATGCCGCTAGGCCCGATTCCGCCGCGACGGGCAGGAGCGTGCCGTGGGGCGCGCGGGACCGAGGGCCCAGGACGCGCTGCTGACCGCGGAACGAACGATCGCCGGCCGCCGCGACCGGCGCGGCGGCGGCAATGCCGCGCGGGGCCGGAAGAAGCCTGATCGAAGATATGTTCAACCCTGCGTACTCCGCACCGGCCCAATCGGTGCAACAAATAATATGGATAACATTTAGTAAAAGGCAAGTGAAATTGCAATCAAATATTAATATTTATTAATACGGCATCTGACGAAATTAACCATAATACGGAGAGCCCGCCCTCATTTAAGTCTTTCGCAAGGGTTGAAGCCTAGAAGCGGACGACGGGGCCGGCGTGTCTGCGACTGCCCCCAAGTCGGAGGCTGCGTGCTCGAAGTACGGGACAACGAAACGTCGGACGAAGCGGCTGAACTGGCTCGGCTTCGGGCCGCGCTCAACGCGTCGGGCGAGATCGCCTATGACTGGGACCTGATTGCAGACCGCATCGCCTTCCTGGGCGACGGCGCGGCGATGCTGGGGCTCGCCCCGAGTGGGAGCTGGGCCGGGCGCGAGTTCGCCGGCCATATCAATCCCGAGGATCTGGTGGTGCGGCTCGACAAGCTGTCGCACCACTACCGCACACAGGAACGATACGATTGCGAATACCGGCTGCGGCTGGACGGCGGCGAGCAGCGCTGGGTGCACGATTGCGGCACGGCCGAGCTCGGCCCGCGTGGCGAGCCGAAGCGTATGATGGGCGTGCTGCGCTTCGTGGCTGGCCGGCACCAGTCAGAGGCAGAGCTGAAATATCTCGCCAACCACGACGAGCTGACGGGCCATTTCAACCGGTCGCGCCTGCGCGAGTCGCTCGACCAAGCCCTCAAATACGCATCGCGCTACGGCGTGTCCGGTGCGTACCTGGTTGTGGGCATCGACAAGCTGACGATGGTCAATACGGCGTTCGGCCACGAGGTGGCGGATGCCGTGATCCTCGCCGTCGGACGGCGACTGGAATCGACGCTGCGCGCGTGCGACGCGATCGGGCGCATCGGTGGCGACCGGTTCGGGATCGTCATGACCCGGTGTCCCGAGGCCGACCTGTCGCGCGCCTGCGAAAAGACGCTGGAGGTCGCACGCAACACGGTTGTCGACACGCCTTTCGGCCCGATCCACGTGACGGCGTCGATCGGCGCCGTCGATTTTCCCAACGCCGCGCACACCACCGGCGATACGATGACCAAGGCCGAGATCGCGCTGGCCAAGGCCAAGCGTGCCGGGCGCGACTGCTCCGTCGTCTACGCCTATTCCGAGGAACAGCGGCGCGGCCACCGCGACAACATCGTGATGGCCGAGCAGGTGAAGCTGGCGGTGCGCGAGGACCGGCTGCGCTTCGCCTACCAGCCGATCGTCAAGGCGAGGTCCCACGAGCCGGTGTTCTACGAGTGCCTGATGCGCAAGCTCGATTTGTCGGGCGAGGTGCACACGGCGGCGACCTTCATGCCGGCGGTGGAACAGCTCGGCCTCATCCGGGTCGTCGACCGCAAGGCGATGGACCTCGCGGTCGATGCGCTGGCGGCCACCCGCGACGTGACGCTGGCCATCAACGTCTCGGGTCTGACCACGACCGACCGCTCGTGGCTGCGCGGAATGCTGGCGCTGCTGCGGGGCAAGCCGGAATTGGCCCAACGGCTGGTGGTCGAGATCACCGAGACCGCGGCGCTCGACGATATCGGGGAATGCGCGCACTTCGTGCTGGCGCTCAAGGACCTGGGCTGCCGCGTGGCGCTCGACGATTTTGGTGCCGGCTACACCTCGTTCGTGCAGCTCAAGACGCTGGCCGTCGACATGATCAAGATCGATGGCTCGTTCGTGCGTGACATCTGCAACTCGCCGAGCAACCTGGTGTTCGTGCGCACGCTGCTCGATCTCGCGCGCAATCTCGACCTTCGTACCGTCGCCGAATGTGTGGAGACGATGGAGGAAGCGGCGCTCTTGGAACGCGAGGGGGTGGACTTCCTGCAGGGCTATGCCTTCGGCCGTCCGTCCCTCGCGCCGCCATGGGACGAAGCGCCCGCCGAACCCGTCGTGGGACGCATCCGTCCGGCCGCGAAGGCCGGGTAGGGTTCAGAACGCGACCTTGTCGGCGCGCCCCGGCTACTTCACCGGCGCCCAGATCATCTCGCCGAGCGTGCCGTCCGGCGCCCGGTTCGACAGGATCAGGTTCTCGCCCTCCCATCCCACGTCGCGGCGGAACGTGCCGCCGATCTGCGACGGATTCGAGTGGTAGGCGAGGTGGTGCAGCATCACCTTGCCGTCGAACTCGTACGGGCCAGCATAGCAGTTGGCGCCGGTCGGCTGGCCCGGCGTACCGGCGGGCGCGCCGGCGAAGCCGACCGACATGAAGCCCGTATCGTTGTAGGTGAGGAAGCCTCGCGCTTCGCCCGGCAGGCCCAGAGGGTAGCTGACCGCGCCATCCGGCGCGGTGACCCGCCGCGTGACGAGGCACCACGCGCCGACATGCCGGATCGCTCCAGTGTTCGTGCCTGCCATTCTTCGTTCCCTCCCGCGTTCGGCCGATGACACCAGAGAATGCGGCGATGGGCAAGGCGGGTGCGGATCGCTACCGCGCCGGAACCGTGTCGTCGGTGCCGAGATGGGCGACCGTCTCGCCCGTCTCGGTGAAGGTGCGCGTGACCCGCTCGGCGGCATAGACCCAGTGCAGCGCGAGCGTGCCTGGGCCCACGCTCGCGAAGCGGTGCGAGATACCCTCGGGCACGAAGGCCGCGTCGCCCGGATGCACGCGCAACGGATCGCGACCTTCGACTTCCATCAGCCCCTCGCCCTCAACCACCAGCACCTGCTCGTCGCAATTATGCGAATGGAACGGGATGGCCTTGCCGGGCGGCAGGCGGGTGATGCCGGTGTGGATGCGCGCCCCGGCGCCGCGCCCGGGCGAGACGAGCTTGATCGTCTCGATGCCGTCGCCGCGCGCGACGCGCTCCGCCTCCGCGGCGCGGATCACTTCGGCGCGCGGCATGTCAGACCTTGTCGTAGGCCGAAAGGTGCGGGACGGTCTTGCCGGACTCGGCGAAGGTGCGGGTCACCTTCTCCGTGTCGTAGATCCACAGGATCACCAGCGGCCCGTCGCCGGTATTGATGAAGCGGTGGACGCGCCCCTCCGGGATGAAGCTCATGTCGTGCTTCTTGACGAAGTGCGGCGCCTCGCCCTCGATGTCGACCTGTGCCTCGCCGTCGAGGATCAGGACCTGCTCGTCGCAATTGTGCGAATGGAACGGGATCTTCGTGCCCTTGGGGAAGGATGTCGTGCCGGTGCAGACATGCGCGCCGAGGCCGCGGTCGTGACCGACGAAGGAGCGCGTCTCCACCCCGTCGCCGCGCGGGAACGCCGTCGCCTGGTCGTAGGGGATGATCTCGGGCTTGGTAAGCGTCTTGGCCATGGGAGCCCTCCGTTCCGTCCGAACGCGGATATCCTAGTCCGCCGCCGCCGCCGCGGGTAGGGGGTCTCGCTAATCCGCGGCCCAGGGCATGGTGGCGCCGTAGCCGTGCGACAGGGTTTTCACGTCGTCGGGCTGCCAGACGTGGCGCGGCGGGGATTCGAACGTCGAGTCCGGCGCGATGCGGACCACGACGCGCCCCTCCTTGCGGGCGAGCTCGTAGATCCGTTCGCGCTCCGCCTTGGGCATGGGCTGGCTCGCCATCAGCTCGACGACGCGTGCCATCAGCTCCTCGCCGCCTTCCTCCTCGATCTTGGCGGTGCCGTAGACCAGCAGGTAGGTCGGCGGCCATTTCTCGTCGAGCACGCAGAGCGAGACCTGCGGGTTGCGCGCGACCGCCTTCGCCTTCGCCCGGCCGATCATGGTCGAGACCAGGATGTCGTCGCCATCCATCACGTAGTAGACGATCGACATGGACGGCCCGTGCGCCCTGCGCCCATACCCGAATACGCAGGTGCGGTGCTTGCGGACGAACTCGCGCCGTTCCGTGCCGTTCATTTGCGCTTCCTTTTTCCGTAACGCTCGGCGATCAGGGCGTAGATGGCGCGCATGGCCTGCGCCTCGCCGCCCTGCGGCTTGCCCGGCCGGTCGCGGTTGTTCCACGCCATCAGGTCGATATGGAGCCACGGCGTCGCGGGGCTCACGAACTCGTTGAGGTAGAGCGCCGCGGTGATCGCTCCGGCCTGGCCGCCCTCCGACACGTTGTTGATGTCGGCAACCGGGCTGTTCAGCATTTCGCGATAAGGCTTCCACAGCGGCATGCGCCACATCGGGTCGCCTTCGCGTGTGCCGACCGCGAGCGCGGCGTCGGCCCATTTGTCGTCGTTGCAGAACAGGGCCGGCAGATCGGGCCCCAGCGCGACCCGTGCGGCGCCGGTCAGCGTCGCGTAATCGACGATAACCTCGGGCTTCTCGCGGTCGGCCTCGGCCAGCGCATCGCACAGGATCAGCCGGCCTTCGGCATCGGTGTTGCCGATCTCGACGGTGATGCCCTTGCGCGTCTTCACCACGTCGAGCGGCCGGATCGCGTTGCCCGAGACGGAATTCTCGACTGCCGGCACCAGGACGCGCAGCCGCACCGGCAGCTTGTGCGCCATGATCATGTGAGCGAGACCGAGGACGTGGGCGCCGCCACCCATATCCTTCTTCATGCGTAGCATGCCGGTGGCCGGCTTGAGGTCGAGCCCGCCCGTGTCGAAGCACACGCCCTTGCCGCACAGCGTGACCTTCGGATCGGAGGGACGGCCCCACACGATGTCGATCAGGCGCGGCGCGCGCGACGCGGCGCGGCCGACGGCGTGGATCGTCGGGTAATTTCGCGCCAGAAGCTGATCGCCCACGATGACCGTGCAGCGTGCCTTGTGTTTGCGCGCCAGCGCACGCGCGGCGGCGGCGAGCTCGCCGGGTCCGAGATCTTCGGTGGGCGTGTTGATCAGGTCGCGGACCAGCGTGGTGGCCTCGGCGGTGTGGCGCACATAGGCGCGGTCGCACCGGTCGGGCCAGACCAGCGCGCGTGCCGGGCCGGGTTTGGCGTCGGACTTGTAGCGAGCGAATCGGTAACCGGCGAGCGCCCAGGCGAGACCGGCCTGCGTCGCGTGACGCGCATCGAGCCGCCCCTCGATGCGGTAGCTGCCGGCCGGAAGTTTTGCGGCCAGCCCCGCCCAGTTGCCATAGGCTTGCGCCGGATCGACACCCAGGAGGATGCGGGCAAGCTGCCCGTTCCGCCCGGCGACGAAGCTCGACGTGCCGGGCTCGGCCTTGAATTCGGTCGCCGCAACCCAGCTGCGCAGGGCGGCGTCCTGGCCCTTCAGCCATGTGCCGAGCTTCGCCTTCTCGAGCGCCACAATGGGGATGCACCGCGCGTCCGCCCGCTCGCGAAAGGTCTGCGCCATGGTCAGGCGTCCCGATGCTTGGCGAGGAATGCCGACAGCGCCGTGGTGAAGCGCTCCGGCTGCTCGACATTCGAGATGTGGCCGGCGGGACCGAACTCGGCGAATTCCGAGCCTGCGATGCGCTTGTGCATGTCGCGCGACGGCTCGATCATCGCGTCGTCGAGCCCGCACAGGATCAGCGTCGGCGTCTTGATCTGACCGATGCGCGGCAAATAGTCGAGATTCACCAGCGCGTGCCCGCACCCGACATAGCCGTCGACCGTCGTGGTCGATACCATCTTGCGGAACCGCTCGATCACGTCGGGGTGCGCCGCGCGGTAGCCAGCGGTGAACCAGCGCTCGACGGTGGGATCGGCCAGCGGTGCCATGCCCTGGGTCGTCGCGATCTCGATGCGGGGCGGCCAGTTGGCCCGGTAGGGCTCGGGCGCGTCGGCGCGCGAATCCGCGACCGTGATGCTGGCGACGCGGCCGGGGTGGTCGAGGGCGAGGCCGAGCGCCGTCATCCCGCCGATCGAGACGCCGGCGAAGTGCGAGCGCTTGATGCCGAACTCGTCCCACAGCGCGAGGACGTCGGCAACCAGGTCCTTCATCCGCCAGGGCGGGGTGGGGGCGGGCGAGGCGCCGTGGCCGCGCTTGTCATAGCGCAGGATGTGCCAATCGTTCTTCAGCGCCGCGACCTGGTCGTCCCACATGGACAGGTCGGTCGCCAGCGAGTTGGAGAAGGTGAGCCACGGAGCGCCCTCGCGCCCCTCGATGATGTAGTTGAGCGTGACGCCGTTGACCGTCGCCTTCATTGCGTCCCCCGTACATGCCTTGCGGCACGATAGCGCCGCGCGCCCGGCTATGCCACGGGGTTTCGCCGCGCCGGCGGGACGATCAGTAGGCCGCGACGATGGCAGGACGGGCTGAGCGGCGGTCGATCAGCTTCTTCACGCCGGAAATGCCTTCAACCGTGATTTGCCAGGCGCGCCGGTCGGATTCGGAATCGGTGTAGCCCCACAATTCGACCACCCCGTCGGTCACCGTCACGCTCGTCCAGGCGAGGTCGGGCCAGTCCTCATCGGCCACGGCGGCGAGCACGCGCTCGCGCGACTCGGCGTCGGCCGCCTTATGCTCGGCCGCACTTTCGGGGTGGGCGAAACCTGCGACCAAACTCATGAGCTTGTCGCGGATATGCACGTCGGCCTCTGCCCGGCGCGGGGCGGCGCTGCGCTGCGTGGCGAGCGCCTGCACCAGGTTGGCGCGGCTGACGATGCCCACGACTTGGCCGTCGCGTACCACAGGGACCCGCTTGATGTGGCGGGTCTCCAGGATTTCGGCAATCTCGGCGAGGGGTGTGTACTCGTCGACCGTCACGACATCACGGGTCATTACGTCGGCAGCGGTCAGCCCGTGCGACTTCACGAAGTGGGACGCGGCGCTCTCGCCCGACGTTATCAACCCGAGCCACCATGACCTGTGGCGGATCGCCGTGCCGGTTTCCGGCCGGCACATGAGGTCGCCCTCGCTGACAATGCCGGCGAGCCGTCCCGATACGTCGATCACCGGTACGGCGCTGATGCGGCGATCGACGAGGAGTCCGGCAATCTCAGTGACGCTTGTGTCCGGCTGCACTGTGATCACGTCTGCGGTCATCACGTCCTTGGCGTTCATGCGAACCTCCTCGTCTGGAGCCGGGCAATTTCCGGTTCGCGAATAATGCTAGCGCCTTTGCGCTCCCGGCTTTTGATGCAAGTCAAGCGGCGTCCCTCCGAGATGCGACACGGCCGCCCGTTGTCCGGCCGGGGCAACTGCGCTATAGAGTCCGGCCAAAGAGGGAAGCAGCCCGATAACCGTTTCTTAAGGATGTTGCGCACAAACGTGTGCAGAACGAACGGGACACGGTCGAAGACCGGCCCGAGCGACTCTAGGGGTGAATGAGATGTCGATGCGACTCGCACGCCGGCTGACGATGCCGTTGCTGACCGTAGTTCTATGCGTAGGCTTGGCCGCTGGTGCGGTCGCGGCCCCGTCACAGGCGCCCGATCAGTTCATCACCCATTTGAGTCAGGAGGCGATCTCCTCGCTCACCCAGAACAAGATCAGCGTCGCGGAGCGAGAGAAGCGGTTCCGGGACCTGTTCACGCACAATTTCGACGTGCCGGCGATCGCCAGGTTCGTGCTCGGCCTGTATTGGCGCCGCGCGACGCCCGAGCAGCGCGAGGAGTTCGTCAAGCTGTTCGAGGATTTCATCGTCAAGTCCTACGCCAAACAGTTCGGCAGCTATTCGGGCGAGGGCATCACCATCAAGCAGACCGTAAGGGTTTCGGCGACGGACTCGATGGTTATGTCGACCCTGAAGCCCAACGATGCGCCCCAGCCGGTGCGGGTGGATTGGCGCGTCCATGACGTGGATTCGGCCTATAAAATTCGTGACGTCCTGGTCGAGGGCATCAGCATGAGCGTGACCCACCGCGACGAGTTCGCCGCGGTGATCCGGAATGCTGGCGGTAACGTCGAGGGTTTGCTGAACGCGCTGCGCAGCAAGGTGAATTAAACCGCCCGTGAGGCTAATTGCCTCACAATGTGGCAATGGCACCTTGCGTTTTTCGCGGTGCAACAACATCTCTCGCGGGTAACGGTGCGCTGCACCGCCGGGAGAGGAGAGTTTCCTTGGTCCGTAGAACCTTCGTCGCCGCCGTCGCGCTGGCGTTCGGCTTGGCTCTTGCCGTGCCCATCGCGGCCCGGGCCACCGCGCCCGATGATGATCGTGTGCCGGCCCGACAGGTCGTCGAATCCTTCAATTCCTCCCTGCTTTCTGTCATGAAAAATGCCGAAAAGCTGGGCTATCACGGCCGATACAAGGCCCTGGACTCGGTCGTCAGGAATGCATTCAACCTGCCACTCATGGCCCAGGTCGCGGTCGGCCGCTACTGGGAAAGCTTCACCCCCGACCAGCGGAAGAAGCTGGTCGACGCATTTACCCGCCTGTCTATCGCCAACTACGCATCCCGGTTCGACGGCTATTCGGGCGAGACCTTTCGCCTGACCGGTGAGACCAAAATGCGCGGCGATGCGGTGGTGGTCGGCACCGAGATCGCCTCGCCGGGGGACGAGCCCGTCGCGGTGCGCTACATCATGCGGCCGTTCGAGGATGGCTGGAAGGTCGTCGACGTGCTGCTGAAGGGCGCGATCAGCGAGTTGGCAACCCGCAGGTCCGAGTATTCCAGCGTCCTGGCGCGCGGCGGGTTCGATGCGCTGATTTCCGCCATCGAAGAAAAGGTAGCGGCGCTCGCCGAGGGCTGACCCAGGCCAATTCGTCCCGCCTGCCTGATCGGCTGGGCTCACTGCCCAGGACGAGGCCGCAGGCCCAACCGTCAGTAATAGAACCAATTCGGTCAGCCAGCGCGCTGTCCCATTGAAGCGTCGCCTCGCTTTGGCTAGCTTTGGGCCAACCATACAGCGAGGGAGGCGAACATGCGCAAAGGCCCTAAGGCACCGAAATCGGTAACGTCGAGACCCGGTCCGGATCATGGACGGCGGAAGGCCCTGCGCACGCTCGCGCTCGGCGGCGCCGGCGCGCTTGCAGCGCCGGCACTTCTGATGCGCTCGGCCCATGCGGCGGGGCGGACGATCAAGATCGGCATGGTCAGTCCGTCGACCGGGCCCATCGCCGCATTCGGCGAGGCCGACCAGTTCGTGCTCGCGGGCGTACGCAAGGCGCTGAGTGACGGCATCATGGTCGCCGGCGAGAAGCATCCGGTTGAGATCATCTACAAGGACAGCCAGTCCAACCCGAACCGCGCCTCGGAAGTGGCGGCGCAGCTCATCAACAACGACCGCATCGATTTCATGGTGGCGTCGTCCACCTCCGACACCACCAACCCGGTGTCCGACCAGTGCGAGCTGAACGGAGTGCCCTGCGTCACGTCGGACGACCCGTGGCAATCGTGGTTCTTCGGCCGGCGCGGAAATCCCGCCAAGGGGTTCGAGTGGACCTACCATTTCTTCTGGGGCTTCGATCAGGTGGGCAACACGTTTGCCGACATGTGGCTGACGCTTCCCACCAACAAGAAGCTCGGCACCATGTTCACCAACGACCCGGACGGGATCGCGGCGAACGACGAAAAGCACGGCCTGCCGGCCCTGTTCAAGTCCAAGGGGTTCGACGTCCACAATCTGGGACTCTACCCGCCGCTCTCCGACGACTTCACCGCGCAGATCACCGAGCTGAAGAAGGCCGGGTGCGAGGTGTGTTGCGGCATCTTCAACCCGCCGCAATTCGCGACCTTCTGGACCCAGTGCGCCCAGCAGGGCTACCGGCCGAAGATCATGACGCCGCCGAAGGCGCTGCTGTTTCCGACCGCCGTCGAGGCGCTGGGCGATCGCGGCGCGGGCACGTCGACCGAGGTGTGGTGGTCGCACCACCACCCGTTCAAGTCGAATCTGACCGGCGAGACCGCGCAGCAGTTCTGCGACGCCTACGAGGCGGCGACTCACAAGCAGTGGACCCAGCCGATCGGCTTCAAGCACGCCAACCTCGAGGTCGCGATCGACGCGCTGAAGCGCGCCAAGAAGCTCTCGCCCGAAGCGATCCGTGACGCCGTGGCCGACACCGACTACCACTCACTGGTCGGTCCGATCACATGGAAGGCAGGCGGCGCCAAGAACCCGGTGAAGAACGTGTGCACCACTCCGCTGGTCGGCGGCCAGTGGAAGAAGGGCACCAAGCACAAGTACGAGCTGAACATCGTCTATAACAAGTCCGCTCCTGAGATTCCGCTCGACAGCCCGTTCGAGCCGATTTCCTACTCCTAACGGTCGCGACGCCGCCGCCCCTCGGGGCGGCGGCGGTCCCATCGAAGGTCTGTGATGGCGGTCCTGCTCGAACTCGACCGGGTTTCGAAATCCTACGGTGCGCTCAAGGCCGTGGACGGGCTCAGCCTTTCGGTCGAGAAGGGGGAGGCGCTGGCCGTGATCGGGCCGAATGGGGCCGGCAAGTCGTCGATGTTCAACCTGATCACCGGCGACGTGGTTCCCGACGGCGGACGTGTGGTGTTCGACGGCGAGGATGTTACGGCGCTCGCTCCGCATGTGCGCTCGCGACGCGGGATGGGGCGGTCCTACCAGATCCCGCACCCCTTCGCGAACATGACCGTGTTCGAGAACCTGCTGGTCGGCGCCATCTTCGGCGCCGGTGCGACCGAGCGGGAAAGCTACGAGAGCTGCGCCGAGGTGCTGCGCGTCACCGGCCTGCTCGATCGGGCCAACGTGCCGGCGCGGACATTGACCCTGTTGCAGCGCAAGCGGCTGGAGCTCGCCCGCGCGCTCGCCATGCGTCCGAAATTGCTGCTGCTCGACGAGATTGCCGGCGGGCTCACCGAGCACGAATGCCGCGAGCTGATCGAGACCATCCGCGGCATCCACGCCCAGGGCACGACGATCGTCTGGATCGAGCATATCGTGCATGCGCTGGTCTCGGTGGCGAGCCGCCTGGTCGTCGTCAATTTCGGCCAGATGCTGGCCGAGGGTCCGCCGCAGGCCGTGATGGCCGATCCGCGCGTGCAGGAGGTCTACATGGGCATCCCCGCCCAATGAGTCTTCTCGAAACGCACGCGCTGCGCGCTTTCTACGGCGATTTTCAGGCGCTCTACGACATCGACCTCACGGTGGAGGAGGGCGAGACCGTCGCCATCATCGGGGCCAACGGCGCCGGCAAGACGACCTTCCTGCGCGCGGTGGCCGGCGCACTCGACACCGCGCCCGACATGGTCGCTTTCGACGGCGCACCGATCGGCCACCGCACGCCGCATGAGATCGTCCGGCTCGGCATCGCCATGGTGCCGGAGGGGCGCAAGCTGTTCCAAAGCCTGACCGTCGAGGAGAACCTCAGGCTTGGCGGCCATTGCAAGCGGCTGGGTCCGTGGACGCTCGATCGCGTCTATGGGCTGTTCCCGATGCTGGCCGAGCGGCGCAACATCCTCGCACCGTCCCTGTCGGGCGGGCAGCAGCAGATGTGCGCGATCGGCCGGGCGCTGATGGCGAACCCGCGCCTCCTCCTTTGCGACGAGCTGTCGCTCGGCCTCGCCCCCGTGGTGATCAAGGATATCTATGCCTGCCTCGCCGCCGTGGCGGTCGAGGGCACGACGCTGATCGTGGTCGAGCAGGACATCAACCGCGCCCTCGACGCGGCCGCGCGGTTCTACTGCCTGCAGGAAGGGCGGGTCGCGCTGACCGCGCCGACCGTGGGCTTCGACCGCGGCGCGATCACCGCCGCCTATTTCGGCGTCTGATGGACTGGGGCAACATCCTCGTCCAGGGCGGCCTGCTGGGGGGGCTCTACGCCCTGTTCGCGATCGGGCTGTCGCTGTCGTTCGGCATCATGCGGCTGGTGAACATCGCGCATGGCGACCTGATCGTGCTCTGCGCCTATGTCGCGATGATGGTGGTGTCCGCGACTGGGCTCGACCCGATCACCAGCCTCATCGCCGTCGTCCCGGCGATGTTCATCGTCGGCTACGCGCTGCAGCGGGGTTTGCTGAACCTGACCTTGACCGGCGGCCTGCTCCCGCCGCTGCTCGTCACGTTCGGAATCTCCGTCATCATCCAGAACGCGCTGCTGATCGCGTTCGGCGCCTATACTAGGCGGCTGCAGCAGGGCGCGATCGAGACCCAGAGTATCCAGCTTCCGGGCGGAATTGCGGTGGGCGTGTTCCCGCTGATCGTGTTCGCCGTCGCGGTGGTGAGCATCCTCGCGCTGCAGCTCCTGTTCTACCGCACCGGTCTTGGTCGGGCCTTCCGCGCCGCGTCCGATGACCCGGGCACGGCCGAATTGATGGGCATCGACAACCGCCATCTCTATGCGGTGGCGATGGGCATCGCGATGGTGTTCACGGCAGTGGCCGGCGTGCTGTTCGCGATCCGCACGACGTTCGACCCCTCCTCGGGCCCGATCCGCCTGATCTTCGCTTTCGAGGCGGTGATCATCGGCGGGCTGGGCAGTTTGTGGGGCACGCTGATCGGCGGCATGGTTCTGGGCATTGCCCAGGCGGTCGGGGCCGCGCTGTCGCCGACCTGGCAGATCCTGGCCGGGCACATCGCCTTCCTGGTCATCCTGATCGTCAAGCCGAGCGGGCTGTTCCCGCGCACGAGGGAATGATGCCAGTCGCGGTGGAGCGCACGACACGGGAGAGCCGGACCTTCGCATGGTTTGGGCTGGCCGCGCTGATCGCTCTGGCCACGCTGCCCTGGTGGGGCGGGCCGGGCGATCTGCGGTTGGTCGCCGAGATGGCGTACTACCTGGCGCTGGCCCAGCTCTGGAACCTGCTCGCCGGCTACGCAGGGCTGGTGTCGGTGGGCCAGCAGGCCTTCGTCGGGATCGGCGCCTACGTGTTCTTCTACCTGAGCGGCTCGCTCGGGGCGAACGCCTATGTCGCGATGGCGGTCGCCGGACCGGTGGCGGGGCTGATCTCGATCCCCGTGGCGCTGATCGTGTTCCGCTTGCGCGGCGCCTATTTCGCGGTCGGCACCTGGGTGGTGGCAGAGATCTTCGCTCTCTCGGCCAGCCTGATCCGCGAGCTCGGCGCCGGGTCGGGCATGTCGCTGACGCCTTCCATCGTGCGCCAGATCGGCGCCACGCGCGACGCGCGCGAGATGGCGGAGTACTGGCTGTCGCTGGGCGTGCTCGCCGCGGTATTCGCGATCGTTTACGCGCTGCTGCGCTCGCGGCACGGGCTTGCGCTGACGGCGATCCGCGACTCGGAGCCGGCCTCGGCGAGCCTCGGCGTCAACACGTTCCGCACCAAGCTGATCATCTACGTCGTCACGGCGGCGTGTACGGGACTCATCGGCTCGGTGATCTTTCTCCAGAAGCTGCGCATCTCGCCCGAGGCGGCGTTCAGCGTGAACGACTGGACCGTCGTGGTGATCTTCATGGTGGTGATCGGCGGGATCGGCACGCTCGAAGGGCCGTTCATCGGAATGCTGATCTATTTCGTTCTGCGCGAGCTGCTGGCCGACTACGGCACCTGGTATCTGATCCTGCTGGGCGTCGTCGCGGTGACCATCATGCTGACGGCGCAGGAGGGCATCTGGGGCCTCGTGACGCGCCGCTTCGACCTGCATTTGTTTTCGGTGCGCCGCCACCTGACGCGGACGGACGAGTAGACGTGCGGCGAGGGAATCAGCGAAACAGGCCGGCCACCGCGCCGCGCACGCCGCACGAGACGAAATCCGCCTTGGTCAGCGCGACGCGCGTGGCCAGCGGATCGCCGTGCTTCAACCGCTCGGACAGGCGCAGCGCGAGCCGCACGATCACCGCGGACTCCATCGCGAGGCCGCGACTCTTCAGCCGGTCGGGCAGGGTGCGCGCGGTCACCAGCAGCTCGTCGGTCGCAACGATCAGCCGGTCGAGCACGTGCCGGAGGCCGGGCGACGCCGCCGAGCGGGTCAGGCAGTCCACGCTCTCGCCTTCGGCGAAGAGCCACGGCTCGGGCAGGTACACGCGGTCGAGGTTGCGGTAGTCGTCCGCGCAATCCTGCAGGTGGTTGAGCACCTGGAGCGCGTTGCAGAGCGCATCCGAGGCCGGCCAGCCCTCGCGGGATTCGCCGTGCAGATCGAGGAGGTAGCGCCCGACCGGCGCGGCCGACAGGATGCAGTACCCCATCAAATCGTCCCAGTCCGTGTAGCGCAGCTTGGTCGCGTCGCGCTTGAACGCGGCGATCAGTTCGCGGCAATGGTCGAGCGGCACGTTGGTCGCAAGGCAGCTTTCGCGCACGCGCGTGGCCTTCTCGACGCCCGGCGGGCTCGCCCGGCCATAGAGCGCGTCCTCCATCGCATCGAGCCGCCGCACTTTCTCGTCGGCGGCCAGCGCAGGGTTGTCGGCGATGTCGTCGATGGCACGCGCGAACGCATAGAACGTCGCGACGTGCGGGCGCAGCGGCCGTGCGATCAGGAACGAGCCGACGGGGAAGTTCTCGTCGCCCGCGCCCTTGCCCGACGGCGTCTCGACGGTGACGCCGGTCACGACGGTTCCGGCGCGGGGCCGTGCGTGCGGCCCTTCCACGCCCCGCCCGCGCCGCGCCAGTGCCGGCGCGCGGAATCGAGCGTCATCGCCATGTAGAGCAGCGCCGCCAGCGGCAGGAGCAGGCCGAGCCAGCGCGGCTGTCGGTAGAGGGCGAGCGTCGGCGCCTCGGCAATGGCCATCGCTGCCCAGGCGACGGCACCGATCATGTTCGCGGGCCAGGGCGCGAAGATGGCCGCCAGCGGCGGCACCAGGAAAACGAGCGCGAGGCCGGCCACGGTCCCCACCAGAGCCACCGCCGAGTAGCGGAGCTGGTCGAACGCGGTTCGCGCGACGGTCGTCCAGATCCCGCCGAGCCCTTCATAGGGTCGGATGCTGGAATCCGCGAGGGACAGGCCGACCCAGGTTCGCCCGCCCGGCTTGATCGCGGCCGCCAGCGCGCAATCGTCGATCAGCGCGCCGCGGATCGCGGCCATGCCGCCAATGCGGTCGAGCGCCGTACGCCGCACCAGCATCGAGCCGCCGGCGGCGGCGGCGGTCGCGCGCGCCGGGTCGTTCGACCAGCGGAACGGGTACAGCATCTGGAAGAAGAACACGAAGGCCGGTACCAGAAGCCGCTCCCACGCGGTGCGGCAGGACAGGCGCACCATCAGCGAGACAAGGTCGCGCGACCCGGTCTCCGCCATCGCCACGAGGCGCGACAGGGTCTCGGGCGCGTGGGTGACGTCGGCGTCGGTGAACCACACATAGCGTGCTTCGGGTGCCGTCTCTTGAGCGTGGCGCACACCCTCCGCCATTGCCCAAACCTTGCCGACCCAGCCATCGGGGCGCGGCGCAGCGGCGATCACGGAGAGACGTTCGGCCTGGTTCGAGCGCGCGCCCTCGCGTGCGGCGTCGGATGTCAGGTCGTCGCTGCCGTCGTCGATGACGATCACGCGGAACCGGCCGCGATAGTGCTGGGCAAGCAGCGAGGCGACGGCCCGACCGACATAGTTGGCCTCGTTGCGTGCGGGAACGACGGCGACCACCTCGGGCCATTCGTCCAGCCGCTCCGCCTGGGGCAGATGCGGTCCGGCGCGCCAGAACCCACCGCGCAGGAACAGCAGCCAGCCCCAGGCCGCAAAGGCGGCCGCGGCGAGCGCAGCCCAGATCACCACGGCACCGTCACGCGCTGCCCCATACCTGGTCCGCCAGCGCGACGATCAGGCCGAGCTTCGCCTTCTCGTCCTCGACGGTCAGCTTGTTGCCAAGCTTGGTGGAGGCGAAGCCGCATTGCGGGCTGAGGCAAAGCTGATCGAGCGGCAGCACCTTCGCGGCCTCGTCGATGCGCCGGCGGACCGTGTCGCGGTCCTCGATCTGCGCTTTCTTCGTGGTGACGAGGCCGAGCACGACCTTCTTGCCCTTGGGTACGAAGCGCAGCGGCTTGAAGTCGCCGGCGCGCGGGGAGTCGTATTCCAGGAAGAACCCGTCGACGTCGAGCTCGTTGAACAGGGTCTCCGCGACCGGCTCGTACCCGCCATCGGCGACCCACGAGCTCTCATGGTTGCCGCGGCAGAGATGCACGCAGACGCTCATCTTCGGTCGCAGCCCGGCGATCGAGTCGTTCAACAGCTTGGCGTAGCGGTGCGGCAGCGTGTCGGGATCCTCGCCCAGCTTGCGCGTGTTCTCGCGCAGCGCCGGGTCGCACAGGAACGCAAAATTGGTATCGTCTATCTGCAAATATTCGCAGCCGAGTGCTGCCAGCGCTTGAAACTCCTCGTTATAGACGTGGGCGAGGTCGGCGAAGAACGCGTCCATCTCGGGATAGGCGTCGCGGCTCACCGCCTCGCGCCCGCCGCGGAAATGCACGATGGTGGGCGAGGGCACGCACTGCTTCGCCGTGCCTTTCGTCGCCGCTTTCAGGAACTTGAAGTCGTCGGTCGAGATGCCCTTCGGGCGGGTGAGCTTGGTCGTCACTTCGGCGCGCGGCGGCGCGTACTCGATGTCGCCGCCCTCGTTGTGGAAGCGCACGGGCAGCCCGCCGGCGATCTTCACCCCGCCAATCGCCTGCACGAAATCGACCCACCAATGGTCGCGCCGGTAGTCGCCGTCGGTGATGCTCTTGAGGCCGAGGGACTCCTGCAGCGCGACCGCCTCGCGCACCGC
The DNA here is from genome assembly GCA_963817535.1 of uncultured Alphaproteobacteria bacterium. Taxonomy (GTDB): domain Bacteria; phylum Pseudomonadota; class Alphaproteobacteria; order MPNO01; family DASWLB01; genus CAWGHZ01. The sequence goes on from CAWFOW010000013.1 coordinate 127,438, forward strand.
CGCGTCTTCGAGGCGGGTGAGTTCGTCCCGGCCGAGCTTGCCCTGCTTCCAGCTCTCGCGCGCGTCGAGCAGCGCGGCGGGGCGCAGCAGGCTTCCCACATGGTCGGCGCGGAACGGCGGTTTGTCGTTGGCCATGCTCGTCTCCCTATTTCTTCTCGGCCAGCATCTGGCCGGCGATGATCAGCTTCTGGATCTCGGTGGTGCCCTCGTAGATGCGGAGGGCGCGGATCTCGCGGTAGAGCCGCTCGACGGTCGCGCCGGCGACGACACCCTGCGCGCCGAACACCTGCACGGCCTGGTCGATCACGTTCTGCGCCGCCTCTGTGGCGTGAAGTTTCGCCATGGCGGCCTCGCGCGTGACGCGCCCGCCGATCGTGTCCTTGGTCCAGGCGGCGCGATAGACGAGAAGGGCGGCCGCGTCGACGGCCAGCGCCATGTCGGCGAGCTTTTCCTGGATGAGTTGGAACTCGGCCAGCTTCTTGCCGAATGCGTGGCGCGCCTTGGCCCGCGCCGTCGCCTCGTCCATCGCCCGGCGCGCGAAGCCGAGCGCCGCCGCGCCGACCGACGGGCGGAACACGTCGAGCGTCGACATCGCGACTTTGAAGCCTTCGCCCGGCGTGCCGAGAATGCGGTCGGCGGACACGCGGCAATTTTCGAACTTGAGCGTGCCGAGCGGGTGGGGCGCGATGACCGGGATGCGTTCGGCGACGGTCAGGCCCTTCGTGTCGGCGTCGACGACGAAACCGGTGATGCCGCGCGCGCCGGGCTGCTCGCCGGTGCGGGCGAACACGACGTAGTGGTCGGCGAGGCCCGCGTTCGAGATCCAGGTCTTGGTGCCGTCGAGCACGTAGTGGTCGCCGTCCCGCCGCGCGGCGCAGGACATCGCCGCCACGTCGGACCCGGCTTCGGGCTCGGACAGTGCGAAGGCCGCGATGCGCGTGCCCGCCGCGACCTCCGGCAAATAGCGCTTTTTCAGGTCTTCGCTGCCGTAAAGCGTGATCGAGCCGGTGCCGAGCCCCTGCATGACGAAGCAGAAATCGGCGATGCCGGAGTGGTAGGCCAGCGCCTCGCGGATCAGCGCAACCGCGCGCACATCGAGCGGATCGCACTTGCCGCCATAGGCAGTGGGCACGCACCAGCCGAGGAAGCCCGCGCGGCCGAGTCGGCCCACGATGTCGCGGCACAGCGCGTCGAGCGCCGCGTCGGTCTCAGGCTCATGGTCGGAGAGCGGGGCGATCTCGCGCGCGGCCCAGGTCGCGATCTCGCCCGCCAGCGCGCGGTGGCGCGGCTCGAAGAACGGCCAGCCGAGCGTCTCCACCGGGGTCATCAATCCCCCTCGAAGGCCGGGCGCTGCTTCGCCACGAAGGCATGGTAGGCGCGCGCGAAGTCCTTGCGGGTCATCAGCTCGGCCTGTGCCTCCGCCTCCGCGTCGATGGCGGCGTCGAGGCCCATCTCCCACTCGGCGTTCAGCATGCGCTTGGTGGTGGCGTGGGCATGGGTGGGACCGTGCGCCAGCGTGTGTGCCAGCTTCGCTGCATCCGTCGCCAGCGCGTCGGGCGCGACGAGCCGGTTGTAGAAGCCCCACGCCAGCGCCTCCTCGGCGCTCATCGCCCGGCCGGTGTACAGAAGCTCCGCCGCGCGGCCCTGCCCGATGATGCGCGGCAGCATGGCGCAGGCGCCCATGTCGCAGCCGGCGAGCCCGACGCGCACGAACAGGAAGGCGACGGTCGAGCGGGGCGTGCCGAGGCGGATGTCGCACGCCATGGCGAGGCACGCGCCGGCGCCCGCGCACACGCCGTCGATGGCGGCGACGATCGGCTGCGGGCACGCGCGCATCGCCTTGACCACATCGCCGGTCATCTGCGTGAACCGGCGGAGCTCGGGCAGCTTCATCGCGACCAGCGGGCCGATGATCTCGTGCACGTCGCCGCCGGAGCAGAAATTCCCGCCCGCGCCGGTCAGCAGGACGGCGCGGATGTCCTTTTCGTCGCCCAGCGCGCGGAATGTGTCGCGCAGCTCGGCATAGCTCTCGAAGGTCAGCGGGTTCTTCTTCTCCGGCCGGTCGAGCGTGACGGTCGCCACGCGGTCCGCGACGCGCCAGCCGAAATGCTTGGGAGAAAGGCTCACATCAGCTCTCCGCCGGCGACGGCGATCGACTGGCCGGTGATCGAGGCCGCGCTGTCGAGGCAGAGGAAGGCCACCGTCTCGGCGACCTCCTCGGGCGCGATGATCCGGCCCTGCGGATTATGCGCGGCGAGCTCCGCACGCGCGTCCGTCTCCGACCGCCCGGTCTTGGCGACGATGTTCGCCACCGTCGTCCGCACGATGTCCGTATCGGTGTAGCCGGGGCAGACCGCGTTGACGGTGACGCCTTTTTTCGCCGTCTCCAGTGCCAGCGACCGGGTGAGCCCGATCAAGGCATGCTTGGCCGCGCAATAGGCTGTGACATAGGCGAAGCCGGTGATACCCGCGGTCGAGGCGATGTTGACGATACGCCCGAACCCGGCCTCCAGCATCGCGGGCAGGGCGGCGCGGGTGCAGTTCACCGCGCCCCAGAGATTGACCTTGAGCATCTCGTTCCACAGCGCGTCGTCGGTGCGGTGGAAAGGCGCGCTCTTCGCCGCGCCGGCATTGTTGACCAGGATCGCGACCGGGCCGGCCTTGGCGAAGGCCGCGGCGACGGATGCGGCGTCCGTCACGTCGCAGGGGACGGGCATCGCCTTCGCGCCGTGGCGCGCGCGTAGCGCCTCGGCCTGGGCGGCCAGCGTCGCCTCGTGGCGGCCGAGCAGCACGAGATCGGCGCCGAGCCGGGCCAGCGCGTCGGCGACAGCCGCGCCGATGCCGCGCCCCGCCCCGGTGACCGCTGCCGCCCGCCCGGCGAGCGGCGATCCGCCCATGACGGCCGCTTTCGCCTCGGTTCCGGATTCGGCCACGCCTCGCTCCTTTCGCCGGTCCTGCGCTTAGAATAGAAGGGTGCCTCATGCAAGCCCCGCCTCGCAAGGCGGGCACGTCACCGGGCGGAGGGAACATGCAGCGCTTTACGCGATCGATCCCCGAAATCTGGAAGCATTGGGAGGACCGCATCAACGCCGAGTCCCATCCCTTCACCTACACGACGCCGGCGGACAACAAGGCGGTCTTCGCCAAGCTGACCTCGCTCGACCACGATGCCTGGGCCAAGGCGTACAGCGAAGCGGCGCAGCCCTACGAGGAGAAGGCCCGCGCCGCCGAGGCGAACGGCGACGACAAGGCGGCGTGCGAGAACTTCCTTCACGCCTATGGGCTCTACCGCATGGGGCGCTATCCGGCGCCCAACTCCGAGGGCAAGAAGGCCGCCTATCGCAAGTCGCAGGAGATGCTGCTCGCCTCGTGGCGCTACATGCCCTACGACGCCGAGCGGGTCGAGATGCCGTTCCGCGGCCGGGCGGGCGAGGGGAAGGCCGCGATCGGTTACCTCTTTCGGCCGAAAGGGGCGGGGAAGCTGCCGGTCGTGCAGGTCTGGGGCGGCATCGATACGTTCAAGGAGGACCGCTACGACCTGGGCGAGGCGCTGATCGCCCAGGGCATGGCGGCGCTGCTGATCGACATGCCGGGGGTGGGCGACGCGCCAATTCCGGGCTCGGAGGACGCCGAGCGGATGTGGGATGCGGTGTTCGGGTGGATCGCCACCCGGTCCGACCTCGACGCCAAGCGGGTGGCCATCTGGGGCGGGTCGACCGGCGGATACTGGGGCGCCAAGGTGGCGCACACCCACAAGGACCGGCTTGTCTGCGCCGTCGACCATGGCGGCTGCACCCACTACGCCTTCACCCCCGAATGGATCGAGAAGGCGCAGCACGGCTCCTACGCTTTCGAGCTGGCCGAGACGCTGGCGAGTGCGTTCGGCCGGTCGACCTTGGAGGAATGGGTCGCATACTGCCCCAAGCTCTCGCTGCTCGACCAGGGGGTGCTCGACCGGCCCTGCGCACCGCTGCTGCTGGTGAACGGCGTCAACGACACGACCTTCCCGATCCAGGACATGTACGTCCTGCTCGAGCACGGCGATCCCAAGGCCGCCCGATTCTACCCCTCGGGCCATATGGGCCATTCGCCGACGACGATCCCGACCATCGTCAGTTGGCTCAAGGCCCGGCTGGGGGCGTGACGCCGCGTCGCAGGGAGTGGGGCGCTTCCCTGCGACATCGGGGGGCCGCTGAGTCCATTGCGCGCCGGGCGCGGCATTGGTATGACCCGCTGGTGGAGGGGCGCCGCACTTATTCCTGGTCATCTGCCGGCCGGGGTACCATCTAGGACGCGGTACCGTTCAAACAAGAAGGGGCTCTCGTGGCCATTCCCCTGATTCAGCAGTTGCGTGTCGGCGCCTATGTCATGGGCAAGCGCCTCAAGGGCGAGGCGCGTTATCCGCTCGTCCTCATGCTCGAGCCGTTGTTCCGCTGCAACCTGGCCTGCGCCGGATGCGGCAAGATCGACTATCCCGACCCCATCCTGAACAAGCGGCTGAGCGCCGCGGATTGCCTGGCGGCAGTCGAGGAATGCGGCGCGCCGGTGGTGTCGATCGCGGGCGGCGAGCCGCTGCTCCACAAGGAGATCCGCGAGATCGTCGATGGCATGGTGGCGCGCAAGAAGTTCGTCTATTTGTGCACCAACGCCCTCCTTCTAGAGAAGCGTATCGAACAGTTCACGCCGAGCCCGTATCTGACCTTCTCGATCCACCTCGACGGCGACCGCGAGACGCACGATCACGCGGTCTGCCAGGAGGGCGTGTTCGACCGCGCGGTTGCGGCGATTCGCGACGCCCGGGCCAAGGGGTTCCGGGTCAACGTCAATTGCACCCTGTTTGACGGCATCGCGCCGGAGCGGGCGGCCGCCTTCTTCGACGAGGCGCAGGCGCTGGGCATCGACGGCATCACGGTCTCGCCCGGCTATGCCTATGAGCGCGCGCCGGACCAGGCCCACTTCCTGAACCGGAAGAAGACCAAGACCCTGTTCCGCGAGATATTCGCGCTGGGCAAGGGCAAGAAGTGGCCATTCAGCCATTCGAGCCTGTATCTCGACTTCCTGGCGGGCAACCAGGAATACCATTGTGCGCCGTGGGGCAACCCGACGCGCAACGTGTTCGGGTGGCAGCGCCCGTGCTACCTGCTGGGCGAGGGGTACGTGTCGACCTTCCGCGAGTTGATGGAAGGCACCGACTGGGACAAGTACGGCACCGGCAACTACGAAAAGTGTGCCGACTGCATGGCCCATTGCGGCTACGAGGCGAGGGCGGTGGCCGATGCGGTGAAGAAGCCGTGGAAGGCGCTCACCGTCGCGCTGCGCGGCCCGCGCACGTCCGGCGACATGGCGCCCGAGATCGCGCTGGAGAACGCGCGGCCGGCCGACTACGTCTTCGCCAAGATCGTGGAGACCGAGGTCGAGCGGCTACAGAAGCCCGAAGCCGCCGCCGGCGCGGAGCGCAACGTCGCGTAGGCGTCGGCGCGCGCGGCGGTAATCGCCCGCGAGGCGGATCATTCCGGGCAAGTCGCCCGGTCGCCGCGCGAGCGACAGGACGATCTTCCAGATATCCGCCGTGCCGTCGGCGCGCAGCCCGTCCATCGCACTTTGAGGTATGGCGCGGCCCGCCGGATCGGCGACCACGCGTAGCGCGAGGAACGGCAGGCCGTGCGCCCCGGCCACCTTCGCGACCGCTTCGCTTTCCATGTCCACCGCCGCCGCGCCTGTGGTGGCGTAAAGATGGCCCTTCTCCGCCACGCCGACGACCGGGGTGTCGGCCGCGGCGAGCGATGCAACGATGACATTGCCCGCCCCGACGAGGGTACCTAGCCGGTCGCGCCAGACGGCGTCGGTCGCATGACGAGTCCCGCTGGGCGCGACGACCGCATCGGCCAGGATCACGTCGCCCGGCGCGCGCGCCGGATCGAGACCGCCGGCCAGCCCGAAGCTCAGCAGTGCCGTTGCACCTTCGGTCACGGCGTCTTCGGCCGCGCGCCGTGCGGCTTGCGCGCCGGGTCCCGCGCAGCGCACGATCGGGGATCTGGAATTCGGGATGAGCGCCGCCTCGGCCGGCAGTCCGGTCACGACGCCGAGCCGGGTCATGGCTGTAGGGTCGTGGCCGTGGTCATTGCGAGGAGCGTAGCGGCGACGGGGATGGGCTAAATCCCCAGCGTCACGCGAGTGCGGCCGGATTCGCGCAAATTCTGGTAGCGCGCCAGCGCCCAGAGCGGGAAGTACGCCGCGTAGCCGTGATACTTGAGATAGAACACCCGCGGAAAGCCGACGGCGTTGTACATCTCCTCGGACCACGACCCGTCGGCGCCCCGGGAGGCCTTGAGGTAGGAGATGCCGCGCGCGACCGCGTCGCTTTCGACCTCGCCGGCCGCCATCAGCCCGAGAAGCGCCCACGCGGTCTGGGACGGGGTCGACTCCTTCGCCTCGTAGCGCCGCTCCTCCCAGTAGGTGCCGCAATCCTCGCCCCAGCCGCCGTCTTCTCGCTGGCGATCCTTCAGCCAGTCCACGGCCTTCCGCACCGGCGCGGAATCATGCGCGTCGCCCGTCGCGTTCAGGGCCGACAGCACCGACCAGGTGCCGTAGATGTAGTTGGTGCCCCACCGGCCGTACCACGACCCGTCCTTCTCCTGCTCGCGATAGAGGAACGCAAGCCCACGGGCGACGGCCGGGTGGTCGCGCCCGAAACCGCACTCGGCCAGCATGCCGACGCAGCGCGCGGTCACGTCCGACGTCGGTGGATCGAGCAGGGCCCCATGGTCGGCGAACGGGATGTGGTTGAGGCCGTAATGGGTGTTGTCGGCGTCGAATGCGCCCCAGCCACCATTCTCCGACTGCATCCCGAGGATCCACTCGATGCCGATGCGGATCGCGTCGTCGCATTCCGGATCCTTGCTGCGCGCGAGCGCCATGAGGACTGCGGCCGAATCGTCGGCATCGGGATAATAATCGTTGCGGTACTGGAACGGCCAGCCACCCGGCGGCGTGTCCGGCCGTTGCGCTGCCCAGTCGCCCTTCACGTCGGTGACCTGGCGCCCGACCAGCCAGCGCGCCGCGTTCTCGACCGCGGGCCCGGTCTCGCCGGACTCGATCACCGCCAGCAGCGCGAGCGCGGTGTCCCACACCGGCGACAGGCAGGGCTGGCACATCGCTTCGCCGTTATTGACCAGCAGGAGCTTGCGGATCGAACGCCGGACCGTCGCATAGGTCGGATCGTTGCGCGAGGTGCCGAGCGTGTCGAGCAGCATGGCGAAGTTCGCCATGGCCGGGAAAATCCCGCCGAGCCCGTCCTCGCCGTTCAGCCGCTCGCGACAGAAATCGACGGCCGCGTTGATGGCGCGCTGGCGCGCCGCCAGCGGCAAATGCGGTTCGATGCGGCGCAGAACCCGGTCGAGCTGGAGCAGCATGGCGCCCCAGCTCGACCCGGTCGGATTCCTCAGCCAGTCGCGCTTGCGGTACGGGTCCTCGATGAACAGCTCGGCGATCGACACGCCGCGCGGGTTGCGCGCGCAGGGTTTGAGCGCGGCGAGCGCGACCAGCGGCACCATCACGGTGCGGGACCAGTACGAAACCTTTGAGATGTGGAACGGGAACCAGCGCGGCAGGTGCATCAGCTCGACGGGCATGGTCGGCACCGCGCGCCACGGCACCTGGTCGAACAGGGCCAGGGTGAAGCGCGTGAACACGTTGGCGCGCTCGGCACCACCCAGGGCGCGCAACGCCTCACGCGCGCGGCGCATGTGCGACGCGTCAGGGTCGTCGCCGACGAGCTTGAGCGCGAAATAGGCCTTCACCGTCGCGCTCGGGTCCATCTCGCCGGCGTGGAACAGCGGCCAGCCGCCGTCAGCGCCCTGGATACGCCGCAGATAGACGGCGAGGCGGCGTTCGATGTCCTCGTCGATATCGTCGAGAAAATGCTCGAGCAGGATGTATTCGGCCGGGATGGTGGCGTCGGCCTCGAGCGGGAACACCCAGTGCCCGTCTTCGTTCTGCTGGGAGAGCAGGGCCTCGCGCGCACCGGAGATGGCTTCGGCCGTGCCGTTGGCGCTCCACGTTTCGACCGCGCCGGCGGTCACGGCGCCCGGCGTCGCATCTCGGTCGAGCCGCGCCTCATTCCAACCATTCGTCACGCCGCAACCCCCACACGCGCGCGGTCAGTCTCGTCGGTCCGGTTCGGATCCCGTAGCGACCTGCACATTGGACGGATCAACGTTCCCGGCCTTTGTTCGTTCCCGCCCGACTCCTCGTGCCGGCCGCAATGGCCTGCAATATGGTGGGGTCGGACCGGCGGGTCCACCCTTGGACTTGCAAGGCTGAGTTGGCGTTTCTACAGGAAGCCGTAGCGGAAAGCGATCCACAGCTTTTCCGGACGCGACAGCGCGACGCGGTGCCGCGGGTCGCTCCAGGCGTCGCGGCGCATGCGCGCCAGCAAGCGGCGATAGACCGCCATCATCATCACCGCAGGACGCAGAGCGCCTGAGGAACGCCCCGTAAGCGACTGTTGTGCCTTGGAAAATTGTTCTTCAGCGTAGGCCGCGAAGCGGGCGCAAGCCTGCGGTAGGGACGGATGTCGGAGCACTTCTTCCGGGTCGGTGGTCCGGATTTCGGCGGCCTCCAGCATCTCGCGCGGCAGGTAAAGCCGGCCAAGTGCCGAATCTTCGGCCAAATCCCGAAGAATATTCGTGCATTGCAGGGCCCGGCCGAGGGCCAGGGCGAAGACCCGATCGGCCGGCTGATTCGCCCCGAACACCCGAATCGACAAAAGGCCGACGGCGCCGGCTACCCGGTCGCAATAGCCCTCAAGCTGGGCGAGGGACGGGGCGCGCATCGTGTCGTTCACGTCCATCTCCATCCCCTCGATGATGGCGATGAAGTCCTCGCGCGTGAGCGCGTAGGCGGCGACCGCGGGGGCGAGCGCGCGGGTCGTCGGATGGCGTGGCACGCCGGCATAGAGCCGGTCGATCTCGGCCCGCCATTCGCCGAGCCGGGCGAGCTTGTCCGAGACAGGGGCGGGTTCGTCGGCCACGTCGTCGACCTCGCGGCAAAACGCGTAGATGGCATACATCGCCTCGCGGCGCGGGCGCGCGAGGACACGCATCGCCGCAAGGAACGACGAGCCGGACGACCGGGTGACGTTCCCGACATGGGCAAGTGCATCGGGATCGGCAGCGGGCGGCAGGGGCACAACGCCAGCGGGTTCGGAGGCCACGGTTTCGTATCGTTCGGCGGACCCGTGCCGCCGAGGCGGCACGTCCCCGCACGGTGGGAACCTAGTTCTCGCTAGCATACTTCGCCGGCCCGTGAAAGGGACCAGCACCGTGACAATCAAAGATGGACCGTTTTCAGGCGTCGCCGGCCGCGGAACCGTCAGTGCTTGCCGCCGAAATCGACGTAGCCGCGCTCGATCGCACGCTCCAGCGCCTCGAACGCCGCGCACCCCTCGTCGTACAGGTCGCGCTTGTGCTTGAGGTCGGCGAGGCAGCAGGCGTCGCAGAACTCGTCACTATCGGACAGCCGGATCGCCGCCTCGAGATACTGCGCGCGGAAGCGGGCGACCATCACCGCAAGCTGCAGGAAGGTCTCGCGCGTCAGGTTCGGAATCTGCTTATGGATCACCTCGCGGTTGGCGAGGGTCACCGAAATCTGGGTCTGCTCGATGAAATTGTGCTGCGCGGCGAGCTCCTTGGGATCGAGCTCGCGGCCCGAATATCCAGGGCGTTTCTGTTCCGCGGTGCCGGCTTGGATCTTCTTCATGGTCGGTCAGTCGGTTCGGTACCCCCGACACTACGTTCATTTAGATAAACAAAGCGTTACCGCTGCCCTGGTCGACGGGCGGCGTCGCCCACGATGCAAGCCAGACCGCTCAAATCGGGCCATCGGGCCGGATTGCAAAGCGCCACCGTTCGTGCGTTCATCCGCCGTCATGGACGGAGGGGACGAATGGCCACATCGAAGGCAAAACGCGCGCTCAAGCTCGACCAGCGGCTGATCGACATCGTCGAGGCCGAGTACCCGCGCTTCTCGTCGAACGAAATAACGCGCCGCCGCCTTGCCATGGCCGAGGCCATGGGCGAGGCGGGGGTCGATCACCTGCTGGCCTTCGGGTCGGGCTTCCGCGGCGGGCCGGTGACGTGGCTCTCGCAGTGGCTGTCGACGACCGAGGCGCAGCTCGTTCACACGCCGCATGAAAAGGATGCGCTGTTCGTCCAGTACTACAATCACCTGCCGCTGGCGACGAAGCTCGCGGCCGAGACGGACGTGGGCTGGGGCGGGGCGTCGACCATCCGCACCGCCATCGCCGAGCTGGAGCGGCGCGGCGCGCAGCCCGGCCGCGTCGGGCTGGCCGGCAACATGCCGTTCGGGGCCTATCGCCAGCTTGCCGACAAGTTCGGCGACATCAAGGATATGAACCGCGCCTATTTTCGCCTGCGCCTGATCAAGTCGGCGGAGGAGCTCGACTGGCACCGCATCGGTGCGCGCCTCTCGGACCTGTCGATCGATGCGCTGGTGAAGGGCATCAAGCCCGGACTGAACGAGCGCGAGCTCGGCGCGATCACCGAAACGGCCTATGAGAAATGGGGCGGGGTGAACGTCATCCATTTCTTCGCCGTCAACCCGATGGCCGCGCCCGAATACGGCGTGCCGCGCCAGTATCCTTCGACGCGCGAGGTACGCGCCGGCGACGTGATTTCCACCGAGATTACGGCGAGCTTCTGGGACTATGGCGGGCAGGTGCTGCGCACCTTCTCGGTGGAGGAGGAGCTGAACCCGCTGTTCCGCGACCTGCATGCGGCGGCCGACGCGGCCTTCGATTCGATCCTCAAGGCGCTGAAGCCGGGCGCCCACGCTTCTGAGATCGTCAAGGCGGCCCAGCCGATCGAGGATGCCGGCTTCACCACCTATGACGACCTGGTGCACGGCTCGGGCGGCGGATACCTCCCGCCCATCGTCGGCTCGCCCAGCCGGCAGAACGAACCGGTCCCCGACATGCGTATCGAGCCCGGCATGATGATGGTGGTGCAGCCCAACGTGATTACCAAGGACGCACGCGCCGGAATCCAGATGGGCGAATGCGTGCTGGTGACCGAGGATGGCGCACGTTCGATCCATACCGCGCCGCGCGGCCCGTTCGTGGTGGGCCGGGCGAGGTGAGCCTCGGCCCGATCTCGGTCGAGTCGATCGCGATCATCTTCCTCGCGATCCTCGCCGGCGGGCTCGCCAAGGGCGTCACCGGGTTCGGGCTTCCCCTGATCGCGGTGCCGGTGCTGGCGAGCTTCCTCGGCGTCGAGCGTGCCGTGGTCATCATGGTGATCCCCGGCTTCGTGTCGAACGTGGCGCTGATATGGGAGCATCGCCGGGCCGGCGCGGCGCGCGGCCTTGCTCCGTTCCTTGTGGCCGGGGTATTCGGCGCGGTGGCCGGCACCTGGGTGCTTGCCGCCATCAGCGCGCGGGCGCTGGCGCTGATCCTCGCCGGCTGGATCGGACTCTACCTTCTGACCCGGCTCACGAAGCCCGATTTCCACGTCGCAGACAGGGTGCAGCGTCCGCTCGCGCCGGTGATCGGACTGCTCGCCGGCTGCTCGCAGGGCACGACCGGCGCGTCGGGTCACGTGGTCGGCACCTGGTTCCACGCGCTCCGGCTCGAGCCGGCGGTCTACGTGTTCTCCGTCTGCGCCATCTTCGCGACCTTCTCGATGACGCAGATCGTTTCGATGGCGAGCTTCGGCCTGTTTACCCAAGAGCGGGTTCTGGAAAGCGTCATCGCGGTTGTTCCGGCGATGATCGGCGTGCCGCTGGGCGTCCGGCTCGGGCGCGTATTCGACCGGCAGACCTTCGATCGGATCATCCTAGGCGTGCTGCTGATCCTCGAGGTCCGCCTGATCTGGCAGGGCATCGGCGGCTAGGGACCAATCCTCACACGTCACGCTTTACGAAGGCGTGAATTTCCTCGCGAGCCCAGACGCCGGCTTTGTGCAGCGGGTCGTTGAGGTTGAACGCCTTGGCGCGCTCGATCGAATCCGCCTCGACCAAGAACAGGCTGCCGACCGTAACCTTGCCGTCAGGCGTACGCAGCGGACCGCACAGCACGAGGTCGATCGGCTTGGAGGCGAGATACTTGCCGTGCGCCTCGAGGTTCGCGGCGCGCAAATCGGCGGCGTCAGGCTTGTCGATGCAATAGATGGCGAAGAGCATAGGGCACCTCCGGCTGGTGAACGCAGCGTGGCCCGTCACGCTCCCGCGCCGGCGGCAACGCCGATCAGCGAGTTGAGCAGGGCGGGGTCGGCCCGTAGCGCCGCGCTGGGCCCGTCATGGACGATTCGGCCGCGATCCATGACCAGCGCGCGCGGTGAGAAATCGAGGGCGATGCGCGTGTGCTGCTCGACGAGGACGATGGCGAATCCTTCGTCGGCGCGGAGCTTGTGCATCGCGCGTACAAGGTCCTCGACGATGACGGGGGCAAGCCCCTCGGTCGGCTCGTCCATCAGCAGCACGGTGGGGTTGCCGACGAGCGCGCGGGCGATCGCCAGCATCTGCTGCTCACCGCCGGAAAGCTGGCTGCCCATGTTGGTCTGGCGCTCGGCGATGGAGGGGAACAGCTCGAAGGCGGCGTCCAGCGTCCAGCGGCCGGGACGGGCGGCGATCTCGATGTTCTCGCGCACGGTGAGGGACGGGAAGATCTCGCGCTCCTGCGGGACATACCCCAGCCCGGCCGCCGCACGGCGATGGATCGGCAGGACCGAGACGTCCGTTCCGGCCACCGCAATCCGCCCGGCGTGGCGCCGCGTGTGGCCCATGATGGTCGCGAGCAGCGTCGTCTTGCCGACGCCGTTGCGTCCGATCACGCTGACGCTCTCGCCCGGCTTGAGGGCGAACGAGATGTCCTCGATCACCACCGTCTCGCCATAACCGGCCGAGACGGACTCGAGCGACAGAGCGTCGGCGCTATCAGCCATGGGCGGTCTCGCCGAGATAGACGGCGCGCACGCGCGGGTCCGATGCGATCTCCGCCGGTGGGCCCTCGCAAAGAACCTCGCCCGCGACCAGCACGGTGATGCGCTTGGCGAAGCGGAACACGACGTCCATGTCGTGCTCTATGATCAGAATGGCGATGTCATCGGGCAGGCTCTCGATCGTGTCGATCAGCACGCCGGACTCGCTCGACGGTACGCCGGCCGCGGGCTCGTCCAGCAGCAATACCTTGGGCGCAAGGCCGAGCGCGATGGCGATCTCGACCAGGCGCTGGCGACCATAGGCAAGCTCGCGCACCGGGACTTCTGCAGCGTCGATCAGGCGCAGCTTCTCCAGAAGCGCGCAGGATTCGTCCATCACGTCGCGGCGCGCCGCCATCGGGCGCAGGAACTGGCGGCTCGCGCCGAGCCGCTCGCTCACCGACATGCAGACATTCTCCAGCACGGTGAGGCCGCGGAACAGCTGGTTGATCTGGAACGTGCGGGCGAGCCCGCGCTTCACCCGCTCGGCCTGGCCGAGGCGCGTGACGTCCTCGCCGTTCAGCAGCACCCGGCCGCGCGAAGGCGCGAGCGCGCCGGTGATCAGGTTGATGAAGGTGGTCTTGCCGGCGCCGTTCGGCCCGATCAGGGCGTGGCGCGCGCCGGGCGCGAGGGCGAAGTCGATGTCGCGCGCGACATCGAGCGCGCCGAACGACTTGCAGAGCCCGATGGTCTGAAGCGCGTCGGTCATCGCTTGCGCCACACCGCGTTCCACGCGTCGGCGAGAAGGCCGAGCAGGCCCCGGCGCGCGAACAGGACCACAAGGACCAGAACGAAGCCCAGCCCGAACAGCCAGTAGGTCGGGCTGGTCTTGGCGAGCTGGTCCTGCAGCAGCATGTAGGCGGCGCTGCCGAGGAACGCGCCGTAGAGGCTGCCGGTGCCGCCGAGGATCAGGATGACCAGCACGTCGCCCGACCGCTCGAAGCTGAGGGTCTGGAGTGCGACGAACTCGGTGGTCTGGGCGAGCAGAGCGCCGGCCACACCCGCCAGTGCAGCCGAGACGGTGTAGATGGCGAGAAGCTGGCGCGGCACCGACGCGCCGATCGCCGGCATGCGAAGCTGGTTCTCGCGGATGCCGCGCAGCGACTGGCCGAACGGCGAATAGATCAGGGCGCGAGCGAACAGGAACAGCACGAACAGCACGGCGAGGCAGTAGAGGTACGCGGTCTGGCCGTAGAGGTCGAACTCGAACCGGCCGAGGATAGGGTCGATCGAGATGCCGCGCAGCCCGTCGTCGCCGCCGGTCACGCTCTCCCATTGGTTCGCGATCTCCTTGAGCATGATGGTCGTCGCGAGGGTCAGCATGAGAAGGGTGAGGCCCCGCGTGCGCAGGATGAACCAGCCCGTGACGGTGCCGGCGACGGCCGCGACGGCTGCGGCGGCGACGAGTTCCGTCAGTGGCTCCGACCAGCCGAGCCGCGCCGCGAGGATTCCCGCCGTATAGGCACCGACGCCGAAGAACGCGGCGTGGCCGAGCGAGACGATGCCCGCATAGCCGAGGATCAGGTCCAGCGACAGCGCGAACAGGATCATGATCAGGATCTGCGAGCCGAGCGTCAGGTAGCTCGGGAAGGCCCACAGCGTCGCGAGCGCGAGCAGCCACGGCAGCGCCTCGACCGCACTGAAACGGTGCCGCGTGAGCAGCACGTGGCGCGTGAGCGGTCCGGACGGTCTGGCGTTGGTTGCCATGGTCTAGGCCTTGCCGAACAGGCCCTGGGGCCGCCACAAAAGCACGACGATCGTCACCACGAAAATGAAGAACGCGCCGAAATGCGGCAAATAGTACTTGCCCGCCGTGTCGATCATGCCGATCAGCAGCGCCGCGGCGAACGCGCCGCGAATGCTGCCCATCCCGCCGACCGACACGACGACGAGGAAGTACACCAGGTACTCCAGCGCGTAGGACGGCGTCATGCCCGAGATGTTGGTGCCGAGCGCGCCGCCCACGGCCGCGAGTCCGGAGCCGAGCGCGAAGGTCAGCGTGAACAGCCGGCCGACATTGATGCCGATCGACTGCGCCATGCGGCGGTTGTCGACGGCGGCGCGAATCTGCGCGCCGATGCGGGTGCGCTCGAGCCCGTACCACAGCGCGATGATGATCGCGAGCGAGACGGCGATCACGAAGGTCCGGTAAGTCGGAAAGTCGCGGAAGCCCAGGTCGACCTGGCCCTTGAGATAGTCCGGCAGGTGGATCTGCACGTTCACCGGCCCCCACAGGAAGGTGCAGGCCGCGATGAACATGAACACCAGCCCGATCGTGAGCAGCACCTGGTCGAGGTCGGTCGCATGATAGAACCGGGCGTAGAGGTAGCGCTCGAACGGGACCGAGATCGCGCCGACGATGAAGAACACGAGCACGACGCCGGCGAGGAACGGAATTCCCCAGTCGTTGGTCAGCGACATGCAGATATAGCCGCCCAGCATGGCGAATGCGCCGTGCGCCAGGTTGGCGAAGCCCATCAGCCCCATCGTGATCGACATGCCGACGGAGATCACGAACAGGATCATGCCGAAGGCCAGCCCGTCGAACGCGACGCTCAGGATGCTGGTCAGGAAATCGCCCATCGTGTCCCTGCCGGAGTCGAAGCCGCCGCCGGCGGGGACCGGCGGCGGCAGGGTGGCGCGCCTTGGCGGCCGCCTACTACTTCTGCATGGCCTTGAAGGGATCCTTGACCATCGGGATGGTCGCTTCCTCGACGTTCTCGAGCTTGCCGTTCACCTTCTCGACCTTGCGCAGGTACTGGTTGTCGACGATATCGCGCGTCGCCGGGTCGATCATGATCGGACCGCGCGGGCTGTCGTACTTCCAGCCCTCGAGCGCCGCCACGGCGGATGGCCCCGTCACCTTGCCCTTGGTCTTTTCGACGATGTGATAGATCGCGGCCATCCCGTCCCAGCCCTGCACGCCGAGGAAGTCGGGCGTCGAATCGGCGCCGTAGGCCTTCTTCCAGGCGGCGACGAACTTCTCGTTCTCGGGGCTCTTATGCGCGGCGGAGTAGTGGTGCATGGTGATCACGCCCAGCGGCACGTCGCCCATGTTGGGGAGCTCGTTGTCCTGGGTGATGTCGCCCGGGCCGATCAGCTTGATGCCGGCCGTGCCCATGCCCAGCTCGCCGAAGCTCTTCATCAGCGAAGTCGACCACTTGCCGGCCGGAATGAAGGCGTACACCGCGTCTGGATGAGCGTCCTTCGCGCGCTGCATGAAGGGCGTGAAATCCGGCATTTGCGGGAAGGGCAGCGGGATGTCGGCGACGATCTTGCCGCCCGCCTCGGTGAAGCTCTTCTTGAAGCCGTTCACGCTGTCCTTGCCGGGCGCGTAGTTGGCGTAGACGACGGCCGCGGACTTGATGCCCATCTTGTCGTACGCATACTTGCCCAGCGGATAGGCGGCCTGCCACATGGTGAAGGACACGCGCGCGTTGTAGGGACAGCCCTGGGTGATCGAGGCGGTGCCCGCGTTCATGATGATGAACGGAACCTTGGCCTTCTTGCAGATGTCGTTGATGGCGAAGGCGTTCGGCGAATAGATCACGCCGGTTATGATCTGCACCTTGTCGCGCGTCACCAGCTCCGTTGCCAGGCGCTTGGCGACATCGGGCGCAGGGCCGGTCGAATCGCGCTTGATCAGCTCGATCTTGTTGCCGCCGGGCACGGTCGGATGCTCTTTCATGAAGAGTTCGATGCCGCGGTCGAGCTGCCGCCCGTTGCCGGCCTCGGGGCCGGAATAGGGCAGAATGACGCCCACCTTGATGGTGGCGGCGCTGGCGGCACCCGACGCCAGCAAGGCCGCAGATACTACGGCAAGAAGGGTTCTCGCGGATCGCATGGCAGTACCTCCCGGGTCTGTGCCAATTCCTTTTAGGAAAATGTTGACGGGCAAACTATAGCATGGCGGCTTCGCCCCGCAACTCCGGGGGCCAGGCGTCAGTCCGCGAACAGCTCGAGATGCCAGGCCATCTCCTGCGGCGAGAGCGGGTAGTCGACACCGTCGCGGGCATAAAGTCGTGCCATCGGCGCGATGCCGGCCAGCCGCCCCTGCAGCTCGATGGCGAAGCGCATCGGGAACCTGCCCTTCCAGGCCAGCGCGGTGACCGCCTTGGCGCTCTTCGACATGATGATCCGGCGCCCGACCTGGCGGTCGAGCCCGGCGCGCAAGGCGAGCGCCGCCGTCACGAACTCACGCTCGCCGGCGGCCAGCGCCAGTGAGACCAGCTCGTCATTGAGCTGGCCCGCGTGCATCAGCCGCTCGGCCCGCTCGACCGGCCCCTCGTCGCCACCGCGTCGACGGGCGGGCTTCGCGTCCGTGCTGTCCTTGCCCGCCTTGCGGCCGCGTCGTCGCGGGCGCGGGTCGCTGCCGCGCTCGGCGATCTCGGCGTCGAGTTCCTTCGCAATCTCGGGGTCGAGCGTCTGGGTCTTGCTCAGCACCCCGAGCAGCGGCCCCGCGACGAAGCGGAGCAGCCCGCGCACGGCCTTTGCCGGCAGCTTGGGACGGTTGACCAAGGGGGCGTGCCAGGATTCGACGTCGGGCGCGCGGGCGACGATCCGCTCCATCGTGCCGTCGGCGATGTTTGCCCCGTTGTTCTCGATCAGCCGCCGGACCGCGCCGGCATTGTCGTGGCGGGCGATGGCGTCGGCGAGATCGGCCGAGAGCTCGGTCCGGCCGGCGATCGCTTCCTGCGCCCAGTCCGGCGCGCCGCCGTCGATGATCTCGGCGAGTTCCGCGTCTGTGAGAACCGGCGAGTGGGTGAGGATCGGCTTCGCCACCTCGCGCTCCTTGTCGCGCGCGAGGCCGGAGACGATCGGGCGCGGTGCCTCGCGGTCGAACTGGAAGGCGTGCGACAGGATCCGGCGCACACGCATCACCTGGTCGGTCGCCAGCGTCTCGAGCAGCGTGAATGTCATGCGCCACAGCCGCCGTCGCTCCTCGTCCGGCAGCCCGTCGCCGACAAGCTTGTGGGCCAGCGCGCAGCGGACGCCGTAATCCTTGTCCTTGGCTAGGATCAGGTCGGCCTGCTGGGGCGTCGACGGGTTCGAGGCGACGTTCTGGCGAACGTCACTGTCCGGGTCGTTGACCAGAAAGTACAGGAGCTCCGGCGCCATGCCGGGCGTAGCGGCGACGTGCGCGCGCACCGCGGCGTCCGGGCTTCGGACGTCCCGTTTGGCCTGCTCGTAGTCGATTGCCGGCGCGTCCATCCGCTTCTCCGCCGTACGGCCCCAGCCTAGCGGCGCAGCGTTAATGGATGTTTGCCTTCCCTAAGCCTATAGTGGGCCCATGAGGGGCGGGGGAATGCGTGTCGGGTGGCTTGCGGTGGCGGCAGTCGGGCTAGCCTTCGCCGGACCGATGGCGTTGGCGCAGCAGAATGATGCGCCCGCGGGCGCAAGCGGCGTGCTGGTGGCCTTCGCGTGCGGCACGATGACGAAGCAGGCGCCGATCGAGGTCGAGGCACTCGATGACACGGCCGCCCAGATCGCCCTGCGCGATGCGATTGCCGGCGACCTGAAGCGGCACGGCTACACGATTGCGGGCAACGCCCGTCTGCGGCTTACCTTCGAGGGCGGAATCTCGCGCGAGCGCCGCGAGGACGGCCGCCATACGATCGGCGAGCTTCAGAGCAACAACGACGACACCACCTTCCGCCTCAACATGTGGTCCTCGCGGAGCGACAGCGTTCTAGGAGGAATTAAGGACTTTGTTCCTGAGAACGACCCCAACCGCTATCGCCTCGTGATCTTCGTGCACGACCGCTCCAACGGCCAGTGCCTCTGGCAGGGCGAGGCGCGCCACACCGTGATCGACCATGATCCGGCCGCCACCGCCCGCAAGCTGGTTCCCGTGCTGCTCGGCGATCTGGGCAAGACCGTCAAGGCGACGCCGTTCTCGCTACCCGAATAGGCCGCGCCTTGCGCCGCGCTTGACAGCGCCGCGCCTGCCCGCCACGTTAGCGGCGTGACCTGGGGTGTCCGGCCACGGCCGGACTGAGATAAGACCCAACGAACCTGAACTGGGTGATTCCAGCGTAGGGAGCCGTCACAAGCCTATCCTCCCAGGCGGATGGCGTGTAGCGGCTCCGGGAAGGAAGCCGTGAGCGGTTCCGCGTCTCCCATCGCGATCATCGGCGCCGGCGTTTGCGGGCTCGGCATCGGCTGGCGGCTGGCGCAGGCGGGCCGCGTCGTCACGGTTGTCGACCGCGCCAAGGCCGGGCAGGGGGCGAGCTGGGCCGCGGCTGGCATGCTCGCCCCGCAGGTCGAGGCCGAGCCGGGTGAGGAAGCGCTTCTGCCGCTGCTTCTCGAAAGCCGCGACATGTGGGAAGGGTTCGCCGCCGAGCTCGAGTCCACGTCTGGCGTCGAGGTCGGCTACCGCGCCGAGGGGACGCTCGTCGTGGCGCTCGACCGCGACGACCGCGAAAAGCTGAAGTTCCGGTTCGACTATCTGATGGGTTTGGGCGGGCTGTCGCTCGAATGGCTCTCTGGTGCGGAGGCGCGACGCCGCGAGCCGCACCTCGCCCGCGGCATCACCGGCGCCATTGCAAGCCCGCTCGACCACCAGGTCGATAACCGCAAGGTGGTCATGGCGCTGCGCGCGGCCTTCCTCGCCGCGGGCGGCGCGCTGATCGAGGACCGCCCGGTCGAGGAGCTGCTGCACGACGGCGCGCGCGTGGCCGGAATCCGGCTGGCCGACCGGACCATTGCCGCCGAGACCGTCGTGCTGGCGGCCGGTGCGTGGTCGCGCAACATTGCGGGCGTTCCCGAGGCGGCCCGTCCGCCGGTGCGCCCGGTGAAGGGCCAGATGCTGGCGCTGCAGATGGACCCCCTTGCACCGCTGACGGAGCACGTGATCTGGGGGCCGGACTGCTATCTGGTGCCGCGCGGCGACGGAAGGCTGGTCGTCGGCGCGACGGTCGAGGAGATGGGGTTCGATACGAGCCTTACCGGTGGCGGCATGTTCGAGCTGTTGCGCGCCGCATGGGAGACGCTGCCCGGCATCTACGACCTGCCGCTGGTGGAAAGCTGGGCGGGGCTGCGCCCCGCCTCGCGCGATGACGCGCCGATCCTCGGTGCGACCGCGCTCGACGGGCTGATCCTCGCCACGGGTCATCATCGCAACGGCATATTGCTGACGCCGATCACGGCGGACGCGATCTCGCGCTTTATCCTCGACGGTACGGCGCCGGCCTCCATCCGGCCATTTTCGCTGGATCGCTTCGCCAAGCGGCGCGATGATCGGTCGGCGGCATGAACGGGCAGATCACGGTCAACGGCAAGGGCCGCGAATGGCGCGACATGACGGTGCGCGAGCTGCTGGCGGAAAGTGGCATCGAGCCCGGAAAGGGCGGGCTCGCCATTGCCCTCAACGCCGCGGTCGTGCCGCGCGGCGCCTGGGATGCGACACGCATCCGGCCGGACGACCGGATCGAGATCGTGCAAATCGTGCGCGGAGGCTGATGGACATGGACGCGAAGCCCGTCGCATCGGGGCTGACCATCGCCGGCAAGAGCTTCGGCTCGCGGCTGATGATCGGCTCGTCGCGCTATCCCAACCAACAGGTGATGCTCGACGCCATCGAGGCCTCGGGCGCCGAGATCGTCACCGTCGCCGTTCGCCGGGTCTCCGTCGAAGGCGGCGGCGAGGGGCTTTATGACGTGCTGGGCGGGCGCTACCACCTGCTGCCGAACACGGCCGGCTGCTTCACCGCGCGCGACGCCGTGCTGACTGCCCAGCTTGCGCGCGAGGCGCTCGATACCAACTGGATCAAGCTCGAGGTCATCGGCGACGACGAGACCTTGTTCCCCGACGCGGTCGAGCTTCTGCGCGCGGCCGAGGACCTGGTGCGCGACGGGTTCATCGTGCTGCCCTACTGCAACGACGACCCGATCACCTGCCGCAAGCTCGAGGATCTCGGCTGCGCCGCGGTCATGCCGCTCGCCGCGCCGATCGGGTCGGGCATGGGAATCCGCAACCCGTACAACCTGCGCATCATCCGCGAGGTGGTCAGCGTGCCGGTGATCGTCGATGCCGGTGTCGGCACGGCGTCGGACGCTGCGATTGCGCTCGAGCTGGGCTGCGACGGGATCCTGCTCAACACCGCCGTGGCCGGCGCGCGCGATCCGGTGAAGATGGCGCGCGCCATGCGGCTCGGAATCGAGGCCGGCCGGCTGGCCTACGAAGCCGGCCGTATCCCGCGCCGGCTCTATGCCAACGCCTCGACGCCCGAGGAGGGCACAATCGAGGTATAGCGGCCGTGCTGCGCCTGCCCTCCC
The DNA here is from genome assembly GCA_963817535.1 of uncultured Alphaproteobacteria bacterium. Taxonomy (GTDB): domain Bacteria; phylum Pseudomonadota; class Alphaproteobacteria; order MPNO01; family DASWLB01; genus CAWGHZ01. The sequence goes on from CAWFOW010000013.1 coordinate 148,709, forward strand.
CGCCGCTGCTGGTCATCACCGACCGCGACACCGCGCAGGGCCGCGACGTCATCGACATCTTGAGCGCGGGCTTCGCCGCGGGGCTGCGCTGGGCCATGGTCCGCGACAAGTCGCTGGACCGCGACGCGCTGACCGCGCTCGCCCGCCGCGCGGTCGCGGCCGCCGAACCCTACGGGGCGACGATCCTGGTCAATGGCGATGCCGAAGCCGCCGCCGCGGCCGGCGCGGCGGGGGTGCACCTGCCGCGCGGGATGATGATCTCGTCGGCCCGTCGGATGCTAAGACATGGGACACTCGTCGGTGTGTCGACGCACACGGAAGACGAAGCGGAAAGGGCGTACGACGAGGGCGCGGATTACGTGACTCTCAGCCCGATTTTCGTGACCGAGTCCAAGCCGGGCTACGGGCCCGCCGTGGGCACGGCCGAGCTGGGGCGGATCGCGCGGAGGGTCGGCCTGCCAGTCCTGGCTCTGGGTGGGATCGGGCCCGAGAACGCGCACGAATGCATTTCCGCCGGGGCCGCCGGGATCGCCGTCATGGGCGGGGTCATGCGCGCCGCCGACCCCGGCGGGACCGTCGCCCGCCTGATCTCGACGCTCGTGCCGCTCGACCGGGCGGCCGGGATTGGCTAAGTTTCCGCCACACCATTCCGGGAGGCAACACATGGCGACCCAGACCCGCGCGAAGCCCGCGCTCGACATGGAGAAGTTCCGGCTGCGTCGCTTCGTCGACCGGCTGGTCGAGATGGGCGAGGTGGAGGTCCACGACGAGCCCGTCGCGCTTACCGACCTCGGCCGGATGATCGAGGGTACCGAGAAGGCGGTTCTGTTCCGCAAGGCGGGGCCGGACCAGGTCGAGCTGGTCGCGAAGACCGCGGGCAATCGCCGGCGTCTCGCCGTCGCGTTCGACACCTCGATGGAAAACCTCTACGACGACTACTTCAAGCGGCTGGCGAACCCGCAGACCGTGCAGGAGGTCCCGTCCAACGAGGCGCCGGTGCACCAGGTCGTGATCCAGGGCAAGGACGTCGACTTGACCAAGCTGCCCTTCTACCCGCATCACGCCTATGACGGCAGCGCATACCTCTCCTCGGCGATCGACTATGTGATCGACCCGGCGACCGGTCGGCGCAATGTCGGGTGTCGCCGGCTGAGCCTGCGCAACCGCTACGAGACCGGCACGAACGTCACCGCGCCGTCCGACCTGAAGCGCATCTACACGGCTTGCGTGAAGCGCGGCGAAAAGCTGCCCGTGACCTTCACGGTGGGTACGCACCCGCTCGATTTCGTCGCGGCGACGATGCGCCAGCCGACCGACGAGTTGAACTTCTGCGCCACCCTGCGGGGCGAGACCGCGCCCGTCGTCAAGAGCCTGACCAACGACATCCTGATTCCGGCCGACGCCGAAATGACCTTGGAGGGCTATCTCGACGAGCGCGGCTATGTCGAGCCCGAAGGCCCGTACGGCGAGTACATGGGCTATTACGGCGCGATCCACATGGACCCGGTGTTCCACTGCACCGCGATCACGATGCGCAAGGACGTGCTTCACCACACGCTGCTGCACGGCTCGGCGTTCGTTCTCGACCAGACGGACTCGTCGAACATCACGGCGATGCGGACCGAGGCCGAGGCGATCCGCATCCTGAAGCAGACCGGGCGCGAGCCCGTGGCGGCCTATATGAAGTCGGTCGCCGGCGGCTCGAACACGCTGCGCATCGCGCTGCGCCAGCGCACGGTCGGCGAGGCGCGGGCGGCCATCGCCACCCTGTTCGGCGCGATCATGCGGCTGAAGCACGTGTATATCTTCGACGAGGACATCGACGTCCGCGACGAGCGCCAGATCGAATGGGCGATGGGCACGCGCTTCCAGGCCGACAAGGATATCATGCTGCTGCAGGGGCTGGTCGGCATGACCATGGACCCGTCGCTCGAAGGCAAGCGGACCGGCGCCAAGGCCGGCTTCGACTGCACCCGTCCGGTCGGGCGCGACGGCCAGATCCCGCTGACCCGCAGCGCGGCGAAGGTGTTCCGACCGGGCGCGCGTTTCCAGACCGTCGAGCAGGCGCTGGAGTCCGGTCCGATGTTCTATGCCGACGTGGTCGAGGCGGTGGGCAGCCAGGACGGGCGTGAAGTCGCCTGCGCCCTCGACGAGCTGCGCCAGTCCGGCAAGCTCGGGCGCGACCGCGACGGGCGCTACCATCTGACGACGTCCAAGCCCGGCACGACCGGCATCGTCGGCGCGCTCTATCACGACCCGAACGAGGGCACCTGATCCTTCGCCTTTCGGGGCGCGAGCCACGAAAAAACCCCTCTCCGCTTTGCGCGGAGAGGGGTTTTCTTTTGGCGTGACGGGCCGGTGCGGCCGTCGCTCAGTTCACCAGGATCAGGGCCAGTATCGGGAAGGCCGTCACCAGGGCGAGCACGAAGACCATCGTGAGGGCAAACGGCGCCGCGCCCGCGAAGATGTCGTTCAGCGTGATCTCCGTGTCTCGTAAGTTGTTTTGAATCACGAAGCACGCGATGCCGAGCGGCGGCGTGAGCAGCCCGATCTCGACGCCGATGATCGTGATGATCCCGAGCCAGATCAGGTCGATGCCGAAATTCGCCAGCGCCGGCACGATGATCGGCACGGTGATCAGCATGATCGAGCCGGAATCGAGGATCGTGCCGAGAATGATGATCACCACCAGGTAGATCACGACAATGCCGTAATACCCGAGGCCCAGATGGTTGATCAGCGCTTCCATCTCGTTGGGGATGCCGGTCAGGGTGACCATGCGCGAATAGATGTTGGCCGAGATCAGCAGGAAGCTGATGGCCGCCGTCACATGGCCTGTCTCGACCAGCACGTGCCACAGGCTGCGCAAGGTCAGCTTGCGGCGCAGCACGGTGAGGATCAGCGCGCCGAGTGCGCCGACGCCGCCGGCTTCGGTCGCCGTGAACACGCCGCCATAGATGCCGCCCAGCACGATGATGATGAGCAGGATGATCGGCGTGCCCTTGGTGAAGACCTGATAGGGCGTGAGAAGGCTCTCGGTCTTTGCCCGCTCCATCCGCTCGGCCATGCCCGGCTGCACGTAGTCGGGCCAGTAGCGGGCCATGATCCAGATCAGGCCGGCATAGCAGCAGGCGAGCAGAATGCCCGGCACGATGCCCGCGATGAACAGGTCGCCGATCGAGGTCTCGGCCAGGATCCCGAACAGGATCAGCAGCAAACTCGGTGGGATCAGCATGCCGAGGACGGACGAGCCGGCCACCACGCCCACAGCGAAACGTGGCCTGTAGCCGAGTCGGAGCATCTCGGGCACGGCGACCTTGGTGAACACCGAGGCCGAGGCGATCGAGGTACCCGTCACGGCCGCGAACACGGCGTTGGCGGCGACGGTGGCCGTGCCGAGACCCGCCTTTACCCTTCGGAAGACGTGATTCATCACGTCGTACGTATCTCGTCCGATGTCCGATATGCTGACGAACAGCCCCATGAGCACGAATAGCGGGATCACGCCGAATTCGTAGCGCTGCAGGCTTTCCGCCGCGGCGAGGGCGAGCAGCTTGCCGGCAATCGCCATGTCGCCGCGGATCAGCCAGACGCAGCCGAACGAGAGCAGCGACAGCGCGACGCCGATATGAACCCCCATATAGACGAGGATCAGAACGCCAACGACCGAAAGAACGCCGATTTCTAGGTCGCTCACTGGAAGGTGCCCCCCGCTTCGTCGGCTTCCGTGGTGGTGTGGTCGCCGCGAAGGAATTTTATGTCGTGCCAGGTATGGCGGGCATACTGGATGCCGCAGGCCGCCGAGCCGATCAGCACCATCAGCAGCATCGGCCACATCGGCACGGTGAAGTCGCCCTCGTTGCCGGCATAGGTCTTCTCGACCCAGTCCTTCTGGAAGAACGGCCATGTGTACCAGCACAGAATGACCATCAGCACGATGCCGGCGACGTTGTAGATCATTTGCATCGTGTGGCCGATGACCGGCTTCGACTTCAACAACCGGCCGATCAGCACGTCCGACCGCGTGAAGCGGCCATGACGCAGCGCATCGGGCATCTGCAGGAACACGATCGCGATGATCGACAGGCTGATGATCAGCGGCACGCCGCGCACCGGCGCGTTGAACAGGAACCGCATGAAGACGTCGGTGTTGAGCAGCACCATGATCACGAAGATCCAGATGGTGCCGACCGCGTTGGTTGCAGCAATCAGCAAGTCGAAACCGCGCGCGAGGATGTTTTCCCGAGGTGCGGTCGGACGCGGCGGGCTAGTCGCCATGGGAGCCGTCCCACCGATGTTGCGGTCGCACGCCGCCTGCGGCGCGCTTCCCTGCGCCGGGCCACCAGACCATCAGAGCCTCCTGTTACGCAACGTCGTTATTCATGACCGTTTTGCGAATGCTAGCACAGTTCCGGGGCGGGTGTTCGGCAAAATGCCGCAGCACGGCGCGGACGGCTACCTGGTGGCGTCGAGCAGTATCTTGCCGGACACCGCGCGCGCCTCGACCAGCCTGTGCCCTTCCGCCGCCTGGCTGAGCGGCAGGATGCGGTCGACGATGGGCGGCTTGATCCGCCCGGTCGCCGCCGCCTTCAGCGACCACTCGATGTCGGGGAAGTCGCAGCCCGGGTTGGCGATGATGCTCAGCCGGTTGAGGTAGAGATGGCGCAGGTCGACCGGCGCGACGACGCCGGCGTGCGCCCCCGCCGTCACCAGCCTGCCGCTCTTGGCCAGGCATTTGAGCGCGGTGGCGAACAGCTCGGGGTCGCCGACATTGTCAGCCACCACCTCGACGCCGCGTCCCCCGGTCAGGCGGCGCACCTCGTCGTCCCAGCCGGGCTTGCGGTAATTCACGCCGTGGTCGGCACCGAAGGCGAGACCCTTCTCGACCCGGTCGTCGGCGCCGGCCGCCCCGATCACCCTGGCGCCCATTCGCTTCGCCACCTGGATCACGCAGCTGGCGAGCCCGCCGGCCGCGCCCATGACCAGAACCCACTGGCCGCGCTTCAGCTTGGCCAGGGCGTGGAGCTGGTGCCGCGCGGTCGGCATGTGGCGCATGATCACGCAGGCGTCCTCGTCGGACAGCTTGTCCGGCAAGTTGAAGGCGATGACCGACGGCACGGCCACGTAGGCCGCGTAGCCGCCCCACCGGTGGATGCCGATCATCACGTCGGCGCCGGGATCTTCGGACTCGTGCCCCGGCTTGCGGGACGCGCTCGGGATCGAGGTATGGACGAACACGCGCTCGCCGATGCGCGATTGCGGCACGCCTTCACCGACTGACGTGATCGTGCCGACCGGATCGCAGCCCAGGATGTGCGGCAAGGGTGGCTTCCGCGCGTAGATGCCTTTGCGCAGGATGATGTCGAGCGTGATGTTGACCGAGACGTAGTGCACCTTGACCAGCACCTCCCCCGGCGCGGGGGAGGGCGTCTCGATCTCCTCGTAGCGCAGGACGTCCGGCCCGCCATACTCGCGCAGAACGATCGCTTTCATGGCGGCTTACCCTACTTGCCGGCGGCGACGCGGTTGTGCAGCGTGCCCAGCTTCTCGATGGTGATGGTCACCGTGTCGCCCGGCTTCATGTACTTGTTCTTGGGCCGGCCGCATCCGGCGCCCGTCCCGGTCGTGATGATGTCGCCGGGCACCAGCGTCTGCTGCTTCGACAGGGCCTCGATCTGCTCGGCCACGGAGAACACCATCTGATCGGTGTTCGTGTCCTGCTCGTAGGTCTTGCCGATCCAGAGATCCACTTTCAGCTTCTGCGGGTTCCTGATTTCGGAGGCGGGCGTGATCCATGGGCCCATCGGGCAGCACGTGTCGAACGACTTCTGGCGCAGCCAGTCGAACTTGAACACCCAGTCGTCGCGGGTGCCGCGGTCGCGCGCCGAAAGATCGTTCAGGATGGTGTAGCCGGCGACGTATTTGAGCGCGTCCTTCGCCTTCACGTTGCGCGCCGGCCGTCCGATGATGACCGCAAGCTCGGCCTCCCAATCGATCTGCTTCGACCAGGCGGGCAGGCGGATCGTGTCGCCCTCGCCGATGATCGCGGCCGGTCCACCCGATTTGATGAAAAAGAACGGCTCGACCTTGGACTTGTTCATCTCGTGCCCGGTCATCTCGCGCACATGGTCGTAATAGTTGGCGCCGGCGCACCAGATCAGCCCCGCCTCGGGGATCGGCGCGCGCAGCTTGGTGGATTTCAGCGGTTGGCCGCGGCCGACACCGCCGGCCTTGGCGATCGCGTTGAGGATCGGCGAGGCCTTCGACCAGTTGCGCAGGATCGCCATCGTCGAAGAGGCGTCGAAAGGTATTTTCTTTTTCATCTTCCGCGCCTGAGCCGCGATCGCGGACTCCGCGTCATAGACCTTGTCGTCGACCAGGATGCCGGCGCGAACTTCGCCGCCCTTCGCGGCGTAGGACAGTAGGCGATAGCTTGGCATGGGTGTCCCCCTCGGACCGTTGTGTGACTTGTCATTGCGAGGAGCGTAGCGACGAAGCAATCCAGGGATCAACCTGGATCGCTTCGCTGCGCTCGCGATGACGGGTGGTGAACGAACCCGGGCGCGGGACCCTACGACGCGCCCGGGACGAAAGCGTGCCGTGCCTAGCCGAGTGGGCCGAGCAGCGTTTCGCCGTCGAACGTGTCGGTCATCGGCGGCACCGTTTCCGGCCACTTCTTGTTGTTGACCTTGCGACGCTTCGACTTGGGCCGGACCTTACCATCCCAGCCGATCTGCTCCATGTAGTGGTAGAGCTGGATGGTGTGACCATCCGGATCGACCGCGAAAGCGGTGTAGTCCATGCCGGGGAACAGCTCGGGCGGCAGGTACTTGATGGTGACGCCGTTCGCCTTCAGGAAGTCGACGGCATTGCGGAGCTGCGAATAGTCGCCGACCTGGTTGCCGAAGCTCATGCACGAGGTGTGCGGGCTGAGCCCGAGTTTCTCGCGCAGCTCGACCGGGTAGAGCGCGAGCGAATGGTGCTCGGTGTTGCAGCGCAGGAACACGCAATGGTGGCCCTCGTAGTCGATCTCCTCGGTGATGCGCAGCCCCATCACCTGCGTGTAGAAGTCGAGCGCCTTCTGCATGTCCCGGATGAACAGGCGCACCGGCCCGATCTTGATGACCTTGAACGGGCGCGCCAGCATCACGCCGCCGACGTCGTAGTTGAAGGGGCCCTTCTCGACATGGCGCATGCCGGAGGTGAGGTCCATCCCCTCCTGCTTGAACATCTCGAGTTCCTGGTACTCGCACATCTGCGGCAGGTCGGGCTTGTCGTGGAAGCCCCGCCGGCGTACGCCCGGCGGCTTCGACTGCAGGTTCCACCCGATCTGCTCGATGCCGTAATAGATCTCGTTGGTGTGGCCTTCGGGGTCGGGCGGGTAGGAATGCCAGTTCGAGCCCGGCACGTCGCGCCCGACGCGGCCCGGGTTGACGCCGATCGAGCGGAAATAGTCGATGCCGTCGCCAACCTCGCGCAGCGTGCCGACCTGCCAGGTGATCTGGTTGGTCGTCACCTCGGCGTTGGTCACATGACCGCCGGCCGAGCCGCGCCCCATCTTGTCGAAGGCCGCCTTGGGGAAGATCACGTGGCTGTGGTGGTCGGTGCCGTGCGTCATGAAGTAGCCGACGGAGGGCACGCCCTCCAGTATCTTCGGATCGGGCAGGACGCGCGCGAAATCGAGCGTGTCCGTTACCCGGAAGCCCAGGAGGTCCTTATAGAAGTGTATCGCCTCGTCCATCTTGTAGACGTTGTAGCCGAAATGGCCGAGGCGCCGAATCTTGAACGGGCGGTCCAGCAGCACACCGCCCACGTTGTACTTGCCGTCGATTCTCGCTGTGCCTTCCATCCTGGTTCCTCCTCAGATGGGCGAACGCTCGGTTTGCTCTTGTCTTTCTAGGAGGGTCCGCGATCAATTCCGCGTTGGGATCATGTCCAACCCCCGGAACCCTGTCAATTGGGGCGGCGAGCGCTTGTGGTCGTCGGGCCGGCATGGCACGCTCGGCCTTTCATAGCGGGAGGATCGCCATGACGGGCACCAGCGACGCGCCGCGCTTCCGGTTCGGCCATGTCGGACTGATGGTGACGGATTTCGAGCGGATGAAGGACTTCTACGTCCGGGTGCTCGGCTTCACCCCGACCGACGAGGGGCCGGCCGGCCCGTGCACCATGGTCTTTCTGTGCACCGAGCCGCGCGACCATCACCAGATCTTCCTGTGCAGCGGTAAGGAGGAAGGCGCCGGGCCCGCCCAGATTCACCACATCGCGCTGAAGCTCGACTCCATCGCCGACCTCAGGAGGATGGCCGAGCGGCTCGATGGCGAGGTGACGGAACTCGAGCCCGCGAACCACGGCATCGCCTGGTCGCTCTACACGGCGGACCCCGAGGGCAATCATCTTGAGTTCTTCGTCGAGACGCCCTGGTTCATCCACCAGCCGATGAAGCAGCCGCTCGACTTCACCCTGTCGGACGACGAGATCGTGCGCACGACCGAAGCGTTCTGCCGCACCCAGCCGGGCTTCCAGCCGCACCCGGAATGGTACCGCAAGCTCGGCGCACGGATGGGCGGGGACGTCGCGCACGGCTAGCGCTGCGTGCGGCGCTTGAATAGGATACCGGCAACAAGACCGGCCGCTGACGCGCGGCCCAGCGGGGAGAGACGCCCATGGCGATGAGTGCGAAGACCGAAAACCGCGTGCGCCGCTGGAAGGAGCAGCGCTGGATTCTCGACGCGGTGGTGGCGACGATCGGCGTGGAGTTCGACCAGGCGCGCGTCGCCTATACGGCGAGCCCCGCCGGTCCCGAGGCGCTGGCCGAGTTCCGTGCCGTCGCCGCGCGCATCAAGAAGATCGCCGACATCGACCGCGAGTTCGCCCGCGCCGCTCAGCGCCGCGAGGCCAAGGCCGTGGCCTTCGAGCAGGCCGGGCGCAACGTCTCGGCGCGCGAGAGCTATCTGATCGCCGCGCTGCTCTGGTCGCTCGCACGCTGGCCGATCTTCGAGATGAACGACGAGCTCGAGCATCTCGAGACCAAGATGAACGCGTGCTACGCCAAGTATATGGAATATGCGGCGCACCCGATCGAGAAGATCGAAGTCCCCTTTGGGAACAAGACATTGCCCGGCTATCTTCACCTGCCGCGGAAACCCGAGAAGGGCGAGAAATTCCCCTGCGTGCTGGCGATCCCGGGCATGGACGGCACCAAGGAGAACGGCGTTTCGATGTATGGCGACAAGCTGCTGAGCCGCGGCATCGCCATCTTCGCGGTCGATGGGCCGGGCCAGGGCGAGTGCTTCGCCCGGCGCATCAACGTGACCTATGAATCGCCGATGGATGCGGCCGAGGCGAACTTCAACTTCCTCGTCTCGCGGCCGGAGATCGACAAGGACAAGATCTTCCTGCGCGGCTCCAGCTTCGGCACGTTCTTTGGCACGCTGGCCGCCTCGCGCCTGGGCGAGAAGGTGAAGGGCATGACCCAGTCGGCGGTCTGCCACGAGCCGGGATTCAACACGATCTTCAACATGGCCGCGCCGTCCTTCAAGATGCGCTTCATGTACATGGCTGGCATCGAGGACGAGGACGAGTTCGACACGTGGGTGAAGAAGCTCGATTTGCGGCCGGTGGCCAAGGACGTGAAGTGCCCGGTACAGATCTTGTGCGGCGAGGATGAGCAGCTTTCGCCGCTGGAGTTCACCCGCGAGCTGGTGAGCCTGCTCAACGTGCCGAAGCAACTGGTGATCTACGAGGGGGCGAACCACGGCATCGCCGGGTCGAGCCTGTCCGCCGCCCTGGGCGAGGCGCCGCCGACACTGCAGGCCGACTGGCTGCTCGATCGCATCGCGGGCAAGCCGATGAAATCAGAAGAGATATTCATCGACATGACCGGCCGCTCGAACGTCACGCCGCTCTAGCGGGAGGCTGCCGATGGACCCGCGCCCGACCGGCGAGCACTGGAGCCGCAACGTCGACATCGCCGGCTACTGCCATCTCGACGGCAAGCCGGCCTTCAAGCTGCAGGTGCAGGAGGTCAATGGCCGCTGGTACCTGTATGTCGCGCATCTGTGGCATTACGGCTGGTCGATCCTCGACGTGACCGACGTCGCCAACGTGCGGCCGGTGCGCTTTATCGCGGGGCCGGAGAACACCTGGACCATCCAGCTTCAGGTGGCGGACAACAAGATGATCTGCGGGCTGGAGCGTATCGGAGAACAGGGCTGGGGCGGCGACCCGGCCAAGCCCAACGCCGAGGGCATCTACATCTTCGACCTGACCGACCCGGAGAAGCCGGAGCGTGTCGGGCATTTCGCAACGGGCGGGCAGGGCACCCATCGCAACTATTACGATGGCGGGCGCTACGTGCATCTGACCGCCGGGGCCGAGGGCTATTCCGGCCGCATCTACCGCATCGTCGACATCGCCGATCCGTCCAACCCGACCGAGGTCGGGCGCTGGTGGGTGCCGGGCCAGTGGACGGCCGGCGGCGAGAAGGGCGCGGCGCCCGATGCGTCGCTGCATGGCGGGCCCTACGTCGCCGGCAACCGCGCCTATCTGCCCTACCGTTCGGCCGGCATCGTGATCGTCGACATCTCCGACTACACCAAGCCGCAATTCGTCAGCCAGTTGACGGTCTCGCCGCCCTTCATGCGGCTGTTCGGCATCCACACCGCGATGCCGATCCCCGACCGCAAGATCGTGACGGCGAACTCCGAGGCGATCCGCGAGGATTGCGACGAGCCGCTCTGCTTCGCCGGCATCGTCGACGTGTCGAACGAGAAGGAACCGCGGCTCGTTTCGTTGCTGCCGACGCCCGCGCCGCCGCCGAACTTCCCGCACAAGAATTTCTGCGAGTTCGGCGGAAGGTTCGGCCCGCACAACCAGCACCAGTGGCAGAACCAGAAATCGCTCTACCGCAACGACAATCTGCTGTTCATGACCTGGTTCAATGCGGGGCTGCGCATCTTCGATATCTCCGACCATTTGCTGCCGCGCGAGGTCGGCTATTTCGTGCCGCCGGTGCCGACCGAGCGCCGCGGCCTCCTGCCCAAGAAGCTGGTGCCGCAGTCGGAGGATGTGGTCGTCGATGCGCGCGGGTACATCTACATCTCGGACAAGAACCACGGCGTGTACATCCTGAAGGCGTCGGACGCGGTGATGGCAGGAACGGCCTAGCGGGAGAGCGATCGATGCGCGCGCAGTACGTCAACCCGGCGAGCCTCGCGGGCCTGTACCGCAAGGAGTTCGAGCTCTGCCGCTTGGCGCAGGGCGAGACGGTCGTACTGCTCACCGACCAGAACACGCGGCGCGATTACGTGCAGGCCGCGTTTGCCGCGGCCGACGAGCTCGGCGCGCACATCTACGAGCTGGGGCTCGCGCGCGTGCCCGATTTCGCGCGTATCGGGCTCGAGCCGATGGGCCAGGCCAAGGGCGTGCTCGAGGCGCTGAAGGCGGCCGACATGGTCTGCGCGTTCTTCCCGCCGAACTTTTCGAACTGGCAGCGGACGGTGCGGGACGCGGGCACGCGCGTGCTCGGCATCGGCGACGCGCCGGACGAGCTCGCGCGGCTCCTGTCGCCGCCCGGCCTCAAGGAGGCGGTGCTGCACGCGGCGGCGCTCTGGGGCAACGCGAAGCACATCCAGCTTTTGAGCGACGCGGGCACCGACCTCACCTGGACGCGCGGCGAGTTCGCTGTGAAGTCGCAGTACGGCTATGTCGACGAGCCCGGCCGGTTCGACATGTGGGGCGGCGGGCACATCACCAACTTCCCCGACGAGGGCTCGGCCAACGGCACGGTGGTGCTCCAGCCGGGCGACCTCTGGATCCTGCCCTACGTGCGCGCGTTCGAGGGAACAGTCCGGCTCGAGGTGCGCGACGGCTTCATCCGCAACGTCGAGGGCGGGCTCGACGCCAAGGCCTTCACCAACTGGCTCGATCGCAACAAGCGGTCGGACAACGACCTCGATCCCTACGCCGTGTCGCATCTCGGGTTCGGCCTGCATCCCGGCGCGCAGTGGGACAACATCATGGTCTATGGCAACGAGCTGGACCATCTGCAGGCGGCCGCGCGAGTCTTCTCCGGGAACTTCCTGTTCTCGACCGGGCCGAACACCGACATGGGCGGCAAGCGCGACACCAAGGGCCATATCGACACGCCGATGTGCGACTGCACGGTGCTGCTCGACGGCGCGGTGGTGATGGAGCGCGGCCGGTTCCGCGATCCGAAGCTGATCGTCGAGCCGGCGCGGGCGTGACATGCGCGCGGTCGCCATCATCGTCAACGTGTTCCTGCCGGGTGTCGGCACGCTGATCGTCGGCAAGGTGTTCGTGGGGATCGTTCAGATTCTGCTCTATGCGCTGGCGCACCTCCTGATCTGGACGGCGATCCTGGCGATCGTCGGCATCCCGCTCGCCTTCATCGTCTGGATCTGGGCGCTGGTCAGCGCGGCGACGGCCCCGTTGCCGCCACCCACGCGGCCGGCGTGATTGGCAGCTGTGCAAATCCCGTTCGCCCTGAGTAGCGCCGAAGGCGCGTATTGAAGGGCTATGTGGTCTCGTGGTTCGATACGCCGCGCTGCGAGCGACTAGTCAGAGTGTGTGAATGCGTCGGTGCGAACTCGGCACCGGCATTACCCCTCACCCTGTCCCTCTCCCGGCGGGAGAGGGAACGCTGGTCGACCTTCCTTGCCCTCCTGTCACTTTCCGAACTTTCCCAAAGGCCAAGACTGACGCTTTGGGTCCCCGCTCCCAGAGGAGAGGGACAGGGTGAGGGGGCAAACGTCGAAAGAGTCACAAGCTCGCAGCACGAACGGTGCTGGTTAACTAATCCGCGATCGCCAGCGTCTTGCCGTTGAGCAGCACCTCGCGCTCGACGGGCGTGGGCTGGACGATCGCCTGCATCACGAAGCAGCCACGCTCGGCGTTGCGGATGCACATCGCGACGCGGTCGGCAGGCAAGTCGGATTCCACCTCGAACTTGATCTGGAACCCGACCGGCTTCGCCTGGACCGTGCCCTTCAGCACCGAGCCGTCGGTGCGGAAGCGCGACTTGACGGTGACCTTGGGGTTACGCAGCTCGACCTTCATCATCTCGCCGTAGCGGTGGAGCTGCGTCAGCGCGCAGAACCCCACCGACAGAAGGAAATAGGTGATCGGCCGCGGCGCGGAATTCTCGCCACCGAGCTGCGGGCCCTCGTCGCAGAACACCTCGTACTGCGAGGTCTCCGCCGGCTCGACGATAAGGCCTTTCTTGCGCAGCCCCTTCGAGCTGACGGTCACCACCTCCTGGCCGAACTCGCGACCTTGCCACGCGTACTCCTTCGTCTGGGTGTCGGTCTCGGCCATGGCGGCCTCCCTCTGTTGTCGATCGCGTTTACGCAAATAACAATGTCGTCATCGCGACCCACGGGCTTTGGCCCGCGGGGAAGCGATCCAGAGCCACCTGCAAAACACTGGATTGCTTAGTCGCTTCGCTCCTCGCAATGACGACCAGATAATCAGCTACTACAGTCCGATGATGCGCTTGGCGTTCTCGGTGTAGAGCTTGTCGCGCTCGCCCTTCGAGACGTCGAGCCCGTCGAGTACCTTGATCGTCTCGCGGATGTAGAGCGGCCCGCCTTCGGGATCGAACGGGCAGTCCGACGCGAACATCGACCGGTCGACCCCGAAGAAGTCGATGCCGCAGCGCGTGCCCGACGCCGAGCCGAACAGAGCCGTGTCGACGTAGAACTTCCGGAAGTATTCCACCGGCCGCATCTTCATGTTGGCCAGCAGTTCCTCGTAGCCGGCGTTCGCCGTGCGCGAGCCGAACTGGTCCTGGCCGTAGCCGAACCGGCCCTCGAAGAACGGCACCATCGCGCCCATGTGGTGGCAGATGATCTTGATGTCGGGCAGCTTGTCGAAGATGCCCGAGAACACGAGGCGCATCATCGCGGCGGACGTCTCGTACGGCCAGCCGATGGTCCACCAGATTTCGTAGATCGACTTCTCCTCGGTCGCATAGTCCGGGAAGTTCGCCGAGCGCGCCGGGTGCAGCCAGATCGGCTTGTTGAGTTGCGCCATGCGCTCGAACATCGGGTAGAACTCGGGGAGGTCCAACGGCTTGCCGTTGATGTTCGAGAAGATCTGGATGCCGCAGGCGTTCAGCTCCTTGATCGACCGGTCGATCTCCTTCATCGCCTCCGGCATGTTGTTGAGCGGCAGCGAGGCGATGAAGCTGGGGAACCGGTCGGGGTGCTTCTTGCAGAGGTCCGCCATCCCGTCGTTCGCAAGCCGCGCCAGCTCGGGCGAGATGTCGGGCCCGGCGATGTACTCGATCGGCGGCATCGAGAGCGACAGGATCTGCGCATACTCGCCGAACGTCTCCATGATGCGCAGCCGCGCATCCACGTCGTACAGCATCGGGATGTTGAGCCAGCGCTTGATCGGCCCCTTGTCCTTCATCACCTCCTCCATCCGGCGGAAGAACGGGACGGGAAAGACGTGGTTGTAAATATCGAGCTTCATATCGGATCCTTTTCGTTGGGCGCGCGCTGGCGCAGCGCCGGTCAGGTGAGGGTTGGATCGAGGATGATCTTGCCGAGAGAATGACGCTCGGCGACGAGTTCGTGGGCCTTCGCCGCATCCTTCAGCGGCATGATGCGGTCGACGGGGGCCTTGAGGTTTCCCTCGGCGGCGGCCTTGAGCGAGGCATCGAAATCCTCGCGCCGCTGGCCGGTGCCGCCCTGGATGCGGATCGCGTTGAGATAGAGGTGGGTGACGTCGAGCTCCACCTTTCCGCCGCCGTGCGATCCGGCGGTGACCAGACGGCCGTTCTGGGCCAGGCTGTAGAACGCGCCGGGCCAGAGGGTCGGGTCGGCGATGTTCTCCGACACGACGTTGACGCCCGCACCCTCGGTGATGCGCATCACCTCCTCGCGGAGATCGTGGGTGCGGTAGTTGACGCCGTAATCGGCGCCGAGCGACATGGCGAGGGCGACCCGCTCGTCCGCGCCCGCGGCGGCGATGACGTTCGCGCCGATCAGCTTGCCGACCTGCACGCAGCATGCGCCCAGCCCGCCGGCCGCGCCCATGACCAGCAGCCACTCGCCGGCCTGGAGCCCGGCGCGTTCGGTGAGCTGGTAGAACGCGGTCGGGAAGTGGCGGGCGACGACGCAGGCTTCCGGGAAGCCGAGCCCATCCGGGATGTGGAAGCAGCTCGTCGCCGGCAGCACGACGTATTCGGCATAGCCGCCCCAGCGCGTGACCCCGAGCACGCCGTCGCCGGCGCGGCGCGAGCCGAGGGCAGACCCCGAGGTGATGCGGTCGCCCGGCTTCGGGTCGGTGACGCCTTCGCCGACCGCGGCGCAGATCCCGACCGGGTCGACGCCGAGGATGTGCGGAAGCGGCGGCTTCCGCGCGTACTTCCCGGCGCGCACCACGAGGTCGAGCGTGCGGTTGACCGAGACGGCGTGCACCTCCATCAGCACCTCGCCCGGACCTGGCTTGGGCGTGGCGATCTCCTCGTATTTCATCGCCTCCGGGCCGCCGAAGGCGCGAACGATCATCGCTTTCATGGAAGGTCCGTTCGACGCTGCGAGCTCGACCCCCCTCCCCAACCCTCCCCCTCAAGGGGGGAGGGGGCGTGGCAATGCCGCCCGTGCGCTCGATCGAGAACGCAACGCAAAAATTGTATTCGCGACGTCCGGCGAGAGGTTCCCTCCCCCCTTGAGGGGGAGGGACAGGGTGAGGGGTGGATCACTTCCACGCGACGCACTTGTTCTCCAGCGTGCCGATGCCGCCGATGGTGATCTTCACGGTATCGCCGGGCTTGAGGTAGCGGTTCTTGTCGACGCCGCGGCCGACGCCCGGCGTCGTGCCGGTCGCCATCAGGTCGCCCGGGCGCATGGTGAGGCGCGCGGAGATGTACTCGATCTGGTCCTCGATGTTGAAGATCATGTTGCCGGCGATCTCGTCCTGCTCGTGCCGGTCATTGACCCAGAGGTCGATCTTGCACTTGTAGGGATCGGGGATCTGCTTGGCCGGCACGATCCAGGGACCGTGCGGCGCCGAGTTCTCGAACGACTTGGCGGTGAACCAGTCGGTGCGGAAGTTCGGCCAGTCCTGGCGCTGGCGGTCGCGGATCGACAGGTCGTTGAACACCGTGTAGCCCGCGACGATGGCGCGCGCGTCCTGAAGCGTGCGCTTGACGCCGCGCCGGCCGATCACGACGCCGAGCTCGGCTTCCCAGTCGACCGCCTCGCTGACATCCGGCGTCGGCAGGTGGATTTCGTCGCCCGTCCCGATGGTGCAGTGGATCGGCGCCTTGAGGAAGATGTAGGGCTTCATCTTCTTCTTCTGTTCAGGCGAGATCGGATCGTTGCCCATCTCGGCGCGGTGGCCCGGATAGTTGGCGCCGGCGTTGTAGATGATGTTGGGGTAGAGCAGCGGCGCGCGCAGCCTGACCGAAGACAGCGCGACCGACTTCACCTTGTCGTTTGCGGCGGCGTCGGCGATCTCCTCGAGCACCGGCTCGGCCGCGTCCCAGTCCTGCAGCATGGCGACGACCGATGCGGTCGAGAACTTGACCGATTTGCCCTGGCAGGCCTCGGCCAGGTCGACCACCCGGTCGCCGACCGAGATGCCGGGCTTTGCCGAGGCGTCGTTCGGGCCATAGCTCAGGATTCGATAGTCCGCCATTCCTGTTTCCTTCCCAAGGGGTTATTGGCTGATTTTAGAGTGCATGCTCATGAACGCGGCGCGGCGCCCGAAGGCGCCGCGCGTCAGGTTCGGGCGCGTTCTCGCTAGGCGAAAGGCCCCATGTAGGTCTCTCCCATATAGCTGTCGCTCATTGCCTCGAGCGAGGCCGGCCAGTTGGCATTGTCGACCTTGCGCCGCTGCGAAGCGGGTCGCGGCCGGCCGTCCCAGCCGATCTGCTCCATGTAGGCGTAGAGCTGGATGGCGTGGCCGTCCGGATCGAAGCAGAACGCTGTGTAGTCCATCCCGGGAAACAGCTCGGGCGGCAGGGTGCGCACCTCGACCTTCTTCTCCTTCATGAAGGCGACGGCGTCCTTGAGCTGCTTGTAGTCGTTCAGCCTGACGCCGAACGACATCATGGACGAGTGCTCGCTGAGGCCGAGCTCCTTGCGCAGCGCCTTCGGGTAGAGCGCGATGGTGTGATGCTCGGTGTTGCAGCGCAGGAAGTGGCAGCGGTGGCCGTTATAGACGACCTCCTCGGTGTGGATCAGCCCCATCTTGCGCTGGTAGAAATCGAGCACGCGCTGCATGTCTTCGACGAACAGCCGCACCGGACCGATCGCGGTGATCTTGAACGGCCGCGGCAGCAGGATGCCGCCAACGTCGTACGGCGCCTCGCGCAGATCGGTCTGGCGGTGGCCGGACAGGATGTCGACGCCCGCCTCCTCGGCGCGCAGCACCTCCTCGTACTCCGAGATCTGCGGCAGGTCCGGCGTCTCGTGGAAGCCGCGATTGTACATCGCGCGCGGCTTGGAGCGCTGGGTCCAGCCGACCTGCTCCATCCCGTAATAGAGCTCGTTGATATGGCCCTCGGGGTCGAACGGGTAGACGTGCCAGTTCGAGCCGGGCGTGTCGCGGCCGGTGCGGTTGACGCGGACCGCGCCCGAGCCGCGGAACCATTCGACGGCGCTGACCACCTCGCGCAGGCTCGCGACCTGCCAGGTGATCTGGTTGATGGTCACGCCCTTGACCATCGTGCGGCCCTTGTCCATCGCCTCGCGCGCCTTGCGCGGGAACAGCACGAAGGCGTGGTGGTCGGTGCCGTAGCGGGTGAAGGCGCCCCAGGTGGGCCCGACGCCCTCCTTCTCCTCGGGCTTCATGCGCGGGCCGAAATCGAGGTAGTCGGAGACCCAGAAGCCGAGAATGTCGGTGTAGAACTTGAGGTTCTTCTCGATGTCGTCGACATAGAGGCCGAAATGGCCGAGCCGGCGGATCTTGAAGGGCTGATCGAGCAGCACCCCGCCGACGTCGAATTTGGTCTGAACCGCTGCGTCCATCGCGTCCTCCGCCCGGGCGCGCACCGCGCCCTCGGCCCGGCCGTCACCCGTCTGAATCCAGACAAATCATACATGCCGGCCCGGCCGAGTCCAAGCTTGGCCGCGGCGCTACTGGCCCTGCGGGTGCCCCATTCCGCCCATGTGGCTTCCCATGGGCATGTTGCCGTGGTCCATGGCGCCGCCCGGACTGCCGCCCATCGCGCCGCCATGCCCCGCGCCCGGGCCCGACGCACCCATCGGCCGGACCGTGACATCGACCGTCTGGGTGCCCGACCTGGCGAAGCGGAGGGTCAGCGGAAAGGTATCCCCCGCCTTCAGCGGGTTGGCGAGCTGCATCAGCATGACGTGGTAACCGCCGGGGGCCAGGGCGACGGACTTGCCCGCGGGCACGTCGAGGCCGCCGATCTCGCGCATATGCATGACGTTGTTGGCGCCCATGCTCATCTCGTGGATCTGGGCGACCTTGGCGGCGGGCGTCGCCACGGCGACCAGCCGGTCGTCCGAGGGACCACGATTGTCCAGCGTGAAAAAGATCGCCCCGGACTGGGTCATGCCGCCGGTGGCGCGCGCCCAGACCCCGCTCACCATGACCTTTGCCGGCTCGGCGGCATGCGCAGCAGGGGCGGTGGCAAGCGCAAATGCGGCGAGGGCGGCGGCGGCGATCCGTTTCATGGTCGGGTTCCTTTTCGTCGGCTGGAATTCGACCCTATCACACGTATTGCCCGGCCTTGGTCTTGCGGCAAAACACCGCTATATCAGTCGGCATCCCATCCCAACGGTAAGGGCGGTTCCATGTCAGAAGCCTTCATCTGCGACGCCATTCGCACGCCGATCGGGCGCTATGCTGGCGCGCTGTCGTCGGTGCGACCCGACGATCTCGGCACCGTGCCCGTCAAGGCGCTGATGGCGCGCAACGCAAGGGCCGACTGGTCGCGGGTCGACGACGTCTATTACGGCTGCGTCATCCAGGCCGGCGAGGACTGCCGCAACGTCTCGCGCAACGTGGCGCTGCTCTCGGGCCTGCCGGTCAACGTGTCGGGCGTCACGGTGAACCGCCTGTGCGGCTCGGGCATGGACGCGACGGCCCAGGCGGCGCGCGCCCTGCGCACGGGCGAGGCTTCGTTTCTGATCTCGGGCGGCGTCGAGTCGATGTCGCGCGCGCCGTTCGTCATGGGCAAGGCCGAGGCGCCGTTCTCGCGCAAGGCGGAAATCTACAACTCGACGCTCGGCTGGCGCTTTCCGAACCCGAAGATGAAGGAGATGTACGGTCTTGACGACATGGGGGTGACGGCGGAGAACCTGGCCGTCGAACGCCAGATCGCGCGGGAGGACCAGGACAGGTTCGCCTATGCGAGCCAGACCAAGACCAAGGCGGCACAGGAGGCGGGCCGGCTCGCGCCGGAGATCGTGCCGGTCGCGGTCCCGCAGCGGCGCGGCGACCCGATCCTCGTTTCGATCGACGAGCATCCGCGCCCGGAGACGACGTACGAGGCGCTCGCCAAGCTGCGCCCGGCCTTCGCGAAGGACGGCACGGTGACGGCCGGCAATTCGTCGGGGGTGAATGACGGCGCCTGCGCGCTGGTGCTGGCCACCGAAGAGGCCGCGAAGCGCGAAGGGCTGACGCCGCGTGCGCGCGTGCTGGCCGCCGCCGCCGCCGGGGTGCCGCCGCGCATCATGGGGATCGGGCCGGTGCCGGCGACGAAGAAGGTGCTGGAGCGCACTGGCCTCTCGGTCGCCGACATGGACGTGATCGAACTGAACGAGGCGTTCGCCGCCCAGTCGCTCGCCGTCACGCGCGAGCTTGGGCTGGCCGACGATGATGAGCGGGTCAATCCGAATGGCGGCGCCATCGCGCTCGGCCATCCGCTGGGCATGTCGGGCGCGCGGCTGGTCACCACCGCGCTCTATGAGCTGGAGCGACGCAAGGGCCGCTACGCGCTCTGCACCATGTGCATCGGGATCGGCCAGGGCATCGCGATGATCATCGAGCGGGTCTGAGACGCGCCGTCGCCCGGGGGGAGGGCGCATGAGGGGGGTGCTCTGGACGCTGGGGGCGCTGTGCGCCGCCGTCGCATGGAACGGCGCGTTCGCCTGGATGCTTGCCGACCGCGGGTTCTCGATCAAGGCGACCAGCCCGATCGGGCTCGGGATGTTCGTCGTGCATTGCGCGTCCGTCTGGTTCGCGCTGCGGCTGCGGCGCGAGCTGCGCGCGACCGGAACCGGCAAGACGCGGGCCCGGTTCGACCGGCCGGGCACGATGTTCGCCTACCGGATGGTGGGCGCGCTGGCCCTGGCCCTCAGCGTGGCGGTCCCCGGCCTTCTCATCGCCTGGGCCCGGCCGCTGTTCGGCTAGGGTTACCCGCGATTGCCGACATAGGACGCGGCCGAGCGCCCGGCACGCCGGCCGCTGGTCAGCGACCAGCCGAGGAAGCCCCCATAATGCTTGCCATAGACGCCGCCGGCATCAACTCCGGCCGCGTAAAGGCCGGGTAAAGGCGTGCGCGCGTGGTCGAGCACGCGCAGGCTCTCGTCGACCGCGATGCCGCCCGCCGTCGCGGTGATGCCGGGCACGCAGCGTATCGCGCGGAAGGGCGGCTTCTCGAGCGGCCAGCGATTGTCCCGACGCGCCGGCCCGAGCCTGTCGGCGGTGCCGTCGCGGCAGGCGCGGTTATAGCGCGTCAGCTCGTCGGTCAGCGTGTCGGCGGGCAGCCCGTCGCGGACCAGATCGGCGATCAGCGCGTCCAGCGTATCGGCTTCCCATAGCGGCGGGGAGAACGGCCGGACCATCGTCAGCCAGTCGTCGGTCGCGGTGCGCGCGGTCTCGCCGATCGGCGAACGGTCGATGTCGTACATGCGCGCGTCGAAGATGACGTAGAACACGCCGTCGCGCTCGTGGCAGGCGGCCTGCGCGTTGCCCTCTTCGATGAAGGTTTCGGACTCGTCGACGAAGCGGCGCCCATCGCGATTCACCAGTACGGAGGCGCGCGCGAAATATGGCGTCAGCTTCTGGAAATGGGTCGGCGGCAGCGGGCAGTCGATCATCGAGTGGCCGTAGAACGCCGCCATGTTGCGCGAGGCGGCAGCCCCGGTGCCCAGTGCCAGGATCAGCCCGTCGCCGGTCGCCTCCGGCCGCGAGCGCAGCCGCAGCGTCTTCGCGGCATCGGCACCGATATACCGTGCGATCAGCGCGCGGTTGGCCTGGAACCCGCCGGTCGCCAGCACCACCGCGCGCGCCTCGATCGACCGGCGCACCCCGCCGCCCTCGGCGGTCACGGTCAATATCCGGCCGGTGCGCGACAGGCCGGTCACCGCCGCGTCGCCGACGATCTCGGCGCCGGCGGCGCGCACCCGGTCGGCGAGAGCGGAGAGAAAGGGCAGGCGGTTGCCGCGCTCGCCCAGCCCCATCGGGCGGCTGACGCGGAAGCCCTGCACGACGGGCGGGTCGACGGGCAGGTCGTGCGACTCCAGCCACTTGATCGCGTCGAACGCCTCGGCGCACAGCATGCGCTGCAGGTCGGGATCGCCCTCGGGTATGTAGCCGTGCAGCGCTTCGTAGTCGTCCGTGCCCAGCAGCATCCCGGCCGAGATCGCGGCATTGCCTCCGGGCGCCGAGGTTTTCTCGAGCACGGCGACGCGAATGCCGCTCTCGGCGGCGGCGAGCGCGGCGGTAAGCCCGCCCATGCCGGCGCCTGCCACGACCAGATCCACTGCGTCTTGTCGTTCCATTATGCGCCCTCGCCTCAACCCCGACCGTCATCCCGGCCGAGCCGCGCTTCGCGGCGAGAGCCGGGACCCATGTCTTCGCATCCTGAACCGGTACGATGGACCCCGGGTCTGCGGCGCATCACTGCGTGCTGCGCCGCGTCCGGGGTGACAAGGGAATGCGCAGCTACTTTCCCGCTTCGTGGGCGCGGATCGGGATGTCGAACTCGCCGACGCCCTGCATCACGAAATGCATGGTGTCGCCGGGTACGACGCGCCCGACACCCGACGGCGTGCCGGTCATCAGCACATCGCCGGGCCACAGCGTGTAGAACCGCGTGGCCCACGCGATCTGGTTGGCGCAGTCCATGATCATGTTCTTGGTGTTGTTGTCCTGGCGCATCTCGCCGTTCACGGTGAGATGGAACTTGATGTTGTCCGGGTCGGGGAACTCGTCCTTGGTGACCATCCACGGGCCGAGCAGCGAGTAGGTGTCGATCGACTTTCGGAAGCTGCGGTCCTCGGACCCGCGCACCACCATGTCGAGCGCCATCGCATAGCCCGCGACGCAGTCGAAGGCCTTCTCGGGCGTGGTGTCGGTGCAATTCTTGCCGAACACGATGCCGAGTTCGGCCTCGTGATCGGTGCGGCGGTCGGGAAACCGCACGGCGACGCCTTCCGACATGCCGACCAGCGACGAGTTCGCCTTCAGGAAAAGCCCGGCCTGCTCGAGGCTGCCGAAATTGCGCAGCGACGGGGTCACCTCGCGCATCGTGGTCATTTCGGCGATGTGATCGCGATAGTTGGTTGGCGTCCCGATCACCTTGGTCGGGTTGGCGACCGGCGACAGGAACCGGCACTCCGAAATCTTCTTCGGCTTCGCCTTGTCAGCCAGGCTCTCCATCTTGGGGCGCAGCTTGTCGAGATTGGCGATCAGCGCGTCGCCCTGAGGGTAGGGATAGCGGGCGGCCGGCAGCTCGTCGATGATGGCGCTGACGTCGTGCACGCCGTCGTCGCGCACCACGCCGATCTTGTTGTCGTCATAGCGGCAGATCTTCACGCGTCCCTCCGTATGGTTGTAGTCGGCCGGGCGGTCCTTCCAGCCCTACCGCTGATAGCGCGGCGTCAGTATCGGAGCGTGCCCCGCGGGCGTCAACGACGGAAGGGCCGCGCTAGCGCTCGCGGAAGGCGTCGTGCTTCAGCTTGATCACAGGCTCGATCAGGTACTGCAGAACGGTCTTGGAGCCGGTGTGGATGTCGATCGTTGCCTGCATGCCCGGGGTGATCGGGAACTGGCCGGGCTCGGCGCCCAGGTAGGATTTGTGGGTGTGCACGACCACCCGATAGTAGGGGTGGCCGTCGCGATCGAGCGACGTGTCGGCCGCGACGTTGGTGACCTCTCCGTCGAGCCCGCCATAGCGCACGAAGTCGTAGGTCGAGATCTTGACCACCGCGTGCTGGCCGACGCTGACATAGCCCACGTCCACCGGGTTGAGGCGGGTTTCGATGATCAGCTCGTCGTGCAGCGGCACGATCTCCATGATCGGGTCGCCGGCGCGCACGACGCCGCCGATCGTGTGGAAGCGCAAATTCTTCACGATGCCGTCGATCGGCGAGCGGATCGCCGTACGATGCTCCTGGTCGTTGGCGCGGGCGAGCTTTTCCTGATTGCGCGCGATCTCCAAATCGACCTGGCCGAGATCCTCGGTGGCCGCGCGCCGAAACTTGAGCGTGGCCTCGCGCTGGCGCTCGCGCGCCTCGGTCAACGCCTCTTTCGCCTTGGGAAGCGACGATTGCGCCTCGCCGAGCTGGCCTTGCAGGTCCTCGACCTGGGCCTGCAGCTCGAGATGGTCCATCTTCGAAACCAGGTCGCTCTTCACCAGCTCGGTCGACATGGCGAAACGCTCGCGCGCGAGACGCAGGTTGGTGGTCAGCGCCTTGAGCTTGGCCTCGAGCGCCGCAACCTCGTGCATGCGCTGCTGGGCCTGGCTCTTGAAGACGGCGAGGTCGGACTCGAACTGGCGCCTGCGGCTTTCATAGGCCTCGCGCTCGCTGCCGAGCACGTTCTTCAGCCGGGGCGTCGTGGTGGCGGGCAGGTCGAGCGGGCGGCCATAGGCCTCGGCCTCGAGGCGCGCGCGGCGCAGCTCGAGCCCCGCGATCATCACCTGCAGTTCCTCGCGATTGGCCGACTCGGCGCCGAGCTTGAGCTGCATCAGCTCGGCGCCCTTCTTGACGGTGTCGCCCTCCTGGACCTTGATCGCCTCGACGATGCCGCCCTCGAGGTGCTGGATGACCCGGACCTGGCCTTGGGGCGTCACATCGCCCGGCGCCGACGCCACCTCGTCCAGCCGGGCGAAGCTGCCCCAGCCGATCGCGACGGCGACGACCGCGGTCACCGTCCAGCCGGCGCGCCGCCAGCCTGAAGTCGGGTAGGTGCCGACCAGCGCATCGAGCCGGCTCATGCCTTGCGCTCCAGCGGCGGGCTCACGGTATGGCGGAACAGCTTGGGCATGATTTCGTGCGCCGGCCCGGCCAGCGCGACGTGCCCATGGTCGAGCGCGATGATGTTGTGGCAGCCGGCCAGCACGATCGGATTGTGGGTGACCACCACCACGTTGCGGGTCTGGGAGAGCTCGGCCAACAGGTTGCGGAGCTGCTCCTCGGTCGGCCGGTCGAGCCCGGCCGCCGGCTCGTCGAGCAGAAGTACCGGCGGGTCGCCGACCAGCATGCGGGCAATGGCGAGGCGCTTGCGCTCGCCGACCGACAGGCGTGCGCCCGCCTCGCCGATGTCGGCGCCGTACCCGTCGGGCAGGTCGACGATGAAGGCGTGCGCGCCGGCGCGTGTCGCGGCATCGACGATCTGGTCGTCGGTCACGCCCTCGCGCCCGGCCACCAGGTTGTCGCGCACCGAGCCGCGGAACAGAAACGTCTCCTGCGGCACGTAGCCGATCCAGCGCGCGAGCTCACGCCGGCTGAACTGTTCGAGGTCAGCGCCGTCGAGCAGGACGCGCCCGTCTTCCGGGCGGTAGAGCCCCTGCATCAGCTTGAGCAGCGTCGTCTTGCCGCTACCGTTATGGCCGACAATCCCGTGCAGCCCGCCGGGCTTCAGCGTGAAGCGCACGTTCTCCACCGCCGCGCGCTTCGCGCCCTCGAACCGGAAGGTGACGCCCTCGACGGTGAGTATGCCCTGCGGCCGGCCGAGCTCGACTTCGCTGTGCCGGCGGTCTTCGTCGAGCGAGAACGCCTCGTTGAGCCGGCCGACGGACTGGCGATAGATGGCGAGGTTGCGCCAGGCGGCGACGAGCTGGTTCAGCGGATTGATGATTCGCGCGCTCAGCATGTTGGCGGCGATCAGCGCGCCGATGGTCATCTCGTGGTTGAGGATGGCAAGAGCGCCGACGCTGGTCATCGCCACCGTGGTCATGATGGTCAGGCCCGAGCCCATGTTGCCGAACGAGTCCGCCCGGCCGCCGCGCACGATGGCGTGCTCGATCGTGTCGGCGTGGCGGTCCTCCCAGCGCGGTCGCATCGCATCGTCGAGCGCCAGCGCCTTCATGGTGGTGCGCCCGGCGATCATCTCGGCGACCAGTCCGTCGCGCGTGAGCCCGCTTTCGCGCTCGGTCCGGCTCGCCCGCTGGACCACCACGGACGACAGCCAGGCAACGGAGACGAAGGCGAGCAGCACCAGCGCGAGGACCCAGACGAGCGGCGCGGCGATCACGAAGATCAGCGCGATGGCCAGCACCACGAAGGGCAGGTCGACAAGCAGCACCGCATTGGGGCCCGAGACCATGTTGCGCACCTGCTCGGCGTCGCGGAACAGGGCCTGCCAGTAGGCGGTCGGGCGCCGCTCGAGCTCGCGCAGCGAAACGCCGGTGATCTTGTCGTAGAGCTGGCGGCCGAGTGCCGCGTCGATCTTGAGGGCGACGCGCTGCATCAGGCGCGAGCGGCCCTGGCGCAGCGCGAAGTCGAACAGCAGCACCAGCACCATGCCGATGGCGAGGCCCTGGAGGGTAGACAGTCCCGCATGGAATACGACCCGGTCATAGACCTGGAGCGTGAAGATCGGCGTCGCCAGCGCCAGCAGGTTGATGAACAGCGAGAACAGCCCGAGCTCGCGGAGATGCGGCGTCAGGGGGCGTATCAGCGGCCACAGCCACGCGCGGACCGAGCCGCGGGACGTCGCGGTATGGGTCTGGGTGTCGGACATGTTCAAGCCCGCCGTCATGTCGGGCGCACGCGCATGTTCAAGGGTTGGCGCAGCCGTCTTTGGTTTCCCGGGCGCGCCGTTCGACGGCCGCCCGTGGCCGCATAATAGAAGACATGGTCCTTACCGTCGAATAAACATGGTGAAGAAAAGGCAAAGTGACGCGGCCGCCCGCCGGGCTGGTTCAGCCGGCCGGGAGCTGGACGTCGCTGTCGAGGAGCGCGACCTCGCCGGGGGCGAAGCCCTGGAATGTGGCGATTACCTGGTAGCCGGCCGTTGCGCCGTTCCCGTCGAAATAGAGTGCCTGGGCGGCCGTCGAGTAAATGAACGACCCGGACACGCCGTAATCCGCGTTCGTCCCCGGGTTGGTGCCGTCATAGGCATCGGCGATGGTCGAGAAGTTCTGTCCCTCGACCAGGGTCGAGGCGGTGGGCGCGGGGGTAAGTCCGAACCCGTCGAACGCCACCAGGATGCGGTCGGTCCCGGACTGGAAGTCGCGGATCACGTCGGCGTCGGGGACGGGATCGTGCGGCCCGTTGGCAACCACGGTGGAGCTGAGGGCGGAGTCGCGATAGTAGAACGTGTCGGCGCCGTCGCCGCCGGTCATCGTATCGTGGCCGCCGCCGCCCTCCAGAATGTCGTCGCCGCCATTGCCGACCAGCACGTCGTCCTGGCCGAACGCCGTCAATATGTCCTTGGCGTCAGTTCCGGCCAGCACGGTGGCGGTTGTCGTGCTGGCGCTGCTGGTCGCCAGGTAAAAGACATCGTGCATCATGTCGTCGACGCCGGTGGTGACGGGCGTTCCCGCGTAGTGGCCCGCGATGGTGACGCTGCCGCCGTCGGGCAGGCGGATCACGAGGTCGTCGCCGATATGGATCGCGCCATTGAACGCGCCGCCGCCGATGCCGCTGAACTCGAGCACGTTGTTGCCGCCGGTGTCGACGACGCGGTCCACGCCATCGTGGTCGGCATAGACGTAGGTGTCGTTTCCACCTGAGCCCATCAGCAGATCGTCGCCGGTCCCTCCATAGATCTCATCCGCGGCCGATCCGCCGGTGACGGTGTCGTCCCCGTCCGCACCGTAAAGAATGTCGAGCCCGCCGCCGCCCGCGATGACGTCGGCGTCCTGGGTGCCGACGATCAGGTCGGCGCCCGCGGTCCCGGCGAGCCCGTGCTGGATCGCATGTGAGGTGGTGCCATCGCCGAGATCGTAGGCTTCGATCGCACCGCCCACGCCGGCAAACTGGCCGGCGACGACGATCGAGCCGCCGTCGGTGAGGTTGACGGTCAGGTCCTCGCCGTCGGCGCCGCTCCGTTCCAGGAACGCGTGGCTGTATTCGGTCAGCGCGATCCGCAGCAGGTCGTTGCCGCCATCGTCGGCGATCTGGTCGTTGCCGTCGCCGACCGCATAGAGGTAGCGGTCGTCGCCTGGCCCGCCCTGCAGCGCGTCGTTGCCGAGCCCGCCATTGAGCGTGTCGTTGCCATCTCCGCCCTGCAGCGTGTCGTCGCCGCTATCGCCCTGGAGGTAGTCGCTCCCGCCGAGCCCCTGCAGCAGGTCGTTGCCGGCCGCGCCATAGATGGAATCGCCAAACACGTCGCCGGTCAGCGTGTCGTCGCCATCGGTGCCATGCAGCGTCAGGCCCGCGCCGATGACGTTGATGGGCCCAAAAGGATTGGTCAAAATGAGGAAACTTGCACTGCCGTCGAAAATCGTCGCGGACCCGGGCGGAAGGTTCCGGACTTCGAACAGGTACTCGCCCGTGACGCCGTCATTGGTGCCGGTGGCGAGCGCGTGCGTGCCGCCGTCGAGATAGGCGCCATCGGTCAGCGCACCGGCAAACTCGTAGAACGCGCCGCTAGTCGCGCCGCTTACCGAGAAGCCGGCGACAGCGAGGTTCGTGCCGCCAAGCCCGTCGGGCGTCGAGTCCCACGCGATCTGGCCGTAGTTGAAATAGATGTCGAAGTCGCCGGGTCCGACCTCCGAGCGGTCGACCAGCACGAGCTGGAACGTGTTGGCGAGGTCGGTCGCATGATCGAAATGGCCGACCTCCGACCAGGTGACGCCGAAGGCCGCGTGCCCGGCAAACATGCCCTGGCCGAACGTGACTGTACCGGTTCCGCGCGTGTCCACGTCCGCGAAAAACGGAGCGATGATCGCCTGGCCCCAGTACGTCGCGTCGAGATGAGTGGGCGCGAAGTCGAACTGGCCGCGGTCGAACGTGACGTAGCCGTTATTGCTCACATAGACGTTCGTGTAGCTCGTCCCGAAGAAAATGGGGGTGAACCCCAGCGCCACGGGGCCCGCATAGTCGTCGTCGCTGGCCGGCAGCGCGCCATAGTCGAAGCCGGGCTGGATAAGCCGTTGGGCCGCCGGGGCCGCGTGCGGATGCTGCGGGACGAATATCCGTGTGAGCAGGATGTCCTGGTGCGTATCGGGCGGTGCGACACCCGGCTGGACCGGACCGAGCGGTGCGAAATCGCGTACCGGCCCGACCGATGCAGGCGAGGCGGGCGGTTCGGTCAGTTCCGGGAGCGCAAGGCCGGCCGGCACGAGCGGTGGTGCCGGAGGCGGCGGTGCCGCGGCCGGATGGGGATCGTCCGTCGGGGTCGGGTTGCCCGCGTCGGAGGTGTCATGCGTCGGCGTGGCGGGGCCGGGGCCCGGCCCGTCGGCCGTGTGTTCGGCGGGTGCCAGCTGCCCGAAGTGACCGAAGGCCGACCCATCGAGAACGGTCTCTGCATTCTCACCGACATGGAGCACGGTATGGTCGGCAAGCACCACGTCGAGCCGGGCGCCAGCCGCCGTTTCCAGGACGTCACCGGGAAATACCGGCGATCCGGCGACGAGCGTCGTGGTGGTGCCGTCGGCGTGGCGGGCGATGACGACGCCCTCGATCGCTTGCACCCGGCCAATGGGGGCTCCGCCAGTGCCAGTTTGGGCAAGCTGCGCCTTCGGGGACACGACCGGCGCGCTGTTCGCGCTGCTGTTCGAGGTTTGGCTGCTCCGGCCTTCGTCTTCAGACGCCACGATGCCTCCCCACCCGGTCCAGCGGCCGGGTTGGTTATCCCTTTCCCCTCATTCCCCAGAATACGCTTCGCTGCATGAGGCCTGACACTCCGCTACGTTGCGGAAAAGGCCACCCGTCACAATCCAGAGTATACAATATTGCGTCCCATGGCGACTGAATAGATAAAACGCAATTCAGTGATCGGGGCCGCTTATACAGTCCGGAAATGTGACAAGTCTTCGCCGATCCTTTGGTTAAGGCAGGGCGATCGGCGGTGCATTGATGTCGCCGGCGTGGAGCGCCACATCGCCCGGAGCGTGGCCCTGCAACGTCGCGACGATGGTGTAGCCGGCAGAAGCTCCATTGCCGTCGTAATAGAGCGTCTGGTCGGCCGTGGAGTAGATGAACGTGCCGCTCGACCCATAGTCCGCATTGGTGCCGGCATTGGTGCCGTCATAGGCGTCGGTGATGGTCGAGAAATTCGTGCCTTCCACAAGAATTCCGGCCTCGCTCACGTTGAACGCGCTCCGGTCGACCAGGATGCTGTCCGTGTCCGACTGGAAGTCGACCAGGATATCGCCGACGCGCGACGGGCCCCGCACCTCGTTCGTGGCGATGGACGTGCCGTCACCGACACCGTCGTAGTTGAAGGTGTCGGCGCCACTGCCGCCCTCGAGAATGTCCGACCCGGCGCCGCCGGTGATCGTGTCGTTGCCATCGCCGCCGCGCAGCGTATTGGCGTTCGAGTCGCCGGTGATCGTGTCGTCATACGCCGACCCGGTGACCCATTCGATCGACGACAGAGTGTCGGTACCGCCAAATCCGTCGGTGGCCGTGTTGGCCCCGAGGTTCACGGTCACGGCCGCGGTGTCGGACGAATAGTTCGCCTCGTCGAAGCCGTTGCCGCCGTCCAGCGTGTCATTGCCGCCGCCGCCGAACAGCACGTCGTTGCCATCGCCACCGGCAAGGACGTTGGCGTTGCCGTCGCCGGCCAGCACGTCGTTGTTGCCCGAGCCGGAAACGTTTTCGATGTCGGTCAGCGTGTCGACGAACCCGTACCCGTCGTCAGTGGCCTGGTTGAGGCTGAGGTCGACATGCACCGCGCCGGGCGAGTCGAGATAGTCGACCGTGTCGTGGTCCGTCCCGTTTCCGCCGCCGTCGATGGTGTCCGCCCCGCCGCGGCCGCGGAAGAACTCGTCCGCCGAGCTGCCGGTGAACACGTCCGACGCGTCCGAACCGCGGACCCCTTCGACCCCGGTGAACGTATCGGTGCCGATGGAGCTGTCGCCGGTGGCGGTGCCGGTTCCGGGCGCCGTGAAGGTGACCTCGACGCCGGAGCTAGCGTCGGCGAAATCGAGCCGCGTATGGCCGCCGCCGGTAATCAGATCGTCGCCGCCGCGCCCCTCGAACACATCGAACGGGACGCTCGCGTTGGGCCCGGCACCGCCCAGGTAGGTGTCGGCGGAATCCGTGCCGACGATTTTCTCGATCGAGTCGAGCGTGGCGGTCGCTGCGAGGCTGCCCATCGAGTCATACTGGTCGACGGTGCCGGCCGGAACGTTGACCTCGATGTGTCCAGGCGCGCCTGCGAACACGGCGACGTCAAAATCCGTTCCGCCGATCAGAGTGTCGGCCCCGCCCCGGCCGACCAGCTCGTCCTGGCCGTCCGATCCTTCGATCTGACGGACCGAGGAGCCGTCGAGCAGGTTGGCGCCGGAATCGCCGGAGATGAGGTCGGAATAGGCCGAGCCGCGCACGATCTGAATGCCCGTGAACGTGTCGGTATCGCCGAACCCGTCCTGGGCGGTGCCGGCGGCGAGATCGACGACGATGCCCGCGGGCGAGTTCGCATAGTAGATCTCGTTGCCCGAGCCGCTGCCGGTGAAGGTGTCGTTGCCCTCGAGCCCGAAGAACTGTGTCCCGCCGGCGGCAAGCCCGGTGATGTCGTCGGCGAAATGCGATCCGAGCACGCTGTCGATGCTCAGCAGGATGTCGTTGCCGACCGAGCTGTCGCCGGTGCCCGAGTTGGTTTGCAGGTTGACGATCACGCCCGCCGTTGCGTTGGCGTAGTCGACCTGGTCGAACGTCCCGGCCGAATGGCCGCCGCCATTGATCGTGTCATCGCCGCCATTGCCGCGGATGCGGTTCGCCTCCGCATTGCCCGTCAGCTCGTCAGCGAACTCGGTGCCTTGCAGCCCGTAAAGGGTCGCGTAGCCTTGGATCGTGTCGTGGGTGGCGCCCGGCGTGCTGTCGGTCGGGTCGTCGATCAGCAGCCCGCCATAGCCGTCGCCCGCGCTCAGCAGGTTGAGCGTCACGCCCCGGAAGTTGGTGAACCCCGACACCGGCTGGTAGGACACGGTCATCTGCGTGGCGTTGGTGTTGTCGAACGTGTCGCTTCCGGTTCCGCCGACAAAGTATTGCCGTGCGCCCAGCGCGCCGTCGTTCGTGGCGCCGCCGGTGAACGTATCGTTGTAGGCCGTGCCGATGACGCGCTCGACCTCTTCGAGCGTATCGGTCGAAACGACGCCGCCGTAGCCGTCCAGCTCGTTGACGATGTTGAGGCCGCCTGCGAAGAAATCCACCGAGATCGCCGAGGCGCGGCCGGAATAGCTGACCGTATCGAACCCGTCGCCGCCGAGCACGGTGTCGTTGCCGTCGCGCGTGACGATCAGGTCGTCGCCGCCATTGCCGAAGATCTTGTTGTCGTCGTTGCCGCCACGCAGGGAGTCGTCGAAATTCGAGCCGCTAATGTCCTGGATGCCGCTCAGCGTGTCGTTGCCCACGCCGTCGCCGGATCCCAGCGCGACCGACGCGGCCGTGCCCGCCACGAGGTCGACGTTCACGCCTGCGGGGCCCTGCAGGTTGGAGTAGCTGACCTGGTTCTCGCCGCCAAGCCCGATGATCAGGTCGTTGCCGTCGCTGGGCTGGAACACGTTGAACCCGGTCGAACTGCCGTACAGCACGTCGTCGTGCGACGAGCCGCGCGCCAGCACCACGTTGAGAAGCGTATCGGTGCCTACGCCGTCGCCCAGGCCCGGCATTGTTGCATAGGCGGTGCCGTGGCCCAGCGCGCCGGTCATCGTGTCTCCGCCCAGGAGGACGGTTACGCCGCCGGGCGCGCGGTCATAGCTCGCGCCGGTGAACGCCCGGTCGTCCTGCCCGTTGATGAGGGTCGCGGCGCCGTAGATCGTGTCGTTGCCGTCGCCGCCTTCGAAGATGTGCGGCCCGTATTCGCTGTTGCCGGGGCCGGGCAGGGCGTCGAAGAACGTGTCGGCATCGGGGCTGCCGTAGAACTGCTCGACGCCGCGCACGACGTCGTGCTGGACCCCGCCGGCATCGGTATAGGTGACATTGTAGTCGGGCGTGCCGGCGCCCAGCGGGACGCCCAGCATGTTGACCGTGATGCCGCTGCCCGAATTGACGAAGCTGTAGTCCACGGTGTCGAAGCCGGCGCCGCCGAAAATGGAATCGCCCCCGCCATTGCCGACGAAAATGTCATTGCCGTCGAGTCCGACCAGCTTGTTGGAGCCCGCATCGCCGTTTAGCGAGTCGCCGAACTTGGTACCGGTCAGGTTCTCGATCGAGACGAGCGTATCGGCATCGGCACCGACCGCCGCCATCCCTGCCGACAGGTCGGCGGACACGGCCGCGCCGGCGTTCCGGTAGGAGGCCGTGTCGGTGCCGCTGCCGCCGTCCAGCACGTCGCTGCCGTTACCGCCGACCAGCAAGTCGTCTCCAACTCCGCCCGAAAGGGAATCGTTGCCGTCGCCGCCGATCAGCGTGTCGTTGTCGGCGCCGCCATCCAGCGTGTCGTTGCCGGTTCCGCCGAGAAGCGAGTCGTTGCCGGCGAGGCCGAACAATGTTTGGTTGCCGTTGTTGCTTACGCCCGAGGCATTGCCGGTTGCGAACGACAAGCCTCGAATGTCGAATTCGAACTGGCCGGGCTGTCCGTCGTTGGTGCCCGACACCAAAGGCAGCGTGCCGCCGTCGATGAACGACCCTGGCGTCAGCGACCCGGGAATCTGGAAGAACGTTCCGGTGGCGCCCGTGGCCGCGGAGAACCCGGCAACCGCGGCACTGCCGCCAAGGCCGCCGCTCGACTCCCACTGGATCTGTCCGTAGTTGAGATAGATGTCGAAGTCGCCCATCGCGAGATCGGAGCGATCGACCAGGACGATCTGGAAGGTGTTCAGCAGGTCTGTGCCGAGGCTGAAATAGCCGACTTCCGTCCAGGTCGCCGCGAATGCCGCGTGTCCGGCATACGTGCCGGTTCCGTAGGTCACGGTGCCCGCCGCGCGCGTATCGACGTCGGCGAAAAACGCCGCCACAATGGGCGCACCGACATAGGTTGCGAGGGGCGACGGCGAGAAGTCGGACTGACCCGTGCCGTTCGGCGCGACGAAAGTGATATAGCCGTTATTGCTCACGGCCACGTTCGTGTACTGGAGGCCGAAGAAGTTTGCGGTGAAGCCGAGGGCGAGAGGCCCCGTGGCGCCGTCATCGTTGCCGGGAAGCGATCCGGCATTGAAGCCCGTCGCGATCACGCCGTTGGCGACCGAAATGACATTGTCGGAGGCATTGCCGGTGCCGGTCAGGTTACCGGCGCCGGACAGTGTCAGATTCTCGACGTTGACTGGCAGCGTATAGCTAACGCTGGTGACGACCGTGTCGATGCCGGCATTCGCCTGCTCGATCACCACGTCGGCGGCGTTGTCGACGGTATAGTGGTCGTTGCCGGCGCCGCCGGCCATCGAGTCGATGCCGGTTCCGCCGACCAGGGAATCGTCGCCGTCGCCGCCGGTCAGCGTGTCGGCGCCTGCGCCGCCGCGGAGGGTGTCGTTACCGGTGCCGCCGCTCAACGAGTCGTTCGCGCTTCCACCGGAAAGAAAATCGTTGCCGGCGCCGCCGTCGGCCACAATGCGCGTGAGGGTGGCAGAACCACCTAGCGTATCGTCGCCGCCGCCCAGATTGGCGAAGAACGTGTTCTGGGTGATGGCGGTGCCCGTCAGGTCGCCGACGGTCACGCTATCGTTGCCTGCGCCGCCGCGGAACTCGATCTCCTCGATCTGGGAGAGGTCGAGCGCGTTGAAGGCTTGCCCCGAAATGATCGAGACGTTGACGTGGCTCGTGCCGGCGGCGGTGCCCGCCGTGATGTTGACCGTGTCACCGTTGTTGTCGGCGTTGATGACGAGACGATCGTTGCCGGCACCGCCGGCGAAGCTCTTGCTGCCGTCGCCGACGTTCCAGACGAGGGCCTGGGGCGTCGTCACATGCGTCGCGGTCGGTAGCTGCTGCGTCGACGGGTTCGTCGTCGGCGCCGGGGGTGCGGGCGGCGGAGCCGGTGGCGGCGCGGGCGGCGGCGGCGGCGGGGGAGGTGGCGGCGGGGCAGGCGGCGGCGGTGGGGGAGGTGGCGGTGGGGGAGGCGGCGGTGCCGCATCCTGCTGTTGGTTCTCGCCACCCTCGCCATTGCCGTTATTGCCGTTCTGGCCGTCGCCCTGACCCTGTCCTTGGCCGTCGCCCTGACCGTCCTGCTGCTGTTGCTGCTGCTCGGAGCGGCCCTGGTTCACGCTGAACGGCGCGAGCTGCTGCGACAGGGCCTGCGCCGCGCCGAACAGGCTCTGCTGCTGGGTCGGCGGCAGGATGAAGGGCTGCACCGGCGTGCTGCCCATCCCGGTCGAGGTCGTCGACAGGCCCGGCGTGTTCAAAAGAACCGCGCCGGCCGTCGTCGTCACCGAGATCGCGCCCGAGATCAGGGTGAAGGTCGACTCGCCGCCCTGGTTCGAGATGTTGCACGCGAATTCGGTGCCGCGGATGCCGATCGAGGCGACCGGCGTGTTGATGTGGACCGCGTCGTGGTTCGCCTTGCCGATCTCGCCGGTGACCGCCACGAACACGCCCTGCAGCAGCGAGAAGGTCGCCGTGCCGGAATGGGTGTTCGGGTCGAAGATCATCTCGTCGAGCACCATCCGCGCGTTGTCGCCGAGCGCGAAGGTGGTCTTGTCGACGAACACGATGCCGACCTTGCCGTCGGCGCCGGTCTGCAGCACGTCGCCCTGGAAGACGGGCGCGCCCTGGGCGAGGGTCGTGGTGGTGCCGTCGGCGTGGCGGGCCGTCACATGGCCGGCAAGCGACTGGACATGGCCGATCGGGGCCGCGCCGGTGGCGGCGGCGGGGCCGGCCTGGGCGAACTGGCCGGGGGCGATGGGGCCGGCAAGGTGGGTGGCGAGCGCGCCCGGAATGACGGCGCCTTCGCCCGAGGCGAGGGACGGGGGATGGTCGGTGTCGAAGAAGCCGCGGACGACGACCTCGCGCCCGTCGGCGGCGAGCACCAGATCGTGGCCGACCCGGGAATAGGTGGCATGGACGATGAAGTCGCGGCCGGGGACCACGATCTCGTCCCGGCCCTGGGCCTCGATGACCTCGACACGCCCGGCCACCCCGCCCGGGGCAGACCCCGTACCACCCTCAAAACGCAACGCCA
Organism: uncultured Alphaproteobacteria bacterium; assembly: GCA_963817535.1. GTDB lineage: Bacteria > Pseudomonadota > Alphaproteobacteria > MPNO01 > DASWLB01 > CAWGHZ01. The sequence goes on from CAWFOW010000013.1 coordinate 184,109, forward strand.
TCAGCTCTCCACCCCGCACCGCGCCGCCATGGGCAGCCGTATGCGAAATTGGCAGGGTCACCGCATAGCAATTCGCCGTCGGTCAACCGCCGGTTCGCCGTGCCGTCTGCGCTTTGTCGGTCGCCTTATTCAGGCTGGATTCTGAATGACTTGCGCAGTACCGCCGCTACGTACAGGTCACTCCCGGTCACGTGACCCGGGAGCGCGTTCCCGCCAATCCTTTGAGCGGCATCCTTATACGGACGCCCTAAAAATGCGTCAATCGCTATCGCTGTGGCGATCGTCACATTAACCTTTGAAAATCATAGCGTTATAAGATTGTTCGTGCCCTTATGGCGCCCCGGACACGACGATGTCGCCGGCCGTGACGCTAACGGCGTCGCCCATCAGACTGGCGACGACTGTATAGCCGGGGGTGGCGACGTCGGCATCGTGGTACAGCGTCTGGTCGGCCTGCGAATACACGAGAATCGGCGTTGGTTCTTCGAGCATGGCCCCGCTGTTTGTTCCATCATAGGCGCCGGCGATCGTGAAGAACGCCAGCCCCAGGCCGAACGGGGAGGCGAAGCTCGAGTTCGAGCGAAATACTGTCCGTGCCCGACACGAAATCGACCAGGATATCGCCGACCTGAGACGGCCCGCGCGGCGCGTTGGCGGAAATCGCGAGACCGTCATCGGTCGAGTCGAACCGGAAGGTATCGGCGCCGTCGCCGCCTTCCAGAACGTCGCTGCCGGCGCCGCCGGTGATCGTGTCGTTGCCATCGCCGCCTCGCAGCGTGTTGGCGCCAGCGTCGCCCGTGATCGTGTCGTCGTACGCCGACCCCACGACCCATTCGATCGAAATCAGCGTGTCGGTGCCGCCGAACCCGTCGGTCGCCGTATTGTCGGACAGGTTCACGGTCACGGCCGCGGTGTCGGACGAATAATTCGCCTCGTCGAAGCCGTTGCCGCCGTCCAGCGTGTCGTTGCCGCCGCCGCCGAACAGCACATCGTTGCCATCCTGGCCGCCCAGCAGGTCGGCACCACCGCGACCGATCAGCCTGTCGTCGCCTTCCTCGCCAAACAGGATGTTCGCATTGCCGTCGCCGCGCAGAATGTCGTTCCCTGTCCCGCCATAGACGTTCTCGATGTTCATCAGCATGTCGACGGTTCCGAACCCGTCGTCGGAGGCTTGCCCGGTGAAGACGCCGGCCCCATCGGGATCGAGTTGCAGGTCGACATCGACCCGCCCGTTCGAGTCGAGATAGGCCACGCCGTCTGAGCCGCCGCCACCGTCGATCGAATCCGCCCCGCCCCGGCCGCGGAAGAACTCGTCGGCCGAGCTGCCGTAAAAGACGTCCGCCGCGTTCGAGCCGAGCACGCCCACGACGCCCGAATCGAACATGTCGGTGCCGACCGAGGAATCGCCCGTGACCGTACCCATGGCGCCCGGCCCGCTATCGTCGAGCGGCCGAAAATCGGCGACGATGCCGGAGCTTGCATCGAGATAATCGATCCGCGTCTGGCCGCCACCGAAGATCAGGTCGTCGCCGCCCTGTCCTTCGAATACGTCGCGACCGATGCTGTTATCGATCCCGAGACCCCCATGGTAAGTATCGTCGTACGCGGTGCCGACGACCTTTTCGATGCTGTTGATGGTATCGCTGTAATCGACGCTCGCGCCCGCTTCGTCGTACTGATCGACCACGCCGTCCGGCATGTTGACGTCGATCGGACCGGGCGCGAGGTGATAGCTCGCGATATCGAGATTGCTGCCGCCGAACAGCGTGTCGTTGCCGGCGCCCCCGACCAGCGTGTCCCGGCCGTCGTCGGCACTCGGTGGCGACCCGGACGAATATTCGAAGTACGAACCGATCAATACGTTGTCGGCGTTGTCGCCGACAATCAGGTCGTCGTGTCGGCTACCGATCACGTTCTGCACGTTCGAGAACGTGTCGGTGGTCCCGTACCCGTCCAGGGCGGTGCCGGCCGCAAGATCGACGACGATGCTGGCGGGCGAACTGGCGTAGGAGATCTGGTTGGTGGTGAAGTTGGCGCCGACGAACTGGTCGTTGCCGGCAAGGCCGAAGAACCGGAAGCTGCCCTCGACGCCGCCGGTGATCGTGTCGTCGAAGTTCGAGCCAATGACGCCGTCGATGTTCGACAGCATGTCGTTGGTGCCCCAGCCATCCGAAGCCGTTCCGGCAGCAAGATCGACATTCACACCGTCGGGCGAGTTGGCGTAATCCGCCTCGTCGAAGCCGCCAGGCCCGCCATTGATCGTGTCGTCACCCATGTTGCCGCGCAGACGGTTGTTCGCGTCGTTGCCGACCAGGTTGTCGGCGAATTCGGTACCTTGCAGCCCATAGAGGCTCGAGAATCCTTGGATCGTGTCCCGGGTTGCGCCTGACATGTCGGTCGGGTCGGCGACCAGCAGCCCGCCATACCCGTCGCCCTCGCTGGACAGGTCGATCGAAACTCCGTTGAGGTTGGTGAAGACCGACACCGGCTGGTACGACACGGTCATAAGCACGGCGTTGGTATTGTCGAACGTGTCGCTTCCGGTTCCGCCGACAAAGTATTGCCGTGCGCCCAGCTCGCCGTCGTTCGTGGCGCCGCCGAAGAACGTGTCGTCGCCCGACCCGCCGATGATCCGTTCGACGCTGTCGAGCGTGTCGAGCGAGACCGTATTGAGCGACATATCCAGTTCGCCGACGACATTGGAGCCGCCGGTGAAGTCGACCTCGATCGGCGTGGAACGCCCAGAGTAGCTGACCGTATCGAAGCCGTCGCCGCCGAACACCGTGTCGGCACCACCGCGCGTGACGATCAGGTCGTCGCCGCCGTTGCCGGAGATGACATTATCATCCGTCCCGCCGCGTAGCGTGTCGTCGTAGTTGGTGCCCGAGATGTCCTGGATGCCGAAAACGGAATCGATGCCGATCCCGTCGCCGATAAATGGCGTTGCCGAGACGACCGAATTGGCGCTGAGATCGATGACCACGCCGGTCAGCGCGGAGCTGTAGTCGACCTCGGACTCCGCGCCGAGGCCGACGATCAGGTCGTTGCCGTCGCCGGGCTGGAACACGTTGAAGCCGTTCGAACTGCCGTAGAGTATGTCGCCGTTGGCGGAGCCTCGCGCCAGCACCACGTTCATCAGCGTGTCCGTGCCGACCGATGCATCCGCAGTTGCCACGCCGTATCCCAGTGCGCCGGTGAGCGTGTCGCCGCCGAGATAGACCCGGGCGCCGCTCGTGGCTCCGTCATACGCGGCGCCGGTCAAGGCCCGATTGTCGTGCGAGTAGATGACAGTCGCGGCGCCGTAGATCGTGTCGTTGCCGTCGCCGCCTTCGAAGATGTGGGGACCGTTCTCGCTGTTGCCGGGGCCGGGCAGGGCGTCGAAGAACGTGTCGGCGTCGGCGGTGCCGTTGAACTTCTCGACGCCGCGCACGACGTCGTAATGGACCCCGCCGGCATCGGTGTAGGTGACTGTATAGTCGAGCGTGCCGGAGCCCTGCGACACGCCCAGCATGTTTACGGTGATGCCGCTGCCCGAAGTGACGAAGCCGTAGTCGACGGTGTCGAAGCCGGCGCCTCCGAAAATCGAGTCACCGCCGCCGTTGCCGATGAAGAAGTCGTTTCCGTCGAGTCCGACCAGCTTGTTGGCGTTGGTGTCGCCCGTCAGCGAGTCGTCGTGCTGGGTGCCGGTCAGGTTCTCGATGAGGTTCAGCGTGTCGGACTTGGCATCAAGTGTGGCCATGCCGGTGACGAGGCTGGCGGTCACGCCGGAATCGGCATTGCGCCAGCTGACCGTGTCGGTCCCGTCGCCGCCCTCGAACGTATCGTTGCCGAGCCCGCCGGCGAGAAGGTCGTCGCCGGCACCGCCGACGAGCGAGTCGTTTCCATCCCCACCGAGCAGGCGATCGTCGCCGGAACCTCCGATCAGCGTATCGTTGCCGGACCCGCCGGCCAGCCAGTCGCTCCCGGCCCCGCCATCGAGCGAATCCGCGCCGGCGCCGGCCTGCAGGAAATCGTCGCCGTCATTGCCGAAGGCCGTGACCGGCAGGGTGGCGTCGCGTCCGTCGAGCGCATCGTTCGCGACGCCGCCGTTGAACTCGACCGCCTCGACGTCTGTCGCGTTGACGGTGGCGAGAATGCCCGCGATGGTGATTTGGACGGTGAGCAGCCCCATCCCATCCGTACGCATGATGAAGCTGGAACGCTGCGCGTCGGCGTTGAACGCCGCCGTATCGAAGCCGTCATCGCCGAAGAAGCGGCTGTTGCCGCCGCCGGCATTCCATTCCAGCCGATCGTCTCCCGCGCCGCCGTGATAAGTGTCGTCACCGCCCGGCATGAGCCCGCCGGTCAGCGTATCGTTGCCGTCACCGCCAAAGAGGATGTCGTTGCCTGGCCCGCCATCCAGGAAATCGTTGCCGCCATTGCCGGCCAGCCAGTCATTGCCGTTCCCCCCCACCAGGCTTTCGCCGGCGTCGGTTCCGACGATCAGGTTGTTCTCGTCGTCGAAACCGACCAGGCCCGTACGGACGCTGAATTCGTCACCGGAGGCGTCGTCGAGGATCGATTCGATTTCAGCACCCGTGCCGGCGAACTGGTCCTGCAGGCGCAACGTGCCGCCGTCGCTCAGCGTGAATAGCAGGTCGCTTCCGTCGCGCACGATGGCGCTGTAGTCGGTGAAGTCGAACATTCCGCTGAATTCGATCTGGTCGTAATCGCCGCCGACGTCAAAATACGTGTCGTGCCCGTCACCGACGTCGTAGATGTAGTAGTCGTCACCCAGGCCGCCGCGCAGCGTGTCATCCAAAGACCCGCCCGACAGAAGATCGTCGCCGGCGCCCGCATCGGCGTCGAGCACCACGGGCGCAAAAATGTCGATGGAATCGGCGACGTCGCTGCCGTTGAAGACCAACAGCCCGTTTACCAGGTCTCCGTCGCTGAAATCCGCGTAGACGTCGGCGCCCGCTGGCCCCGCGCTAATTTCGACCCGCTCGATACCGCCGAACGTAAACGTGTCCGTTCCCGAGGCCGTGTCGGTATCGACATCGATTTCGCCCGGATTGATCCCGTCATTGAGTTCGAAATAGTCGGCGCCGCCGCCGGGACTGGTCGAGCCATGAATCTGGAGCGTGTCAACGCCCGAACCGCCGCCGATCCAGTCGGCGCCATCACCGTCGCGCCAGACGATCGTGTCGTTGCCCCCGCCCGCGTCGATGCTATCGTCGCCAGCCTCGCCCTCGAGCTCGTCGTCGCCCGCGCCGCCGATGAGCGTGTCGTTGCCGGCGCCGGCGAACACGGCGTAGTCGAGATCGCTATTGCCTCCGGCGAGGCTATCGTCGCCTTCGCCGCCGACGAAGACCAAAGAGCCGCCGGCGAGCGGGGTGCCGGACAGGTCGTCGACGGTCACAACATCGCCGGCGCCGCCGGCATAGAGGACCAGCACCTCGACTGAGGTGGGATGGAGCACGACATCCAGCGCGCCGGTTCCGGCGATCTGAAGCGTGCCCAAGTCATCGGTCAGGGCGAACTGGTTGGATGCACCGCCGGCGCCGGTCAGGGCCAGCGTGTCGATATCGTCGCCACCGTCGATGATGTCATTGCCGTCACCGGCCGACCATTCGATCCGGTCGTTGCCGGCGCCGGCATCGATCGTGTCGTTGCCGGCGCCGCCGACGATCAAATCGGTGTCGTCATTGCCTTCGATCAGATCGGGGCCCGCGCCGCCGAGAAGGGTGTCATCGCCTGCACCGCCATGCACTTCGAGCGCTACAGCCGAGGAATGCGCGTCAAGCGTGTCGTTGCCGCCGTTCAGGAACGCGACGATCGTGTCCTGGGTGATGTCGGTCCCGGACAGGTCGCCGACTGTGACTTGGTTATCCTCCGAGCCGCCCTGGATTTCGACTTCCTCGATTTCGGAGAGATTGACGGTTTCCGGCGCCTGAAGCGCGAGAGTCACCGTGACGTCGACGCTGCCATCCATGTTGGCTTGGATGTCGGTAGTGCTCGACGCCGCGCCGCTGATGTCGGCGACGAGGCGGTCGTTGCCGTCGCCGCCGTTGAATTCGTCGTTGCCGTCGCCCGCCGCCCACCGGAACAAATCGTCGCCGGCCTCGCCGCGGGCATAGTCGTCGCCGGTTCCGCTATCGATCGTGTCGTTGCCGGCCCCGCCGGAAATGTCGTCGGTACCGGCGCCGGCAGTGAGCAGATTTGAGCCATCGTCACCGATGATCAGATCGTTCTGCGTTACCGAATTCAGGTCGCCGGTGAAGCCCTGGGCAATCGCGTAGGTAACATTGTCGTTGCCGTCGACGCCGAACTCGATCTCGTTGCGCGTTCCGGCGAACTGGTTTTGGACGACGATCGATCCCCCGTCGTCGAACGTGAGCAGCAGGTCGTTGCCCGAGCGTGTCAGGTCAACGTTGCCGTCGGACGGATCGGTAACCACCAAGCGGTCCGCCGTCCCGCCGCTGTCGAGGATCGTGTCCGCGCCGTCGCCCAGGGTATAGGCATAGAGGTCGTCGCCGGCGCCGCCCGCGATCCAATCGTTGCCGGTTCCGCCCACGAGCGTGTTTCGGCCGTCGCCGCCGAACAGCAGATCGTCGCCGGCGCCCCCGACCAGCGACTCGTCGGACGTGTCGGCGACCAGAATGTCGTCCGTTGCGCCGCCGAGGATGCCCGACTGCACCGTGTAGATGACGCCGGCATTGACGTCGTCGATGAACTCGATCGGGTTGCCGGTGCCGGCGAACTGGCCCTGGACAACGATGGATGCGCCGTCGCTGAAGGTGAGGGTCAGGTCGCCTTCGGCCGCGCCGGTGCGGGCCGCGGTGAAGGTAACGCCCATCGCCAAGTCGAGCGATAGTGTGTCGGTGCCGCCGGAATCGAAGATCTGGTCGTTGCCGTCGCCGCTTGCGTAAACGTAAAGGTCGTCGCCGAGCCCACCTTCCAGCACGTCGTTGCCGCCCGCACCGGTGAGCGTGTTGTCGCCGTCATTGCCGAAGATCAGATTGTTGAGCGCGTTGCCGGTGCCGGAAAGCGGGTCGGTGCCGTTGAGCTGCAGGATCTCGACATTGTCGGGCAGGGTGTAGTCGATGCTGGAAACTACGGCGTCGGCCGTACCGGCGTTGGCGCCTTCGATCACCACGTCGCCCGGCTCATCGACCGCGTAGGTGTCATTGCCGTCGCCGCCGGACATGGTGTCGGCGCCGGTGCCGCCATCGATCAGGTCGGCGCCGTCGCCGCCGAAGATGGAGTCGTTGCCGTCGCCACCGATCAGCGTGTCGTTGCCCGCGGCGCCGTCGAGCGTGTCTGCCCCCGAGCCGCCATCGAGGGAATCGTCCCCGACGCCACCGAACAGCGAGTCATCGCCCGCGGCGCCCTGCAGCGTGTCGTTGTCGGCGCCGCCATCCAGCGTGTCGTTGCCGGTTCCGCCGAGAAGCGAGTCGTTGCCGCCGAGCCCGAACAGCGTCTGGTTGCCGTCGACCGAGCGGATCTCGAAGACATATTGTCCGTCGAGCCCGTTATTGCTGTTGCTGACGAGGGCGGCCGTGCCGCCGTCGATGAACGAGCCCGGCATGCGCGATCCGGGAAACTCGAAGAACGAGCCGACGTCGGCGGTGCCGGCCGAGAACCCCACCCCGGCCGAGGTGCCGCCGAGACCGTTGCTTCCGCCGCTGGCGGCGCCCGTTTCCCACTCAATGTCGCCGTAGTTGAAGTAGATGTCGAAATCGCCGGGACTCACGTCGGATCGTTCGACCAGGACGAGCTGGAAGGTGTTCAGCTTGTCGGCCGAGGCATAATAGGCAACGTCGTTCCAGGTCACCCCGAATGCGGCATGGCCGGCGAACATGCCGGTTCCGTAAGCCACCAGCCCGCTACCCGCAACCGCGGTGTCCACATCTGCGAAGAATGGCGCGATGATCGGGATGCTGGTGTTTCCTGTCAGCGCGAACGGGGTGAATGTGCCCTGCGCGCTTTCGAACGTGACGTTCCCGTTGTTGTTGACGAACAGCGTGTCGTAGCTTGAACCGAAGAAGTCGATGGAGAAGCCGATCGAAACCGCGCCCGTCGAGCTGTCGTCATTCGCGGCGAGGGTAAAGTTGTCGAACCCCGGGGCGATCAGATTTCCGGCCGTGCCGACGGCCATTCCGCCGCCGGCGGCGAAGAAGGCCGCCCCTGCGACCATGATGGTGTTGTTGGCGCCATTTCCGGTGCCAATGTGGTCGTTGCCGCCGGTGAGCGTCAGGTTTTCGACGTTGACGGGGAGCGTGTAGCTGACGCTCGCGACGACGGTGTCGGTGCCCTCGTTGGCCTGTTCCGTCACCACGTCCGCGGCATTGTCGGCGATATAGCGGTCGTTTCCGTCGCCGCCGACCATCGTGTCGACGCCGGCGCCGCCATCGAGCACGTCGTTGCCAGTGCCGCCCGAGAGCTGATCGCTTCCGCCGCCACCGATCAGCGTGTCGTTTCCAGCACCGCCGTCGGCGACGATGCGGGTGACGGCATTTGCGGCCGACAGCATGTCGTTGCCGTTGCCGAGGCTGGCGAAAATCGTGTTCTGGGTGATCGAGGTGCCGGTCAGGTTGTCGATTGTCAGGCTGTCGTTACCGGGCCCGGTATTGACCTGGATCTCCTCGATCGCAGTAGCGGTGACGGTGTTGGGCCCGGCGCTGGTTGCGAGGTTGATCACGACCTGGCCGAGATTTGCTCCGGCGCCGGCAGCGATCGAGATGGTGTCACCGAAGAAGTTGGTCAGGTCGCCGTTGATGATTAACTGGTCGGTGCCGCTGCCGCCGGCGAAGCTCTTGCTGCCGTCGCCGACGTTCCAGACGAGGGCCTGGGGCGTCGTCACAGGCGTCGCGGTCGGTAGCTGCTGTGCCGACGGGTTCGTCGTCGGCGCCGGGGGTGCGGGCGGCGGAGCCGGTGGCGGCGCGGGCGGTGGCGGCGGGGGAGGCGGTGGCGGGGGAGGCGGCGGTGGCGGTGGGGGAGGTGGCGGCGGTGGCGGCGGCGGTGCCGCATCCTGCGGCTGGTTTTCGCCGCCAGCCTGTGGATTCTCGCCTCCCTCGCCATTGCCGTCGTTGCCGTTCTGGCCGTCGCCCTGACCGTCCTGCTGCTGTTGCTGCTGCTCGGAACGGCCCTGGTTCACGCTGAACGGCGCGAGCTGCTGCGACAGGGCCTGCGCCGCGCCGAACAGGCTCTGCTGCTGGGTCGGCGGCAGGATGAAGGGCTGCACCGGCGTGCTGCCCATCCCGGTCGAGGTCGTCGACAGGCCCGGCGTGTTCAAAAGAACCGCGCCAGCCGTCGTCGTCACCGAGATCGCGCCCGAGATCAGGGTGAAGGTCGACTCGCCGCCCTGGTTCGAGATGTTGCACGCGAATTCGGTGCCGCGGATGCCGATCGAGGCGACCGGCGTGTTGATGTGGACCGCGTCGTGGTTCGCCTTGCCGATCTCGCCGGTGACCGCCACGAACACGCCCTGCAGCAGCGAGAAGGTCGCCGTGCCGGAATGGGTGTTCGGGTCGAAGATCATCTCGTCGAGCACCATCCGCGCGTTGTCGCCGAGCGCGAAGGTGGTCTTGTCGACGAACACGATGCCGACCTTGCCGTCGGCGCCGGTCTGCAGCACGTCGCCCTGGAAGACGGGCGCGCCCTGGGCGAGGGTCGTGGTGGTGCCGTCGGCGTGGCGGGCCGTCACATGGCCGGCAAGCGACTGGACATGGCCGATCGGGGCCGCGCCGGTGGCGGCGGCGGGGCCGGCCTGGGCGAACTGGCCGGGGGCGATGGGGCCGGCAAGGTGGGTGGCGAGCGCGCCCGGAATGACGGCGCCTTCGCCCGAGGCGAGGGACGGGGGATGGTCGGTGTCGAAGAAGCCGCGGACGACGACCTCGCGCCCGTCGGCGGCGAGCACCAGATCGTGGCCGACCCGGGAATAGGTGGCATGGACGATGAAGTCGCGGCCGGGGACCACGATCTCGTCCCGGCCCTGGGCCTCGATGACCTCAACACGCCCGGCCACCCCGCCCGGGGCAGACCCCGTACCACCCTCAAAACGCAACGCCATCGGCTCTCCACCCGGTTCGATCCGGGGGCGCTCACCGAATACGCAGTCCCCTTACTTCTCCCTCCGCAGCGTATTTCGGGTTGGTACTTGGGCGTTCACTTTATGGCGTCCACCCAAGACGCCGATACCCAAGATTTACCTTAAATCCAACCCGCCTTAACCTAGCGCCCCGATTCCTGAACCTCAAATATGCTCGCAACCTCGTCGATTTTTATTAAGTATTGTCTATTATTGCAAATGATCGCGACCGTCAACCGCTTTCGCAGTGACGACCGTCACGTTAATCGTTAAATTTCAATCGTGTATCGTTAATGACGAGTGCTATTGGCTGAGCGAGGTCGGCCTCGGTGCGGGGCGGAGTGATGAAGATTTTCACGCGTATTCTTCTTTGGGGACGGCGCTGGTCGGCCGGGGTCCGCGGGCTTGCGTTCCTTCTGCTGGCGGCGCTCCTGGCGCTCCGCATCTGGGACCCGGCGCCCGTACAGCTTGTGCGGCTCCAAGCCTTCGATTTGTACCAACGACTGGCCCCGCGTGAAACGAAGGTGTTCCCTGTGCTGGTCGTCGATATCGACGAGAAGAGCCTGGCCGAGTTGGGCCAATGGCCGTGGCCGCGCACGCTCCTCGCGCGGCTGGTCGACACGCTCACCCGTGACGGTGTTGCGGCGATCGGCTTCGACGCCGTGTTCGCCGAGCGCGACCGCATGTCGCCCGAAAGTCTCGAAGACGCTTTCCAGGGTATGACGCCCGAGACGATGGCGGCGTTGAAGAAGTTGCCCGCGAACGACCAACTCTTCGCGAAATCGCTGTCGAGCGCGCGCGCCGTACTGGGGCGTGCGGCTCTGGCCGAGGGTGAGGAGGGCGCGGAGAAGCCGCTGCCGAAGAATTCGCCCGTCGCGCTGCTGGGCGGCGACCCTCGGCGCTACATGCTGCATTACGGCGGGCTGGTGTCCAACCTGCCGGTTCTCGAGAAGGCCGCGCCCGGGGCCGGGGTATTCACGCTGGGTTACGAGCGCGACACGGTGGTACGCCGCGTGCCCGTCGCGATGGTTATCAAGGACAAGATATTCCCCTCTCTCGATACGGAAATGCTGCGAATTGCGACCGGAGGACAGGCCTACGCGCTACGGTCGAACGCGGCGGGCATCGACAGCCTGGTGGTCGGCGGGGTGCGGGTTCCGACCGACGCCACCGGCCGGGTGTGGGTGCACTACACGCAGCCGGATCCGCGCCGCTACGTGTCGGCCGCGGACGTGATCGCGGGGCGGATCGCGCCGGAGCGCCTGCGCGGGCGTCTCACCATACTCGGCACTTCGGCCTCGGGGCTGCGCGACATCAAGGCGACGCCCGTCGGTACCATGCCCGGGGTGGAGGTGCACGCGCAACTCCTCGAGACGATCCTTGCGAACGCCTATATCTCGCGGCCCAACTATGCGCTCGGCAGCGAGCTGTCGCTCGTCGCGCTCGCCGGTCTGATCGTGATCGTGCTGGTTCCCATGGTGGGAGCCTGGTGGGCGATGGGCGTGGCGCTGGCCGGGATCGGCTCTCTCGGCGGGGTCGCCTGGCATCTGTACACCGTCGACGGTTTGCTGATCGACGTCACCTATCCCGCCTTCGCGACGGTCGCGCTATACGGGCTTCTCACCTTCCTCGGCTATGTCCGAGAGGAGGCGGAGCGGCGGCGCATCCGCAGCGCCTTCTCCCGCTACCTGTCGCCGCACATGGTGGCGCGCGTCGCCGACGACCCATCGCACCTCAAGCTCGGCGGCGAGAATCGCGAGATGACGCTGATGTTCACCGACGTGATGGGGTTCACCCGGATCGCGGAGAACTACGACGCGGTGGGGCTGACCCACCTGATCAACACGATGCTGACGCCGTTGACGAACGCGATCATCGACACCGAGGGCACGGTCGACAAGTACATGGGCGATGCCATCATGGCGTTCTGGAACGCCCCGCTCGACGATTCCGACCACGCGCGCAACGCCTGCCGCGCCGCGCTCGAAGTCCAGCGCCGGATGGGCCCGGTGAACGAGGTGGTGAAGGCGGATTGCGAGTTCGAGCGGTCGCAAATACATGAAGCTCGGCGTTGGGGTCGGGCTCAATACCGGCATGTGCTGCGTCGGCAACATGGGATCGGATCTGCGCTTCGACTACTCGGCACTGGGTGACACGGTGAACACCGCCTCGCGCCTCGAAGGCCAGACGCGCCTTTACGGGGTCAAGATCGTGGTCGGCGAGTCGACGCACGATATGGCCAGCGACTTCGCCTACCTCGAGCTCGACCTGATCCGGGTGATCGGCAAGGAGAAGCCGGTGCGCATCTACGCGCTGGTCGGCGATCCGGACTTCGCCAAGACGCCGGAGTTCCTGAAGCTGGCCGCGGCGCACGCCGAAATGCTGGAGGCCTACCGGTCGCAGGACTGGGCCCGCACAGGCGCGCTGTTGTCGCGCTGCCGCGAGCTCGATCCCGGTCTGGACCTGGGCAAGCTCTACGACCTGTTCGCCGAGCGCATCGCCGGATTTGCCGCCGAGCCGCCGGCGCCCGACTGGGACCACGTCTACGTGGCGACCACGAAGCATTGAGGGGTGTTCGGTCGGGAACCGGGAGCCCCCGAAACGGGTTCGAATGACGTTCTGATCGACGCGGAGCGTCGCTTAGAGCCCGAGATTCTTCGGCCCGAGCATGCCCATCTGGAACAGAACCTGGAAGAGCGCGAGCTGGGCGTCGTACTGCGCCGCGACGAAGCTCTCCTGCGCGTCAAACACGCGCGACTGTGAATCGAGGACGTTAATGGCCGTCTCGCGCCCCGCGTCGCGTAGCCGCTTGCGCGCGTTGAATGTCTCCTCCGCCAGGGCGACGGCGTTTTCGAGAAGCGTCGTGCGCTCGCGCGCATTCATCAGCTTCTCCCACGCGACCTCGAGATCCTCGCTCACCTTGCGTCGGCTGTAATTGTAGCTGGCGAGCGACTGGCTGTGCTCGAGCGAGGCCTGAGCCACAGCGGCCTGCACGGCGAAGCCCGAGAACAGCTCCCAGCTCAACCGTACCAGAACGGAATAATCGCGCCGCAGCCCCTGCACGGAATTGACGTTGTCTTCCAGGTTGCCCTGGCCGACCAGATCGATCTGCGGGTACAGGTCCGCCTCGGCGACGCCACGCGAATATTCGGTGACGGCGATTTTGCGGTCCTCGGCGATCAAAGACGGGTTGTTGGAGATGGCGGTCTTGCGCGCGTCGTCCAGGGTCTTGGGAAGCGGCGACAGCTGCAGGACCGGCGCCTCGAGATCGTTGATGTCGGGCGCGTGCCCGAACACCTGCATATAGCGCGCCGCCACCTCGCGCAGCGCGCCCTCGATCTGGACGCGGCGCTCGATGGCGAGCTGCAGCCGCGTCTTGGATTCCAGCACGTCCAGCGAGGTACCCGAACCGCGCCGCACCCGCTCGTCCTCGAGGTCGGTCTGCTGCTTGATCGTGTTGACGTTTGCCGCCGCGATGTCGACCAGCTTGGCCTGTCGCAGCACGCTGTAATAGGCCGTGATCCCGTCGAGGACCAGCGACTGGCGCGTCGCTGCCAGGGTTTTGTCGGCGACGTCGCTGCGTGCCTCGGCCGCGCGGTAGCTCTGCGAGGCGCGGAACCCGTCGAACAGATGCTGTGTCAGCGTCAGCGTGATCTTCTTGCGCACCAGGCTGGATACCGGGGTGGTCGAGGCGCGCGTGATCGGGCTATCGATGGTCTCGTGCCCGGTGTCGCCCGTCAGGTCGACCCGCGGGAGGAAGCCTGCGAAGGCCTGGCGTACCTGCTGGTGCGCTGCGCCAGCTGCGAACTCGTCCGTCTTGATGCGGGGGTGGTTCTGCAGAAGACCAGCCAGCTCCTCGCGCAGCGTGACTGCGTTGCCGTCCCCCGGCCAAGCCCCCACCGTTCCGGCGATTAGAATGCCAAGCAAGGCAGATGAATAGGCCCCGACACGCGAGGCCCTACGACGCGCCCGCACTCTGTTCGTCCCCCCGGTCCTCACGCAGCCGGCACAATTCCGACAGACGGAGTCTCGACGTTCGATGATTCTTTTGCAAGCCAAAAAACGGCACGTGCCGCGCGTTTCGCAAGTGTTTATGCTGGGTTAACGGGAATCGGACGCCGTCGAAGGGGGAACGTCGATGCTCACGCTGTACCATTACTGGAGCTCCGTGTGCTCGCAGAAGGCACGTATCTGCCTCGCCGAGAAGGGTCTCGACTGGCAGAGCCGCCATATCGACCTGTTCACCTTCCAGAACTGGGATCCGACCTACACGGCCCTCAACCCGAAGGGCGTGGTCCCGACGCTAGACCACGACGGGCGGATCGTAATCGAGTCGAACCTGATCATCGAGTACTTGGAGGAGGCCTTTCCAGAGGCGCCGCGCTTTCGCCCCGAGGACCCCTACCTGCGGGCGCGGATGCGGCTCTGGATCTACGATTCCGAGGAGATCGCCCACGCCAACGTCAATACCTTGTCCTATAACGCCCGCCACCGGCCGCGCATGGCGAAGTTTCCCCGGGCAGAGCTCGAACGCCAGGCCGCGCGCTGTCCCAACCCGGTGACGGGGCGCCGCTTCCTGCGCCGGCTCGATCAGGGGGTGTCGGTGCGCGAGGAGGATGACGCCTACGCCACGCTCGAGCACCTGCTCGATCGGATGGAGGCGACTCTCGCCGATGGTCCATGGCTGATCGGCAAGGACTATTCTCTCGCGGACGTGGCGATGGCGCCTTACGTGAACCGGGTCGAGGTGCTGCCCCGGCCCGACATGGTGAGCGCCGCCCGCCGGCCGCGCGTCGCCGAGTGGTGGGCGTGCATGCAGGCCCGCCCGGCGGTCGCCGAAGCCTTTGCCTTCAAGAACCCGGATCCGAACGATCCGGTGAAGCGCTGAGCAGCCCTACCAGCGCCAGTAGCGCGGCATGACCAGAACGTAAACTGTGAACAGCTCGAGCCGGCCGAGCAGCATGGCGAAGGCGAGCGCCCACTTCGCCGCGTCGGGCACGGTGGCGAAATTGCCGGCAGGTCCGATGAGCTGCCCGAGGCCCGGGCCCGCATTCGCCATCGCCTGCGCCACGCCGCTTGCGCTGGTCAGGAAGTCGAGCCCGGTGAGGGTCAGGAACAGGGTCAGGCCGGCGAAGGTCAGCACATAGACAAAGAAGAAATTGCGCACGTCGTCGCGCACGTCGTTCTCGATCGGACGACCGCCGAAGCGTGCGACGAACACGCCGCTCGGCTGCAGCATGCGGCGCAGCTGCAGGCGCGTGCATGCCAGCAGGATGCGCCAGCGGAAGGTCTTGATGCCGCCCGCGGTGGAGCCGGCGCAGCCCCCGAGGAAGAAGAACAGGAAGAACAGCCCCACCGCGAACGTGCCCCAGGCGCCGAAATCCGTGGACGCGAAGCCGGTGTCGCTGATGACCGAGGTCACGTTGAACGCCGACAGCGTCACGGCGCTGCCGAACTGCATGCCCAGCCCGAGCCAGGTCCAGAGGGTCATGATCACGATCGCCACGGTGACGACGGCGAGGAACCAGCGGACCTGGCCATCCTCGCGGATCGCGCGGCGGCCATGTGTGACGAAGCGAACGAAGAACACCAGGGGCAGGGCGCCCGCGGTCATGAACACCACGTCGATCCACTGAATGCCGGCCGACTGGAAGAACCCGAACGATGCGTCGTGAGTTGAAAAGCCGCCGGTCGACAGCGTGGTCATGGCGTGATTGATCGCATCGAACGGGCTCATGCCACCGAAATAGAGCGCGATGGCACACGCGACGGACAAGGCGAGATAGGCCAGGGCGGTGGCAGCGACCACCCGGGACATACGGGACATCGGCTTGTCCGAGCGGTCCGAGGATTCGGTATGGAAGAGCTGCATCCCGCCAATCCGCAGGAACGGCAGGATGACGATCGCCATGACGATGATTCCGATTCCGCCCAGCCACTGGGTGAGCGAGCGCCACAGCAGGATGCCTTCGGGAAGCTTGTCGAGCCCCACGATGACCGTCGAGCCGGTGGTAGTCAGGCCAGACATGGATTCGAAGAACGCGTCGGTGAAGTTCAGGTGCGTCGCGCCGGTCATGTAGGGAAGTGCGCTCACGACACCGATGAGGACCCAGCTCAGCGCCGTCAGCAGGTAGCCGCGGCGTGCCGGGAGGTGGAAATGGGGCGCCCGGTTGGTCAACCACATCGTTCCGCCGACAAAGATCGACGTGCCGCCCGCGGCGACGAAGCCGTGCCATTCCGCAGAGCCATCACCAAGATCGACGAGGGCCGGCACCATCATCACGGCGCCGACCATCATCAGCAAAATGCCGATGATGTAGAGGATGACGTTGATCGCAAGATTTTCGCCGGGCGGGCGCCCGGCCAAGTAGCGTTGCGTCCCAAGGACGGTCATTTGTGTTGCCTGTCATGGATACCGGGCGCCGCCCGGCACGGTCAGCCCGCAGCGCGGATGGCGAAGCCTCCCTGCGGCCGGCGCGGCACCTCGTCGGTGTCCAGCGCATAGACCTTCTTTACCGCGTCGCGTTCGAACATGCGGGCATGCCAGTCGGCCACGGCGGGCACGGCCTTGACCATTTCCGGACGCAGCTCGCGCATGCGGTCGACGATGGCCAGGACCGACACGTCGCCGAGCGAAAACGCGTCGCCGCAGATCCAAGGGCCTTTGCCGATGTCCTTGGCGAGCCTGTCGAAGAAGAAGGCGATCCGCTCGAAACGGTGGGCGATTTCGGCCTCCGAAAATCCCTTGTCCGCGACCGTGGCCAGACGCTCGCGCCGCTCGGGCACGGGCATCATGGAAAGCACCTTGCCCAACGTCTCGCGGTCCATGTTCTGGGCCCGGTTGCGCATCTGCGCGTTGTAGGTGGCATCGGCCATCGCCGGGTGCACCTCGTCGGCGAGCCAGCACCACAGCCGGCTCTTCGCCCTCAGCACCGGGTCGGCCGGACGCAGCGGCTTCTCGGGGAACACGTCCTCGACATACTCATTGATGCAGAACGAGTTGACGATCGGCTTGCCATCATGGACGAGGGTGGGGACCACGCCGAACGGGTTGAGCTTCAGGTACTCGGGCGTGAGGTTCTGGTAGCTCCACAGCTCGATATAGCGGCTTTCGTAGGGAACGCCCTTTTCGTTCAGGCAGTGCCGCACCTGCTTGGAACAGGTCGTATGGCCGGAATGGTAGAGCTCGAGCATGACGCCTCCAACGCCCGTCGGCCGGGCGGCGCGCATTCTCGTCTCTGGCAGGCACCCGATCAAGCGCGGCCGTGGAACCCGAGGGCCGAGGTCCGGGTTAATCCCGCGTTAAGAGATTTGTCTCAAATTTAAACGGCATTGGTTCATTTGGGAGCGTTCCGATGGCGCGCCAAAACCTTGTTGCCAATCCGCATTTCGCCGCCGGCTTCATCCGCAGCCCGTCGAGCTGGTCGTCCCGGCGTCAGCTCGCCGTGCTCATCGCCTGCGCGGCGGCGCCCTGGGCCTTGATCGTCGCAGTCGCGTCAGTCCTGCCTTAAAACCAAGGCGGTATCCGACGTTCTTCTAGTGGCGCCGAAGCCACGCGCCGACGCGGCCTCGCGCCTTACATCGATTTCATCCCATCGCGGGAGGACATTCGTCCTCTGTCCCGGATTCTGTTGTCCACTCAATCCGGTTGATTCGGTCCTATTAACCAATCACCATTCGAAGAAATGCGGCCTTCCGCCGCAGACGACAACGGGAGGAAGCGATGCCGAGGACTGAGTGGAGTGTTGCCGCGATCACGTTCGGTTTTGGTGTCGCGCTCGCCGCTACGCCCGCGGTCGCCGAGACGATCAAGATGACGTCGGTGGCGGCTGCACCGGCTGCGACCACGACGGTCAAGGCCACCAAGGAGCATTTCATCCCCGAGGTGAACCGGCGGCTCGCCGCTTCGGGCGAGGACTTCAAGATCGAATGGACCGAGGCGTACGCCCAGACCTTGGCCAAGTTCACCGAAGTGTTCGAGACGGTCGAGGAGAACATCGCCCAGCTCGGCATCGTTCTGAAGAACTTCGAGGAGTCGAAGCTGCCCCTCGAGCAGGTGTTCTACATGGTGCCGTTCTCGCAGCACACGCCGCAGCAACTCATCGAGATCGATGCCGCGATGCGCGAGAAGCTGCCGGTCCTGAACGAGGCGTACGACAAGTACAACCAGGTGTTCCTGGTGTCCGGCATCACCCAGACGACGCACCTGTTCACCACCTTTCCGGTCAAGAGCGTGGCCGACCTGAAGGGGCACAAGATCGGAGCCTCGGGTGCCATGGGGCACTACCTGCGCGGGACGGGCGCCGTCGTCGTGAACGCCAGCATGGCGGATTCCTACACCGACATCCGCAACGGGCTGTACGAAGGCTATCCGATCAACGAGATGCTGGCCTTCCCTTACCGCACCTACCAGGCGGCGAAGCACATGACGCGCGTCGATTTCGGCGTCGTCGCGACCAGCGCGCTAACGGTCAACAAGACGGCGTGGCAGAAGCTGCCCCAACACGCGCAGGCGATCTTCCGCGACGTCGCCAGGCAGTGGCCCGGGTGGCAGAACGACATCGACACCGGGAAGCTCAAGGGGATCGTCGCGAAGATGAAAAAGGACGGGGTCGAGTTCAACGACTTCTCGGCCGCCGAGCGCAAGCGCTGGGCCTATACCATGCCGAACATCGCGAAGGAGTGGGCCGAGAACCTGGAGAAGCGGGGCCAGCCCGGCAAGATGGTGCTCGCCGCCTACATGGACGAGCTGCGCGCGCGCCACGTCGAGACGTATCGCGCCTGGGACAAGGAATAGCGCGCCGCCAGCGGTTCAGACGACCCGGATCACCTGGTGGATGCCGGGACGCGGCTTCGCCGCGCGACGGTTACCGGGCGTTGCCGGTCGGCGTGCCCCAGCCTTCGCGGCCGCTCTTGTGCTCGCCGACGTTCGGATAGCCGTAGGTCGGAACGAACAGCTCCTCGATCGGAACCTTCTTGGGGATCATCGCCTGCTCGTACAGATAGGTGATCAGCGCTTCGAGCGTCGGCCGGTTTTCCTCGACCCCATAAGGCCAGAACGCGTCGCCGAACACCTGGTCGATCTCGTGGAAATCGCTCACCATCCACGGCATCATGTAGCGCAATGCGCCGACGTCGCGCGCCTTTGAGATGGCGAGGGCGCGCAATTCGCAGCAGGCGTTGTAGAGGCTGGTGGCGACGAACGGGTACTTCTCGTACACCGACCGCTTGATCGCCAGCACATGCATGATCGGGAAGATCTTGGTGCGCTTGAAGTAGTCGGCCTCGACCTCGCGGAAGTTCGGGAACAGCCTCTGGATCTTCGGATTGCGGCCATAGGGCTCCGGGATCGAGGCGGTGATCATGGCGTCGATGCCGCCGTTCTTCGCACCGTCGACCAGGAGCTGATTGAGCGAGCGGCCGGACGCGTTCTGCTCGAGGTCGATCTTCTTGAGAAGCGGAAGCACGCTCGGCTTGCCATGCGTGCCCGGATGCTCCATCGCCCCCTGGACCCAGTGGATCGTCGACAGGTCCACCCCATGGTCGTGCTGCAGCAGGCCCCGGATGAACACCGCCGCCGTCTGTACGTAGAGCGGCACGCCGACCCGGCGCCCCTCGAGGTCCTTGGGCGACTTGATGCCGGAGTCCGCGTTGACGAAGACGAACTGATGGCGGAACACGCGCGAGATCATCACCGGCACCGCGACGAATGGCGAGTTTCCGGCCACGACCTTGGTGATGTGCTCCGACAGCGAGAATTCGGATGCGTCGAATTCCTGTCCGCCACCCATCCGGTCGAAAATTTGTCGCGGGTCGTCGATGGCCATGAAGTTGAGGTCGATACCGGCCGGCTTGACGTCGCCGGTATAGAGCGCATGCATGCGGTCGTAGAAGCCGCAGGCGAGGGTGATCGGAATGTTCGACATTCAGGCAACCTTTCCCGGTCTCTTGGCCCGGCGTCGGGATATTGCGGGTGGGCGGCGCGGTTTCGCCGCGGGACTCTGATCGGTTCAGTCCGGCAGTCTATGCTCCGTTCCGACACGGCCGCAAGCGGCCGCTCCCGGGCCATTCTTCCGCACGCTTGATCGGGCATGGGATCGGGACGATTGTGGGCGGGCCGGCGCAAGGCCGGATCCGCGCCGGCGGGAACCTCTGCGGCGGCGATGCGGGACAAGAACGGCGATAAGCCGGCCAGCAAGGCCGGCGGCCGAGCAGGGCAGGGAGAGCGAAGGCATGTTCAACGCGGAACGTTCGCTTGTCCGTTGGGGCGGCGGGGACCGGCACGCGGCGGCTTCGGGCAGGATGTGGCCGTGATCGGCGAGCGATGGATGTACCGGATGGTGCAGATGGGGTGCGCCCTCGCCCTTCTGCTCGCCTGGTACGTCTCGACCAGCGAGGGCTGGGTAAACCCCATATTGCTGCCGCCGCTCGCCGCATCCTGGCGCGAATTCGTGGTTCTGCTGGAAAGCGGATCGTTCTGGCCCGGCCTTCGGATCACGCTGTCCGAGCTTGTCTCGGCATTCGCGATCGCGGCGAGCCTTGGCTGCGTCGTCGGCTATGTGGTCAGCCTGACACGCTTCACGGTGCGCGTGTTCGACCCGCTGTTTGCCGGACTCTATTCCATTCCGGCGATCCTGCTCTTTCCGCTCTACGTCCTGTATTTCGGGATCGGCGAGGGCTCGAAGATCGCGATCGGCGCGACCATCGCGTTCTTCCCCATCGTGCTCAACACGATCGCGGGATTCAGCAACGTGGATCGGACCTTTGTCCGGGTGGCCAAGTCGATGGGCGCTTCGCCCATACAGATGTTCTGGTCGGTGATGATGCCCGCGGCCCTGCCGATCGTGATCACGGGCCTTCGCATCGGCTTCATCCTGGCATTCCTGTCGATCCTCGGAACCGAGACCATTTCCTCCCTCGGCGGACTCGGGCACGAGATCGTGACCCATTCCGAGCGGATGGAGTCGACGAAGATGTTCGCCTATATCTTCCTCGCCATCATCATCTCGTTTCTGCTGAACCTGTTCGTCACGAATGTCGAGCGACTCGCCCGGCGAGGCCAGGCATGAGCGCGCGGATCGGACCGGGTGCGACGCGATTCCTCGTGGTCGTGGGGCTGGTGATCTTCTGGGAGGTCGGAGTTCGCCTCGCCGACGACCCGGACTTCCTCTCGACACCGGTGCAGATGGTCATGGCGCTGGTAGGATTTCTCGACAATCCCGAAGTACTGACTGCGCTCAAGACCACATTGTGGGAGCTGCTGATCGCGTTCACGCTGGCGGTTGCCGCAGGTCTGCCGATCGGTCTTGCGATCGGTCTCAAGCGCTTTGCGTACGGCTCGTTCTACCCAGTCGTGGTGCTTCTCTACGCCATTCCGCAGGCGACGGTCCTGCCGCTGGTCATCCTGATTTTCGGCATCGGGCCGGAAGCGAAGATCGCCTTCGGCTTCACTCATGGCGTGTTCGCGATCATCGTCAACGTCGTCGCGGGGGTGCAGGGCATCAAGCCCCTGCTGGTCAACTCGGCCCGTTCGATGGGCGCGAGCCGTCGCCAGATCCTATGGAACGTGGTCCTTCCGCACGCGGTTCCGAGCTTCTTCACCGGGCTCAGACTCGCCATGACGGGCGTTCTGCTGGGTGTGCTGCTCGCGGAACTCTTCGTATCGCAGGAGGGGGTGGGTCACTTTACCGAGCTGTTCACCGAGAGCTTCCAGCCACCCAAGCTGTTCGCGCTGATCGCCGCGCTCGCCACCATCGCCGTCACGCTCAACGAACTGTTCCGTCGCTTCGAGCGCCGGATGAGTCGCTGGCGGGACTGAAAAAAGCGGCGCCCGGTGGGGCGCCGCTTCTTCGTCGCATCCCGCCGCGTTGGCGCAGGACTACATCTTCTTCTTTTTGGGCAGGAACTCCTCGGTGTAGAGCGTCGACATGTCGACCAACTCGGGCATCTCCTTCAGGTCGACGAAGGTCTTCTTGAGGTTCGCGAGGGACTCCTTGTCGAAGCGGCAGTCGTCCGTGAACATCCCGATGGTGAGATCGTACTCCTTGGACATCACGCTCTCCGGAAATCCGACCAGCTTGCTCTGGATTTTCACCGCCTCGGCCTTGTGCGAGCGCATCCAGGCGATGGTATCGATCCAGCCCGCCACGAATGCGCGGACCGCCTCGGGATTCTCCTTCATCAGCTTGTCGGTCGCGTAAAGCGTTCCGGAAGCGTTGCGGCCCATGAACGCGCTGGTCGGCGCGAGCAGTCGACCGGTCCCCTTTTCTTCCATGGTGAAGAAAAGCGAGGCCGTACTGATATCGGCATCGACCAAGCCCTGACGGAATGCCGCGACGATGCCGGCGGCGCCGTTACCGATCGCAACCGTCTTGATCCCGTCGGGGCCCCAACCCTTCTGAAGCGCCAAGGCGTGGGCCAGGTGATCGGTCAGGGACCCGGCGCGCGAGATGCCGATCCGCTTGCCCTTTAGATCGTCGAGCGTCTTGATCGGCGAGTTGGCCGGGACCCCGATGGCCAAAAACGACAACGGGCCGGCGCTTTCGCAGATCGCCTTGGCCGGCACGCCCTTGTAGGTGAGGACCATCTCGGTGCCGGCACCGTCGCCGATGTCGATGCTGCCGGCGGCGAGCGCCTGCGCCATCTTGCTGCCGCCCTTGAAGTCGACGATCTTCAGCTTCAGCCCGTGCTTCTTGAAGATTCCGACCTCGTCGCCGACGTTGACGGGGATGATGGCATCGGAGTTCGCTGCCGCCTTGCCCACGACGAGCATCGTCTCGGCATGCGCCGCCGGTCCGGACCCGACGGACGCCAGAGCGACGCCCAGGATGGCGGGAAGCGCGACGTGCAGTGCGGTTCTGATCATGAAATCCTCCGTTGTTAATTAGGGCGGCGCCGATAGCGGGATCGGCCGCTGCATTTTCATTTGAAGGAGTTCAAGAGTAGACCATCCCCCATGATTGTAAAGGCCCCGGCATTGACCGCCGGCGCACCGCGCCGCTACATCAGCGCCTCGTGACCAACGTCGAACATTCGGCCCGTTCGCCGGCCGAGCGGACATGAGAGGACCGGCCGTCGTGCTTGTGCGCTCCTCGCGCGCCGGCCTAGCATGATCGCGGATACGGAGCCGAGCCATCCGGGCGAGACGACTTTCGAAAAAATACGGGGATCGAGCAGGTCCGTCGCCACATCACGAGGATTACAAGGAGTGTACCGATGAAGTTTGGCCATTTCTGCCTGCCGACCTTTTTCCCCGACGTCGACGGCGATGTCGGTTCGCTGATGCGGCGTTGGATCGATCTGCTGGCGGAAAGCGAAGCGCTGGGCTTCGACTCGCTCTGGGCGAACGAGCATCATTTCGATCCCTATGGCGGCATCATCCCGTCGCCGCCGACAATCCTCGCGGCGCTCTCGCAGCGCACGCGCCACGCACGGCTCGGTACGTCGATCGTCGTGCTGCCGCTGCACTCGCCGATCGAGATCGCAGAGCAGCTCGCCATGGTCGATTTGATGTCGGGTGGGCGTGTCGAGTTCGGCATCGGCCGCGGCTTCGTCGAGTTCGACTACGACCGGCTGGGTGTCTCGCGGGCGGATTCGCAGGCGCGCATGCTCGAACAGCTCGAGGTGATCCTCAAGGCGTGGTCGGGCGAGCCGTTCACGCACAAGGGCAAGCACTACCAGTACGACGAGCTGCAGGTCTGGCCGCGGCCGGAGCAGCGCCCGCACCCGCCGGTCTGGCTCTCCTGTTCGCAGACGCCGTCGAGCTTCGAATGGGCGGGGCGCATGGGCCACAGCATCCTGACGGTCGCCTATCGCAGCGTCGAGGTCCTGGTTGCCAACAACAAGATCTACCGCGAGGCCTGGGCCAAGGCCGGCCATCCCAAGGACCAGTGGCGGATCGCGACGCACTATCACTGCGTCCTCAGCGAGGACAAGCGCGAGGCGCGCGAGATCGCGGCCAAGGCCTGGCAGCGCTACGTCCGGGCGACGACCCATACGATGGAACGCATCCGCGCGGACAAGGACGCTCTCAAGGATCCCGTCCGCGCGGCGGCTGCCCAGGACGTGCTCGATATCGAGCGGATGGTCGAGGAGCTGCGCGTCATCGCATGCACGCCGGACGAGGCGGTCACGCTTCTCGAGCGCGCGCAGGACGCGATGGGCTTCACCCAGTGCGACTGCACGTTCTTCTTCGGCGGCATCACCCACGAGCAGGCGCAGCGTTCGCTGCGGCTCTTCGCCAACGAGGTGATGCCCAAGCTGAAGGACCGGCGGCCGCGTATCGGCTAAACGGCTCGCTTGGTGCTGCGCGGCCCGGCGACCAGCCAGATGATGAAGCCGAGCAGGGGAAGCAACAGCACAAGAAGGACCCAGATCACCTTCGCGCCGGTCGACGCCGACGAACCGACCGTGCTGACGATCGCCCATATGTCGAGTACCAGCAGCAGCAAGCCGAAAATGCCGCCGAATTCCAGTCCCATCGATGGCTCCGTGGTCGGTTGGTGCGGGGGCGTCAGTCCTATTCCGGCCGCTCGACGATGACACGGCCGCGGCCGCGGCGCACGAGATAGCCGCCGCGGGGAATGCGGAGCTTGTTGGATTTGATAAGCGGATAGAGCGCCTCGACGATCAACTCCGCGTTTTTATCGTTGGCGGTGCCGTCGTCGGCGGAACTCGCGTACCATTCTGCGAACGCCTTGTTGGCGATGTCTTCGCCAAGAGATTTCCTCAGGGCATTGAGCTTTCGCAACTCGCCCTTGGAGAGCTCTTTCTCGGCTATGCGTGGTGCTGGCCTGCGGCCCATTCAACGATCTCCATTTTTACGAACCTCGCGGTTATAGGGCCAGACGCGCGCCTGTCAATATGATGAATGTGTACAAATAGTCGGGCGCGGTCGTGGCGCTCGAGCCCGCCTCATCGCATTGCCTATTGCCAACACGTCCGTATTCGCGAGGTTGCTGGTGCCGGCTGAGGGGCTCGAACCCCCGACCCCCTGATTACAAATCAGGTGCTCTACCAGCTGAGCTAAGCCGGCTCGCGCGGGACCATAGACCGGAGCGAAGAACCGGGCAACGTACGAACTTTTGCCGGCCGTGTACGTTAATGAAGGCGGCATAAGGACAACATACATGACACCCGGGACGCTTCTCCTCATCATTCTCATCGTGCTGCTGATCGCGGCGGTCCCTTCGTGGCCCTATAGCCGGGGCTGGGGCTACTACCCGAGCGGCGGGCTGGGGCTGGTCGTCGTGATCATTCTGGTGCTGTTGCTGGCCGGGCGAATCTGAACCAACGCGGCAAAGTGGCGGCGCGCCTTGCGTGACAACGCCCCCGCGCTGGGCCTAGGATCGGCTTAACGAAACGAGCCGACAACGGGGGAGCGTCCGTGGCCCAAAGCGCAAAAAAGCCGCGCATTATCGCGCTCGAAGAGCACTACCTCGATCCGGAGCTGAAGGCGCTGCATGGCGGCGCAGGAAGAGGCGGCAATCCGGCCGTCGCGACGCGGCTCGACGACATGACCGGGCTGCGCCTCAAGGAGATGGACGAGGCCGGCGTCGACGTCCAGGTGCTGTCGCATTCGGGCCACGGCACCCAGACGCTCGACGCCGAAACCGCGGTCGCAGTCGCGCCACGCGTGAACGACCGGCTATACGAGACCGTGCGCGCCCATCCAGACCGGTTCGCCGCCTTCGCCGTCCTGCCGACGCCCGATCCCAAGGCGTCGGCCGCCGAGCTCGAGCGCGTCGTGACGAAGTACGGCTTCAAGGGGGCGATGATCCACGGCCTGACCAACGGCGAGTTCATCGACCTGCCGAAATACTGGCCGATCTTCGAGCGCGCCGCGGCGCTCGACGTGCCGATCTATTTGCATCCGGCGATGCCCGACAAGCGCGTCGCCGACGTCTATTACAGGGACTACGCCGACAAGTATCCGGGCATTCTCACGGCGCCTTGCGGCTACACGATGGAGACCATGACGCAAGGGCTGCGTATGGTGTTCTCCGGCGTGTTCGACAAGTATCCCGGCCTCAAGATCATCCTGGGCCACATGGGCGAGGGCATACCGTTCCTGCTGTGGCGCATCAACCATACGCTGCACATCACCGGGAACCCCGACTTCGAGTTCCGCGACGTCTTTTCCGAGCATTTCTGGATCACGACCTCGGGCTTCTTTTCGGACCCGGCGCTAATCTGCTCGATGCTGGAGATGGGCGCCGACCGCATCCTGTTCTCGGTCGACTGGCCGTGGGCCGACAATGTCGAAGGGGTGAGCTGGCTCGATCGGATGTCGATCTCCGCCGAGGACAAGACCAAGATCTTCGGCGGCAACGCCGAGAAGCTTCTGCACCTGGCGCGCGACTAGGCGCCGAGAGGGGACACGTCACATGGCAGACGGCGCGCACGCGAAGGCCCGGCACCGCATCATCGCGATCGAGGAGCATTTTTCCGATCCGGCCCTCCCGTTCGGCAACCGGCCGGGGCCGATCCTCGACCGGCTGAAGGATTTGAGCGAGTGGCGCCTGCGCGAGATGGATGAGGCCGGCATCGACGTGCAGGTCCTGTCGATGGCCGGCAATGCGCTCTACCAGCTGGACCCCGAAACCGCGGTCAAGACGGCGACGGGCATCAACGACCGGCTGGCCGAGGCGGTGAAGGTCCATCCCGCGCGCTTCGCAGCCTTCGCCTGCCTGCCGACGACCAGCCCCAAGGCGGCCGCGGACGAGCTCGAGCGCTGCGTCACCAAGTACGGCTTCAAGGGGGCGATGACGCACGGGTTGACCCAGGGCCAGTTCCTCGACGACAGGAAGTTCTGGCCGATCTGGGAGCGGGCGGCGGCGCTCGACGTGCCGGTCTACATGCACCCGGCCGAGCCGCACAAGACGGTGATCGACGTCTACTACAAGGACTATCTCGGGACCTTCCCGGGCATCATCTCGGCGCCGCTCGGCTACACCGTCGAGACCGCGGTGCAGGGCGTGCGCATGGTGCTGTCCGGCGTGTTCGAGGCCTATCCGAACCTCAAGATCATCCTCGGCCATATGGGGGAGGGGCTGCCCTTCCTGCTATGGCGGATCGACCACACGCTGAAGAACCCCGGCAACGCGCCGATCGAGTTCCGCGAGATCTTCTGCAAGCATTTCTGGATCACGACATCGGGCTTCTTCTCGGACCCGGCGCTGATCTGCTCGATGCTGGAGATGGGGACGGACCGGATCATCTTCTCGGTCGACTGGCCCTGGGGCAACAACAAGCAGGGCGTCGACTGGCTCGACAACATGTCGATCTCGGCGGAGGACAAAGCCAAGATCTATCACGGCAACGTCGAGAAGTTGCTGAGGATGGAGCGAAACGCCTGATCCGCGCCCGTATCGCCGCGGCCATCCTGGCGTTCGCGGCCGGGGCGACGTTTGTGCCCGGGTGCGCGGGCGCCCAGCAGCGCCAGCCGGTCGATCTCGAGCTTGCCTTCGTGGTCGATGCCTCTGGCTCGATCGACGAGGACGAGATGCGTCTCCAGCGCCAGGGCTATGCTGAGGCCCTTGCGAACCGCCAAGTGCTCGACGCCGTCTCGTCCGGCTACCTGCGGTCGATCGCCGTCGCCTACATCGAGTTCGCGGGGTTCGGCTGCACCCGCCTTTCGGTCGACTGGATGAGCATCGACGGCGAGGCGGCGGCGCGCGCGTTCGGCGAGCAGATCCTCGACGTTCCCCGGTCGTCCTGCTTCGGCGGCAATGCGATCGGCGAGGCGGTGAACTTCGCCGCCGCCTCGATCGCCGGGAACGGGTTCGTGGGGACGCGGCGGGTGATTGACGTTTCGGGGGACGGACCGAACACCCTGCCGCCCGCGGTCGAGGGCGCGCGCGACGCCGCCGTCGCCAGCGGGATCACGATCAACGGGCTGGTGATCGAGCGGCCAAGCTACCCGGATCTGCCGCAATATTTTCGCGAGCGGATCATGGGCGGGCCGCGCAGTTTCGTGGTCGAGGCGAAGAGCCGCGTGGTGTTCGCCGAAGCGATCCTGAAGAAGATGATCCTCGAGGTTGCCGGCGCGCCGATGGGCAGGGAGCAGCGCGCGTCGGCCGAAGGGGGCGGCGGGACAGGCTCTGCTCCGGTACTTGGTGGCGGCATTCAGAGAGCGGCTGAATAAAGAGAGGCCGGCGGGATTGCTCCACGCCGGCCAGTTGGTGCTTATGGGGGGATGAACGTAATATAACCCCTCGTTTACGTTTTCCAAGAGCCGTGCCAGGGATTCTTTGCATGGTGGTTTGGCGCGCGACGCAAACCCCGAGGAGGGGTCAGCGGCGCTGCCGTTTCAGGCTATCGTTCAACAGCTTGCCCCCTTCCCCCTCACTTGATGGAAGAACTGCGGATCGGCGGCGTTGGAGGGAGGGTCCACAGGTGCGCGCTCGGGCAAATCCCGCGTTTGGCTCAAAGAGATCCCACATCTTATAAACATCTTTAAGTACGAGACATATTATATTGAAAAATATAACTATGTTCCTTCCTCCGGTTCGGGGACCAGGACAACCCCGGCGATCAGCCAGCCACCGTCGCGTTGACGCTCCATCAGGTAGAGTGCGGTCATCGGAACGCCGGACTCGCCGACGACGAGGACGGGCTGAACGGCGCGGCCGTGAATCCATGCGAAGGGACGGAACGAGAACACCCGGGGGCGGTAGACCGGCTGGTATTCGCGTCGCACCATCGCCATGAATGACGACGGGGTCCGGAAGATCTCATGCAGGCGCGGAGCCGCATAGGAAAAGGCCGTGTCGGCGTCGTCGCGCATGAAGGCATCCTGCTGGCCGAGGATGACGTTGCGGATCGCGGCGATCGCCTGCGGGGTGGGGGCTTGGCGGTCAGGTTCCTCGGCAGCGGTCGGGCCAGGCTGCACTGCGAAAAATGCGACGATCAGGCCGGCCATCAGGACGCGAAAATTCCGGCCATACCCGGCATTACCCATGGCGGGTCAGGGCGTAGAGGGCGATTGCGGCAGCATTGGAAACATTGAGGCTGGAGACCGCGCCGCGCTGCGCGGGGCCCGCCATGGGAATGGTCACCAGCACGTCACAATGCTCCCGGACCAGGCGGCGAAGGCCCGAACCCTCGGCCCCCAGCACCAGGACCGTCCGGCGATGCGCCGTGGCGCCAAGCACCTCCGTCGCGTCCTGGTCGAGGCCGACCGCCCAAAAGCCCAGGTCCTTGAGCTCGTCGAGCGCCCGCGACAAATTGGGCACGCGGACCAGCTTCACGGTCTCCAGCGCTCCCGAGGCCGCTTTGGCCAGCGCACCGGTTTCTTCCGGCGCGTGGCGGTCCTGGACGATTACCGCCGCTGCGCCGAACGCCGCGGCCGAGCGCAGGATCGCCCCCACGTTCTGAGGATCCGTCACCTGGTCGAGCATCACGGCGACGGCGGGTTCCGGGGCGTCAGCGAGGGATTCGAGGGGGGACAGCAGCAAAGGCTCGACCAGCAGAGCGATTCCCTGGTGCACCGCGCCTCGTGGCAGCAGGGACTCGAGCCGCGCGCGGTCGACCCGCTCGACCGGAAGGCCGGGAGGCACCAATTCGGGCGCCGTTCCGGCCACCAGCAGCCGGCGCGGCGTGCGGCGCGGGTTCGCCAGCGCGGCGGCGACCGCATGGTCGCCATAGAGCCACACGCCGCTGCCCGGGCGCGACCGGACCGGGCCGCCGTCGCGGCCGGGGGGAGAGGGATGCTTGCGTCTTGCCATGCTTACCCATATATTAGCGCGATCTGGACGGGAGTTTTGATTCCTCTTCTTCGCGTGACTCGCAGCTGCGGGGCCCGTGGGGCTGAGGTTTTCTGCCCTTTTGAAGTTGACAACCTGTGGCAAATCCCGATAGACCGCACGTCCGCGTCGCACCGAGACAGCGCCTCGCGGAGGGGTGCCCGAGTGGCTAAAGGGGACGGGCTGTAAACCCGTTGGCGTACGCCTACGTTGGTTCGAATCCAACCCCCTCCACCACGGGCGCCGTGATCTATCGGTGCGGGCGCATCCGAAAGGCCGAGATACCGGGAAATTGGGCGCAATCACGGCATGCGGCGGGTGTAGCTCAATGGTAGAGCTCCAGCCTTCCAAGCTGGTGACGTGGGTTCGATTCCCATCACCCGCTCCAGCGCCGCTGCACCCCGGACGGCCGGGATCGCGGCAGGGCAGACGGGGCCAACGGGGACACGGTCGGCGATCGACCGGGCGAGGGATAAGCGATGGCGAAAGCGAAGTTTGAGCGGACGAAGCCGCATTGCAACGTTGGGACGATCGGTCACGTCGACCATGGGAAGACGACGCTGACGGCTGCGATCACGAAGGTATTGGCGGAGACGGGCGGGGCGACGTACACGGCGTACGACCAGATCGACAAGGCGCCGGAGGAGCGGGCCCGCGGGATCACGATCGCGACGGCGCATGTTGAGTACGAGACGGCGAACCGTCACTACGCGCATGTCGACTGCCCGGGCCACGCGGACTACGTGAAGAACATGATCACCGGTGCGGCGCAGATGGACGGCGCGATCCTGGTGGTTTCGGCGGCGGACGGGCCGATGCCGCAGACGCGGGAGCACATCCTGCTGGCGCGGCAGGTGGGGGTTCCGGCGATCGTGGTGTACCTGAACAAGGTGGACCAGGTGGACGACCCGGAGCTTCTGGAGCTTGTGGAGCTGGAGGTTCGCGAGCTTCTGTCGAGCTACGAGTTCCCGGGCGACGACATCCCGATCGTGAAGGGCTCGGCGCTGGCGGCTTTGGAGGACAAGGACCCGGAGAACGGGAAGAAGTCGATCCTGGAGCTGATGGCGGCGGTTGACAGCTACATCCCGCAGCCGGAGCGTCCGAAGGACCGTCCGTTCCTGATGCCGGTGGAGGACGTGTTCTCGATCTCGGGCCGGGGGACGGTTGCGACGGGTCGGATCGAGCGGGGCATCGTGAAGGTGGGCGACGAGGTCGAGATCGTCGGGCTGAAGGCGACGACCAAGACGGTGGTGACGGGCGTGGAGATGTTCCGGAAGCTTCTGGACTCGGGCGAGGCGGGCGACAACGTCGGCTGCCTGCTGCGGGGCACGAAGCGCGAGGACATCGAGCGCGGCCAGGTCCTGGCGGCGCCGGGCTCGATCACGCCGCACACGAAGTTCAAGGCGGAAGCCTACATCCTGACGAAGGAGGAGGGCGGGCGGCACACGCCGTTCTTCTCGAACTACCGGCCGCAGTTCTATTTCCGGACGACGGACGTGACGGGCCAGGTGGTCCTTCCGGACGGGACGGAGATGGTGATGCCGGGCGACAACGTGACGATGCAGGTGGAGCTGATCGCGCCGATCGCGATGGACGAGGGGCTGCGCTTCGCCATCCGCGAAGGCGGACGCACCGTCGGCGCCGGCGTCGTCGCCTCGATCATCGAGTAGGGAGCACGTATCGGCGCTCGCGCACAGGAGTGTAGCTCAACTGGTAGAGCACCGGTCTCCAAAACCGGGGGTTGGGGGTTCGAGCCCCTCCACTCCTGCCAGGGCCCTGGGCGGCGAGAGACGATCAAGCAGCAGACGGATTATGGCGAAGGTCAACCCCGGAGAATTCGTTCAGCAGGTGCGTCAGGAGGCCGCGAAGGTCACCTGGCCCACACGCAAGGAGACTGCCGTCACAACGGTGATGGTGTTCGCCTTCGTGTTCCTTGCGGCGCTGTTCTTCTTCTTCGTCGACCAAGCGCTGTCGGTGATCGTCAAGCTCGTCCTCGGGCTGGGGAGCTGATCAGTGACCATGCGTTGGTACGCCATCCACGTCTATTCGGGCTTCGAGAACAAGGTCGCCCTGTCGATCCGCGAGCAGGCAGAGAAGACCGGCATGGCCGACATGATCGAGGATGTATTGGTCCCGACCGAGGAGCTGGTGAAGATGCGCCGCGGCGCCAAGGTGGCGACGGAGCGCAAGTTCTTCCCCGGCTACGTGCTGGCCAAGATGGAGTTGACCGACGAGACCTGGCACCTGGTAAAGAACACGCCCAAGGTGACCGGCTTCCTCGGCGGGCGTGGCAAGCCTGTCCCGATCTCCGACGCGGAGGCCGAGCGGCTGTTGAACCAGGTGAAGGAGGGGGTGGAGAAGCCGAAGCCCTCGATCACCTTCGAGGTCGGCGAGCAGGTGCGGGTGGCCGACGGCCCGTTCACCTCGTTCAACGGAACGGTCGAGGACGTCGACGAGGACCGCGCGCGGGTGAAGGTCGCCGTGTCGATCTTCGGGCGCTCCACCCCGGTGGAGCTGGAATATTCGCAGGTCGAGAAGCTGTAGGGTAAGGGCCCGACTGGACAATGGCTAAAAAGATAACAGGTTACATCCAACTCCAGGTGGCTGCCGGGCAGGCGAACCCGTCGCCGCCGATCGGCCCGGCCTTGGGTCAGCAGGGCGTCAACATCATGGCGTTCTGCAAGGAGTTCAATGCGGCGACCCAGCAGATCGACCAAGGCACCCCGACGCCGACCGTGATCACGGTCTACGCGGACCGTTCGTTCAGCTTCGTCACCAAGAGCCCGCCGGCGTCGTTCTTCATCAAGAAGGCGGCGAACCTGCAGAAGGGCGCGAAGACGACCGGGCGCGAGCTGGTCGGCAAGGTGACGATGGACCAGCTGCGCGAGATCGCGAAGAGCAAAATGGCCGATCTCAACGCCAACGACGAGGATGCGGCCTGCCGAATGCTGGCGGGCACGGCCAAGTCGATGGGCATCCAGGTGATCGGGTAGGGATACGGATATGGGCAAGCCAAGCAAGCGCATGCAGAAGGCTTACGCGCCGGTCGACCGCGACGCATCCGTGTCGCTCGACCAGGCGATCAAGGTGTTGAAGGCCGCGCCGAAGGCGAAGTTCGACGAAACCATCGAGGTTTCGATGAACCTCAACGTCGATCCGCGCCACGCCGACCAGATGGTGCGCGGCGTCGTATCGCTGCCCAAGGGGACCGGCAAGTCGGTGCGCGTCGCCGTGTTCGCCAAGGGCGAGAAGGCGGCCGAGGCCGAGGCCGCCGGCGCCGATATCGTCGGGGCGGAGGAACTGGCCGCCAAGATCCAGGAGGGCCAGATCGATTTCGACCGCTGCATCGCGACGCCCGACATGATGGGCGTGGTGGGCCGGCTCGGGAAGGTTCTGGGTCCGCGCGGTTTGATGCCGAATCCCAAGACCGGCACGGTGACCCAGGACGTGAAGGGCGCGATTTCCGCCGTCAAGGGCGGACAGGTCGAGTTCCGCGCCGAGAAGGCGGGCATCGTGCACGCCGGCGTCGGCAAGATGAGCTTCAGCGAAGCGGCGCTGGCAGAGAATATCCGCGCGTTCGTCGACGCGGTGAACCGCGCCAAGCCGTCGGGCGTGAAGGGCTCGTATGTGAAGCGCGTGTCGCTCAGCTCGACGATGGGTCCCGGCCTGAAGCTCGATCCGTCGAGCCTGGGCGGCGGGGCCGAAGGCGGCGCGCCCGCCGAGTGAAGGGTTTTCCGCCGGGTCCCTTGGGGCGCGGTGGAGAACGGGCGGCCGGAGGTCCGGTCGTCCGCCTGTCCGAGACAGCAGGGTCCCCGCGCCGTTCGCGTCACGGGGGTAACAGGGGAAACCCGCCTGCCTAGACAGGGGAGGAGGTTCGAGGCTCTGACCGGCCGTGCCGGGCGGGGTGTCGGCTTCGCCTCGTGGGACAGGGTAGCGGCTCCGCCGGGTTCGGCGGGGATGTGCAACCGGACCGGGACTGTCCCCCTGTGGCGAGCCCGGACCATGACAGCGGAGACGAGTGTTGGAACGAGCGAAGAAGGACCAGCTTGTCGCCTCGTTGAGCGCCATCTTCGGAGAGGTCAGTCTTTTGGTGGTGACACGGCCCTCGGGCCTTACCGTCGCCGAGGCAACCGACCTTCGTCGTCAGATGCGGGAAGCCGGATGCGGCTTCAAGGTGACCAAGAACCGGCTGGCACGGCTCGCCCTCAAGGGCACGAAGTTCGAGCCCGTGACCGACCTGTTCGAGGGACCCACCGCGATCGCGTATTCGCGCGATCCGGTGGCAGCCGCCCGTATCGCGGTGAAGTACGCGGACGCGAACCAGAAGCTCGCCGTTATCGGCGGGGCCCTCGACGAGAAGGTGCTGGATGCGGCGGCGGTGAACTCGCTCGCCAAGCTCCCGTCGCTCGACGAGCTTCGAGGCAGGCTCGTCGGCATGCTGCAGACGCCGGCCACGCGTTTGGCCACGGTCCTGCAGGCGCCGGGCGCGCAGGTGGCGCGGGTGCTTTCGGCCTACGCCGCGGCGAATGAGGACAAGGCGGCCTGATCAGCCGTTCGAACAACACGAACTCGAAGTTGAGGAGAAGGACATGGCTGCCAATCTGGAACAAATCGTCGAAAACCTGTCGACGCTCACCGTGCTCGAAGCGGCGGAGCTGTCGAAGATGCTTGAGGAGAAGTGGGGCGTTTCGGCCGCGGCACCCGTTGCGGTTGCCGCCGCGGCGGCGCCCGCTGCCGAAGTCGCGGAGGAGAAGGACACGTTCGACGTGATCCTGGCCGCCTTCGGCGAGAAGAAGATCAACGTCATCAAGGAAGTGCGCGCGGTGACCGGGCTTGGCCTCAAGGAGGCCAAGGACCTGGTCGAGGGCGCTCCCAAGCCGGTCAAGGAGCAGGTCGGCAAGGACGAGGCGGAGAAGATCAAGAAGCAGCTCGAAGACGCGGGGGCGACGGTCGAACTCAAGTAATGGGGTTCGGCTTTTCGCTTCCTTGGGCACGGAACGGGGAAGGCGCGGCGCGGCCGGGCCTTCCCGCGGTTCTCTGCGCCCTTATTTTTGGCACCGGCGGCGCGCGGCGCATCGCGCGCGGCTTTGGTGTCGTCGGACTCTGACGAGAGGTCGCAATGGCAAGATCCTTCACGGGACGCAAGCGCATTCGAAAGGATTTCGGTCGCATCGCCGCCGCGGCGCCGATGCCCAACCTGATCGAGGTCCAGAAGAGCTCGTACGACCACTTCCTGGCCATGGATGTCGCGCCCGACGCGCGGTCGAGCGTGGGGCTGCAGGAAGTGTTCAAGTCCGTGTTCCCGATCAAGGATTTCTCCGAGCGCGGCACGCTCGAGTTCGTCAAGTACGAGCTCGAGGAGCCGAAATACGACGTCGAGGAATGCCAGCAGCGCGGCATGACCTTCGCCGCGCCGCTGAAGCTCACCCTGCGCCTCGTCGTGTTCGACGTCGACGAGGAGACCGGCGCGCGGTCGATCCGCGACATCAAGGAGCAGGACGTCTACATGGGCGACATGCCGCTCATGACGGCGAACGGCACCTTCGTCATCAACGGCACCGAGCGGGTGATCGTCTCGCAGATGCATCGGTCCCCCGGCGTGTTCTTCGATCACGACAAGGGCAAGACGCATTCCTCGGGCAAGTATCTCTACGCCGCTCGGATCATCCCCTATCGCGGCTCGTGGCTCGATTTCGAGTTCGATGCCAAGGATCTCGTCTATGTGCGCATCGATCGGCGCCGCAAACTGCCGGTGTCGACCTTGTTTCGCGCCATGTGGAGCCGGGCGACGGAGGAGAAGCTCGCCGGCGGCGGCGAACTGACGCTCGAGGAGCGGCGCACGGGCGGCATGCCGTCGGATGAGATCCTCGAATATTTCTACAACAAGATCACCTATACCCGCGGCAAGGACGGCTGGCGCACCGAATTCGACGCCGAGCGCATGCGCGGCGCCAAGCTGATCCACGATCTGGTCAACGCCAAGACCGGCAAGGCTGTGGCCGAAGCGGGCGCCAAGCTGACACCCCGCCTCGCGCGCGACCTCGCTGCGAAGGGGCTCAAGGAATACATCGTTCAGGACGATGAGATCGTCGGTCAATTCACCGCCATCGACGTGGTGAACGAAGAGACCGGCGAGATCTTTGTCGAGGCGGGCGACGAGCTGACAGCGAAGGCGCTCGAGGAGATGGAGGCGGGCGGCGTCAAGGAGATCGCGACGCTGCTGATCGACAACGTCAATGCCGGGCCGTACATCCGCCACACCCTCGCGGCCGACCGCAACACGTCGCGTGAAGACGCGCTGATGGACATCTACAAGGTGATGCGCCCGGGCGAGCCGCCGACGATCGAGACCGCAGAGGCCTTGTTCGACCGGCTGTTCTTCGATTCCGAGCGCTACGACCTGTCCGCCGTCGGCCGGGTTAAGATGAACTCGCGCCTCGGGCTCGAAACGGAAGATACGGTGCGCGTCCTCCGCAAGGAGGACATCCTCTCCGTCGTCAAGGTCATGATCGACATCAAGGACGGCAAAGGCGAGATCGACGACATCGACCATCTCGGCAATCGGCGTGTGCGTTCGGTCGGCGAGTTGATGGAAAACCAATACCGCATCGGGCTGCTGCGCATGGAGCGGGCGATCCGCGAGCGCATGAGCTCTGTCGAGCTCGACTCCGTGATGCCGCACGATCTGATCAACGCCAAGCCGGCGGCCGCCGCGGTGCGCGAGTTCTTCGGCTCGTCGCAGCTCTCGCAGTTCATGGACCAGACCAACCCGCTGTCGGAAATCACCCACAAGCGCCGCCTGTCGGCGCTGGGCCCGGGCGGATTGACGCGCGAGCGCGCCGGCTTCGAGGTGCGCGACGTGCATCCGACGCATTACGGCCGTATCTGCCCGATCGAGACCCCGGAAGGCCCCAACATCGGGCTGATCAACTCTCTCGCCACCTATGCGCGGGTCAACCAGTACGGCTTCATCGAAAGCCCGTACCGGCTGGTCAAGAGCGGCCGGGTGACCGACGAGGTCGTCTATCTGTCGGCGATGGAGGAGGGGCGCTACACCGTCGCCCAGGCCAACGCCGAGCTCGACCGCCAGGGCAAGTTCACCGACGATCTGGTGAGCTGCCGCGCCGGCGGCGAGTTCGTCATGGCGAAGCCCGAGACGATCGACATGATCGACGTCTCGCCGAAGCAGCTCGTGTCGGTCGCCGCGGCGCTGATCCCGTTCCTCGAGAACGACGACGCGAACCGTGCGCTGATGGGCTCCAACATGCAGCGTCAGGCCGTGCCGCTGATCCGTGCCGAGGCGCCGCTGGTCGGCACCGGCATGGAGGAGGCGGTGGCGCGTGGGTCGGGGGCGACCATCGTCGCCCGCCGGTCGGGCATCGTCGACCAGGTCGACGCGCGGCGCATCGTCGTGCGCGCGACCGGCGAGACGGAGGCTTCGGCGCCGGGCGTCGACATCTACAACCTGATGAAGTTCCAGCGCTCGAATCAGAACACCTGCATCAACCAGCGTCCGCTGGTGAAGGTGGGCGACGAGGTGAAGGCGGGCGACATCATCGGCGACGGGCCGTCGACCCAGCTCGGCGAGCTGGCGCTCGGGCGCAACGTGCTGTGCGCCTTCATGCCGTGGAACGGCTACAACTTCGAGGACTCGATCCTGATCTCCGAGCGCATCGTCTCCGACGACGTGTTCACCTCGATCCATATCGAAGAGTTCGAGGTCATGGCCCGCGACACCAAGCTGGGTCAGGAGGAGATCACCCGCGATATCCCGAACGTCGGCGAGGAGGCGCTGAAGAACCTCGACGAAGCGGGCATCGTCTATATCGGGGCAGAGGTGAAGCCAGGCGACATCCTGGTCGGCAAGGTCACGCCGAAGGGCGAGACCCCAATGACGCCGGAGGAGAAACTGCTCCGGGCGATCTTCGGCGAGAAGGCGTCCGACGTACGCGATACCTCTCTCAAGCTGCCGCCGGGCGTCGCCGGCACGATCGTCGAGGTGCGCGTGTTCTCGCGCCGCGGCGTCGAGAAGGACGAGCGCGCGCTCGCCATCGAGCGGGAGGAGATCGAGCGCCTCGCCAAGGACCGCGACGACGAGAAGGCGATCCTTGAGCGCAACGTGTCGACGCGGCTGCGCGACCTCCTGATGCACCAGACGGCCGTGTCCGGGCCGAAGCAGGCCAAGAGCGGCGTCCGCATCACCAAGGCGATCCTGGATGAGCTGACGCTGCGCCAGACGATGCAGGTCGCGGTCAAGAACGAGAAGGTCCAGGGCCAGCTCGAGGACATCCGCAAGCAGTTCGACCGCGGCGAATCCGATCTGCAGCATCGTTTCGAGAACAAGGTCGACAAGCTGCAGCGCGGCGACGAGTTGCCCCCCGGCGTGATGAAGATGGTCAAGGTCTTCGTCGCGGTGAAGCGCAAGATCCAGCCGGGCGACAAGATGGCCGGGCGACACGGCAACAAGGGCGTGATCTCGAAGATCGTGCCGGTCGAGGACATGCCGTATCTCGATGACGGGACGCCGGTCGACGTGGTGCTGAACCCGCTCGGCGTGCCGTCGCGCATGAATGTCGGTCAGATCCTCGAGACCCATCTCGGCTGGGCCTGCGCCGGCCTGGGCCGCCAGATCGGCGACACGCTCGACCAGGTGGTGCGTGATGGCAAGATCAATACGCTGCGCAACCTGCTGAAGTCGATCTACGGCAAGCGCGAGTTCGACGAAGGTGTCGCCGACCTCGCCGACGAGCAGCTCATCGAGCTCGCCGACAACCTGCGGAGCGGCGTTCCCGTCGCCTCGCCGGTGTTCGACGGCGCGCGCGAGGAGGAGATCGTCGAGATGCTGGAACGGGCCGGGCTGAACCGGTCCGGCCAGGTCACGCTGGTCGACGGGCGGACCGGCGAGACCTTCGACCGAAAGGTGACCGTCGGCTACATCTACATGCTGAAGCTGCACCATCTGGTGGACGACAAGATCCATGCGCGCTCCATCGGGCCGTACTCGCTGGTCACCCAGCAGCCGTTGGGCGGCAAGGCGCAGTTCGGCGGACAGCGCTTCGGTGAGATGGAGGTGTGGGCGCTCGAAGCCTATGGCGCCGCCTA
Source organism: uncultured Alphaproteobacteria bacterium (assembly GCA_963817535.1). Classification (GTDB taxonomy): domain Bacteria; phylum Pseudomonadota; class Alphaproteobacteria; order MPNO01; family DASWLB01; genus CAWGHZ01. The sequence continues at coordinate 223,028 of CAWFOW010000013.1, forward strand.
CACGCTTCAGGAGATGCTCACCGTGAAATCCGACGACGTGTCGGGCCGCACCAAGGTCTACGAGGCCATCGTGCGCGGCGACGACACGTTCGAGGCGGGCATCCCCAAATCCTTCAACGTGCTGGTCAAGGAGCTGAAGTCGCTCGGCTTGAACGTCGAGCTCGACCAGAAGGGGTACTGACCGTGGCTCCGGCGGGGCGTCGTCCCCGCCCGGACGCTTTCACGGAAACCGGATTGCCAGGAGACGGCGAATGAACGAGTTGATGAACATCTTCGGACAGGTGGCCCCGCCGCAGTCGTTCGACCACATCCGCATCTCGATCGCTCGGCCCGAGCGCATTCGCTCGTGGTCCTACGGCGAGATCAAGAAGCCCGAGACCATCAACTACCGCACCTTCAAGCCGGAGCGCGACGGGCTGTTCTGCGCCCGCATCTTCGGCCCGATCAAGGACTACGAGTGCCTGTGCGGCAAGTACAAGCGGATGAAGTATCGCGGCATCATCTGCGAGAAGTGCGGCGTCGAGGTGACGCTGTCCAAGGTCCGGCGCGAGCGCATGGGGCATATCGAGCTCGCCTCGCCGGTCGCGCATATCTGGTTCCTGAAGTCGCTGCCGTCGCGCATCGGCCTGATGGTCGACATGACGCTGAAGGACATCGAACGAATCCTGTATTTCGAGAACTACGTCGTGATCGAGCCGGGGCTGACACCGCTGCAGCTCCATCAGCTCCTCTCGGAAGAGGAGTATATCGACGCGCAGGATCAGTATGGCGAGGACGCGTTCACCGCGGCGATCGGCGCGGAGGCCCTCAAGGCCATCTTGAGCACGGTCGATCTGGAGGCCGAGCGCGAGACGCTGCGCGTCGACATGCGCGAGACGGGCTCCGAGGCGAAGCGCAAGAAGTATGTGAAGCGCCTGAAACTGGTCGAGGCGTTCCTCGAGTCCGGCACGCGGCCGGAATGGATGATCCTCGACGTGATCCCGGTGATCCCGCCCGAGCTGCGCCCGCTGGTACCGCTCGACGGCGGCCGGTTCGCGACGTCCGACCTGAACGATCTCTATCGCCGCGTCATTAATCGGAACAACCGGTTGAAGCGGCTGATCGAGCTGAAGGCGCCCGACATCATCGTGCGTAACGAAAAGCGCATGCTGCAGGAGTCGGTCGACGCGCTGTTCGACAACGGCCGCCGCGGGCGCGTCATCACCGGCGCGAACAAGCGGCCGCTGAAGTCGCTGTCCGACATGCTGAAGGGCAAGCAGGGCCGGTTCCGCCAGAACCTGCTCGGCAAGCGCGTCGATTATTCGGGCCGGTCGGTCATCGTCGTCGGGCCGGAGCTCAAGCTGCACCAGTGCGGCCTGCCGAAGAAGATGGCGCTCGAGCTGTTCAAGCCGTTCATCTACTCGAAGCTCGAGCTCTACGGCATGGCGTCCACCATCAAGGCCGCCAAGCGCATGGTCGAGAAGGAGCGGCCGGAGGTCTGGGACATCCTCGAGGAGGTCATCCGCGAGCATCCGGTGCTGCTCAACCGCGCACCGACGCTTCACCGTCTCGGCATTCAGGCGTTCGAGCCGGTGCTGATCGAGGGCAAGGCGATCCAGCTCCACCCGCTGGTGTGCACGGCGTTCAACGCCGACTTCGACGGCGACCAGATGGCGGTGCACGTGCCGCTGTCCCTCGAGGCGCAGCTCGAGGCGCGCGTCCTGATGATGTCGACCAACAACATCCTGTCGCCTGCCAATGGCAAGCCGATCATCGTGCCGTCGCAGGACATCGTGCTCGGGCTCTATTACCTGACGCTCGAGCGTCCCGGCGAGCCCGGCGAAGGCATGGCGTTCGGCTCGCTCGGCGAGATCGAGCATGCCCTCAATTCGGGCTCGGTGACGATGCACGCCAAGATCAAGGCGCGCGTCGATACGGTCGACGAAAAGGGCAACCCGACAATCGTGCGCATCGAGACCACGCCGGGTCGCGTGCTGCTGTCGCAGATCCTGCCCAAGAGTCCGCTGATCGGGCTCGGCGCGATCAACCGGCTGCTCACCAAGCGCGAGATCACCAATCTGATCGACACGGTCTATCGCCATTGCGGCCAGAAGGAGACGGTGATCTTCGCCGACCGGCTGATGGGGCTCGGCTTCTCGTACGCATGCCGCGCGGGCATCTCGTTCGGCAAGGACGATCTGGTGATTCCGAAGGCGAAGGAGCGGCTGGTCGCGGCGACCCAGGGCAAGGTCAAGGAGTACGAGCAGCAATATCTCGACGGGCTGATCACCAAGGGCGAAAAGTACAACAAGGTGATCGACGCCTGGTCGCAGTGCACCGACGAGGTCGCCGACGAAATGATGAAGGGCATCTCCGAGACCGAAGCCGGCGCGCCGGTGAACTCGGTCTACATGATGGCCAATTCGGGCGCGCGCGGTTCCGCGGCGCAGATGAAGCAGCTTGCCGGCATGCGCGGCCTGATGGCCAAGCCGTCGGGTGAAATCATCGAGACTCCGATCATCTCGAACTTCAAGGAAGGCCTCACCGTGCTGGAGTACTTCAACTCCTCGCACGGCGCGCGAAAGGGCCTGGCCGACACGGCGCTGAAGACCGCGAACTCAGGCTACCTCACTCGCCGCCTCGTCGACGTGGCGCAGGATTGCACCATCATCGAGGAGGATTGCGGCACCGACCACGGCATCACGGTCGCCGCGGTGATCGAGGGCGGCGACGTCCTCGAGCCTCTGTCCGAGCGTGTACTGGGCCGCGTGACCGCCGAGGACGTGAAGGACCCGCTGAGCGGGAAGGTCGTGATCAAGAAGGGCGACCTCATCGACGAGGAGGGCTGCGAGGTCCTCGACCGTGCTGGCGTCGAGTCCGTCCTTCTCCGTTCGGTGCTCACCTGCGAGTCGAAGGGCGGGGTTTGCATGCAGTGCTACGGGCGCGACCTCGCGCGCGGAACCCGCGTCAATATCGGCGAGGCGGTCGGCGTGATCGCCGCCCAGTCGATCGGCGAGCCGGGAACCCAGCTCACCATGCGTACCTTCCATATCGGCGGGGCCGCCCAGCGCGGCGCGGAGCAGTCGAGCGTGGACGCTTCGATGGACGGCAAGGTGAAGATCAACAACCGCAACGTCGTGATGAACTCGAGCGGCATGCCGGTCGTGATGGCGCGCAACACCGAGGTCGTCGTCATGGACGCCGAGGGCCGCGAGCGGGCACGCCACCGTATCCCCTACGGGGCGCGGCTGCACGTCGACGAAGGCACCGAGGTCACCAAGGGCCAGCGCATCGCCGAGTGGGATCCCTACACCCTTCCGATCATCACCGAGAAGGAAGGCATCGCCAACTATGTCGATCTGGTCGAAGGCGTCTCCATGCGCGAGATCGTCGACGAAGCCACCGGCATCGCCAACAAGGTGGTGGTCGACTGGAAGCAGCAGCAGCGCGGCTCGGACCTGCGTCCCCGCATCACGCTGCGCGACGACAAGGGCGAAGTGGTCAATCTGCCCAACGGCAACGAGGCCCGGTATTACCTCTCGGTCGACTCGATCCTGTCGGTCGAGCCGGGTGCCCGGGTCCACGCTGGCGACGTGCTGGCCCGTATCCCACGCGAAACCTCGAAGACCCGCGACATTACGGGCGGCCTGCCGCGCGTCGCGGAGCTGTTCGAGGCGCGTCGTCCGAAGGACTTCGCGATCATCGCGGAGAATTCCGGGCGCGTGGAATTCGGCAAGGATTACAAGGCAAAGCGGCGTATTCTTGTCGTGCCGGATAATGAGGGCGACGGGGCGGAGACGAAGGAGTACCTGCTGCCCAAGGGCAAGCATATCAGCGTGCAGGAGGGCGACTATGTCGAACCCGGCGACGCGCTGGTCGACGGCAACGCCGTACCGCACGACATTCTCCGCGTGCTCGGTGTCGAGGCGCTCGCCTCATATCTCACCCGGGAAATCCAGGAGGTCTATCGTCTGCAGGGCGTGAAGATCAACGACAAGCACATCGAGGTGATCGTTCGCCAGATGCTGCAGAAGGTCGAGATCATGGACGCGGGCGAGACCACCTTCCTCGCGGGCGAGCAGGTCGACCGGCTGGAGTTCGACGAGGTCAACGAGAAGGCACTGGAGGAGAATCTCAAGCCCGCCGTCGCTCAACCGGTGTTGCAGGGCATTACCAAGGCGTCGTTGCAGACCCGGTCGTTCATCTCCGCGGCCTCGTTCCAGGAGACCACACGGGTTCTGACCGAGGCGGCCGTCTCGGGCAAGATCGACAACCTGATCGGACTGAAGGAGAACGTGATCGTCGGGCGCCTGATCCCGGCCGGCACGGGGTCGGTGATGTCGCGCATGCGCGGACTTGCCGCCGATCGGGACAAGGAGATCCAGAAGGTCGCGGCCGAGCGCGAGGCGGCCTCGGTTCCGGCAACGGAGGATCAGCCGAAGATCGCCTGAACCGGCGGATTGCCGTCCCGTCCGCCCATTGGGGGCAGGGCGGGGCGGCCCCCAATTCAGGCGCAAAAAGCCGGGAAATCCCGGATTTGACCGCTTGACGGCGTTAACGACCGTCAATATATTCGCCGCTCTTTCGGAAGCTGGTGGTAGGGGCAAGCCTCCTAGACGGGGCTTCCGGCCGTATAGGCGCACATAACTGAAGTCAGGCCGGGAGTGGCCGGCCAAGTACCCGCGAGGCGGGGTTTCCCGCCTCTGCAGGGTGTTTGGCGCACGTATTTTTCGGATTCGGCGCGGGGCGCCGATGGGATCGGGTCGAGGAACGAAACAGGCATGCCGACGATCAACCAGTTGATCCGCAAGCCGCGCGAACCGCAGGTGGCGCGCAACAAGGTGCCGGCCATGGAGGCCTGCCCGCAAAAGCGTGGCGTGTGCACGCGCGTCTATACGACGACGCCGAAGAAGCCGAACTCCGCGCTGCGCAAGGTCGCGCGCGTCCGGCTGACCAACGCGTACGAGGTGACCAGCTACATCCCGGGCGAGGGCCACAATCTGCAGGAGCATTCGGTCGTGCTGATCCGCGGCGGCCGCGTGAAGGATCTGCCCGGCGTTCGCTATCACATCATTCGCGGTACGCTCGATACCCAGGGCGTCAACGATCGCCGCCAGCGCCGTTCGAAGTACGGCGCCAAACGGCCGAAGTAGGGGGTCCCATGTCGCGCCGTCGAGCCGCAGAAAAGCGCGAGATCGTCCCGGACGCCAAGTTCGGCGACACGGTCGTCGCCAAGTTCATCAACTGCCTGATGTACGAGGGCAAGCGCGCCGTCGCCGAGACGATCGTCTATTCGGCGTTCGACGAGATCAAGCGCCGCGCCAACCAGGACCCGGTCAAGGTGTTTCACGAGGCGCTCGACAACGTGAAGCCGGCCATCGAGGTGCGGTCACGCCGCGTCGGCGGCGCCACGTATCAGGTGCCGGTCGAGGTGCGCCCGGTGCGCCGACAGGCGCTTGCGATCCGCTGGCTCATCAACTCGTCGCGCGCGCGGTCCGAGCACACGATGATGGGACGGCTTTCCAACGAGTTGCTCGACGCAGCGAACAACCGCGGCAATGCGGTGAAAAAGCGGGAGGATACACACCGGATGGCTGAGGCCAACAAGGCCTTCTCCCATTACCGCTGGTAACCCTTCCGAAGAGTGATCCCATGACCACCCGCGACACCCCGCTCTCCGCCTACCGAAATATCGGCATCATGGCCCACATCGATGCCGGCAAGACCACGACCACGGAGCAAATCCTCTATTACACCGGCCGGTCCTACAAGATCGGCGAGGTGCACGAGGGCACCGCGACCATGGACTGGATGGAGCAGGAGCAGGAGCGGGGCATCACCATCACCTCGGCTGCGACCACCTGCTATTGGCAGGACCATCGCATCAACATCATCGACACGCCGGGCCACGTCGACTTCACCATCGAGGTAGAGCGCTCGCTTCGCGTGCTCGACGGCGCGGTTGCCGTATTCGACGCGGTCGCCGGGGTCGAGCCTCAGTCCGAGACGGTTTGGCGCCAGGCCGACAAGTATCGCGTGCCGCGCATATGTTTCGTGAACAAGATGGACCGGATCGGCGCCGACTTCTTCCGCTGCGTCGACATGATCCGCGACCGGCTGGGCGCCAAGCCCGCCGTGATCTCGCTGCCGATCGGCGTCGAGAGCGACTACAAGGGGATCATCGATCTGGTCGCCATGGAGGCGGTGGTCTGGAAGGACGAGTCGCTTGGCGCCGAGTTCGAACGCACCGCAATTCCGGATTCGATGAAGGAAGAGGCAGAGGCGTGGCGTACGCGTCTGATCGAGGCGGTGATCGATCAGGATGACGCGGCGATGGAGGCCTATCTCGAAGGCACCGAGCCCGATGCTGCCACGCTGAAGACTTGCATACGCAATGCCGCGGTCTCGTTTGCGGTGGTGCCGGTGTTGAACGGCTCGGCATTCAAGAACAAGGGCGTCCAGCCATTGCTCGATGCGGTGGTCGACTTCCTGCCGGCCCCCAGCGAGGTTCTGCCGGTGCGTGGCGTGCTGCCCGGCTCGGACGAGCAGGCCGAGCGGCCCAACTCCGTCGACGCACCGTTCTCGGCGCTTGCCTTCAAGATCATGACCGACCCGTTCGTCGGCTCGCTGACCTTCGTCCGCATCTATTCCGGCAGCATCGAGTCCGGCAAGTCGGTACTGAACAGCGTGAAGGACAAGCGCGAACGGATCGGCCGCATGCTGCTGATGCACGCGAACTCGCGCGAAGAGCTCAAGGTCGCGGCAGCGGGTGACATTGTCGCGCTGGCCGGCCTCAAGGACACGACGACCGGCGACACGCTGTGCGACCCCGACAAGGCAATCATCCTCGAGCGTATGGAGTTCCCCGACCCGGTCATCGAAGTCGCGGTCGAGCCAAAGACCAAGGCCGACCAGGAGAAGATGTCCGTGGCGCTCGGCCGTCTCGCGCAGGAGGACCCATCCTTCCGTGTCGCATCCGATCCCGAATCGGGCCAGACCGTCATCAAGGGCATGGGCGAGCTGCACCTCGACATCATCGTCGACCGGATGCGGCGCGAGTTCAAGGTGGACGCGAATGTCGGCGCCCCGCAGGTCGCCTATCGGGAAACCATCACCAAGACGGTCGAACACGACTACACCCACAAGAAGCAGACCGGCGGCGCCGGCCAGTTCGCGCGCATCAAGGTCCGGTTCGAGCCGCTGCCGGCGGGCTCGGGTGTCGAGTTCGTCAACGATACCTATGGCGGCTCGGTGCCGCGCGAATATGTTCCCGGCGTCGAGAAGGGCATCAAGACCGCGTCCGAATCCGGCATTCTCGCCGGCTTCCCGATGATCGACTTCCGCGCCTCGCTGATCGACGGCGCGAGCCACGATGTCGACTCGTCGGTTATGGCGTTCGAGATCGCGGCGCGTGCCTGTTTCCGTGAAGGCATGGCCAAGGCCGGCCCCAAGCTTCTCGAACCCGTGATGCGGGTCGAGGTGGTGACGCCCGAGGACTACATGGGCGACATCATCGGCGATCTGAGCAGTCGGCGCGGCTCGATCAGCGGCATGGACAGCCGCGGCAATGCACGGGTGATCAACGCCCAGGTGCCGCTGGCCAACATGTTCGGATACGTCAACAACCTGCGCTCGATGAGCCAGGGGCGCGCGCAATTCACCATGCATTTCGATCATTACGACCAGGTGCCCCAGAGCGTGGCGGACGAAGTCCGCGCGAAGATGGCCTGATCGCAGGTCCCAACGGAGAAGCGAGGCAAAGCTTATGGCGAAAGCGAAGTTTGAGCGGACGAAGCCGCATTGCAACGTTGGGACGATCGGTCACGTCGACCATGGGAAGACGACGCTGACGGCTGCGATCACGAAGGTATTGGCGGAGACGGGCGGGGCGACGTACACGGCGTACGACCAGATCGACAAGGCGCCGGAGGAGCGGGCCCGCGGGATCACGATCGCGACGGCGCATGTTGAGTACGAGACGGCGAACCGTCACTACGCGCATGTCGACTGCCCGGGCCACGCGGACTACGTGAAGAACATGATCACCGGTGCGGCGCAGATGGACGGCGCGATCCTGGTGGTTTCGGCGGCGGACGGGCCGATGCCGCAGACGCGGGAGCACATCCTGCTGGCGCGGCAGGTGGGGGTTCCGGCGATCGTGGTGTACCTGAACAAGGTGGACCAGGTGGACGACCCGGAGCTTCTGGAGCTTGTGGAGCTGGAGGTTCGCGAGCTTCTGTCGAGCTACGAGTTCCCGGGCGACGACATCCCGATCGTGAAGGGCTCGGCGCTGGCGGCTTTGGAGGACAAGGACCCGGAGAACGGGAAGAAGTCGATCCTGGAGCTGATGGCGGCGGTTGACAGCTACATCCCGCAGCCGGAGCGTCCGAAGGACCGTCCGTTCCTGATGCCGGTGGAGGACGTGTTCTCGATCTCGGGCCGGGGGACGGTTGCGACGGGTCGGATCGAGCGGGGCATCGTGAAGGTGGGCGACGAGGTCGAGATCGTCGGGCTGAAGGCGACGACCAAGACGGTGGTGACGGGCGTGGAGATGTTCCGGAAGCTTCTGGACTCGGGCGAGGCGGGCGACAACGTCGGCTGCCTGCTGCGGGGCACGAAGCGCGAGGACATCGAGCGCGGCCAGGTCCTGGCGGCGCCGGGCTCGATCACGCCGCACACGAAGTTCAAGGCGGAGGCCTACATCCTGACGAAGGAGGAGGGCGGGCGGCACACGCCGTTCTTCTCGAACTACCGGCCGCAGTTCTATTTCCGGACGACGGACGTGACGGGCCAGGTGGTCCTTCCGGACGGGACCGAGATGGTGATGCCGGGCGACAACGTGACGATGCAGGTTGAGCTGATCGCGCCGATCGCGATGGACGAGGGGCTGCGCTTCGCCATCCGCGAAGGCGGACGCACCGTCGGCGCCGGCGTCGTCGCCTCGATCATCGAGTAGACGTAACGCGCGCAGGGACAAGGCCATGGACGGACAGAACATAAGAATCAGGCTCAAGGCCTTCGATCACCGCGTGCTCGATCAGTCGGCAAGCGAGATCGTCAACACGGCGAAGCGCACCGGCGCCGAGGTGCGGGGGCCGATTCCCCTTCCGACGCGCATCGAGCGCTACACCGTCAACCGCTCGCCGCACATCGACAAGAAGTCGCGTGAGCAGTTCGAGATCCGCACACACAAGCGGCTCCTGGACATCATCGATCCGACACCCCAGACCGTGGACGCGCTGATGAAGCTCGACCTCGCCGCGGGCGTCGACGTCGAGATCAAGCTGTAGGACGAACCCGAGATGCGTAGCGGTCTCATCGCACAAAAGGTCGGCATGACCCGCGTCTTCGCGGAGGACGGTGCTCACGTGCCGGTCACCGTGCTGAAGGTCGAGGGCTGCCAAGTGGTCGCGGCGCATGCGCCGGGCGAGAAGGGCTGGGGCAAGCTCCAGCTCGGCGCCGGTCAGGCGAAGCCGAACCGCGTCACCAAGGCGCAGCGCGGCCATTTCGCCAAGGCCAATGTCGAACCCAAGAAGAAGCTGGTGGAGTTCCGGGTCACTCCCGAGGCGATGCTCGATGTCGGGACAGAGCTGGTGCCGTCGCATTTCATCGCCGGTCAGTATGTCGACGTGATCGGCACCTCGATCGGCAAGGGCTTCGCCGGTTCGATGAAGCGGCACAACTTCGCCGGCCTCGAAGCCTCGCATGGCGTCTCGATCAGCCATCGTAGTCACGGCTCGACCGGCAATCGTCAGGATCCCGGCCGCACCTTCCCGGGCAAGAAGATGGCGGGCCATCTCGGCGCCGAGCGCGTGACCACCCAGAACCTGACGATCGTGTCCACCGATGACGATGCCGGGGTGATCCTGGTGCGCGGCGCGGTGCCGGGCAGCAAGGGCAGCTGGGTGCTGATCCAGGACGCGAAGAAGCGTGCTCTGCCGGACGGCGCTCCGGTTCCTGCGGGTCTACGGGGCACGGCGAAGGCGGCAAACTCCGCGCCGGCCGAAGCGCCGGAGTCTCCGGTCGAGGGCGGTGAGGGCGAGGGAGTCGCGTCATGAAGTGCGATGTGACCACCCTCGACGCCAAGACGACGGAGGCGATCGAGCTCGACGACGCGGTATTTGGCCTTCCGGTCCGGACCGACATTCTCGCGCGAATGGTCAATTGGCAGCTTGCGAAGCGCCGAACCGGCACGCACAAGACCAAGGACATGAGCGAGGTCAGCGGCACGACCAAGAAGCCCTACAAGCAGAAGGGCACCGGCCGCGCCCGCCAGGGTTCGCTCCGCGCGCCACAATTCCGCGGCGGCGGCGTCGTGTTTGGCCCCGTGGTGCGCAGCCATGAGCACGACCTGCCGAAGAAGGTGCGGCGTCTCGCCCTGAAGACCGCGCTCTCGTCGAAGCAGGCGGACGGCAAGCTTGTCGTGCTCGATGCGGCCAAGCTCAGCGACGGGAAGACCAAGTCGCTGGTCGGCCAACTCGCGAAGCTCGGCTGGGGCCGCACGCTGATCATCGACGGGCCGGAGCTCGACCAGGGCTTCGTCCGCGCCGCGCGCAACCTGCCCGATATTGACGTGCTGCCGCAGCAGGGCGCCAACGTCTACGACATCCTGCGCCGGGATACGCTGGTCCTTACGCGCGAGGCCGTGAAGCATCTCGAAGCGAGGCTGAAATGACGCGCCGGCCCGGAAATGTCGAGGTGACGGATGTTCAGGCCTATGGGCTGATCGTCCGTCCCGTGGTGACCGAGAAATCGACGCTCGGCTCCGAACACAACCAGGTGACGTTCCGCGTGCCGCTCGAGGCAACGAAGCCCGAGATCAAGGCGGCCATCGAAAAGCTGTTCAAGGTCGAGGTGAAGTCGGTCAACACGCTGCGCCAGAAGGGCAAGGTCAAGCGCTGGCGCGGCAAGGTCGGCAAGCGGCCCGACTGGAAGAAGGCCATCGTGTCGCTGGCCGAGGGCCACCGCATCGATGTGACGACAGGGGTCTAGAACGTGGCGCTCAAGCAGTACAATCCCGTTACGCCCTCGATGCGCGGGCTGGTTCTGGTGGACCGGTCCGATCTATGGAAGGGCAAGCCGGTCAAGGAGTTGACCGAAGGGCTTACCGGCCATGGCGGGCGCAACAATACAGGCCGCATCACGGCGCGCCGGCGCGGCGGCGGCCACAAGCGGCGCTATCGGATCGTCGATTTCAAGCGCCAGAAGTTCGACGTGACGGGCGCGGTGGAACGGCTCGAGTACGATCCGAACCGTTCGGCCTTTATCGCGCTCATCCGCTATGCCGACGACGAGCTTGCCTACATTCTGGCGCCGCAACGCCTCAGGATCGGTGACGTCGTTGTCTCGGGCGAGCGCTGCGACATCAAGCCCGGTAACGCAATGCCGATGGAGAACATCCCGGTCGGCACCATCGTTCACAATGTCGAGATGAAGCCGGGGCGCGGCGGCCAGCTTGGCCGGTCGGCAGGTACCTATGTCCAGCTCATCGGCAAGGACTCCGGGTTCGCCCAGCTCCGCCTGTCGTCGGGTGAGCTGCGGATGGTACCGGTGCGCTGCATGGCGACGATCGGGGCGGTTTCCAACCCCGACAACAAGAACATCAAGATTGGCAAGGCGGGTCGTACCCGTTGGCTGGGCAAGCGCCCATCGGTGCGCGGCGTGGCCATGAACCCTGTCGATCATCCCCATGGCGGCGGCGAGGGCAAGAGCTCCGGCGGCCGCCACCCGGTGACCCCTTGGGGCGTGTCGACCAAGGGCCACCGCACTCGCAAGAAGAAGCCGAGCGACAAGCTGATCATGCGCCGTCGTCGGCAATCGAAGTAGGAGAGAGGCTGTGTCCCGCTCCGTCTGGAAAGGTCCATTCGTCGACGGCTACCTTCTCAAGAAGGCCGAAGACGCGCGCGGTACGGGCCGCAACGCGGTGATCCGTATCTGGTCGCGGCGCTCAACCATCCTGCCCCAGTTCGTCGGGCTGACCTTCGGCGTCTACAACGGCCAGAAGTTCATCCCGGTGCTGGTGACCGAGAACATGGTCGGCCACAAGTTCGGCGAGTTCTCGCCGACCCGCACATTCCACGGCCACTCGGGCGACAAGAAGGCGAAGCGGGCGAGCTGACATGGGCAAGAAATCCGCACCCCGCCGTCTTTCCGATACCGAGGCCATGGCCTTCGCCAAGGCGCTTCGGACCAGCCCGCGCAAGCTCAATGTCGTGGCCGGCGCAATCCGTGGTCTTGATGCCGAAAGGGCGCTCTCCGAGCTCGCCTTCTCGCGGCGGCGTATCGCCATCGAGGTGCGCAAGGTCCTGCAGGCGGCCATCGCCAACGCCGAAAACAACCACCAGCTTGACGTCGACCGTCTGTACGTCGCCGAGGCGTCGGTCGGTCGCGCCTTCGTCATCAAGCGCTTCAGCGCACGGGCCCGCGGCCGGGTCGGGCGTATCGAGAAGCCGTTCAGCAACTTGACCGTGGTCGTGCGCGAACGCGCCGAGGCTGCGGAACCGGCCGAGGAGACGGCATAGATGGGCCAGAAGGTCAATCCGATCGGGCTCAGGCTCGGGATCAACCGCACCTGGGATTCGCGCTGGTTCGCGAACGACCAGAATTATGCGGGCCTGCTGCACGAGGACCTGAAGCTGCGCGCGTACCTGCACGACCGCCTGTTACAGGCCGGTGTGAGCCGCATCGTCATCGAGCGGCCGGCGAAGAAGGCGCGGATCACCATCCATACCGCCCGGCCGGGCGTGGTCATCGGCAAGAAGGGCGCAGACATCGAAAAGCTGCGCCAGGACGTCGCCAAGATGACCCGCGCGGACGTTCACCTGAACATCGTCGAGATCCGCAAGCCGGAGATCGACGCCAAGCTGGTGGCGGAAAACATCGCCCAGCAGCTGATGCGCCGTGTGGCCTTCCGCCGCGCGATGAAGCGTGCCGTGCAGTCGGCCATGCGCCTCGGCGCCGAGGGCATTCGGATCAATTGCGGCGGCCGGCTCGGCGGCGCGGAAATCGCGCGCATGGAATGGTACCGCGAAGGACGCGTGCCGCTGCATACGCTGCGGGCCGATGTCGATTATGGCACTGCAACCGCGCGCACGACCTACGGCACCTGCGGCGTCAAGGTCTGGGTGTTCAAGGGCGAGATCATGGCGCACGACCCGATGGCGCAGGACAAGCGCCTGGCCGAACAGCAGGTCGGCCGCTAGGCGAAAGGCGAAGAGTAGAAACCGATGCTCAGTCCCAAGCGCACAAAGTTTCGCAAAGCCCACAAGGGGCGTATCCACGGCCTCGCCAGCTCGGGCACCGCGCTCAATTTCGGCGCGTACGGGCTGAAGGCGATGGGTCCGGGCCGCGTCACCGCGCGCGAGATCGAGGCGGCGCGCCGCGCGATCACCCGGCACATGAAGCGGTCGGGGCGCGTCTGGATCCGCATTTTCCCCGACGTGCCGGTCTCGACGAAGCCCGCCGAGGTGCGCATGGGATCAGGCAAGGGCACCCCGGAATACTGGGTCGCGCGGGTGAAGCCGGGCCGGATCATGTTCGAGATCGACGGCGTGCCGCTGCAGGTGGCGAGCGAGGCGTTCGCCCTGGGTGCGGCCAAGCTATCCCTGCCCACCAAGTTCATCGCGCGGACGGAGTAGTCATGGACGCGGCCGAGATCAGGCAGAAGACCGCGGACGAGCTGAAGGACGAGCTCATGCGGCTGAAGAAGGAGGCGCTCAACCTCCGCTTCCAGCGCGCCTCGGGTCAGCTCGAAGCGACGGCGCGCGTCCGCCAGGTGCGGCGCGACATCGCCCGCATCCGTACCGTGATGGGCGAGCGCGCCCGCGCTGCGTCCTAGGAGAGACCGAATGCCGAGACGAGTCCTCACCGGGTTGGTGGTCAGCGACAAGGGCGACAAGACGGTGATCGTCCGGGTCGACCGTCGCGTGCAGCACCCGCTCTACAAGAAGTTCATCCGCCGCGCGAAGAAGTACGCGGCGCACGATGCGGACAACAAGTTCAAGGTCGGCGACACGGTTTCGATCCGCGAATGCCGGCCAATCTCGAAGACCAAGACCTGGGAAGTCGTGACGAACGGCGTCTGAGCCGGGCACGCGTAAAAAGGTAGACCGCGATGATTCAGATGCAGACGAACCTGGAGGTGGCCGACAATTCCGGCGCGCGCCGCGTCCAGTGCATCAAGGTGCTGGGCGGCTCGATGCGCAAGACCGCGACGGTCGGCGACGTCATCGTGGTTTCGGTGAAGGAGGCGATCCCCCGCGGCCGCGTAAAGAAGGGCGATGTGCACCGTGCCGTCGTCGTGCGGACCGCCAAGGAGATCCGCCGCCCGGATGGAACGGCGATCCGGTTCGACCGCAATGCCGCGGTGCTGATCAATCCGCAGGGCGAGCCGATCGGCACCCGCATCTTCGGTCCGGTCACACGCGAACTGCGCGCCAAGCAGTTCATGAAAATCATTTCGCTCGCTCCCGAGGTTCTGTAATGGCGACGAAGTTCAAGATCAGGAAGGGCGACGACGTGATCGTCCTCTCGGGCCGCGATAAGGGTCGAAGGGGTAACGTTATCAATGTTTCGCCGAAGGAAGCTCGTGTTCTGGTTCAGGGTGTGAACATGGTACGGCGCCATACCCGCCCGTCGCAGACCAACCCGCAGGGCGGCATCCTCGAGAAGGAGGCGCCGCTGCACATCTCGAACGTCGCTCATGTCGACCCGGCCGACGGCAAGCCAACCCGCGTCGGCTGGCGCGTGCTCGAGGACGGCAAGAAGGTTCGCTTCGCCAAGCGCTCCGGCGAAGTGATCGACAGGTGATCGCCATGACGACGCGTCTGCAAGAGATATACAAGACCACGCTGCGCCCCGCGCTGGTCAGCGAGTTCGGCTACGACAACCCGATGGATGTTCCGCGCCTGTCCAAAATCGTCGTCAATATGGGCGTCGGCGAAGCATTGGGCGACGCAAAGAAGATGGATGCTGCAGCGAAGGAGCTGTCGCTGATCAGCGGGCAGAAGGCGATCGTGATCGCTGCGCGCAAGTCGATCGCCACGTTCAAGCTGCGCGAGGGACAAAAGGTCGGGTGCAAGGTCACGCTTCGGCGCGACCGGATGTACGAGTTCCTCGACCGGCTCGTCACCATCGCCCTGCCGCGGGTGCGCGATTTCCGGGGCATCTCGCCCCGCGCGTTCGACGGGCGCGGCAACTACAATTTGGGTCTCAAGGAGCAGATCGTGTTCCCCGAGATCGACTACGACGCCGTGGACGAGATCCGCGGCATGGACGTGGCCATCGTCACGACGGCGAAGACCGACCGCGAGGCGCTGGCCCTCCTCAAGGGTTTCGACATGCCGTTCGTGGGCTGACCACGGCGGCTCTGGAGGATAAGGAATGGCGAAGACGAGCCAGATCGAGCGGAACAAGAAGCGTATGCGCCTCGCGAAGCAGTACGCACCGCGTCGCGCGCGCCTCAAGGCGATCGCGGAGGACCGGTCGCTGCCGGCCGAGGAGCGCTTCGCGGCCCGCCTCAAGCTCGCCGAGATGCCGCGCAACAGCTCGCCCGTCCGCATCCGCAATCGGTGTGAGTTGTCCGGCCGCTCGCGCGGTGTCTATCGCAAGTTCAAGATGTCGCGCATCGCGCTGCGCGACCTCGCGTCGCAGGGGCAGATTCCCGGCATGGTCAAGTCGAGCTGGTAGAGGGGAAGCGATGTCGATATCCGATCCCCTGGGCGATATGCTGACCCGCATCCGGAACGGACAGCGGGCCAAGCTCGCCAGCGTGAAGAGCCCATCCTCCAGATTGCGGGCCAACGTGTTGCATGTGCTGGAGCGTGAAGGCTATATCCGTGGCTTCGAGACGGCGGACGTGCGTACCGGCGTGACCGAGCTGCGTATCGAGCTCAAATACCACGACGGCGCCCCCGTGATCCGCGAGCTGCGTCGCGTGTCCAAGCCGGGCCGGCGGGTCTATGCCAAGATCAAGGATCTGCCTCGGGTCTATAACGGCCTTGGCATCTCCATCCTGTCCACTCCGCAGGGCGTGATGTCGGATTCCGAGGCGCGCGTCGCCAATGTCGGCGGCGAAGTCCTCTGTCAGGTATTCTGATATGTCGCGTGTAGGCAAATATCCGGTCGCTGTGCCTTCCGGCGTCGATGTCCAGATCGCCGGGCGGACGCTGACGGCCAAAGGCAAGAACGGCGCGCTCACCCTCGCCATTGCCGACGAGGTCGATATCGCGCGCGAGGACGACAAGCTTTGGGTCAAGCCCAAGGACCAGTCGAAGCGCTCGCGTACACAGTGGGGCACCCAGCGCAGCCACCTGAACAACATCGTGAAGGGCGTGTCGGAGGGCTTCACGAAGCGGCTCGACATCACCGGCGTCGGCTATCGCGCCGCGGTCGAGGGCAAGACGCTGGTGCTGCAGCTCGGCTATAGCCACGAGGTGCGCTATCCGATCCCCGAGGGCATCGCCATCGCCTGCGCCCAGCCGACCCAGATACAAGTCACAGGCGCCGACATTCAGCGTGTCGGACAGGTCGCCGCCGAGATCCGCGCGTATCGCAAGCCCGAGCCCTACAAGGGCAAGGGCATCCGCTACGCGGACGAGAGGATCATCCGCAAGGAAGGCAAGAAGAAGTAGCATGCTCAGGGGCAAGAAGACGTCGGAGCGCCGCAAGCGGCGGGTCCGCCATGGTATCCGAGCAAAATCGCGTGGGCGCGTGCGCCTGTCGGTTTTCCGCTCGCACAAGAACATCTATGCCCAGGTCATCGATGATGCGAGCGGCGTGACGCTCGCGGCGGCATCGACGCTCGACAAGGATCTGCGCGGCTCGCTCAAGTCGGGCGGCGACAAGGCGGCCGCCGAGGCCGTCGGCAAGCTGTTGGCCGAGCGCGCCCAGGCGAAGGGCGTGAAGGAGGTCGTGTTCGATCGCGGCGCCTACCTCTATCACGGGCGGATCAAGGCTCTGGCCGACGCCGCGCGCGAAGGCGGTCTGGCATTCTGATTTGATGATGGGATCTTCCAATGGGTAGGCGACCGAGACGCCCGCAGGGCGGGGACGACCAGTCGCGCGAAGACGGCGAACTGGTCGACAAGCTGGTCAGCATCAACCGCGTCGCCAAGGTGGTGAAGGGCGGGCGCCGGTTCGGCTTCGGCGCGCTCGTCGTCGTGGGCGACACCAAGGGCCGGGTCGGCTATGGCGCGGGTAAGGCACGCGAAGTGCCCGAGGCGATCCGCAAGGCGACCGAGCAGGCCAAGCGCAACATGATCCGCGTTCCGCTACGCGAGGGCCGCACGCTGCACCACGACGTGACGGGCCATTTCGGCGCGGGCCGGGTGGTCCTGCGCGCGGCGCCGGCGGGTACCGGGATCATCGCCGGCGGGCCGATGCGCGCTGTGTTCGAGACGGTCGGGGTCGCCGATGTGGTGGCGAAGTCGGTCGGTACGGCCAATCCGCACAACATGGTCAAGGCGACCTTCGACGCGCTGAAGCACCTGTCGTCGCCGCGGTCGGTGGCGGCACGCCGCGGCAAGAAGGTCGGCGATCTGATCAGCCGGCGCGACGGCACCCCGGCGGCGGCCGAGGCCAGGGAGTAGGGGATGGCGGGCAAGATCAAGATCACCCAAGTCGGCAGCCCGATCGGCCGGCCGGCGATCCAGCGCCAGACCCTCGTCGGGCTCGGGCTCAACAAGCTGCATCGGTCGCGCGTTCTCGATGATACGCCGGCGATCCGCGGCATGATCACCAAGGTTCAACATCTGGTGAAGGTCGAAGCGGCCTAGCCGGCCGCGCGAAAGGAATTCGTCATGCGTCTCAATGAGTTGAGGGACAACCCCGGTGCCCGGCGGCCGCGCAAGCGCCTCGGGCGCGGTGAGTCCTCGGGCCTCGGCAAGACATCCGGCAAGGGTGAAAAGGGCCAAAAGGCGCGCACGGGCGTTGCGATCAAGGGGTTCGAAGGCGGCCAGATGCCCCTTGAGCGTCGCTTGCCCAAGCGCGGATTCAAGAACATCTTCCGTAAGCGCTATGCCGAGTTGAATCTCGGCCGACTGCAGGCGGCGATCGAGGCAAAGCGGATTGATCCGGCCGAAACCCTGACCGCCAAGAGCCTTTCGGAGGCCGGCGTGATCGGCAAGCCCCATGACGGGGTCCGTCTCCTTGCAAAAGGCGAGATCAAGACCAAGATCACGATCGAGGCAGCCGGCGCCTCCAAGGCCGCTCTCGCCGCCGTGGAAAAGGCCGGCGGGAAGGTTGTGCTGCCGGCAGCCCCTGCGGCCGGCGCCGAAGCCTAGGGAATCTGCCATGCGGTCGCGCCGGGCGCGCCGCGGCATCGCATAAACGTACCGTATCCGTTCGGGGCCACGCGCGGGCACCAAACGGTTCGGTCAATCGGAGACCGGCATGGCATCCGCCGCCGAACAGCTCGCGTCTCAGATCAACTTCGCTCATTTCGCGAAGGCGACCGAGCTCAAGAAGCGCATCTGGTTCACGCTTGGCGCGCTGGTGGTCTACCGGCTGGGGACCTATATTCCACTGCCGGGCATCGATCCGGCGATTCTGGCGGACATGTTCCACCGCCAGGCGGGCGGCATCCTCGGCATGTTCGACATGTTCGCCGGCGGCGCGTTCGGCCGTATGACGGTGTTCGCGCTGAACATCATGCCGTACATCTCGGCGGCCATCATCGTGCAGCTCCTGACCGCCGTCTCGCCCCATTTCGAGGCGCTGAAGAAGGAGGGCGAAGCCGGCCGGAAAAAGATCAACCAGTACACGCGCTACGGCACGGTGCTCCTGGCGGCGGTCCAGGCCTTCGGCATCGCCAAGGG
Source organism: uncultured Alphaproteobacteria bacterium (assembly GCA_963817535.1). Lineage (GTDB taxonomy): Bacteria > Pseudomonadota > Alphaproteobacteria > MPNO01 > DASWLB01 > CAWGHZ01. The sequence goes on from CAWFOW010000013.1 coordinate 241,822, forward strand.
CCTCGAAGGCATGACCGGGTCGCAGGGCTCGGCGGTGCTCAATCCGGGCCTGCTGTTCGAGTGGACCACCGTGGTGTCGCTGACCTGCGGCACGATCTTCCTGATGTGGCTGGGCGAGCAGGTGACGGCGCGCGGCGTCGGCAACGGCATTTCGCTGATCATCTTCGCCGGCATCGTGGCGAACCTGCCGCACGCGATCGCAAGCCTCCTGGAACTCGGCCGCACCGGCGCCATGTCGGCGGGCTTCATCGTCGGGTTCATGGTGCTTGGCATCGCGGTCATTGCCTTTATCGTGTTCATGGAGCGGGCCCAGCGACGAATTGTCGTGCAATACCCGAAGCGACAGGTCGGCAACAAGATGTATGGCGGGGAGAGCTCCCACCTCCCCCTCAAGATCAACACGTCCGGTGTGATCCCGCCGATCTTCGCCTCGTCGCTGCTGCTGTTGCCGATCACGATCGCCGGCTTCACCGCAAAGGACGGGCCCGAGTGGCTGACCTATATCACCACCAGCCTGGGGCGCGGCCAGCCGGTCCACCTGCTGCTCTACTCGGCCCTGATCATCTTCTTCGCGTTCTTCTATACCGCGGTCGTGTTCAACCCGACCGAGACGGCGGACAATCTGAAGAAGTATGGCGGCTTCGTGCCGGGCATCCGGCCAGGAAAGAACACGGCCGAATATCTCGACTTCGTGCTGACCCGCCTCACCGCCATTGGCGCGATCTACCTGACGGGGGTGTGCATCCTTCCCGAGATCCTGATCTCGGAATACGCGCTGCCGTTCTATTTCGGCGGCACGACGCTGCTGATTGTGGTCACGGTCACGATGGACACGGTAGCCCAGGTCCAGTCCCACCTCATCGCGCACCAGTATGAAGGGCTGATCCGCAAGTCGCGGCTCAAGGGACGGCGCGGATGAAGCTGATCCTCCTGGTCCTGGGCCCGCCCGGGGCAGGCAAGGGCACCCAGGCCCAGCGTCTGCAGACACGCTACGGCGTGGTGCAACTTTCGACGGGCGACATGCTGCGCGCTGCCGTCAAGGCAGGCACGGAGGTCGGCCGGAAGGCGAAGGCAATCATGGAGGCCGGCCAGCTCGTGTCCGACGACGTGATCGTCGGGATGATCGCGGACCGGATCGAGGAGCCGGACTGCCAGAACGGCTTCATCCTGGACGGGTTCCCGCGCACGGTGGGTCAGGCCGAAGCGCTGGATAAGATGTTATCTGACAAGGGGTTGCAGCTCGACGCTGTGATCGAGATGAAGGTCGATGAGGCGGCGCTCCTGAAGCGCATCACCGGCCGGTATAGCTGCGCCAAGTGTGGCGCGGTCTATCACGACGAGACGCACCGCCCAAAAGTCGATGGGGTGTGCGACCAGTGCGGCTCGACCGAGTTCACCCGCCGTCCCGACGACAACCCGGAGACGGTGAAGGCGCGGCTCGAAGCGTACAACGCCCAGACGGCGCCTCTGCTGCCCTACTACCGGAGCCGCGGAGTGTTGAAGACGGTCGACGGTATGGCGCCGATCGACGAGGTGACGCGTCAGATGGAACGCGTTTTGGAAGCGGCCTAACTTGTTGACGCGTGAGATTTAATTTCTATAATCCGCCGACCCGCAGACGCGAGGGCACGAGGCCCGAGGCGGGACCACCGGCATTGGCGAGGAGCATTCGACGTGGCGCGCATCGCGGGCGTTAACCTACCTACGAACAAGCAGGTGGCCATCGCGCTCACCTACATCTACGGCATCGGGCGCACCAGCGCGGTGAAGATCTGCGAGAAGGCCAACGTGCCGGGCAATCGTCGCGTCAACCAGCTCGGTGACGACGAAATGATGCGCATCCGCGAGATCATCGACCGCGAATACGAGGTCGAGGGCGACCTCCGGCGCGAGATCGCGATGAACATCAAGCGGCTGATGGATCTCGGCTGCTATCGTGGGCTTCGGCACAGGCGCCAGATGCCGGTCCGCGGCCAGCGCACCCATACCAATGCCCGCACGCGCAAGGGCCGCGCGCGGCCGATCGCCGGCAAGGCGACCGCCACCAAGAAGTAACCGGAGCGAAGAATGGCAAAGGCGGCAGCACCGGCAACGCGCATCAGGCGGCGCGAGCGCAAGAACATCACATCGGGCGTGGCGCATGTCAGCGCCACGTTCAACAACACCAAGATCACCATCGCCGACGCCCAGGGCAACACCATCGCCTGGTCGACCGCGGGGGCGCAGGGCTTCAAGGGCTCGCGCAAGTCCACCCCCTATGCCGCGCAGGTTGCGGCCGAGGATGCCGGTCGGAAGGCGATGGAGCACGGCATGAAAACGCTGGAGGTCGAGGTGAAGGGGCCAGGCTCGGGCCGCGAGTCCGCGCTTCGCGCGCTGCAGGCGGTCGGGTTCACGATCACCTCGATCCGCGACGTGACGCCGATCCCGCATAACGGCTGCCGGCCGCGCAAGCGCCGCCGCGTCTAGCCGGGCGGACAGGCATTTCCGGCTGGCGGCGTCCGCGCCCCGGCCGCGATCGATATTTTGAACGATGAGGATTCCCACGTGACCCAGATCCAGAGCAACTGGCAAGACCTGATCAAGCCGAACAAGCTGGAGTTCCAGTCCGGTGCCGATCCGTCGCGCCACGCGGTCGTGGTCGCTGAACCGCTCGAGCGGGGGTTCGCCCTGACGCTCGGCAACGCGCTGCGCCGCGTTCTGCTGTCGTCGCTGCAGGGCTCGGCAGTCACCGCCGTGCAGATCGACGGCGTGCTGCACGAATTCTCGTCCATCCCCGGCGTCCGCGAGGATGTGACCGACATCGTCCTCAATATCAAGTCGATGGCCGTGCGCATGCATGGCGAGGGGCCGAAGCGCATGACGCTGACCGGCACCGGGCCGGGCGAGATCACGGCGGGGATGATCGAGACCGGCCATGACATCGAGATCATCGACCCCGACGTGGTGATCTGCACGCTGGACGACGGCGCCAAGATCTCGATGGAGCTGACGGTCGCCAACGGCAAGGGCTACGTGGCGGCAACCCAGAACCGCGCTGAGGACGCGCCCATCGGGCTGATCCCGGTCGATGCGGTCTATTCGCCGGTGCGCAAGGTGTCGTACCGCGTCGACAACACGCGCGTTGGCCAGGTCACCGACTACGACAAGCTGACCATGGAGGTCGAGACCAACGGCACGGTCACGCCCGAAGATGCCGTCGCGCTTGCCGCGCGAATCCTGCAGGACCAGTTGAACCTGTTCGTCAACTTCGAAGAGCCGACCCACGCCATCCGCGAGGAGATGCCCCTCGAGCCGGTGTTCAACAAGAACCTCCTGCGCAAGGTCGACGAGCTCGAGCTCAGCGTGCGCTCGGCCAACTGCCTGAAGAACGACAACATCATCTATATCGGCGACCTGGTGCAGAAGACCGAGCAGGAGATGCTGCGCACGCCGAATTTCGGCCGCAAGTCGCTGAACGAGATCAAGGAAGTGCTGGCCCACATGGGCCTCCATCTGGGCATGGAGATCCCCGACTGGCCGCCGGAGAACATCGAGGAGCTTGCGAAGAAGCTCGAAGAACCTTACTGACGAGGCCCGAGAGGCAGGAGTTCCACCTATGCGTCACCGTCTCAGCGGCCGGAAGCTCGGCCGGACCAGCGCCCACCGCAAGGCCATGTTCGGCAACATGGCCGCGGCGCTGTTGAAGCACGAGCAGATCAAGACCACCCTGCCTAAGGCGAAGGAGCTCCGGCCGGTCGTCGACAAGCTCATCACGCTCGGCAAGCGCGGCAATCTCCATGCCCGGCGCCAGGCAATCTCCGTGCTGCAGGACACAGCGCTGGCCGAGAAGCTGTTCACCACACTCGCCGAGCGTTACGCCACGCGCCCGGGCGGCTATACCCGCGTCCTCAAGGCCGGGTTCCGCCACGGCGACTCCGCGCCCATGGCGATTATCGAGCTGATCGACCGCGATCCCGACGCGAAGGGCCAGGATTCCGGACCCGTCGCCGAAGAGGTCGAGACCGAAGAGGCTGCGGCGTAGTACCCGGCCGACCGGAAAACCTTATGGCTTTCGCTGGTCCCGGCAGGCGGTCTCGTACAATAAGGATACCATTCGTCGTGGGGCTGGCGTGCCGTGCCGCGGTGGTTGTCCTTGCGCTGCTTACCGCCTGCGCGCCGCCCGTCTTTGCGGCGGAGAAGGTGGTGCCCGGCTCGCGCGCCGAGATCCAGCTTTCCTTCGCGCCACTGGTCAAGCAGGACGCGCCCGCCGTCGTCAACATCTATGCGCGCCGTGTGGTGCAGAGCCGCGCCTCGCCCTTTCTCGACGATCCGTTCTTCCGCCAGTTCTTCGGCAACGGACTGTTCCGCGGCGTGCCGCGCCAGCGCATCGAAAACTCGCTCGGCTCCGGCGTGATCGTCCGGCCCGACGGGCTGATCGTCACAAACAACCACGTTATCAAGGGCGCGACAGACATTACGGTGGTCCTCGCCGACCGGCGCGAGTTCCCGGCGCAGATCGTGCTGACGGACGACCGCACCGACCTCACGCTCCTTCGCATCGAAGCCAAGGGCGAAAAGCTGCCTTACCTGCTGCTGCGCGATTCCGACACGCTCGAGGTCGGCGATCTCGTACTCGCCATCGGCAACCCGTTCGGAGTCGGCCAGACCGTGACGATGGGTATCGTCTCGGCGCTCGCGCGCACGGCCGAGGGCGTGTCCGATTACTCGTTCTTCATCCAGACCGACGCGGCGATCAATCCGGGCAATTCGGGCGGGGCGCTGATCGGCATGGACGGGCGGCTGGTCGGGATCAACACGGCGATCTACTCGCGGTCCGGCGGGTCCGTCGGCATCGGCTTCGCAATTCCCGCCAACATGGTCGCGAGCCTGATCGCAAGCGAGACGCACGGGGGCAAGATCGTGCGCCCCTGGCTCGGCGCGTCCGGTGAGACCGTGACCAATGACATGGCCGCGTCGCTTGGCATGAAGCGGCCGGAAGGGGTGATGATCAGCCGGCTCTATCCGGGCGGGCCGGCCGACCGCGCCGGGTTGCGCGTGGGTGACGTGCTGACCACGATCGACGGCAAGCCGGTGAACGACATCCAGTCGGTGCGGTTCCGTGTCGCGACCCTGACCGTCGGCAAGGATACCGCGCTGACCGTTCTGCGCAGTGGGCGCATGATGACCTTCAAGCTCACCCTGATCCCGCCGCCCGACACGCCCGCAGCGGACACGACCGAGCTTCAGGGCCGCGATCCCTTCGCGGGAGCGACCGTCGCCAACCTGTCGCCGGCCCTTGCCGAGACGCTGCAGGTGGATTCGCTCCAGACCGGCGTGATCGTAATTCAGGTCGCGAGCGGCAGTCCTGCGGAACGCGTCGGGCTACAGCCAGGGGACTTCATCACGCGCCTCAACGACAAGCCCATCCGTCGCGTTGCCGATCTCAAGGACGTGCTGGGCTCCGGCGGGCGCGCGTGGAAGGTGACCGTGCGCCGCGGCGGCAGGCTGATGTCCGTGACCATCGAAGGATAGGTCCATGCGGCGTCCGACGCCGCCGACCCCGACCCTGTTCGAAGCCGACGCGCCCCATCCGCTGGCCGACCGGCTGCGCCCGAAGCGGCTCGCCGACGTGCTGGGCCAGGACCACCTGCTCGCTCCCGACGGGCCGATCGGCCGCATGGTGGCGGCGAAGCGCCTCGCCTCGATCGTCCTGTGGGGCCCGCCGGGCAGCGGCAAGACCACCATCGCGCGCTTGCTGGCCGAGGCGACGGGCCTCGCATTCGAGCCGCTTTCGGCCGTGTTCTCCGGCGTCGCCGATCTCCGTAAGGTCTTCGAGCGGGCGCGCGAGCGCCGCGCGGCGGGCGAGGGAACCTTGCTGTTCGTCGACGAGATCCACCGCTTCAACCGCGCCCAGCAGGACGGGTTCCTACCTTATGTCGAGGACGGCACGGTGATCCTGGTGGGGGCCACCACCGAAAACCCGTCCTTCGAGCTGAATGCCGCGCTCCTGTCGCGCTGCCAGGTCTTCGTGCTGCATCGGCTCGGCGACACGGCACTGGAGGAGCTTCTGAAGCGGGCGGAGGCGATCGAGAAGCGAGACCTGCCACTCAACGAGGAAGCGCGCGCGGCACTGCGCGCCATGTCGGACGGTGATGGGCGCTACGTGCTCAACCTGGCGGAGGAGCTGTTCCAGCTCCCGCCCGGAACGAAGCCGCTCGATGCCGCCGCGCTGGCCGCCGCCGTGCAGCGGCGCGCGCCGCTCTACGACAAGGCGCAGGAAGGTCACTACAACCTCATCAGCGCGCTGCACAAGTCGCTGCGCGGGTCGGACGTCGACGCGGCGCTCTACTGGCTTGCCCGCATGCTGGCGGGCGGTGAGGACCCGCTCTATATCGCCCGCCGCCTCACCCGCTTCGCATCCGAAGACATCGGGATGGCCGACCCGCAGGCGCTCGTTCAGGCGCTCGCGGCGTGGGATGCGTATGATCGGCTCGGTTCGCCCGAGGGCGAGTTGGCCATCGCCCAGTCGGTGATCTACCTCGCGACTGCGCCCAAATCGAACGCCGCCTACGTGGCGCTGGGCGCGGCGAACCGAGCCGCGCGCGAGACCGGGTCGCTGATGCCGCCGATGCACATCCTCAACGCCCCCACCCGGCTGATGAAGGAGCTCGGCTACGCCGCCGGCTACGTCTATGACCATGGGACGGAGGAGGGGTTCTCCGGCCAGAACTATTTCCCCGACGGCATGGCGCGCGAGCGGTTCTACCGGCCGGCCGAGCGGGGCTTCGAGCGCGAGATCGCCAAGCGCCTCGACTACTGGGCCAAGCTCCGCGCCAAGGCTGCGGGTGACGGCGATGACGGTCCCGGTTGAACGCCTGCTTCGAGTTCTGCTATCAATCCAGTGTATCCGATGGGGATGGGGTTCCCCCGAAACCGCCCAATGAACGGGCTGATGACTCCTGCAACGCGGCGCGCGCGGCAGGAGTTTATGTTGCCGTGCTCCGCCGGACCGGAACCGAAGCGGAGCAAAGAATGAACGCCACCATCCTTCTCGCCATCGCCGTCGGCGGCGCCGTCGGCGCGGTCGCCCGGCATCTTGTCGGCCACGTTGTCGTCGCGGCGCACTTGCCGAACTTCTGGGCCATCTTCACGGTGAACGTGGTCGGCTCGACGATCGGCGGGCTGCTGCTCGGCCTGGCCACCTACGGGTGGTCGCCGTCGGAGCCGCTGCGCGCGATGCTGTTCGTCGGCGTGCTGGGCGCCTTCACCACCTTCTCGGCGTTCTCGACCGAGATGGTCCTGTTCATCGAGCGCGGCGAGTGGAACGCGGCGACGGCTTACGCGATCGCCTCAGTTGTGCTGTCGGTCGGCGGGTTCCTCGCCGGACTTCGTGTCATGCGTGTCATAATGACGTGATGGCCGAGCGCGTCCAAACCCTGACCGTCGCCGAGGACGAGGCGGACATCCGCCTCGACCGCTGGTTCCGGCGCCGCTTTCCCGCGCTCACCCACGGGCGGCTCGAAAAGCTGCTGCGTACGGGACAGGTGCGCGTCGACGGGGCGCGCGCGAAATCCTCCGCCCGTCTGGCGGCCGGCCAGGCGATCCGCATCCCGCCGCTGGGCGAGGCGGCCGCGCGGCCGGCTCCCACGCCCGCCGTGCGCCAGCCGAGCGCCGAGGATGCGGCCTGGGTTCAGGGTCTGGTGCTGCATCGCGACGACCACGTCATCGCCGTGAACAAGCCGGCAGGGCTCGCGACCCAGGGTGGCACGGGCACGACACGCCATCTCGACGCGCTGCTCGACGCGCTGCGCTTCGGCGCGAAGGAGCGCCCGCGCCTCGTGCATCGGCTGGACCGGGACACGTCGGGCGTTCTGCTGCTCGCGCGCTCGGCCCAAGCCGCCGCTTTCCTCGCCCGTGCCTTCCAGGCGCGCGAGACACAGAAGACCTACTGGGCGATCGTCGTTGGCGTGCCGCGGCCCGAGCGTGGCCGTATCGACCTGGCGCTCGCCAAGCGTGTCGGTCCGAGGGGCGAGCGCATCGAGCCGGATGCGGAGGAGGGGAGGCGCGCTGTCACCGACTACGCAGTCATCGAGCGCGCCGGCAATCGGGCCTCTTGGCTCGCGCTTCGCCCGCACACCGGCCGCACGCACCAGCTTCGAGTCCATTGCGCGGAACTTGGCACGCCGATCCTCGGCGACGGCAAGTATGGCGGCAAAGATGCCGAGATCCCGGGCCTCGCCGCCGCGCGCCGTCTGCATCTCCATGCGCGCGAGATCGTGATTGCCCATCCGGCGGGGCGGCCGCTCAGGGTCGTCGCGCCGTTGCCCGACTTCATGCAGGAAACCTGGCGTTTTCTCGGCTTCACCACGACGCTTGCGAACGATCCGTTCGCGGACGCCCCGCCGCCCCCGTAAGCCCGGCGCTGGATTCCGGCGCGCCTATCGCCTAAATCTCGCCTTATGGACCGTCTTCGCCTTGCCGTATTCGATCTCGATGGCACGCTGATCGACAGCGCGGCCTCCATCGTCTCCTCGATCCATGCCTGCTGGGCGGCCTGCGGCTTCCCGGAAATCGATGCGACCGCCGCGCGCCGCGTCATCGGCCTGCCGTGGGAGGAATTGATCCGCGTTCTCATGCCGGGCTCCGGCGCGGCCGAGCTTGCTATGATCCGGGCCTATCACGAGGACGTTGCCGCCGGCCGTCGTCCCGCGACGCCGCGCGACGAGAAGGCCTTCCCCGGCGCGCACGAGGCCCTTGCCGCGCTCGAGGCAGAGGACACGCTGCTTGCCATCGTGACGAGCCGCGGCAATCACCGCGTGCACGACATCCTGTCCGCCTGCGGCTTCGCCGGCCGCTTCCTGACGATCAAGACGGTGGATCACGGGCCGGGCAAGCCGAACCCGTATCTGCTGCGCCAGGCGATGGCCGAGGCCGGTGTCGAGCCTCGCGACACGGTGATGATCGGCGACACGACGTTCGACGTGCAGATGGCGCGCAATGCCGGCACCGGTGCGGTCGGCGTGAACTGGGGCGTGCACGAGAGCCACGAATTGACGGCGGCCGGCGCGCATCATATCGCCGAGCGGTTCGACGAGGTGCCCGCGCTCGTGCGCGCCCTCACCAATGGGACCGCCAGATGAAGCGCTTCTACCGCGAGGCCGCGGTGGCGGCCGAGGACGGTCGGTTTCGCATCACGCTCGACGGCCGCCCGGCCCGCACCCCGGCCAAGCGGCCGCTGGTCCTGCCGGTGCGTGCGGCGGCCCAGGCCGTGGCCGCCGAGTGGGCCGCACAGCCCGACGAGTTCGAGCCGGCCGATCTGCGGCTGACGCGCCTCGTCAACACCGCGATCGACCGGGTTGCGCCCAATCGCGACGCGGTGCTGGCCGAAATCGCCCGCTTCGCCGGGACCGATCTTGTCTGCTACCGCGCCGACGCGCCGGCCGATCTCGCGCTCCGCCAGCACGAGGCCTGGCAAGAACTTGTCGAATGGGTGAAGGTGCGCTATGGCGCGACTCTCGCCGTCACCACGGGCGTTCTTCCCGCCGCGCAGCCCGAGGCCACATTGGCAGCCCTGCGCCACGCCATCGCGGCCTATGACGATTTCGCGCTGACGGCACTGCATGCAGCGACGGCGGCGGCCGGCTCGCTAGTCATCGGGCTCGCCCTCGCGGACGGGCGCATCGACGCCGAGCGCGCCTACGAGGCCTCGTGCCTCGAAGAGCTGTTCCAGGCGGAGCGGTGGGGCGAGGATGCGGAGGCGGCCGATCGCCGCGCCGCACTGCGCGCCGATATCGAGGCGGCGTCCCGTTTCCTGGCGCTGCTGCGGAACTGATCCGTGAGCGCAGTCCGGGTGGTCATTCACGGGCGCGTACAGGGCGTTTGGTATCGCGGCTGGACGGTGGATCAGGCGACCGCACGGGACCTCGACGGCTGGGTCCGCAACCGGCGCGACGGCACGGTCGAGGCGCTCTTCTCGGGTGACGACGCAGCCGTCGAGGCGATGATCGAGGCCTGCCGCTCCGGCCCGCCTGCCGCGCGGGTTCGCGACATCGAACGCTACCCGGCACAACCGCCCGGCATGCCGGGCTTTCGCCAGATCGCCTCGAGCTAGCCCCGAGGTCTGACAGGTCCTACGAAAAGGCGGGGAACACTTCGTGCCGGAATCGTTCCATCTCTTCCTTGACCTGCTGGTGCGGCTTCACCCCGACATTGAAATAGAGGATGACCTCGTGGAAGCCCGCGGCCTCGACCTTCTTGAGAGTATCGATCATTTGCTGCGAGGAGCCCAGCAGCACTGAATTCTCCGTCAGGTCGCTCGGCTTCACCTTGCCGAGACGGTCGACCATGTCGACGAAGTAGCGATAGCTGGGCGGTGCGGTCTTGGGATCGCCGGGCAGGGCCGGGATGACGCATTCCCTGTAGTAGCGGATCTGGCGCGCGCGCTGCGCCGCCTCCGCATCCTTGTGATCGGCGAAATGGGTGAAGTAGCTGCACATCAGCCGCTGGGGCCTGGTGCCGGCCTTGGCACAGCCTTCGTGATAGAGGTCGGCGACCTGCTTCAGGCCGCCGAACGTCATGGTCGCTGCAAACGGCGCGACGACGAGCCCGCAGCCGAGACGTGCGGCCAGCTCGATCGAAGGCTTCGAGAACGAAGCGACATAGGACGGGATGGGCTTCTGGATCGGTTGCGGCGTGATGCGGACGTCGGCGAACTGGTAGTACTTGCCGTCATGCGTGATCCGCTCGCCGTCGGCTGCCCAGAGGCGCCGTACAAGCTCCATCCCCTCCTCGAAGATCGCCTGGTTGTCGGTGAAATCGACCTTGAACGGCTCGTACTCGCGCCGGTCGTAGCCGCGGCCTGCCGCCCAGTCCACGCGGCCGCCACTCAACAGGTCGAGCGTCGCCCATTGCTCGGCGACACGGATCGGGTGGTGGAGAGGCAGTACCGTGACGGCGGGCGCCAGGCGTATGTGCTTCGTGCGGGCGGCGGCGCTGGCCAGGACCAGGTCGGGACAGGACAGGACCCCTAGCGAATTGAAATGGTGCTCACCGATCCAGGCGGAATGATAGCCCAGCTCCTCAGCATGCACTGTCTCATCCAAAATGTCTGCAACGAACTGGTTGGCCGTTCTCTGGTTGTTTTCGTAGTGATTGTCGCTCAGCGTGAAATAGCCGAAATCCACGATCGTGCCTCCCATGCATGGGTGTCGTCCACGCGAACCCACTGGATATTAGTTGCATATGCAATTATTGTATAGACAAATATGGAGCCGAGTGCCGTGACCGTTGCGGTTGCATTGACCGTGTCCGGGCTGGTTCCTAACCTCGTACCGCTTGTTGTGAGGATACCGTGGCCTCAAAGTCCGACCTCGATCTCGATGCCTATTTTCCCTATCTGATCAATCGCGTCGGCGCGGCGTTGGTTACAACGTTCGGGAATGAGCCGCTGCGACGCTACCGGCTGAATATCGCGATGTGGCGGGCGCTGGCCGCCTTGTCGAAGAACGGCGGCCTTCGCCTCGTCGATCTCGGCAGCGTCACGAGCATCGACGTTTCCACTCTCTCGCGCATGGTCACGCGCCTGGTGAAGTTCGGCCTAGCGTCGCGTTCGCGTTCGGAGACGAGCGACCGCGAGGTCATCGTGAGGCTGACGCCCAAGGGACGGCGCCTGCTGGACCGGCTGATCCCGGTCGCGCTGCGCTTCGAGGAAGTGCTCACCGAGGGAATACCCGCTTCCGACCTTGCCGTGGTGAACCGGGCCCTGCACCGGATGCATACGAACATGATGCGCCTGCCTTCCGATCTTTCGGAAAAGGCGGATCGTCGCGCGGCCGCGTCGAGCCGGCCTGCCGTGGCGCGCAAAGTGCGGGCCTAGCGCATCGCCGCGGAAGTCGACCTTTCCGCTCCGAATACCTCGTCGAAGGCGGCGCGGAGAGCGGCGTCCGAATCTGCCATGGTCGCTGCGATCCCGAGGTCGGCCAGCGACGTGACGCCGTGCTGGGAGATGCCGCAGGGCACGATACCGGCGTAGTGGCCCAGCTCCGGGTTCACGTTCAGCGACACCCCGTGATAGCTGACCCAGCGCCGCACCCTGACGCCGATGGCGGCGATCTTGTCCTCGCGCCCCGGCCGCGCGACCCATATCCCGACCCGCCCGGCGCGTCGCTCGCCCGCGACGCCGAGCCGCGCGAGCGCCCGTATCAGCCACTCCTCGAGGTTGGTCACGAAGGCGCGCACATCGCGTCCGCGCATTTCCAAGTCCAGCATCGCATAGGCCACGCGCTGGCCCGGCCCATGATAGGTATACTGGCCGCCCCGGCCCGAGCGATGGACCGGGAGGCGTGCGGCATCCAGCAGGTCGTCCGGCTGGGCGCTGGTGCCCGCGGTATAGAGGGGCGGGTGCTCGACCAGCCAGACCAGCTCGTCCGCCGTGCCCGCGCGGATGGCGGCCACGCGGTCCTCCATCTGGCGGACGGCATCTTCGTACGCTGTCAGACCCGGCGCGGTCCGCCATTCGACCGATTCATAGGCAGTGGCGGCGTGGAGCGGCTTGCGTCCCATAAGCCGATTTGGTATGCCCAGCCACGGCATTTCGCAAGATATTAGAACAGCTTCGAACCGTGCGGTCGTGGCGGAATTGGTAGACGCGCAGCGTTGAGGTCGCTGTGGGGGAAACCCCGTGGAAGTTCGAGTCTTCTCGACCGCACCACTTATCCGGGCCCGCCGCCACGTGCGGGCCTAACTTTTCCGCGTCCTGGCGCTCAGAGCATGTTCTAGGCCGGAGGGCCGATGGTCGAGAACGCGACCGAGCCGAGAGCCGAACCTGCCGAGGCCGCGCCGCAGGCCGCGGACCTGTTGGGATTCGGCCCGGAGATGGTGCGCGCCGTGGCCGCGGCGCTCGACGCCGGCGATGACGCGGCCACCGACACGCTAATCGCTCCTCTCCACTACGCCGACCTCGCCGACCTTCTCGAGCAACTTGCGCCGGAGCGGCGCGCCCGGCTGATCGAACGCATCCGCCCGCGCTTCGATCCCGACATCCTGCCCGAGCTCGACGACTCGGTGCGCGACGAGGTTGTGGCTCAGCTCGGCACGGGGACGGTTGCGCGCGCGATCACCCGCATCGATTCCGACGATGCGCTCTACGTGCTCGACCGGCTGGACGAGCCGCTGCAGCGCCAGGTGTTGCAGGCCATCCCCGAGGCGCTGCGCAGCGTGGTGGAGGAGCACCTGGCCTTCCCGGAGGATTCCGCCGGGCGCCTGATGCAGCGCGATTTCGTCGCAGTGCCGATGTTCTGGACCGTCGGCCAGACCATCGACTTCATGCGGGAAAGCGACGGCCTGCCCCAGGATTTCTACGACATCTTCGTGGTCGATCCCCGCCACCGCCCGATCGGAACCGTGGCGCTCAGCCGGGTGCTGCGCACCAAGCGCCCAATCCACATGTCGGAGATCACCGATGAGCACCTGATCACTGTCCCGGCAGCCATGGATCAGGAGGAGGCCGCCTACGTCTTCCGCCAGCAGGACCTGACCTCGGCGCCGGTGGTCGACGATGCCGGCCGGCTGATCGGGGTGATCACCATCGACGACATCGTCGACGTGATCGACGAGGAGGCGGAAGAGGATTTGATGCGCCTCGGCGGCGTGCGAGAGGACGACCTGAACGCGCCCGTCATGGAAACCGGCAAGCGGCGCTTTCCCTGGCTGTTCGTCAATCTGGGGACGGCCGTTTTGGCCTCCAGCGTCATCGCGCTGTTCGAGCCGGTGATCGCCAAGATCGTCGCGCTGGCGGTGCTGATGCCGATCGTCGCATCGATGGGCGGCAATGCCGGCACGCAGACGCTCACCGTCGCGGTGCGCGCCCTGGCGATGAAGGAGCTGACCCCCGCCAACGCCAAACGGGTCATCCGCAAGGAGGTCGCGGTCGGGTTGTTCAATGGGTTGCTTTTCGCCGGGGTCGTCGGTGTCCTTGCCGGGCTGTGGTCGCAAGATACGCATATCGGGCTGGTAATGGGCGCGGCGATGGTGGTCAATCTCGTTGCGGCGGGCCTCGCCGGCGCGTCGATCCCGCTCGGCCTCGCGGCGCTGGGGATCGACCCCGCCGTGGCTTCGGGGGTGTTCCTGACCACCGTCACCGATGTGGTCGGCTTCTTCGCCTTCCTTGGGTTTGCGAGCCTGTTCCTGCTTTAGCGGCGCGATCACGCTTAACCGGTTGTTAATTGCGGGTCCCAAGAATAGGCGGCCAAATCGGCTGTCTAAAGAATGATTGTGGGCCAAAGATGAGTTCCGGTCTGATCATGGTCGTCGACGACGACACCAATCTTCGGCGCATCTACCATGACGTGCTGACAGCGCATGGCTATACGGTGATCGCTGCCAAGAGCGGCGAGGAGTGCCTCGCGTTGCTGCACCGGACGATGCCGAAGGTCCTGGTCCTCGATATCATGATGCCGGAAATGGACGGGATCGAGACCTGCCGCCGCGCGCGCCGGATGGTCGGCGAGAACGTCCCGATCCTGTTCCTGACCGCCGCCGACTCCATGGAGACGGTCCGAAGCTGCCTCGAGGCGGGCGGCGACGATTACCTGATGAAATCGGGCTCGCCTTCCGTGGTCGTCGAAAGGGTCGATCGGCTCGCGAACGTCAACCGCACGACGCTCGCTCGCCGGCGGGTCCGTGCCGCCGCCGAAGTGCGCGCCAACCTCGCTTCCGGGCCGGCGCCCGCAACGGGCAGCGGCCAGTAGGTTCCAGCTTCCGAACGACCGGCTTTCTTCCCTGATCGGGGTGGAAGCGCGCCCGTGCCCGCGCCATATTCGGGGTGAGGGAGGCAGTCGTGACGGTTCACATTCTTCGCCGGGCGTTTCACGCCGACTCGATCGAGGACCTGTCCGCCTGGCAGGCCGAGCGTCGTAAGCAGTCGGGCACTCGCAAGAAGGAGGTGCGCACTTTCCTGCGCGCTTTCCCGACGCGTGAGAGCGAGCTGACCGATGGCGGCTCGATCTATTGGATCATCAAGGGCCAGATCCGTGCCCGCCAGAGGGTCCTGCGCTGCGAGCGTGTGACCGATCCGGAAGCGCGGCGCAAATGCGCGCTGGTGCTCGACATGGAGATCGTCCCGACCGTGCCGCGGCCGGTGCGTGCACGGCGCGGCTGGCGCTATCTCGATGCCGGAGACGTGCCGCCCGACCTGGGCAAGGGGCCCAAGGGCGGTGAGACGCTGCCCGACGAGATGGCGGCCGAGCTGCGCGAGCTGGGCCTCCTCTAGTGGCCCGCGGGCGTGCCAAGTCGGCGGGCCCTCCGACGCCTTTCATCGGCGCCGTGCCGACCCGTGAAGGCGGCCGGGCGAGGATCGCGGAGCTGTACCGTGCCGACGAGACCGCGCGGGTCGAGGCATTGATTTCCGAGGCGCGGTTCGACGCGGCGGCGCGCCAACGCATCGCCGGGACCGCCCGCGACCTCGTGCGCCACGCGCGCGAAGCGCGAGTCAGTGCCGGCGGAACTCGACGCGTTCCTGCACGAGTTCGACCTCTCGACCCGTGAGGGCGTGGTTCTGATGTGCCTCGCAGAGGCGCTGCTGCGCATTCCCGACGCCGAAACGGCGGAGCGCCTGATCCGCGACAAGCTGGGCGACGCCGACTGGGAGAGCCATCTCGGCCACTCGAAATCGCTGTTCGTCAATGCGTCGAGCTGGGGGCTGATGCTGACCGGCCGGCTGGTACGCTGGGAAGGAGATCGCGACCTCGCCCCTGTGTTGCGCCGGCTGCTCGCGGGCGGCGACCCGGTCATCCGCCGCGCGGTCACCGCCGCGATGCGTATCATGGCGCGCCAGTTCGTGATGGGCCGTACGATCGAGGAAGCGCTGGATCGGGCGGACGAGCGCGACAACCGCGCCTGGCGCTACTCGTTCGACATGCTGGGCGAGGCGGCGCACACCGCGCGCGACGCGCAGCGCTATCTCGACGCTTATGGCGCGGCGATCGCGGCGATCGGAAAGGCGGGGCAGGGAGGCGCCGTCGAGGGCGCCCCCGGCATCTCGGTCAAGTTGTCGGCGCTGCACCCGCGCTTCGAGCCCGCCCAGCGGGAGCGCGTGCTGCGTGAGTTGCCGACACGTCTTGCGTCGCTCGCCAAGGCGGCACGCGACGAGGGCATCGGCCTTACGGTGGACGCCGAGGAGGCTGACCGGCTCGACCTGACGCTCGACGTGTTCGAGGCGGTGTGCGCCGATACCGCCCTCACCGGATGGGATGGATTCGGCATCGCGGTGCAGGCCTATCAGCGGCGCGCCCCGGCGGTGATCGACTGGCTTGCCGAACTTGGTGCAAAGCACGCCAGGCGATTGATGGTGCGGCTGGTCAAGGGCGCCTATTGGGACAGCGAAATCAAGCGCGCCCAGCAGCAAGGGCTCGATTCATATCCCGTTTTCACCCGCAAGCTGGCGACCGACGTCTCCTACCTCGCCTGCGTTCGGCGGATGCTGGCGGCCGACCACGTCTACCCTCAATTTGCCACCCACAACGCCCATACCGTCGCGGCGGTCCTCGATCTTGCTGGCCTCGACAGGCCGTTCGAGTTCCAGCGCCTGCACGGGATGGGCCGCGCGCTTTACGAGCGGCTGATGGCCGATGACGGGCCGGCACCGGGCCGCCGCGCCATCGTCTGCCGCGTCTACGCGCCGGTCGGCAGCCACGAGGACCTGTTGCCCTACCTGGTGCGGCGCCTTCTGGAGAACGGCGCGAACACCTCGTTCGTCAATCGTCTGGTGGACGAGGCGCTGCCGGTCGACGAGATCGTCGCCGATCCCGTCGACCGGTTGGCGGCGACCGCGCCGAAGCCGCATCCGCGCATCCCGCCACCGATCCGGACGGTCGAGCCGGGGCGCGTGGCGGCGCAAGGCCTCGATCTAAGCGACCCGCAGACCCTCGCCCAGCTCGCGGACGAGATGGGGGTGGCGGGCTGCGGCGAATGGACGGCCGCGCCCATCGTGGGCGGCACGGAGCGCGATGGGACGCCCTGGGACGTCCCCGATCCCGCCGATCGACGCCGTATTGTCGGCCACGCGACAGACGCCAATCCGGCGCTGGCGGACGAGGCGCTTTCGCGCGCGGTGGCCGCACAGCCCGACTGGGACGAGCGCGGCGGGGCCGGCCGCGCCATGATCTTGGAGCGTGCGGCCGATCTTCTGGAGCAGCGTATGGCGGCGTTCATGGCCATCGCGGTACGCGAGGGTGGCAAGTCGATTCCGGATGCCGTGGCCGAACTGCGCGAGGCGGTGGATTACTGCTGCTACTATGCCGCACGCGCCCGCGTCGAGTTCGGCCCGCCGCTGGCCCTGCCCGGTCCGACCGGCGAGGAGAACACGCTGTCGCTGCACGGGCGCGGTGTGTTCGCGGCGATCAGCCCGTGGAACTTCCCGCTCGCCATCTTCACCGGTCAGGTCACGGCTGCGCTCGCCGCCGGAAACGCAGTCGTCGCCAAACCGGCCGAACAGACGCCGCTGATGGCCGCCGCCGCCGTACGGCTGCTGCACGAGGCCGGCGTGCCGGGTGACGTCCTGCATCTGCTGCCGGGCGCCGGCGGTGAGGTCGGCGCGGCGTTGACCGGCGACCCGCGGGTCACGGGTGTCGTCTTCACGGGCTCGACTGAGACCGGCCAGGCGATCGCACGGGCACTGGCCGCGCGCGACGGTCCGCTGGGCGTGCTGATCGCCGAGACCGGCGGTCAGAACGCAATGATTGTCGACTCCTCGGCACTTGCGGAACAGGTCGTGGTGGACGTCGTGACATCGGCCTTTTTGTCCGCTGGCCAGCGCTGCTCCTGCCTGCGCGTCCTGTTCGTTCAGGATGAGGTGGCGGACCACCTGATCGACATGCTGACCGGCGCGATGGCGGAGCTCGCGATTGGCGATCCCGGTCTGCTCTCGACCGATGTCGGGCCAGTGATCGACGTGGAGTCGCGCGAGGCGCTGAATGCGCATGCCGACCGGATGAAGCGCGAGGCGAAGCTGCTTTACGCGTGCCGGCTTCCCGATGCCTGTGATCACGGCACGTTCTTTCCGCCGATGGCGTTCGAGATCGACCGGCTCGACCGGCTGGAGCGCGAGGTGTTCGGTCCCATCTTGCATGTGATCCGCTACCGGGCGAGCGCGCTCGACCGGGTGATCGACGCGATCAACGCCACCGGGTACGGCCTCACGCTCGGCATCCATTCGCGGATCGATGAGACGGCACGCCACATCGCCACGCGAGTCCGGGCCGGCAATGGCTACGTCAACCGCTCGATGATCGGCGCCGTGGTCGGGGTTCAGCCGTTCGGGGGCGAGGGGCTGTCCGGCACCGGGCCCAAGGCGGGCGGACCCCATTACCTTCACCGGTTCGCAGTGGAGCGTACCCTGGCGGTGAACACCACCGCGGCCGGCGGGAATGCCACCCTGATGACCCTCGCGGATGAAGGTTAACAGGCCCGCTGCCCAATTCCGGGCCCGTTGCGGCACCCCATGAATCAGCCAAGTGATGGAAATTACAATAGAAATTTGCTCTTTACGGCGACTTGAGGGAGACCGGTCGGACGTTGTAGATTCGAGGCTGCGGTTAAGGTTGGCGTCAGGGGGGTCGCCGCCGTGAGCAACCAGATTGCACCGGCTGTGGTCACGACTGGACCTGTCCCCGAAGGGAGTGGCGGCAAGCGGAGTCGCGTGACCGAAGCGGCCCGTGTACGGCCTCTCGGCAAGATCATGGGGCCGTATGCACGTCCGGCGCTGTGGAAGAGCTTCTGGCAACTCGCCAATACGTTCCCGCCGATCTGCGTACTCTGGTATCTCGCTTACCGATCCCTCGAAGTATCCTATGCGCTGACCGTGCTGTGCGGCATGCTATGCGCCGCCTTCCTGGTGCGCGTCACCATCTTCCAGCACGATTGCGGTCACTACGCGTTCTTCCGCTCGCGCTGGGCCAATGAAGCGCTTGGCCATTTCTGCACGCTGTTCAACCTGACGCCGCTATGCTTCTGGCTGCGCCAGCATGCGCACCATCACGCCATGATCAACAATCTCGACCGCGGCGACCGTGGCATCTTTGCCGAATGCTTGACGGTGCGTGAATATTACGGACTGTCGCGCGGCAGGCGGCTCGCCTACCGGATCACGCGCGAGCCCTTGATCTTCTATCCGCTGATCGCGCCGCTGACCCTGGCCGTCGGCACGCGCCTGACCGTGATGACCGAGAAGTCGTGGCGCGCGGAGCGGCGCAACATCCACATCGCCAACGTCGCGCTCGGCACGATGTACCTGACGCTGTCGCTGGTGTTCGGCTGGGTCGAGGTGGCGATGGTGCAGCTTCCCATCCTCGTCGTCGGCTCGGCCGTCGGTTTGTGGCTCGACTTCCTCGGCCACAAATTCCCGGGCTCGGTCTGGGTGCGCGACGACCAGTGGCGCCTGTCGCGGGTCGCGATGGTCGGTTGCGGCTATTTCCGACTGCCCAAGGTGCTGCAATGGTTCAGCGGCAATATCGGCATCCACCACATCCACCATCTGAACCCGAAGATCCCGAACTACAATTTGCAGCGCTGCCACGACGAGAACCCCGAGTTCCATGGGGCGAAGTCGTTTACGCTATGGCAGGGGATCAAGGCCGCTTGGCTGGTGCTGTGGGACGAGGAGCGCGGACGGCTGATCACCTTTGCCGAGCTGCCGCGCGATGATATCGCCCCCGCCGTTCCGGCGACGGCCTGACCGGGCGCTCCGTTACCGGTAAAGATGCGGCCACTTGGCGCGAACGCGCGC
This sequence comes from uncultured Alphaproteobacteria bacterium, assembly GCA_963817535.1. GTDB lineage: Bacteria > Pseudomonadota > Alphaproteobacteria > MPNO01 > DASWLB01 > CAWGHZ01. Next base: position 261,581 of record CAWFOW010000013.1, read on the forward strand.
CTTGAGCTCCGGGCTCGCCTCGGCCACGGTGGGGAACTTGTCCTTCCAGCCATAGGGCCGGCAGGCATCGATGATGGCACGGTTGTTGTGCCAGGGTGCCGCGCGCACCATCGGGTCGAGCGGTGTGGACCAGGCGCGGCGGATGAACTGGATGTCCTCCGGCGGGTCGCAGCGCGTCGACATCGCCCAGACCACATCGAACATATTCGACGGGTCGATATCGTCGTCCACCACCACCACCCAGCGGCCCGCATAGTTGCCGGCGTGGCAGTTGGCGGCCAGCATGGCGGCCTGGGTCGCGTGGCCGGGATAGAGCTGCTTGATCGAGATCACGTTGAACAGGCGCCCGGCGCCGGACTCGTGGCACCAAACTCCTGCGACGCCGGGAAGGCCGGCCTTTTCGACCTCGTCCCAGATCATCGCCGACTTCACGCAAGCGCGCGCGAAGGTGAAGTTCTCCGGCGGGCGGGACGGGATGGCGAGGGTCAGGATCGGGTCGTTGCGCCAGTAGACCCGGCGGATGCGCACGATGGGAAGCTCGGTCGCTTCCGAGGCGTAGTACCCCATGAACTCGCCGAACGGCCCCTCCAGCCGAGTCTCGCCGGGGATGATCTCGCCCTCGAGCACCAGCTCGGCGTGGGCCGGGATCGGCAGGCCGTGCAGCTCGCTGTTGACGATCTCGATCGGCCGGCCGCGCTGGCCGCCGGCATAGGCGTATTCCGACAGCTCCCAGTCGATCTCCTGATGCGCGGCGAGGAACAGGATGGGGTCCTGGCCGCACGAGATGGCGACGGGGCAGGGCTCGCCCTTGGCGAAGTACTTTTCGCTGATCCGCCGGCCGTGCTTGCCGGGCGACATCCAGATCGCCACGGTGTTGCGGTCGTGCATCATCACGCGATAGGTGGCGGCATTCACCCAGCCATTGTCGGGATCGCGCATGATGACGAGATCGTCGGTGCCGATATAGCGGCCACCGTCAAGCTCGTGGACCTTGGGCACCGGGAACTTCGTCAGATCGACGTCGCCGTCGCGGTCGACGTTCTCGAGCACGGGGCCCGTCCTCAACTCGACCGGCGGGATCGGCTTGGTGCCGGCGTGCATGCGGTCGCGGTAGGACTGGACCAGCTCGGTCTCGTTGGCGGGATCCGGCAGGCCCAGTACCAGGGCCAGGCGGCGCAGCCCGTTGGCCGCGCCCGACAGCACACGAAACCCCGGCTCGAATCCGGGGATGTCGTCGAACAGCAGGGCCGGCGCGCGGCCTGGATTGCCGGCCGCCACCGTCTCGGACAGCGCGCCGATCTCCAGGTCACGCTCGGCGCCAGTCACGCGCTCGACTTCGCCCATCTCCTCGAAGCGCACCAGCAGTTCGCGCAGATCGTCGTAGGCATCGTTGCGCTTCGGCGCGCTTTCGGCCTCGGTCGCCGTCGCCATGGTGTCTCCCTGGTCGGGTGGGTTCCAATCAAACCGTATAGAAGTCGATCGCGGTGGGCAGGTAGTCGTTGAGCAGCAACACCTTCTTCCGGCGGATGAGGAGCCTGCCCGCGCTTTGCGCCAGCAGGTGCTCGACCCGCGAGAAGAACAGGTGGCTCTCGCGCCGGCGCAGGTCGAACAGGTGCGTCGTCGCCACCGATCGGACGCGGAGCGCGTCGCCTTCCGCGGGCTCGACCAGCAAGTTGGACAGCGCATGCGCCGTGCGCGGCATCGGCGAGGACGCGGCGGACCGGCCGGAGCGGACGCGCGCGACGCGCTCTTCGAGCTGCGTGCGAGAAGCGATGTAGATCAGCGAGATCTCGGTATCGGGGTCCTCGGTCGGCGTGTCCTCGCTCTTCCAGGCCGGCACCCAAAACACAGCCGCCTCGTCGTAGAGCGCGAGCCAGTCGTCCCAGCGCCGTTCGTCGAGCGCCGCGGCCTCCCGCCACACCAACTCGCGCGCCGCCTCGGCGTCCGGCAGACTCATTCGGCCGCGCCGCGCGCGAGGCGCGGGCCGGGCGCGGCCGCGCCCATCCCCTTCGAGAGCAGGCGCAGCCATTCGCGGTATTGCGAATGGAAGATCGTCTCGTCGCCCATTGCCCCCATCGTGTCAACCGAGGTGACCGGCTCGACGCCGATTTCGCGTGCATGCTTGTCGCCACCGCGGCGCATGCGGGCGAGGCCGCGCATGTAGCCCTGATGCCAGTCCACCTGCGCGGCCTGCTGGCCCGACTGGCAGGCATCGAAGATCGCCATGTCGTCCGGCGTGGCGAGGCCCGACGGGTTGTAGAACTCCTCGTACTGGCGCAGCCGGCGGACGCGCGCCGTGCGGCTCTCGCCCTTCGGTGCGATGCAGTAGGTGGTGATCTCGGTCAGGTCCGGGCCGAGCGGCCGGTTGATGCGGATCTGCAGGGACGCCGTCTCGAGAAGCTGGAAGTTCGGGAAGACCAGCAGGTTCCGCGTGTACAGCATCCATTTGAAGCGTTCGGCCCCGACCCGCTTCTCCACCTCGTCGCGCTCCAGCCACAACGCGCGCAGATGCGGCTCCTCGACCGCCGCCCACATCGCGTTGTGACCGTTCGCGAAAGTGAACGAGCCGCGCAGCAAATCCTTCTGGGTGTAGGCGCGGCGGAACGACACCTGCGCCTGCCCGTCGGCCGGCGGCTTCCGCTTGCCGAGGATCTGCAGGTAGGAGGTGTGGGTGGGCACGAAATGATACTGGTCAGCGCTGTTCTCGATCTGCATCTTCCAGTTGCCGGGATAGGTGTAGGTCACCGTGCCCGGGATCAGCTCCAGCCCCTCGGGGCTCTGGTCGACGGCGAGGTCGAGGAAGGCGCGGGCACCGCCAAGATGCTCCTCGAGCGGTGGGACGTCGGGATTGAGGCTGGCAAAGATGAAGCCGCAATAGCTCGCCACCCGCGCGGCGCGCCTGAGATCGTGGCTCTCGCGCTTGAAGGCCGCGGTATAGGCGCCCTCATCCTCCGCCGTGATGGCGACGTTTCGCCCGGCGGAATCGTAGGTCCAGGCGTGGTAGGGGCAGACATGGACCTTGCGATTGCCGGCCATGGCCTCGCACACCATCGCGCCCCGGTGGCGGCAGTTGTTCAGCAGGCAGTGGATGGCGCCATCGCCGTCGCGCGTCACGATCACCGGCTGGCGGCCGATCCGGGTGGTGATGAAGTCGTGCGGGTTGGGAATCTGGCATTCCAGCCCGACATAGACCCAGCTGGCCTCGTAGATATGCTTCATCTCGAGCTCGAACACGTCGCGCCGGCGGAACGCGTCGGCATGGACGCGGAACACGCCGTCCTCCGGGCGGTCGTCCACCATCGCGGCGATTTCGGTCGGGGTCATGCGTGTCTTCCTGCCGTCACGGGGGGATGGCCAGTCTAAGGCGGCCTGACTGTCAGGGTCCAGACCCGTCTACCAATGGTGCAGAACCGATGACCTGGGCCGCCAAATATGGCAGTTTGCCGGGGCACGTTGGCTTCGGAGCGGCTTTGGTGGACGGCATCCGTCTCGATCTTCGTGGGCGTCTCGTGCCCGGGCGCGGGCGGGTTCGCCGTGCGCGGTTGCCGCTTCCGGTCATCACGCCGCGAGAGGGCCTCAGCGGCCGGCCGACGCTCAACTTCCGCTGGACGCAACCGGCGGAAAAGATGAGGGGGTACGTTCGTATGCCGAGAACCATCCTCGTGGTCGAGGACGACCGGCTGAACATGCGTCTGTTCCACGACCTGCTGACCTGTGAAGGGTATGAGACGCTCGAAGCGGGCGACGGGGAGGCGGCTCTCGCGCTGACGGAGGGCATTCGGCCCGACTTGGTGCTGCTGGATGTCCAGCTTCCGGGCATGTCGGGGCTCGACCTCGTGCACCGCTTAAAGGGCGATCCCAGGCTCAGCACCGTGCCGATCATCGCTGTCACGGCGCTGGCGCTGCGCAGCCACGAGAGCCTGATCCGCGCCTCCGGCGTGGATGCCTACGTCACCAAGCCGTTCTCCGTGTCCGAGCTGATGCAGATCGTTCGGGGCCATCTTCCCGCGGAACGGGCCCCCGGGCCTGCCGGCGAGGATGACGGATCCGGTGGCGATGCGGAGGAAGAATCCCCCGGGGTGCGGCCCTGGTCCTTTGCGCCGGGCTTTTCGCTAAACGACCCACAGGGCTGAAACGAAAAGGGCGGGCCGAAGCCCGCCCCCCTCGATCTTCGGGTGGCTGCGATCAGAAGATGTTCTGAGTGGTGATCATGCACCACAGCATCGGGATCGACAGCAGCGTATTGGTGCGTGAGAACAGGCCAGCGGTGCGGCCCGCCTTGGCCTTGTCGCCCTCGCTCAGCCCGAGCACAATCTTCTGGTTCGGCCATATCACGAACCAGACGTTGAACCACATGATCGTGCCCAGCCACATGCCGATGCCGATCTGGGTGTGCTTCGCGACGTGGTCGGTGATGCCGAGGGCGATCGCGTCGACGATGTAGCCATTCATCCAGGCGAGGATCAGCCCGAACACGATGGTCGACATAGCGCCCCAGCGGAACCAGAACAAAGCCGACGGCAGGATGTGACCCGTGACGCCCGGACGCAGATTCTCCGGAATCTTGGGCATGGTCGGGGTCTGGACGAAATTGAAGTAGTACAGAAGACCGATCCACATGATGCCGCTTATGACATGGCACCAGCGGACCAGCACCGCCCACCACGCGTAGTCGAAGGCAGCGCCCGCACCGCCATAAACCCCCGCCACGATGGCGATGATGATTACGAGCAACACCACACCAGTGATCAGGCACTGGTTCAGATTCTGCAAAATCTTGGCCATATCCGGACTCCCCCTACGGATGCGACGCTTGCGGAAATAGTCGCGTAAGAACGCCTCAGCGTCATTATGCCACGTCCACAATACTCGGCGGACGCGATTCGCGGCAATGCTGTTCCCCGCGAGGTCGGCCGTCAAGGGTTTCGGAGGATTTACCGGAGGCTATTGCGCGAGCTCAAGTCGTGCACGGGTCATCGCCACCAGCGCGGCCTGCGCCGCAGCGAAGCCCGAGCGCACGCTGCCCTCGATCGTCGCGGGAAGGCCCGTCGCGGTCCAGTCGCCCGCCAAAACGAGGTTGGCGAGCGCGGTCTTCGTCCGGGCGCGATGGCGGACCGTGTCCGGCGTCTGGGCGAAGGTGGCGCGCCGCTCCTTCACTACGCGCCAGGGCGGCATGCGGCCGACATTGCGTCCCAGCGCCTTGCAGCACTCCGACCACAGCAGGTTGGCGATCTCGTGGCCGGGCTGGTCCGCGAGCGCATCGGCGGCGCTCACCGTCACCGACAGGATGTCCTCGCGCGCGAACAGCCACTGCGCCTCGGTGCCGACGAGGCCGAGTATCGCCCGCCCGCCCGGTAGGCGCACCGGCACGTCGAGCCGGTAATGCGCGTTGACGATGGCATGCGACACGCGCGGCGCGTTCGCGGCCGGCCACAGTTCGGCACAGGCGTCCGGCGGCACCGCGAGCGCGACCGCGTCCTCGGGCCCAAGCCTGAGAAGCCCTTCGGGGAATTGGAGCCCGATCGCCCGGTCCTTGTAGTGCTCGACACCGCGAACCCGCGCCTGGTACCGGATTTCGGCGCCATGCGCCCGCAGAACCGCCAACGCCGGGTCGACCAGGGTGGGCGACAGACCCTTGGGGAACACGGTAGGCCTTGTGGCCGTCTCGCCTTTCAGAAACGTCGTGGCGACAACGCGCCACAGGAGCCGTGCCGAAGCCTCGGTGGCATCGGTGTTCAGCACGGCGCGGCACATCGGTTGCCACAGCCGCTCGAACAAAAGGCTCACCCGGGAGACCGAGTCGGCCACCGTTGCCGCCTCACCGGCGCGGGCAAGCCCCATCGCGTCGCGGATGTACTCGCCGGGCCGCGTCCCGGGCACGCGCCGCTCCGCATCGAACAGCCACATCGGCAGCCTCCCGCGCGAGGGGCGCAGCTCCCATCGCGTGCCGGTCGCCACGTCGAGGAACGGGAACGCCGCGGGCGCGATCTCGGCGATCGCGTCGGCTTGGCCGATATCGGCGAGATAGGCACGCGTCGCGTCATTCGCGCCCATCAGCATGTGATTGCCGTTGTCGATCAGCCGCCCAATGCTTTCGTCGTGAAACGAGCGGCACCGCCCGCCGGCGCGCCCGGCCGCCTCGTACAGCACGACTTGCTGGCCGGCGAGCGCGGCGCGAAGCGCACAGGCGAGTCCGGACATCCCGGCGCCGACGACGTGAAGGGTCGCGGTCACGACGTCCGGACCGCTCGAACCACGCCACGCGCAAGGCAGGCAAGACGCGCGGCCTTCGACAGCCCGACCTGGCGGCGCATCGGGTCTCGCCGCCGGAGCGTGCGCGCCCAGCCGAGCGATAGGGCAAGAGCCACGGCGACCCAGCGGCGGAGGCCGGGCTCGCGTACCGCCAAAAGCCCGGGCCGTGCCTCGGCGATCATCCGCTCGGCTCGCTCGATCGTGCGGTCGAGCACGGCGCGCAGTTCCGGGCTCGCCCGGCGCGCGGCCAGCATTTCGTCGGTCACTCCAGCCTCGCGCAGCCAGTCAGCCGGGAGGAGCACCCGTCCCGCCGCGAGATCGCTGCGGCAGCAGCGCACGACGCGAAGCAGCATGACGGCGGTGCCGAACGCCTCGGCGGCCGGCACGAAGCCCGCCTGCTCACCATGGACGGCGAGGACCTGACGCGCGGCCGGTGCGGCTGCGAAGCGGCACCAGGCGAGCAGCTCGCTCCAGCGCCGGAAGCGCGGCGTACGGTTCGGTTTGTCGAACGCCTCTATGATTCGTGCGGCAGTGGCCGGATCCATGCCCGGAACGGCCACCGTGCGCTTCGCTTCGCCCTTGGCCGCGCGCGCGACGAAGTCGATCAGCGCCGCCACGTAATCGCGCATCACCGGAGTCAGCAACCACAGCGGCGGCGCGAACCGCAGCGCGGATCGCGCGGGCGGGGCAGTGGGAGCGGAGGACGCGCGGCTGGACAAGATGAGGGCAGACATGGCGAATGTTGGCAATGGTAGCCGAATCCGCCGTTGTAGATAACATAACCCCCATGGCCGACACAGATGCCGTTAGCGCCGATACGCTGAGGCGATTCGACCGAGACCGCTACCTCACGACCCTGTTCGCGCCCGCGAAGGCGCGGAAAGGGCTGGTCGCGCTCTACGCGTTCAACAGCGAGATCGCGCGGGTGCGCGAGCAGGTGCGCGAACCGATTGCCGGCCGCGTGCGGCTGCAATGGTGGCGCGACGTGATCGCCGCGATCTATGACGGAGCGGCGCCCGAGGTGCCTATCGCGCGGGCCCTCGCGGAGGCAATCGCGGCCCATGGGCTGTCCCGGCGGTCCTTCGACCGGTTGATCGAGGCACGCGAGTTCGATCTGGAGGACGAGCCGCCGCCGGACCTTGCCGCGCTTACCCGCTATGCGGAGGACAGCTCCGCTGCGCTGGTGGCGCTGGCGCTCGAACTGCTGGGCGTTCGCGCCGGTGCGGCGCTCGATGCCGGACGCCATGTCGGGATCGCCTGGGCGTTGGCGGGAATCCTGCGCGCGGCGCCGCATCGCGCTCGCGCCGGCTGGATGGATTTCCCGGCCGACCTGTTGCGCGAGCAGGGCATCGCGCCCGGTCGCATCGATCCGCGCCGCGCGCCGCCCGGCCTGACGGATGTCGCCCGGCGCATCGCCGACGAGGCCCGCGACCACATCGCCGCATCGCGGCGCCTTCATGCCGAGATCCCGCGGTCCGCGCTGCCTGCGCTGCTGCCGGCGACGCTGGCGAGCCATGACCTCGCCCGGCTCGGCCGTGCAGGGCACGATCCGTTCGCCTCGGCCCTCGCAAGGCCGGAGCGGGTCTCGCGGCCCCTTCGGCTCGCGATGGCCGCGTGGCGGGGTCGATATTAGAATGCTCTATTCTGCTGCGGCGCGGGTCCGGCCGAGCCAGGCATCGAGGTCGGCGAGGGCCCGCCGGGACATCTCGCGACGTCGGTCGCGGCCCCTGGCGCGGATCTCGACCGGCGGAAACAGGCCGAAATTGACGTTCATCGGCTGGAACGTGTCGGCCTCGGCCCCGCCGGTGATGTGGCGGAGCAGCGCGCCGAGCGCGGTCGTCTCGGGCGGCGGGACGAGCGATTGGCACAGCCGCTCGGCGGCGGCGAAGCGTCCCGCGAGCAGCCCGATGGCGGCGCTCTCAACGTATCCCTCGACTCCGGTGACCTGGCCGGCGAAACGGAGCCGGGGCGCGGCCAGAAGCCGCAACGTCCCGTCGAGCAGGCGCGGGGAATTGAGGAAGGTGTTGCGGTGCAGACCGCCGAGCCGCGCGAACCGCGCGCCGCCGAGCCCTGGGATCGTCCGGAAGACCCGCGTCTGCTCCGCGTGCTTCAGCTTGGTCTGGAAGCCGACCATGTTGTAGAGCGTGCCGAGCGCGTTATCGCGGCGGAGCTGGACCACCGCATAGGGCCTGCGCCGGGTCCGCGGGTCGGTCAGCCCCACCGGCTTCATCGGGCCGAAGCGCAGCGTGTCGCGGCCGCGCTCCGCCATCACCTCGATCGGCAAGCATCCCTCGAAATAGGGCGTGGATTTTTCCCATTCGTGGAACGCCGTCTTCTCGGCCGCCAGCAGCGCGTCGATGAAACCGTTGTACCCGGCCTCGTCGAGCGGACAGTTGATGTAGTCGGCGGTTCCCTTGTCGTAGCGCGACTGCAGCCACGCGGCGCTCATGTCGATCGAGTCGAAATGGACGATCGGCGCGATGGCGTCGAAGAAGGCGAGCGAATCCTCGCCGGTCAATTCGCGGACCGCCTCGGCCAGGCCGGGCGAGGTGAGGGGGCCGGTGGCGACGATCACGCTGTCCCATGCGTCGGGCGGGAGGCCGGCGATTTCTTCACGCTCGATGGTGACCAGCGGCTCGGCCGCGAGGCGCGCCTCGACGGCGGCGGCGAACCCGTCGCGGTCGACCGCCAGCGCGCCGCCGGCCTCGACCTTGTGCGCATCGGCCGCCGTCAGGATCAGCGAGCCGGCGCGCCGCATCTCCTCGTGCAGGAGGCCGACGGCGTTGTTCTCGGCGTCGTCGGAGCGGAACGAGTTCGAGCAGACGAGCTCGGCGAGGCGGCCGGTCACGTGCGCTTCGGTCCCGCGGACCGGCCGCATCTCGTGCAGCACGACGGGCACGCCGGCGCGCGCGATTTGCCACGCCGCCTCGGACCCGGCGAGCCCGCCGCCGATGACGTGGACCGGTGCGCGACCGTTCAAACCAGCACCTCCGCGCCGGTGCCGGTGCCGAAGGGCACCTCGTCGGCGAGACCGTACACTTCTTCGGCCGTGCGGAAGCCGCGCAGCTCGAACCGGCCGAGCGGCACCAGCCCGTCGCCGCAATGGCGCGCCACGGCGGACGACACGACGAGCGAGCGCCCCATGGTGGCGGCCAGCGTTTCCAGCCGGGCGGCGAGGTTCACCGCCGGGCCGATGGTCGTGAAGTCCAGCCGTTCCGCCCCGCCGATATTGCCGTACATCACGTCGCCGACATGCAGGGCCAGGCCGTACTGCAGAACCGGCAGGCCCTTCTCCGCGCGCACACGGTTGGCCTCGGCCATGCGCACCCGCGCCTCGCGCGCCGCGGCCACGGCTTCGCCGCATACCGGACCTTCGGCCGTGTCGGCCGTCGGGAAGATCGCGAGCAGCCCGTCGCCCATGAACTTCAGCACCTCGCCGCCATGCTTCTCGACCGCGGTGACCAGAGCGTCGAAATAGTCGTTGAGCAAGGCGACAAGCTTGTCGCCGGGCAGCGTGTCCGCGAGGCGGGTGAAGCCGCGCAGGTCAGCAAGCCAGATGGCGGCGTGGATCGAGTCGAGGTGGCCCCGCCGGATCTGTCCGGCCAGGATGCGCGCGCCTGCGTTGGGACCGACATAGGTGTCGAGCAGCGTCGTTGCGAGGCGGCGCAGGGCATAGACCTCGGCAACGCGCGCGAGCGGCGTGCGCACGGCCTTGAGCGCCGAGATCTCGCGGCGGGTGAACCCGCCCGGGCGCTTGGTGGCCCAGGTGGCGGCGTGCTTCTCGCCATTGATGAAGGCGAGCGGCTGGGCGACGTAATCGGTGAAGCCCTGTTCACGGAACTCGTCATAGACCGGGTAGTCGCGTGCGCTCTCGGGCCCATCTATGTGGGCGCGGAGCGTGCGACCGTCGCGCATCACCGTGTCGATCGGCGAGTTGTTGAAGTCCGGTTGCTGCTCCAGCACCAGCCCGGCTTCGTCGACGGTGACCTCCGGCGCGCCTCGCCGCCACAGGAAGCGCCGTCCGAGCACGTTGGGGTGCAAGGTCGCGACATAGACCATGCCGCGCTCGATCGATACGCCCGCGTCGGCGAGCCGCTCGCACAGCTCCTGCATGACGTACTGGGGCAGGCGCTGGGGCAGGGCGCCGCCCATCAGCCATTCGACGGCGCGGTCCACCGCGCGAGGATCGACGTCTCCGGGTTCGTGCGGGCTCATGGCGCAAATATAGGGCGCATCGGGCGGTTGGGAACGTTCTACCCGATGCCCTTGAGCATGTATCCGACGCCGTAGGCCATGGCCGCGGCGGCGAGGCCGATTGCGAGCGTTTCCAGGCCGGACCGCCACCACGAGGCAAGGGACCAGCGGCTCTTGAACGACCCGATCAAAAAGAACACCAGGGCGGTCAGGATCGAGGCGAACCAGAACGCCTTTTCAGCGTGAAAGACGAAGGGCAGCAACGGCACCGCCCCGCACACCATGAAGGCCAGGAAGGTGTTGATCCCGGATTTCAGCGGGTCGCGTGGCGCGGTGCGCATGCCCCACTCGTCCGTCATCATCGACTCCACCCAGCGGGCGCGATCGGCGGTGATGATCTCGACCGCGCGCTCCAGGTCGTCACCCTCGAATCCCTTCAGCCGGTAAATTTGGCGCACTTCCTCGCGCTCGCCCTCGGGGTCGCGGTCGATCTGGTGCTGCTCGTGCTCGCGGAGCTGGTCGTACTCGTCCTTCTCGGTCTTGGTGCCGGAGTAGTTGCTGGCCGCCATCGAGAACCCGTCGGCAATCACGTTGGCCAGGCCAAGAATCAGGATAGTCTTTACCGACAGTTCCGCACCGGTCACGCCGGCCACGATCGCGAAGGTCGTAACCGCGCCGTCGATGCCGCCATAGACCCAGTCGCGCAGGTAGTTGAGCGATGGGCCCTCCTGCAGGCGCGCGACGATGTCTGCCTCGTCATGACTATGCTGGAGTTGGCTCGACATCGCCCGTTCAGGCCCGCTTGCGACGCGCGCGCCCGGTGGCGGCGCGGGGAGTGGCGAGCGCAACGGCGCGCTGGCGTTTGCCTGGGGCGCGCGACTTCAGCACCGGCGCCAGGAACAGGCCCGTGTAGCTCTCGGGGGCCGCGACGATGTCCTCAGGCGTGCCAGCGGCCACCATGCGGCCGCCCTTGTCGCCGCCCTCGGGCCCGAGGTCGAGCACCCAGTCGGCGGTCTTGATGACCTCGAGATTGTGCTCGATCACCACCACCGTGTTGCCCTGGTCCACGAGCGCGTGCAGGACTTCCAGCAGCTTGCGCACGTCCTCGAAATGCAGGCCGGTGGTCGGCTCGTCGAGAATATAAAGCGTCTTGCCGGTCGACCGCCGCGCGAGCTCCTTCGACAGCTTGACCCGCTGGGCCTCGCCGCCGGAAAGCTGGGTCGCCGGCTGGCCGACATGGATGTAGCCCAGCCCGACGCGCTGCAGCATGGTCATCTTTTCGCGCACCGCCGGCACGGCCTGGAAGAACGCCGCGCCATCGTCGACTGTCATGTCCAGCACGTCGGCGATCGAGCGCTCGCGGTATTTCACCTCGAGGGTCTCGCGGTCGTAGCGCGCCCCTTTGCATACGTCGCACTGGACGTACACGTCGGGCAGGAAGTGCATCTCGATCTTGATGACGCCGTCGCCCTGGCACGCCTCGCAGCGCCCGCCCTTGACGTTGAACGAGAAGCGTCCGGGCTTGTAGCCGCGCGCTTTGGCCTCGGGCAGGCCGGCGTACCAGTCGCGGATGGGTGTGAACGCGCCGGTGTAGGTGGCGGGATTCGAGCGCGGCGTGCGGCCGATCGGCGACTGGTCGATGTCGACGATCTTGTCGATGAATTCGAGGCCGGTGATGTCGTCATGCGGGCCGGGCGCCTCGCGCGCGCCGTGCAGCCGGCGCGCGATCGCCTTGTAGAGCGTCTCGATCAGGAGCGACGACTTGCCCGAGCCGGACACACCGGTGACGCAGGTGAAGGTGCCGAGCGGGATCTCCGCCGTCACGTCCTGGAGGTTGTTGGCGCGGGCGCCCTTGACCACGATCTTCTGGCCGCGCCGGCCGGCGCGACGCTCGGCGGGGATCGGGATTTCCCTCACCCCGGTCAAGTACTGCGCGGTCAGCGAGTCCTTCGAACGCAGCAGCTTGTCGGGCGGGCCCTCGGCGACGATGCGACCGCCCTCCGCCCCGGCGCCCGGCCCGAGATCGAGCACGTAGTCGGCAGTGCGGATCGCCTCCTCGTCATGCTCGACTACGACCACCGTATTGCCGAGGTCGCGCAGCCGCTTGAGTGTCTCCAGCAGGCGCGCATTGTCGCGCTGGTGCAGCCCGATCGAGGGCTCGTCGAGCACGTAGAGCACGCCGGTGAGGCCCGAGCCGATCTGCGAGGCGAGCCGGATGCGCTGGCTTTCGCCGCCTGACAGGCTCCCCGAGTTGCGGGCGAGCGTTAGGTATTCCAGCCCGACATCGACCAGGAACCCGAGGCGCTCGTTGATCTCCTTCAGGATGCGCCGCGCGATCTCGCGGCTCTTCGCGGTGAGCTTGGGATCGAGCGTCGCGAACCAGTCGCGAGCCTCGACGATGGAGAAGGCCGTGACCTGGCTGATGTCGAGCGCGGCGATCTTGACCGCCAGCGCCTCGGGCTTGAGGCGGCGTCCCTCGCAGGCCTCGCATGGCGCCTCGTTCTGGTAGCGCGAGAGCTCCTCGCGCAGCCAGGCCGAGTCGGTCTCGCGATAGCGCCGCTCCATGTTCGGGATGACGCCCTCGAACGGCCGTTCGACGGTGTAGGACCGCGTGCCGTCGTCGTAGGTCATCGCGATCTTGTCGCTGCCCGACCCGAACAGGATGGCGTCGCGCACCTTCTGCGGCAGCTCGTCCCATGGCCGGGAGGTCGGGAACTTGTAGTGGCGGGCAAGCGAATCCAGCGTCTGGTCGTAGTACTTGGAGCTCGAATGCGCCCAAGGCGCGACTGCGCCCTGGCGCAGCGATTTTCTCTCGTCCGGCACTACAAGTGCGGGGTCGAAATAGAGCTTTGAGCCGAGCCCGTCGCAGGTCGGGCAGGCACCGAACGGATTGTTGAACGAGAACAGGCGCGGCTCGATTTCGTCGATAGTGAAGCCCGAAACCGGACAGGCGAAGCGCGACGAGAAGATCGTGCGCTCGCCGCCGTCCGCCTTTTCGGCGATGGCGATCCCGTCCGCCAGGCCCAGCGCCGTTTCCAGAGAGTTGGCCAGCCGGTTGCCCAAATCCTTCTTCACCACCAGCCGGTCGACCACCACCTCGATGTCGTGCTTCAAGTTCTTGTCGAGCTTCGGCACGGCGTCGATCTCGTACATCTCGCCGTCCACCTTCACGCGGGCGAACCCGCGCTTCTGAAGGTCGGAGATCTCCTTGCGGTACTCGCCCTTGCGCCCGCGCACGATCGGCGCCAGCAGATACAGCCGCGTGCCGTCGCCCATGGCCAGTACGCGATCGACCATCTGCTGCACGGTCTGGCTCTCGATCGGCAGGCCGGTCGCCGGCGAGTAGGGGATGCCGACGCGCGCCCACAGCAGGCGCATGTAGTCGTAGATCTCGGTGACCGTCCCGACCGTGGAGCGCGGGTTGCGCGAGGTGGTCTTCTGCTCGATCGAAATGGCCGGCGACAGCCCCTCGATCGCGTCGACGTCGGGCTTCTCCATCAGCTCGAGGAACTGGCGGGCATAGGCCGACAGGCTCTCGACATAGCGGCGCTGCCCCTCGGCGTAGATCGTGTCGAAGGCCAGCGACGACTTGCCGGAGCCCGACAGGCCGGTGATCACCACCAGCGAGTCGCGGGGCAGGGCGACGTCGATGTTCTTCAAATTGTGCTCGCGGGCGCCGCGAACGACGATCTTGGACTTCATGAGGCGGAACCGCCGCGGGTGGGAGATGGCCGAAGGCATAATATGGTGAACCCCCGCCCAAAGGCGAGGGGAACCGCAGGGCACATGTGGACCGATCCGACGGCGGACGCTACGCTCGCGGCGACAGAGGGAGGCTGAAATGGCAGGACGGGCGGAGACGGCGATCCCCACGCCCGACGAGCTGGTGGCGCGGGCGCGTGCCCTGGCGCCGACGCTGCGCGGCCGGGCCGAGGCGGCTGAGCGCGCCCGCACGGTGCCCGCCGAATCCATGGCCGCGATCCGGGAGGCGGGGCTGTTTCGAATCCTGCAGCCGCGCACCTTCGGCGGATACGAGATGTCCTTTCGCACCGCCTTCGACGTCTCACGCGAGCTCGGCGCCGGCTGCGCCTCGACCGCCTGGGTTGCCGGGCTCTCGATCTACACCAACTGGATGTTCGCGCTGTTCCCCGCAGAAGCGCAGCACGACTTCTGGGACACAGATTCCGACGTGATCGGCGAAGGCACGCTGCCTCAGACCCGCGAAGTGCGGCGCGTCCCTGGTGGGTTCCGCGTGTCGGGCGCATGGCCCTTCTCCAGCGGCTGCGACCACGCGCAATGGATGCTGCTCGGCATGTTCGTCCCGCCGGAATCCGGCGACGGGCCGCCCGTTCCAAGCTTTGGGGTGTTCCCCCGCACGGATTTGGCGATCGACGACGACTGGCGCGCGGTTGGCCTCGCGGCGACCGGCAGCAAGACCGTGACCGTCCGGGATGCGTTCGTTCCGGCTCACCGCGTTATCGCTATTTCCCGCGTGCTGACCGGCGAGGCGCCAGGCGCGCAGGGGGCGGGATCGCTCTACCGCCAGCCCTTCGTCTCAGCCGTGCCATTCGCACTGCTGGCACCAGCGGTCGGGGCGCTGCAGGGGGCGATCGACCAGTTCGTCGCAGGGCTCGCTGGGCGCAAAACACGCGGGGCGGTGGTCGCTGGTGGTCGCGACGTGACGAGCTTCGGCAGCGTGCAGTCGCGGCTGGGTGAGGCCAAGGGCGCGCTCCTTGCCGCCAACGCGCTCGCCTGGAACGTGCTCGACCGCGCCTCGAGTTCGGGCCTTTCGGCGGAACGCGACGCACGCATCGAGGCGCGGCTGACCCACGCCTACGCGCTGCGGCTGGTGCAGCAGGGGATCGACGCGCTCTACGGCGCCGTGGGGGGGCCCGGCCTGTTCCTCGACCAGCCGGTGCAGCGCGCCTGGCGCGACATCCATGCGGTCGCCAAGCACATCAGCCTGAACTGGGATTCGGTCAGCGCCATGATTGGCCAGCACGCGTTCGGGCTCGAGCCGCAGGGCCAGTATTGAGCGCGACCAAGAGTCTCGACCGGTTGCGCGTGGCCCGGGCGGGGACCATCATTGGGCCACACCCCGCACCGGCGGGGCAGTCAAAGGGAGAAACGGCATGAGAGGATTTCGGATTTCCGGCGCGGCGGTTCCGGCCGCGCTGGCACTGGCGCTGGCGGCGGGGCCGGCCCAGGCCAAGACGATCGAGATGACGGCGGTCGGCGGCTCGCCGCCACAGGTGACGCCGGTCAAGGTCACCAAGGAAGTCATCATTCCCGAAATTGACAAGCGCCTCGCCGCCTCGGGCAAGGACTTCAAGATCCAGTGGAAGCAGGCTTACGCCGGGTCGCTCGCCAAGTTCACCGAGGTGCTCGAGACCGTTGAAGCCGGCATCGCGCAGTTCGGCGTACAGCTCGTTGCGTTCGAGGAGTCGAAGCTCCCGCTCGAGCAGTACACCGCCGTTGTGCCGTTCGCCGCCAACGATCCGCTGGTCATGGTCGACATCGACTCCAAGGTGCGCCAGCAGGTGCCGGAGATGGACCAGGAGTGGCTGAAGTACAAGCAGATCCGGCTGGGTTCGGCGTCGGGCGAGCCGTTCGCCCTGTTCACCACCTATCCGGTCAAGTCCATCGCCAGCCTGAAGGGCCACAAGATGGGCGCGTCGGGTGCGTTGGCCCAATTCATGCGCGGCATGGGCGCGGTAATCGTCAACGCCAACATGGCCAACTCGTATACTGACATCAAGAATGGCGTGTACGAGGGTTACGTCATCACTGTGGGGCTCGCCGTGCCCTACCGCACCTACGAGGCGGCGAAGCACGTGACCGAGGTCGGCTTCGCGCCGGCCATCGTGCCCGAGTTGACGGTGAACATCGACACATGGAAGTCGCTGCCTGACTTCGTGCAGAAGATCTTCCGCGACGTGTGCGGCACCTATGGCGCCGAGGCCGCGAAGGTGGATGAAAAGCGCCGGGCGGGCTTCATCGCACTGATGAAGAAGTCGCACGTCGAATTTTCCAGCTTCTCGGACGAGCAGCGCGCCAACTGGGCCAAGCGCATGCCCAACGTGGCGGGCGAATGGGCAGCATCGCTCGACAAGAAAGGGCTGCCCGGCTCGAAGATCCTGACGGCCTACATGAACGAACTGCGCGCCCGCCACATCAAGGTCTATCGCGACTGGGACAAGGAGATGCACAAGATGTGAGGGTACGGGGTCGCGTCCGATCCTGTGCTTTACTGGGGCCGGTCCTGGACCGGCCCCATTTCATTTTCATTGCCCGACCTTCGGGGCGTACCGGGCGCCGATGGTCGTTCGGACCTCGGCCGCGTTGAACACGCCCTTCTCGACACGTTTCTCGAACGTCACGTTCAGGGTTACGCGCGTGTACAGCACCTCGTAGCTGTCATTAATCGGAAAACCGGCCCCGCCGTAATAGAAAGGATGGCCGTACCGCCCGTAATGCGGGTAGCCGTAACCGTAGAAGGGCGGGTTGTAGACCCGACGCACGTCCACGTCGTTCGTGCGGTTGGTGACGCGGAACCCGGCCAATCCCTTGGACAGGGTGAGGTCGGCCGCACGCATCAAGGCTAGGTCGTAAGCCCGGTTCACGTTCGCGTCGATAATCTGCTGGCCGGCAATTCCCGCATAGCTGAAGGCGCTGTCGAGCGGCGCGTCGTAGGTCACGACCGCCTCGGCGCCGGGCAGCATCCGCTCCGCGTAGCCGTAGCCCGCCCCGCTCGTGGTCGGTACATAGAGCTGTTGCAGGCTAGGCTCGGTGCAGCCTGCGACCAGCAGCGTCAGGACCAGTGCGAAAATCCTGGCAGGAGCGGGTGTCATGGGGATGCCCTCACGGTAATGGCGCCGGTATCGACGCATGGTAAGGCGTGCCCCCACGGTCTCTCAGTGCGACCTCGATGGTCCAGTCCCGGGCCGTGCGTCGGTAGGCCGCCGGATCGGGCAGGGGGATCACCGCCAGGCTGCTGCGCGCGCGTTCCTCGGCGGTCCCGCCGAGGGGCACCGACATGCCGATCCCGATCCCGCCGCCGGAGTGCGAGCCAAACCCGCCGCCGATCCCATAGCTCGGGTCGGCCTGCCCTGGACCGCTGATATTGGTCACTTCCGCGGCGGGGATTTCCTGGCCGGCGGGGCCACGCAGCGTCACCCGCTCGACCCTGTAGGACGCGGCTGGATCGACGAGCTCGACGCGTACCGTGTCGCCGGTCAGGGCGGTGTGCCAGTCGATGTTCGGCGCGAGGTGCCCGACGCCGACCGGCTCTGGCTGCGGCCGTGGCGTCGGCTCGGCACAACCGGCGAGCGCCAGCACCGCCAATGCGGCGAGAATCGGTCGAGCTTGCATCATGGCCCCCTAGAGATAGGGACGAATGCGGCGGTATTCAGGCCCCAGGAAACCGAGCGCTCGCGCCTCAGATCTGCTCGACGTCGGATAGCGAAAAGCTGGAGCCCTTCGGGTTCTCGCCAATCCGGAGCGTGGTGTCGTCGACATAGTGGTAGGGCGGCACTGGCAGGTTGAGCGGGGCCGGCACGCCGCGGAACACGCGCCCGGCGAAATCGTACTTGGAGCCGTGGCATGGGCAGAAATAGCCGCCCGGCCAATCGGACCCTAGGTCGCCCGGCCTTGCGTGCAGTTCCGGAATGCAGCCGAGATGGGTGCAGATGCCCACAAGCACCGCGTATTCCGGCTTTATCGCCCGGTCCACGTTGTCGGCGTAGTCCGGTTGCTGCAGTCGCTCCGATTTCGGATCGCGCAGCCGCGCGAGCAGCGACGGCTCCTTCAATGTGGCCAGCATCTTCTGCGTCCGGCGCAGTACGAAGATCGGCCGGCCGCGCCACATCACCAGCACCTGCTGGCCTTCGGCGATCTTCGAAAGGTCGATGTCGATCGGCCCGCCTGCGGCCAGCACGTCCTTGGCCGGCTCCATCTGATCGATCAGCGGCCAGGCCGCCAGCACCGCACCGGCCGCCGCCATGGTCACGGTCGCCAGCATCAGGAAATCGCGGCGCGGGCCGCTCTCGGGAGCGTCTGCCGCGGCATGCCCCGCCGCGGCGGGTTTCGGCTCGTCAGCCATGCCGATCCTCCGAAGGTCCGTCGGAGCGCTCAATATAGGAATAGCGGTCCATGATCGCGACCGGTCGGGGGCGGGCGCATTGTCACACCCGGAAAAACTGCCCATGATGCCGCGCGTTGGCAAATGACGGTAGTGGAGACGGCAATGACGCGGGCGGCGATCCTCGATGACTATCAGCACGTGGCCCTGGAGCTGGCCGACTGGAAGAGCCTTGCCCCCGACGTGGAGGTCACCGTCGTCCACGAGCACATCGCCGATCACGACAAGCTGGCGGCCCGGATCAAGGATTGCGAGATCGTGGTGCTGATGCGCGAGCGCACGCCGTTCCCGCGCGCTTTGTTCGAGAAGCTGCCCAACCTCAAGCTCCTGATCACCACGGGGCCGCGCAATCGCTCAATCGACATGGATGCCGCCGCCGAGCACAAGGTGGTCGTGTGCGGCACCGCCTCACTCGGCAACCCGACGGCGGAACTGACCTGGGCGCTAATCCTGGCCATCACACGCAACGTGACCTACGAGGACCGCGCGCTGCGGCTGGGCTCGTGGCAGAAATATGCGCCGGGGCCGGGTCTTGCTGGGCGCACGCTCGGCGTGATCGGGCTGGGCCGGCAGGGCGCCGCCGTCGCGAAGATCGGCAAGGCGTTCGACATGAACGTCATCGGCTGGAGCCAGAACCTGAAGAAGGAGCGCTGCGACGAGCTGGGCGTCGAGTTCGCGCCCTCGAAAGAGGAGCTCCTGCGCCGGTCGGATATCGTGACCGTGCATCTGATCCTGTCGCCGCGCTCGCAGGGCACGATCGGCGCGCGCGAGATCGGGCTGATGAAGAAGACGGCCTACCTGGTCAACACGTCGCGCGGCCCGCTGGTCGACGAGGCGGCGCTGGTTGCCGCGCTCGGGAAGAAGCAGATCGCCGGTGCCGCGCTGGACGTCTACGACGTCGAGCCGCTGCCGCTCGACAGCCCGATGCGCCGCGTCGATCACGCGGTCATCACGCCGCATCTAGGCTATGGCAGCCTCGACAACTTCCAGCAGATGTACGCCACCGCGATCGAGGACATCCGCGCCTGGCTCGGCAGTAAACCGCAGAATGTCATCAAGGCGGCGTAGGTCGAGGAGTTTTCCACCGGACCGACTCGCCCTTCGACGCTTGCGGGTGGCCGTGGCGCGCGGTTCCGCTATGATGGGACAAAGCTGGAACGAAGGGACGGGAGAGCGTCATGGCAGGCAGCGTCAACAAGGTCATCCTGGTCGGCAATCTTGGCCGCGACCCGGAAGTCCGCCACACCCAGGACGGAAGCCCGATCGTCAACCTGTCGGTCGCGACCTCGGAGAACTGGCGTGACCGCAACTCGGGCGAGCGGCGCGAGCGGACCGAGTGGCACCGGGTGGTGATCTTCAACGACAAGCTGGGCGAAGTGGCGCAGAAGTACCTGAAGAAGGGCTCGAAGATTTATATCGAGGGCCAGCTCCAGACCCGCAAGTGGCAGGATCAGTCCGGACAGGACCGCTACTCGACCGAGGTCGTGCTCGGCAAGTTCCGCGGCGAGTTGACCATGCTCGATACCCGCGGCGGCGAGGGCGCCGGGTTCGGCGGTGGTGGTGGCGATTACGACGAGTTGCCGGCCCCGCGCGGCGGCGGTGGCGGTTCCTCGCAGCCCGTGCCGGCCGGCGGCGACCTGGACGACGAGATTCCGTTCTAGGGCAAGTCGACCACACGAAGGGCGAATACCGCGTACGGCCTGAACCTGCTATCGTGTGTCGTGCCAGACCCTGGGGCGATGCGTGTCATGCCGATCGGATACGCGGTCCATAACGACATCAAGCTATTTGTCCATTTCTATTCCGGACGCGTGACCGCGCGCGATCTGTCCGACCTCGTCTCCGGCCTGGCCGGACAGGTGAGTGGAAGTGGCACCTATCGGGGCCTCGCGATTTTTGACCAGGATGTCGACCTGTCCGAACTCGACGTCTCTGTGCTCAATTCCATCCGAAATGAATCCAAGGCCGCCTACCAGAAGCTTGGAATTCAGCGCGGCAACAGCGCTGCTATCGTCGACGGTGCACAGGAGGCAAGGCTGATCATGCCGCTGTGGAATGCACTTTGCGACGCCGACCCGGATTTCGACCACCGGTTCGGTTTGTTCCAGGATGTCGAAGCGGCCCTCGAATTTCTCGCTATTCCGCCCGAGAGCGCGCCGCAAATCCTCGCGATCATGTCCAACCCCTCAAACTAGCCGGCGCCTTTGGTTCGACGAAGTACTGGTGACACAAGTCGCGCCGCAGGATAGTCTCGATCCTGGACAACAAGGCCGCGTAACGGCCTTTCGACAGGGAGGAGACGATGATGGGGCGCCGCATCGTGTTTCGCGCGTTTGCCGTCGCGCTGGCTGTTGCCGGGCTGGTCGCCGGTTCGGTCGGGCCGGTCAGGTCGGAGCCGCTGAAAATCCGTATGGCCTGGGTGGTCGCGCCCGCCTCGCTGGTGCCGATCATGTTCAAGCCACCTGGCGTTGCGAGGCATCTCGGTAAGTCCTACGTGATCGAGGACACGCGCATCGGCGCGTCGTCGCAGCAGATCACGGCGCTCGCTTCGAACCAGATCGACATCGCCGCGCTGAACTATGCGAGCCTTTCGCTCGCAGTGCTGAATGGCCATCTCGACGACATCCGGATCATCGCCGACGAGATCCAAGACGGCCATCCCGGCTACTACTCGGTGCAGTACTGGGTGCGAAAGGATTCCGGCATCCAGAAGGTCGAGGATCTGCGCGGCAAGACGCTCGCCACCAACGGGTTCGGCACGGGCACGCACATGGCGATGACGATCGTGATGCAGAACCACGGGATGACGGCGCCGCAGGACTATCACGTCGTCGAGGTGCAGTTCCCGCACATGACGGCGGTGCTGGCCGACAAGAAGGTGGACGTGGCCATCGCGCCGTCGACCTTCACCCACAACGAGAAGTTCCTGTCGTTCGCGCGCCCGCTCTTCACCATGTCGGACGCGTTCGGAATCTCGACATTGTCCTTCTGGACGGCGAGGAAATCGTTCATCGAGAAGAACCGCGCCGTTCTGGTGGACCTGCTGGAGGACTATATCCGGTCCATCCGCTGGTACACCGACCCGAAGAACCAGAAGGAGGCGTCGGACATCGTCTCGAAGTTCACCAAGATTCCGGCCAAGACGTTCTATGGCTGGCTGTTCACCAAGGAGGATTTCTACCGCGATCCGAACGCGATGCCCGACTTGGACGCGCTCCAGAGCAATATCAAGGCGGCGGCCAAGCTCGGCGTGATCCCCAAGCCGATCGTGGCCAAGGACTACGAGATGCTCGACATCGTCAAGGAGGCCGCAGCGCGGATCAAGTAAGCGGGGGTTTTGCCGATGGCTTTACCAGGAGGTGCGCCATGCCCATCGAGCTCGACCACACCATCGTTCCGGCCCACGACCATGAAGCGTCGGCGCGCTTCTTCGCGCGCATCTTCGGGCTGACATACGAGGGGCCACGCTATCACTTCGCCCCGGTCCGGGTGAACAGCCGGCTCACTCTCGATTTCGATCAGGATGACGAGTTCGAGCATCACCATCTCGCCTTCCGGGTAAGCGACGAGGAGTTCGACGCCATCTTCGCGCGCCTCCAGGACGAGGGGATGGTCTACGGCTCAGGCCCGATGTCGCTCGACGACATGCGGATCAACCATCGGCGCGGCGGGCGCGGCTGTTATTTCCGCGACCCCAATGGCCACACGCTCGAGATCATGACGAAGTAGGACCGCGCCGCGGCCCCTGCTCAGTTCGTCGGCGTGCGCGGTTTGATCGTCACCAGGATGATGCGGTTTGTGCTCGATTGGTGGATCAGGAGGTTGCCGTCGCGTGTCGGGCGCATGTGGCGGATGATCCCCGCATAGATGCTGCCGGACGGGATCGGCCAGCTCTGGAATGCTTCTGTCTTGGGGTCGAACCGCACAAGCGCATCCGGCCGCTTGCCCGATTCGTTGTACCAGACGATGCCGTCGACCACCGCGATGGCGTAGGGGTGCGACCGAGGGCCGCTCGGCGACGGCCACTCCTTGATCTCCCCAGTTTTCGGATCGTAATGGCCGAGCCGCCCCTGAGACGAGTTGACGTACCAGATCGTGCCGTCGGTGGCGATATCGAGCCGGCGCACCGTGGTCGCCGGGATCGGCAGCTTCACCTCGGTCAGCGCCATCGTCTTGGGGTCGACATGGATCAGGCAGTTCGACCCGTTGCAGGCGACCCAGAGTGAGCCGTCGGACGCGAGCTTGATGCCATAGGGCTTGGCGCCGGGCGTCGGGGTCCGGACCAGCTTGATCGCGCCGGTCGCCGTATCGAGTCGGCCGATCATGTTCGACTGCTGCAAAGTGAACCAGAGGATGCCATTGCGGTCGAAGATCGGCGTGTGCGGATCGCGCGCCGCCGGATCGGGCATCTTGTAGACCGCGATCTTGCCGGTCTTCGGGTCGAGCTTGCCGACCGTGCCGTTGCCGTTGCCGGTGAACCAGGGGGCACCGTCCGCATCGAGCGTCACGCTGTGGGGCAGGGATTCGGGCGGCAGCTCCCATTCCTTCATCGCGCCGGTGGCGGGATCGATCCGTCCGATCAGGTTGCCGAACTGGCCCGCCCACCAGATCGATCCGTCCGGCGCTTCGATCGGATCGCGCGAGCGCTGGCCGAGCGTCGGGACCTTCCACTCCTTGAATGAAATCTGCACCGGCCCGGGGACCAGCTTCGGCGCACGCCGCGTGTTCGGCGGGAAATGCGCGGCGAGGTAGTCGAGGATCGCGTTCTGCTGCTCGGGCGTTCCGCTCAGGTCGATCATGTCGCCCGTCAGCTCGCGCCAGCCGTCGCGCGTGTAGCCCGAGTTCGACGTGACCATGAACGGAGCGTGGCAGGTCGTGCATACCCCCTCGACCAGCGCCTTGCCCGGCCCCTCGGGCAGTGTGACGCGCGGCCCATAGAACTGGCGCTGGGCCGAAGCATTGAAAGGAACAAGGACGCAAATGACCGTTGCCGCCAACGCGCGTGTCGACAACTTGGGCATGGGAACCTTCCCGCAGGACCAGTCGTGGATGCGCAAAGGGTCGGTCCGCGCGCCGAGGGGAGTCAAGCGGCGCGAATGGCACTGAGCCGCGCCGCGTCTCCTGGCACCCCCCTTGTTGCAATGCCAAAACCCCTATGGTAGTAACGGCCGGCCTTTCCGACGGGGCCCGAAGACGCCCGGTAGGGGCGTCATTGCTGTCGAGTTTTCAACCAGTTATCGGATTTCCTGTCGGGTCCAAAATCGGAGATGAAGCGACGTGTCCGCTGAGGCTACAGGTGTTGCGGGGCTTGCCCAGCGCTACGCCACGGCCCTGTTCGAACTGGCGCGCGATTCCGGCGCGCTCGACCGGGTCGCGGGCGATCTGACCCGCCTGAACGAGATGATCGCGGAATCGTCCGACCTGCGCCGACTGATCCGCAGTCCGGTGATGTCGCGCGACGTCCAAGGCAAAGCCGTCGAGGCCGTGCTGGAGCGCGGCGAGCTCGACCCGCTGGTGCGCCGCTTCGTCGGGGTGGTGATAGCCAACCGGCGCCTGTTCGTGCTCGAAGCCATCATCACATCCTTCCGCGCCGAGCTCGCCCGCCACCGCGGCGAGATCACGGCGATCGTCTCCACCGCGCAAAAGCTGTCCGACGCGCAGCAGGCTGCCCTCGATGCGGCGCTGCGGCGGGCCGTCGGCTCCAAGGTCTCGATCGAGACCCGCCTCGAGCCGGAGCTCCTGGGCGGGCTGGTCGTCCGCGTGGGTTCGCGCATGTTCAATTCCTCGCTGCGCTCCAAGCTGCAGCGTCTGCAACTCGCCATGAAAGGTGCCGGCTGATGGATATCCGTGCCGCCGAAATCTCGGCAATTCTCAAGAGCCAGATCGAAGGGTTCGGCACGGAGGCCGAGGTCGCCGAGGTCGGTCAGGTGCTGTCGGTCGGCGACGGCATCGCCCGGGTCTATGGCCTGGACCAGGTGCAGGCCGGCGAGATGGTCGAGTTCCCCGGCGGCATCCGCGGCATGGCGCTGAACCTCGAAAGCGACAATGTCGGCGTCGTGATCTTCGGCGACGACCGCACGATCAAGGAAGGCGATACCGTCAAGCGCACCCGTGCCATCGTCGACGTGCCGGTCGGCAAGTCGCTGCTCGGCCGCGTGGTGGACGCGCTCGGCAATCCGATCGACGGCAAGGGCCCGATCGACGCGAGCGAGCGGCGCCGTGTCGAGACGAAGGCGCCGGGCATCATCCCGCGCCAGTCGGTGCATGAGCCGATGCAGACCGGCCTCAAGGCGATCGATTCGCTGATCCCGATCGGGCGGGGCCAGCGCGAGCTGATCATCGGCGACCGCCAGACCGGCAAGACGGCCGTCGCGATCGACGCGATCCTCAACCAGAAGGGCGCGCACGAGGCGAACGACGAAAGGAAGAAGCTCTACTGCGTCTATGTCGCGATCGGCCAGAAGCGCTCGACCGTGGCGCAGATCGTCAAGACGCTCGAGGACAACGGCGCGATGGAATATTCCATCGTCGTCGCCGCCACCGCCTCGGAGCCGGCGCCGCTGCAGTTCATCGCGCCCTACGCCGGCTGCGCAATGGCCGAGTATTTCCGCGACAATGGCATGCATGCGCTGATCGTCTATGACGATTTGTCGAAGCAGGCGGTCGCCTATCGCCAGATGTCGCTGCTGTTGCGCCGCCCGCCGGGCCGCGAAGCCTATCCCGGCGACGTGTTCTACCTGCATTCCCGCCTTCTCGAGCGCGCGGCCAAGATGAACGCCCAGCTTGGTTCGGGCTCGCTCACGGCGCTGCCGATTGTCGAGACGCAGGCGAACGACGTGTCGGCCTATATCCCGACCAACGTGATCTCGATCACCGACGGCCAGATATTCCTCGAGACCGACCTGTTCTATGCGGGTATCCGCCCGGCGGTGAATGTCGGGCTGTCGGTCAGCCGCGTCGGCTCGGCAGCGCAGATCAAGGCGATGAAGCAGGTCGCCGGGCGCATCAAGCTCGAGCTCGCCCAGTACCGCGAAATGGCGGCGTTCGCCCAGTTCGCCTCCGACCTCGACCCTTCGACGCGCCGGCTGCTCAACCGCGGGGAGCGCCTGACCGAGCTGTTGAAGCAGCCGCAATTCACGCCCTACAAGATCGAGGAGCAGGTGGTCGTGATCTTCGCCGGAGTGAACGGCTTCACCGACGCCATCCCCGTCGGCAAGATCACCGAGTTCGAGCACGGGCTCCTGTCCGAGATCCGCGGCAAGCACGGCAACGTCCTCGATGCGATCCGCAATGAGGGCGAGATAAGCGAGGCGACGCAAACCGCGCTCCGCGCCGCGTGCGACGCGTACGCCAAGTCGTTCGTCGCGGCTTAACAAGACCACCGGACCGCACAAGGCAGCCGACGCGATGCCCAGCCTCAAGGACCTCAGGGTCCGCATCCGCAGCGTCCGCTCGACGCAAAAGATCACCTCGGCCATGAAGATGGTCGCCGCGGCCAAGCTGCGCCGCGCGCAGGAGCAGGCGGTCGCCGCCCGGCCCTATGCCGAGCGCATGGATCGCATGCTCGGTGCCGTCGCCGGTGCCCTGCCGAAGGGGGCGGCGGCGCCGTTGCTGCTCGCCGGCTCGGGTTCGGACGCAACCCATCTCGTGGTCGTAGTCACCTCGGATCGTGGACTTTGCGGTGCGTTCAACGGCTCGATCGTGCGTTCGGCGCGCCAGCTCATCCGCCAGCTCGAAGCCGACAACAAGACGGTCAAGCTGCTCTGCGTCGGGCGCAAGGGACGCGACCTTCTGCGCCGCGATCACGGCTCCAAGATCGTCGCGTCGTTCGACGAGATCGACCGGCCGCGCCTGTCGTTTGACAAGGCCGACCTGATCGGCCGCAAGGTGCTGGACATGTTCGCCGCCGGCGAGTTCGACGTCTGCACCGTGATCTACAACCGGTTTCGCTCCGCCATCTCGCAAATCGTCACCCGCCAGCAGCTCGTGCCGTTCGCGCCGCCGTCTACCGAGACGCCCGTGGCCACCGTGGACCGCGCGATCTACGAGTACGAGCCGGACGAGACCGAGATCCTGGCCGACCTCCTGCCGCGCAACCTCGCGGTCCAGATATTCCGCGCGCTGCTCGAAAGCTTCGCTTCGGAGCAGGGCGCGCGCATGACCGCCATGGACAACGCGACGCGTAACGCGGGCGAAATGATCGACAGCCTGACGATGACCTACAACCGCACGCGCCAGGCTGCCATCACCAAGGAACTGATCGAAATCATCTCCGGCGCGGACGCCCTTTAGGCCGCGTCAGCAAGAATCAAGGACACGCCATGCCCGAACAGACCAACATCGTCGGCCGCATCACCCAGATCACCGGCGCCGTCGTCGACGTGCATTTCGAGGGGGAGCTGCCGCCGATCCTGAACGCGCTGCACATCGAGCGCGAGGACGGCTCGCGCCTGGTTCTCGAGGTCGCCCAGCATCTCGGCGAGTCCACGGTGCGCACCATCGCCATGGACGTGACGGACGGGCTGGTGCGCGGCCAGGAAGTCCGCGACACGGGAGACGCGATCCGCGTGCCGGTCGGCCCCGAGACGCTCGGGCGCATCCTGAACGTCGTGGGCGACCCGGTCGACGAGCGCGGCCCGATCAAGACGGCCAAGACCATGCCCATCCATCGGGCGGCCCCCGAGTTCGTCGAGCAGTCGACCGAAACCGAGATCCTGGTGACCGGCATCAAGGTGGTCGATCTGCTGGCGCCCTATTCCAAGGGCGGCAAGGTCGGGCTGTTCGGCGGCGCCGGCGTCGGCAAGACCGTCATCATCATGGAGCTGATCAACAACATCGCCAAGGCCCACGGCGGCTACTCGGTGTTCGCCGGCGTCGGCGAACGCACGCGCGAGGGCAACGACCTCTACCACGAAATGATGGAATCGGGCGTCATCCAGCCCGACGGCGAGTCCAAGGCGGCTTTGGTCTACGGCCAGATGAACGAACCGCCGGGCGCCCGCGCCCGCGTCGGGCTGTCGGGCCTCACCCTCGCGGAATATTTCCGCGACGAGGAAGGCCAGGACGTGCTGCTGTTCATCGACAACATCTTCCGCTTCACCCAGGCGGGCTCCGAAGTGTCGGCGCTTCTCGGCCGCATCCCCTCCGCGGTGGGCTACCAGCCGACTCTGGCGACCGACATGGGGGCGCTGCAGGAGCGCATCACAACCACCAAGAAGGGCTCGATTACCTCGGTGCAGGCGATCTACGTGCCCGCTGACGACCTGACCGACCCGGCGCCCGCCACCTCGTTCGCACACCTGGACGCGACGACCGTGCTGTCGCGCCAGATCGCCGAGCTCGGAATCTACCCGGCGGTCGATCCGCTCGACTCCACCTCGCGAATCCTCGACCCGCGCCTGATCGGCGACGAGCACTACACCGTCGCGCGCGAGGTACAGCGCGTGCTGCAGACCTACAAGTCGCTGCAGGACATCATCGCCATCCTGGGCATGGACGAACTGTCGGAGGAGGACAAGCTCACCGTCGCGCGCGCGCGCAAGATCCAGCGCTTCCTGTCGCAGCCTTTCCACGTGGCCGAGGTGTTCACCGGCTCGCCGGGCGTGTTCGTCGCGCTCGAGGACACGATCAAGGGCTTCAAGGACCTGGTCGCCGGCGTCTATGACGACCTGCCTGAGTCCGCGTTCTACATGGTCGGCACCATGGAGGAGGCGGTCGCGAAGGCGAAGAAGATGGCTGCCGAGGCCGCCTGATGGCCGACACGGTCGAATTCGAGCTGGTCTCGCCCGAGCGGCTGCTGGTCTCCGAGCCGGTCGAGATGGTGGTGGTGCCGGGCGCCGAAGGCGATTTCGGGGTGCTGCCCGGCCACGCGCCGTTCCTGTCGACGCTACGGCCCGGCGTCATTACGATCTACGCCAACCGCACGCCGCGCGAGGCGATCTTCGTCGCCGGCGGCTTCGCCGAGGTGACGACCGAGCGCTGCACGGTGCTGGCGGAGGAGGCGGTGAAGCTCGCCGAGGCCGACCGCGCGGGCGCGGAGGAGCGCGTGCGCGAGGCACGCGCGGCGGTCGAGGCCGCCGTCGAGGCGCACGAAAAGGCCCAGGCGCAGCAGCGCGTCGAGATCGCGACGGCGCTGCTCGCCGCCATCGACCGCGGCCGCGCCGTTTAACCTTCCTAGGCGTCCCGGCGGGTTTACAGCCCGCGCAGATTCGCCTCATTATTCCTGTGGATCAGGGAAGGGGCGGGTTTCCGTTTCGCTCGTTTGTTGTCGTATCGGCTGCGTGCCGCGCAGCCGAAGGCTGCATCGCGCGTTCCGGCATCCGCCCCGCACGCCCGCCAAGGCGGGCAGGGAGGGGTTCCGATGACCGCACGCCGCATGCGGCTGGCGCAGTCCGTCTGCGCGGCCGGCGCGCTCGTCCTGGCGGGCGATCCCGCATTTGCGCAAGCCGCCGGCCCGGCCACCGCGCTCGACGGCGCGAACACGGCCTGGCTTCTCACGGCGACGGCGCTGGTGCTGTTCATGACCCTGCCGGGACTTGCCCTGTTCTATGGCGGGCTGGTCCGCGCCCGTAACGTGATGTCGGTGCTGATGCACTGCTTCACCGTCGCCTGTCTGGTGTCCGTCTTGTGGCTGGTCTGCGGCTATACACTGGCCTTCGGCGACGGCGGCGCGGCGCAGCGCTGGATCGGAGGGCTGGGCAAGGCGTTCCTCGGCGGTGTCGGGTTCACCGGCCCGCTGGCCGCGGGCAACGTTCCCGAAACCGTGTTCTTCATGTTCCAGATGACCTTCGCGATCATCACCCCGGGACTGATCATCGGCGCTTATGTCGAGCGTGTCCGCTTTCCGGCGGTGATCTGTTTTAGCGCCTTATGGCTGATCGTTGTATACGCGCCGGTCACGCACTGGGTGTGGGGCGGCGGATGGCTTGCCGGGATGGGCGTGCTGGACTTCGCTGGCGGGCTCGTCGTGCATGCCACGGCCGGATCGTCCGCGTTGATCTTCGCGCTGGTACTCGGCAAGCGGCGCGATTTCCCGCACGAACTGACGCCGCCCCACAGCCCCGGCATGACGGTGATGGGCGCGGCCATGTTGTGGGTGGGCTGGTACGGCTTCAATGCGGGAAGCGCGCTCGCCGCGAACGGCAGCGCGGGAATGGCCATGACTGTCACCCACATCGCCGCTGCGACTGCCTCGCTCACCTGGATGACCGTCGAGTGGATGGGCCATGGCAAGCCGTCCGTGGTCGGGCTTGTGACCGGCACGATCGCTGGACTTGCCACGATCACGCCCGCCTCGGGATTCGTCGGACCGATCGGCGCCCTGATCATCGGAGTCGCGGCGGGTCTCGTCTGCTACAAGATGGTCTCGATTATCAAGATGCGGTTCCGCATCGATGACTCGCTCGACGTGTTCGCGGTGCACGGCGTCGGCGGGGTGCTCGGCACCATCCTGGTCGCCGTGCTGGCGGACAAGGGCGTGGGCGGGATCGGCTACGCCGATGGCATGACCATGGCCCGCCAGCTTTATGTGCAGGTGATCGGCGTCGCCGCGGTGGTAGCCTGGTCGGTCATTTTGACCTATATCGTTCTCAAGCTGGTCGACGCGATCGTCGGCCTTCGCGTGAGTCCCGAAAAGGAGACCGAGGGGCTCGACCTCAGCGACCACGGCGAGCGCGGCTACAACCTGTAACGGCGCCGGCGATCCGATGGGGAGTGCAATGAAGCTGCTGATTGCGATCATCAAGCCGTCCAAGCTCGACGAGGTGCGCGAGGCGTTGACCGGTCTCGGCATCCAGGGCATGACGGTCAGCGAAACGCGCGGGTTCGGCCGCCAGAAGGGCCATACCGAAATCTATCGCGGCGCCGAATACACGGTGCTTTTCGTGCCCAAGGTGAAGATCGAGGTCGTCGTGCCCGACGATCTCGAGGATGCGGCGGTCAAGGCGATCCGCGAGTCTGCGAATACCAGCCACGTCGGAGACGGCAAGATCTTCGTGGTGGATGTGGCGTCGGCGGTTCGAATCAGGACCGGCGAGACCGACGCGGATGCGCTCTAACGCCTTGTTCTGAAAAAGGTTCCATCGTCAAAGAAATCCGGCGCGACTCAGCGTGCGACAAATTTCCTGCTTGCAGCTTCGGGCTGGCGAACTAGATTCTCGCGCATAAGGCGTCGAACAGGGACGAGGGAGGTGCCCAATGTCGGGTTGGACTCCCGACGACATTCCATGGCACGAATTCGACCCGTCACGGGTCGATCAGGATATCGTCAAGGTCGCCAAGGCCGCGAGCCTCGTTGAATTCAACTCCGGCGATTACGCGACGTATCTGTGCAACGTGTTCCATGACGATCCGCGCTTCCAGAAGGCGGTGCGCAACTGGGAAGGCGAGGAGCGACAGCATGGTGTGGTGCTCGCGCGCTGGGCGAAGCTTGTCGATCCCGATTTCGATTTCGAGACAAGTTTCCAGCGCTTCCTGGCAGGCTTCCGTCTACCGGTGGATTCCTCGGAATCGGTGCGCGGCACGCGGACGGGTGAGCTGATCGCGCGCTGCCTTGTCGAGACGGGCACGCATACCTATTACGCCGCGCTGGCCGACGCGACGGACGAGCCGGTGCTGAAGGAAATCTGCCGCCGCATCTCCGAGGACGAGGCAGCGCACTACGCGCTGTTCCACCGCAATCTTGGGCGCTATCAGCTGCGCGAGCGTCTGGGCTTGTGGCGGCGTATCGGGGTCGCCATAGCGCGCATGTGCGAGACCCAGGACGACGAGCTGGCCTATGCCTATTACGCCGCCAACGTGTTCGACCGGCCCTATGACCGGCGTGAGAACGCCCGCGCCTACTCCCAGACGGCGCTCCGCTTTTACCGGCCGGACCACCATGCCCGTATTGCGGAGATGTTCTTCCACGCCGTCGGGCTGAGCGTGTGGCACGGCATCAGCCGCGTGCTCGGGACCATCACCGGCCGGGCAATCTGCTTCTATCTCCGCCACGGCGGACGGGTGACCGTCGGCTAAATCTCTGCCGCGATCGCCTTGGCGACCGGGCCGAACTCGCGGACGACGGCCTCATACAGCGCACGCTTGAACGGCACGATCAGTGCCGGCAGGCGCTCGGGCCGTTCCCAGTGCCAATCGGAGAACTCGGGATGGCCGTGCGCATCGAGCCGGATGTCAGAATCGGTGCCGGTAAAGCGGCAGGCGAACCATTTCTGACGCTGGCCGCGATGGTTCCCGCCCCACATCTTGCGGGCGAGCGCCTCGGGCAGGTCGTAGGACAGCCAGCCGCGGGTCTCGGCTACGATCTCCGCCTTGCGTGTTCCGGTCTCCTCGGCGAGCTCGCGGAGCGCCGCCGCGCGTGGCGACTCGCCGGGGTCGATGCCGCCCTGCGGCATCTGCCAGTTCGCCTCGGCCATGTCGATGCGTTGCCCGACAAAGACGAGCCCACGCCGATCGATCAGCATGATGCCCACGCCGGGCCGGTACGAAGCCGGTTCGCTCATCGCTCGCTGATCGCGTTGGCGTGACGGACGATCGCGGTCACAGGCGCGAGTGTGAACCCCTTGTCTTCGAGGCTTTCGGCCCAGGCCGCGATGCGCTCGAGCGTGACCGGGTAGGGCGAGCCGATGCCGAGCGCGACATGCTGGATGCGGGCGGCGGACTCCAATTCCCGCAGCTTCGCGTCGATCGCGTCGCGCGAGACCTGCGGCTCGTCGAGGAAGCGCGTGCCCGCTGTCCAGGGCAGGCCGATTGCCTGGGCAATCTCCGGAGCCAGGCTGTGTGCCGTCATGCGGCTATCGACGAAGATCAGACCGCGGCGCTGGATGGCTTCGAGCACTGGCGTCACGTCGCGCCGCGACGCGGTGAAGCGCGCGCCCAGATAGTCGGCGACCCCGACATAGCCAGTGACGCGCGACAGAGCCCAGTCAAGTCGAGCCAGGTTCTGCTGCGCCGGCAGCGAAGTGAGCAGCGTCTTCGGACCTGGATCGATGTCGGGATAGTTCTCGGGCTCCATCGGCAGGTTGAGCAACACCTCGTGACCGGCCGCGCGGGCGAGCCGCATCCAGTGATCGAGATCGTCGGCATAGGGCGAGAAGGCGAGCGAGACGCCGCCCGGCAGGCCCTGAATCGCGGCCTCTGTCGCGGCCGACGAGCGGCCGAGCCCGGAGACCAGGATCGCAATGCGCGGGCGCTTGTCCTGCGGGTCGAAGGGGCGGGCATAGACCTGCCAGGCGCGACGCCCGTCGGGTGCGATCATCGGCAAGGGCCCATCGGGCGTCGACTGCACCAGTGCCGGGTCCGGGGCCGGGACGAGCCCGCCGGTCGTGTTCAGGGGCGGTGGCCGATAGGACGCGGGCGGGGGTGGAGGCAGCGCGGCCCCTTGCCCTGACTCGCGCTTCGCCGGTGCCGACGGCGGCGCCGGAGTCAGCGCGGCTTGCGGCTTTGGTGCAGGAGTTGGCGCGGAGGCTGGCGGCTCGGGCGGCGGCGGGACTTCGGGCGGCGGCGGTGGCACCGCGTCCTGCGCGGGCGCGCTGGTGGTCGGTCGTTCCTCGGCCGCCGTCGGCACAGCGGCGGTCTCGGCAGCGGCAGGGACGGCCGCCGGATCAGGGGCGGACGCCGCATCCGACCCCGATTCTTGGGCAGGTACGGGCTCCGGCCGGGTCGTCACGTCGGATATGGTCGGCTTGTCCGGTGCGGTCAGCGCAAGATCGACGGGCGGCGTGCCCGATGACGGTGAGCTAGAGAGCGTCGCCCATCCGGCGGCAGCCGCGACCGCAGCCGCCACGACACCCAACACGGCAAGGGGAAGCCGCGCCCGTGACCGGCGCGGCACGTCGGTTTCTACCGACCTGGCCATGAGGCGTCGGGCCAACCCACTGTCTGGCGCGGTCGCCCGCTCAGTTGGTCACCCGTGCCTGATAGAGGGCGATCCCGTGGATCAGGTCGAGTGCGCGCTGCAGCTGGTAGTCCTGCGGCGGCTTGTCTTCGGCCGCGGCGTCCGCGGCGGTGGTGCCTTTGAGCTTCTCTCCGCTGTTCTCTGCACCCGGCGGGACGGCGCCGGAGGGCGATTTGCCGTTCTTCTTCATCTCCTCCTGCTCCTTGGCGGCGTCGTCCGGATTCTCCAGCGCGCCCTTGAGGTCGGCCTCATGCCGGCTTGGGCCATTTTCGACCACCTCGAGCTTGGCCTGCGGGACGACGATATCCGGCTCGATGCCCTTGGCCTGGATCGACCGGCCGGACGGCGTGTAGTAGCGCGCGGTCGTCAGCCGGATCGCGCCGTGACCGGCCAGCGGGATGATCGTCTGCACTGAGCCCTTCCCGAACGATCGCGTGCCCATCAGGATCGCGCGCTTATGGTCCTGCAGCGCGCCGGCGACGATTTCGGACGCTGACGCCGAGCCGCCGTTGATCAGCACGACCAGCGGCAGGCCCTTGGCCAAGTCGCCCGGCTTGGCGTTGAAGCGCTGCGAATCGTCCTGGCGGCGGGCGCGTGTCGAGACGATCTCACCCTTGTCGATGAAAGCGTCGGACACCGCAACCGATTGCTGCAGCAACCCGCCAGGATTGTTGCGCAGGTCGAGCACGTAGCCTTTCAGATTCGATCCGAGCTGGTCCTTGAGCTTCGAGATCGCCTTTTCGAGGCCGGACATCGTCTGCTCGTTGAACGAGGTGATGCGGATGTAGCCGATGTCGCCTTCGGAATGGTAGCGGACCGACTGGATCTTCACCACCGCGCGGGTGAGCGTTACGTCGAACGGGTCACGCCCGGCGCGGCGGATCGTCAGCACGATGTCGGAGTTGACCCGGCCGCGCATCTTCTCGACGGCCTCGTTCAGGGTCATGCCCTGGACCGGCGCCTTGTCGAGCGCGACGATCAGGTCGCCGGGTTTCAGCCCCGCCTTGAAGGCCGGCGTATCGTCGATCGGCGTCACCACCTTGACGAAGCCGTTCTCCATCGTGACCTCGATGCCGAGCCCGCCGAACTCGCCGCGGGTCTGCACCTGCATGTCGCGGAAGTTTTTGGCATTCAGGTAGCTCGAATGCGGGTCGAGCGACGAGAGCATGCCGTTGATCGCGTTCTCGATCAGCTTCTCGTCGCCGACCTTGTCGACGTAATCGGCGCGAACGCGCTCGAACACGTCGCCGAACAGGTTGAGCTGCCGGTAGGTCTCCGAGCTATCGTCCTGCGCGCCGACAGACATCGGCACCGCGAGTAGCGCGACCGCGGCCGAAGCCGCGAGAACGGTCCTTCGCATCATCCGTTTACCTTGCTGTTCCTTGCCGCGAGCCACGGCAGCGGGTTGATCGGCTGCCCCTTGCGGCGCAGCTCGAAATATAGGACGGAACCACCGTCCGAGGAATCCTGCATCACACCGACGGGCTCCCCCGCCAGTACGGTCTGGCCGATTTCGGCCTCGATTCGCCCCAGACCGCCGAGGAGTGCATGATATTCCCCGCCGGACTTGATGATCAATAGTTGGCCATAGCCGTGAAACGGTGCGGCGAATACCACGACGCCGTCGGACGGAGCGACGACCTGGGCCGCCGGGCGGGTGCGAATCTCGATCCCCTTTGTCCGCCCGCCCATGTGGTCGTCGTCGCCGAAATGCTGCGTGATTTCGCCACGGGCGGGCAGCGCGACGCCGCCTGTCGCCCCGGTTTGAGGCGCAGGGACCGGACGCGGGGGCGGAGCGTGCAGGATGGGGGCCTTCGGTCGCGTGGGCGGTCGCATATGGGCGCCGGCCTCGATCCGCGCAAGCAGCTCGTGCAGCGACTTCGCCTTTTCGGCCAAAGCGGCGGCGCGCTTCACCTCGACGCTGTGCTCCGCACGGTTGCGGTCCTCGATGCGCGCTTTTTCCTGGGCGAGATGCGCGAGGCGCGTGTGCTCCTCGGCAAGCGCCTTGCCTGCGGCCTCCAGCCGCGTGCGGCGGCCGGCGATGCCCTCTTTCAGCCGCGCGATCTCGTCGAGCTCGGCACCTAGCGCCTTCGCGCGGCGGTCGACCTCGGGGACCGCGGCGCGTAGCAGGATGGCGCTCCGTACCGTGTCGTTGGGCGTGCCGGGCGCGGCAAGCAGCGCCGCGGGCGGGTTGCGTGCGAGCCGCTCAAGCGCACCGAGCAGGGTCGCCAGCCGGCCGCGCTCGGCCTCGAGCGAGGCGGTGCGGGATGCCGCGCGCTTTTTCAGATCCGCAAGCTCGCCCTCGAGGCCCGACATCTCGGATTCCAGGTCTTGTGCTTTCCGCGCCGCGCCGACCGACTGCGTCTGCAGCCTTGCCGCCTCCTGCCTGAGGGTTTCGGCTTCCTGGTCGAGCGCCTGGGTTTTTTCGCGGCTCTGGCCGAGCGCCTTCTCGACCTCCTTCAGCCGGTCGTCCACGCCGGCGCGCGCGGGCGAACAAAGGCAGGCCGCCGCGACGAGAGCCGCGGCGAAGGCCGCCAACAGAACCCGTTCAGGCCGAGGCGCGGGCACCTTCGGACCGTTTCCTTTCGGCGCCGTGGGCGATCAACGACCGACCGGTCATCTCGGCCGGCTGTTCGAGCCCGATGAGTTCGAGCAGGGTGGGCGCGACGTCGGCGAGGCGCCCGTCTTGGAGCGTGGTCACGCCCTCAGGTGCGCCGACCAGAAGCACTGGAACGACGTCGAGCGTGTGCGCCGTGTGCGGCTCGCCGGTCTCGGGATCGCGCATCATCTCGGCATTGCCATGATCGGCGGTGATGAGCAATGCGCCGCCGGCCTTGCGAACAGCCGTCTCAAGCCGGCCGAGGCAGCTATCGACCGTCTCGATCGCCTTGATCGCGGCGCCGAGCTTGCCGGTGTGACCGACCATGTCGGCATTGGCATAGTTGACCAGCACGAAGTCGTATATCCCCGAGCCGATCGCTTCGACGAGCTTGTCGGTGACCTCGGCCGCCGACATCTCGGGCTGAAGGTCGTAGGTCGCCACCTTGGGCGACGGTACCAGGATGCGGTCCTCGCCGGGGAACGGCGTTTCCTCGCCTCCGTTGAAAAAGAAGGTCACGTGGGCGTACTTCTCGGTCTCGGCGATGCGCAGCTGCTTCATCCCCGCCTTCGATACGATCTCGCCCAGGATGTTGCTGAGACGTTGCGGCGGAAAGATGGCCGACATCAGCTTGGCGAGGGGCGCCGAATACTCGACCATGCCGGCGGCGGCGGCGAACCTGACGGCACGCTTGCGCGCGAACGCGTCGAAGCCGGAATCGAGCAGGGCCGTGAGTAACTGGCGCGCCCGGTCGCCCCGAAAATTCGCCATCAGCACGCCGTCGCCGTCCTTCATGCCAGCATAGCTGTCGATCACCGTGGGTAGCACGAATTCGTCGGTTTCGCCGCGCTCGTATCCGCGCGCAATGGCGGCCTCGGCGTCCGGCGCGGCTTCGCCCTTGGCGTCGACCAGCGCGTCATAAGCCTTTTCGATGCGGTCCCATCGCTTGTCGCGATCCATGGCATAGTACCGGCCCGAGACGGTGGCGATGCGCACCCGCTCCA
Organism: uncultured Alphaproteobacteria bacterium; assembly: GCA_963817535.1. Taxonomy (GTDB): domain Bacteria; phylum Pseudomonadota; class Alphaproteobacteria; order MPNO01; family DASWLB01; genus CAWGHZ01. The sequence goes on from CAWFOW010000013.1 coordinate 298,663, forward strand.
GGTCACGCGTGTCGGCTATGAACTTGTCGATATAGCCCTTGGCGCTCTGGGGCGGAGTGTCGCGCCCGTCGAGATAGGCGTGGACCGCGACCCTGATCCCGGCCTGGTCGAGGATGCGGGCCAGCGCCGCGATATGATCCTGCATCGCGTGCACCCCGCCCGGCGACATCAGCCCCATCAGGTGGCAGGTGCCTCCCGACTCCCTGAGCGTGCCGATCAGGCCCTGCATCGCCGCGCAGCGCGCGATCGTGCCGTCGTCCAGGGCTTTTTGGATGCGCAGAAGCTCCTGGTCGACCGTGCGGCCGGCGCCCAGGTTCATGTGGCCGACCTCCGAATTGCCCATCTGGCCGTGCGGCAGCCCGACTTCCTCGTTCGAGGCGTCGAGAAAGGCGTGCGGGCACGATGTCATCATCGCGTTGAAGTAAGGCGCACCCGCCTGGGCGATCGCGTTTTCGTGAGAATCCTCGCGGTGGCCCCAGCCGTCCAGAACGCACAGGACGACCGGCCGGATCTTTGGCTTGAATGGCATGACGCGTTTATAGCCTGAACGGGGGACGTTAGGAATCCGTTAGTTCCCGAAGCCCGGCGGCTAGCCGGCCCGATGATAGGGGTGGCCGGCCAGGATCGACTGCGCCCGATAGAGCTGCTCCGCCAGCATGACCCGAACAAGGAAGTGCGGCCACGTCGCCGGCCCGAACGACAAAGCGAGGTCGGCGTCGCGGCGCAGTTTTTCCTCCAGCCCGTCGGCCCCGCCGATCAGGAACGCCACGTCGCGCCCCGAATCGCGCCACGTCGCGAGGCGTGCCGCCAGGGCCTCGCTGGCGAGGCTCTTGCCGCGGCGGTCGAGCGCGACGGTCACGGCGCCGGCCGGGACCGCGGCGCGGATCAGCGCACCCTCGGCGCGCACCAGCTCGGCCGGCGGAAGCTTCTTCCGTTCCTCGACCTCGACCATGGCAATTCCGCCCTTGATGCGCCCGGCGAAATGTTCGTAGAGCGCGCGTTCCGGCGCGTTCCGCACCCGTCCGACCGCGATGACGGTAAGCCGCATGGGGTGAGTATGGCATGACAGGCGGGCCGCGAGCGCGCATAGTCCGGCCGGTCATGGCCGATCCGACCGACAGCGACGATTTTCCGATCCCGCCGCGCCGCAACCCCAATCTCATCGGGCAGGACGAGGCCGAGCGCGTGCTGCTCGCTGCCTGGGGATCGGGGCGGATGCCGCACGCCTGGCTCCTGACCGGCCCGCGTGGCGTCGGCAAAGCGACGCTTGCCTATCGCTTCGCCCGCTTCGTGCTCGCCGGTGGCGGGGCAGGGGGGCTGTTCGGCCCACCCGAGTCCCTCGCTATCGAGCCGGATGACCCGGTCTTCCACCGCGTCGCTTCGGGCGGGCACGCCGACCTGCTGACGGTCGAGCCCGGCTTCACCGAGGACGAGATGCGAAAGCCGGCCGACGAGCGCCGGCGTCGGCGCGAGACCATCGGCGTCGATGAGGTGCGCGCAGCCAGTGCGTTCCTGCGCCTGACTCCGGCCGAGGGCGGCTGGCGCGTCATCGTGGTCGACAGTGCCGACCTGATGACCCCGAACGCCGCGAACGCCCTGCTGAAGACGCTGGAGGAGCCCCCGGCGCGCGCACTCATTCTGCTGGTGAGCCATGCGCCCGCCCGGCTGATGCCAACCATCCGGTCGCGCTGCTGCCGGCTGGCGCTGCGCCCGCTGTCCGACGAGAACGTCGCGGCGCTGATCGGCCGTCACCTTCCCGATCTTCTGGAGGCAGACCGGCAGGCGCTGGCCGCCATGGGCGACGGCTCGATCGGCCGGGCACTGTCGCTGGCGAAGGCGGGCGGCATCGAGCTCGGCCGCACCCTCGACGGGCTGCTCGCCACCTTGCCGCGCGTCGACGGGCCGGCGCTTCACCGCTTCGCCGAGCTGGTCGGGCGGCCCGGCGCCGAGTTCGAGCTGGGGCACGGCGAGCGCGCTGCTGGTCTGGCGGCTCGGCAAGGCCATCGGGCGCGCGGCCCACGGCGATGCCGAGGACCCGCTCGCCCGCCGGCTCGCCGCCCTGGCGCCCCTTGATCGCTGGATCGAGGTATGGGACAAGGTCACCCGGCTCGTCGCGCAGGCGGACGGCATCAATCTCGAACGCAAGCAAGCAGTCCTCAGCGCCTTTTTCGCGCTCGAGCGCGCGGCGTCCCCGTCCAGGTAAGCAAATGTCCGAGAAGCATTACTACGTCACGTCGCCGATCTATTACGTGAACGACGTGCCCCATATCGGCCACGCCTACACCACGCTCGCCTGCGACGTGATGGCCCGCTACAAGCGGCTCGACGGGTACGAAGTGTTTTTCCTCACCGGGACGGACGAGCACGGCCAGAAGGTCGAGAAGTCGGCGCGGGCCGCGGGGCTGGACCCGCAGGCCTTCACCGACCGCGTGTCGCAGAACTTCCGCGACCTCGCCAAGGCGATGAACTATTCCAACGACCAGTTCATTCGCACCACCGAGGCGCGCCACGCCGCGACCTCGCAGGCGCTGTGGCGGAAGCTCGCTGAAAACGGGCACATCTATCTCGGCAAGTATGCCGGCTGGTACGCCGTGCGGGACGAGGCCTATTACGACGAGAGCGAGCTCAAGGACGGGCCCGGGGGCAAGAAGATCGCGCCGTCGGGCGCCGAGTGCGAATGGGTCGAGGAGCCGAGCTATTTCTTCGACCTGTCGAAATGGGGCGACCGGTTGCTCGCCTTCTACGACGCCAACCCGGACTTCATTCTGCCGGCTTCGCGCCGCAACGAGGTGGTGAGCTTCGTCAAGGGCGGGCTCCGCGACCTCTCGGTCTCGCGCACCAGCTTCAACTGGGGCGTGCCGGTGCCGGGCGATCCCGACCACATCATGTATGTGTGGCTCGACGCGCTCACCAACTACATCACCGCGGTCGGCTACCCCGATGAGGGCGACCCGCTCTATCGCGCGTTCTGGCCGGCCGACCTGCACATGGTCGGCAAGGACATCGTGCGCTTTCACGCCGTCTACTGGCCGGCCTTCCTGATGGGCGCCGACATCGCGCCGCCGAAGCGCGTCTTCGCCCATGGCTGGTGGACCAACGAAGGACAGAAGATCTCCAAGTCGCTCGGCAACGTGATCGAGCCACACGCCATCGTGGTGCGCTACGGGCTCGACCCGGTGCGCTATTTCCTGCTGCGCGAGGTGCCGTTCGGCAATGACGGCGACTTCTCGCACCGGGCCGTGGTCAACCGGCTGAACGGCGAACTGGCCAACGATCTCGGCAATCTGGCCCAGCGCGTCCTGACCATGGTCTCCCGCAACTGCGGCGGAGCGCTGCCCGATCCCGGCGCCCCGACCGAGGACGACCGGGCCCAGCTCGCGCGTGCCCACGGGCTGGTGGACGAGCTGCGGGCCAGGCTCGACGTCCAGTCCTTCAACGAGGCGCTCGACGCTGTGTGGGCGGTGGTGCGTGCGGCCAACGCCTATGTCGACCGCCAGGCGCCGTGGGCGTTGCGCAAGACCGATCCGGCGCGCATGGGGGCGGCGCTCTACGTCGTGGCCGAGACGCTGCGCCACCTCGCCATCGTGCTGCAGCCTTTCATGCCGGACTCGATGGGCAAGCTGCTCGACCAGCTCGGCGTCTCGCCCGACGCGCGCGGGTTCGACCGCCTGGGGCCGGAAGACGCACTCCTGCCTGGCACAGCACTGCCAAAGCCCGAGGCGGTGTTCCCCCGCTACGTGGAGACGGAGGAGGCCGGCGCCGCCGACTGATCCGGCGCTTTGCCCGTCCCGCGGGCCAGGGTTTCCAGCCCGTCCACGAGTTCGCACAGCCCAGCTTCGGTATCATCCCCGCGATGACGAGCGGCGTAGGCCTGTGCGTTTGCGGCCAACGCATCATCGTCGAGCGCGGCGCGCAGCAGGCCCGCCAGCTCGGGCCCCTTTCCCCCGATCGGCAGCACCCGCGCGAGGCCCTGCTGTGATAGCCGATGGGCGATCAGATGCTGCTCGATATGGAGCGGGAGGCACGCAAGCCGCCGCCCGGCGGCCAGTAGCGCTCCTGCGCTGCCCGGACTGCCATAGTTGATCGCGAGGGCGACGTTCCCGGCGACCTTGGCCAAATCCACCTGCCGGGCGACGATGCGCACGGGCCCCGCCTGGGTGCGCGCGACCAGCTCGGGCGGCGCATCCGGTGCCGCCACCAGCGCCGGCCGGCCCGTGGCGGTGAGCGCGTCCAGCAGCGGTTCGAACAGCGGGAAGGCGGCAGGGTAATAGGCGAAGATGCCATCGCGGCCAGGCGAGGGGACGGCACCGGGCGCGACCGATCGCAACGGTGGCAGGAAGCCGCGATAGGTGTCGCCGAAGCGCGGCCCGAACGGATCGACCTCGGAAATGACGCACGCAAAGCGGGCGTCCGCGTCGAACAGGTCGGCAACGCAGCCGACCGGCGCAGCGCCAATTCGGGTGAGAACTCGGTTGACCACCGCAAGGCATCGCGCCTCGCCCTCGGCCAGTCGCCGCTCCGGGATCCGCGCCCAAGGCTGCAGGCAGGGCATAGGCGCATCAAGAGGCGGAACGGGGAATCCCGTCCCGAACATGGCCCGGTTCAGCCCGAAGGTGCGTGCCGCAAGCAGCGCCGTCGGCGCATGCTCCGCGACCACCAGATCGGGGCTCGCAAGGTCGATCAGGGCGCGCCACGCCCCGAGCAGCGGCCAGAGGGTGGCTTCCGAGGCGTAGCCGACCCGGAACAGCAGCTCGGCATAGCTCGCCGCGGCGGGCAGACGGGACGGTTGCAAATGCAGGGGGGCCTGCAGGATGGCGAAGCGCGGGTCGGTGAGAAGCCGCCCGGTGTCGGCCAGGTTGCGGGACACGATGGTTATGCGGTGCCCCCTGTCGGCGAGGGCGGCGGCGGTGCGGCCGACATGGTGCAGATGGCCGGTCGCGCCGCCCAACTCCCATGCGAAGAGAACGTGGCTCATGGAACGAGCATAGTCGGCCCGGCGGGCGCGAGCGAGCGCATCGGACTCCTCGCGCAAAAACGACAGCGGCGGCTCGAATGCCGCCGCCGGTTGCGCAAAAATCGGCGATTGGCGCCTAGGCGCGCGCCTTTTGACTCCGCCGCGCCCATCCCAGCCCGGCTAGTCCGATCCCGAACAAGGCAAGGCTGCCCGGCTCCGGGATTTCCTGCGGCGGGGGCGGATAGCCAAGCGAAAGATTGTCGATGCCGATCGTCGCCGGCCAGTCGTAGAACTCGAAGACATAGAGGCAACCCGACATGTCGGCCGCGGTGCAGGCGCTGGCGATCTGCGGATTCAGGTTGTTGTTGGTCGGAACGGTGAGGTCTTCGAAATGCGTCAGCAGTTGCCGGCTGTACTCGCCACCGCTGCTGTTCGTGATGTGGTTTGGCGAATAGTCGTAGTACCCCGCGGTCGGCTTCGGCGCGTCGCCGTGCAGGAGATGGTTCGAATCGTCGCCCGGCAGGTCGATGGTGTTCCCGTTGACGACTAGGTGGAAGTCGGGATTGCCGCCGCTGTCCGGGAATATCTCAAGATCGAACGACATTTCCGTAATCAGTAACCCCGTGACGGTGATGACGATCTTGTTGTTCGGGCTACCGTTGAAGATGCTGTTCGTGGTCAGGAACCCGTCGTTGGCCGTCGCATCGGGGTCATTGAAATGATTTAGCTTTGGAAGATTTGGATCGCTTGGATTGTTACACATGCCACTACTTGGCAGCATGCAGCCATCCGTTGTTCCCAAGGTGGCGGGAACAAGTGAATACGGATAAGGCGAAGTCCGTTCCCCAACGACGTAGCCTTCGCCATCGTAAGCCCGACCGTTCGCGTAGGATCCCTTGTATCCCGTCGCGCCTGAAACGCTGACCGTAACGCCCGACAGGTTGTGGTCAGCAGTAACGGCGTTCTGTAATGAGGTCAGGACGGCCGTCGGCGAAGCATAATCGTAAGTGAATCCCGCGTAACTGCCCGTTTTGTTCAAGCTTAAATCATTGAAATCGAACATGAGGTCGGCGCGCGCTTGCCCGGACAGCGCCAACGCTGCCAGGCTTGTCGCCAGCGCCAAACTCAACTTCACCAAACGCATTCAAGACCCCTTTGACGCCTTCCCGGCCAGCCGGACCGTCCGCCGGAAACAAGCAACCGCTTCAATGCCTGACCGAGCGGCCGGCGCAGCCTAGTCCGCTTATTAACACAACATGAAGCAAGAATCGTGCCACTCCCAAGATTCTGTTGGTTTTCAGTCCTTTAGGCGCGGTCTCGACCTTCGCTGGACACCAACCTGTAAAGACAACCGACAGTTTTGCCCCGAAAACGGTAAATTACTGTAAGCTTTTCCGACACTTGTCACGCTTTGGCCACCGTTGGTGGCGGGTGGCGGGCCTCGACATCCGTTCAATGGTACGAAGTCACATTCCGATGTGATAAGGATTGCGCCCGCGATGCTGGTCGACAGCCACTGCCATCTCGATTTCGATAGCTTCGATCCCGACCGCGAGGCGGCGATCGCCCGGGCGCGCGCTGCGGGCGTGGGGCAGATGGTGACGATCTGCACCCATCTCAGCCGGTTCGCTGCGGTGAGCGCGATCGCCGCGGCGAACGATTTTATCTGGTGCTCGGTCGGCGTCCATCCGCACGAGGCGGAGGGGGAGGGGGTCGACGCCCCAGACCGGCTCGTCGCGCTCGCCCGCCACCCCAAAGTCGTGGGAATCGGCGAATGCGGACTCGATTTCTACTATGATCATGCGCCGCGTGATGCGCAGCGCACGAATTTCCGTGCGCATATCGCGGCCGCCAGGGCGACGGGCCTGCCGCTGATCGTGCATGCCCGCGACGCCGACGGCGAGGTCGCGGAAATGCTCCGTGAGGGTTCTGCATCGGGCGAGCTTCATGGTGTAATGCACTGTTTCTCCTCGGGACCGGAGCTTGCAGCCGCGGCCCTGGAGATCGGGTTCTATATCTCGCTGTCCGGCATCGTGACCTTCAAGAATGCCGAGTCCTTGCGCGATATCGTGCGCAGCCTGCCGCTCGACCGGATTCTGGTCGAGACCGACGCGCCGTACCTCGCACCCGTCCCCAACCGGGGCAAGCGCAACGAGCCGGCCTTCGTCACCCATACGGCGGCCTGCGTGGCCGAACTGACGGGCGTGGACGCCGATGAGTTCGGCCGCATCACGACCGACAATTTCCACCGCCTGTTCACGCGGGCGCGGCCGGCGCCATGAAGGTCACGATGCTCGGCTGCGGCCCGTCGGCCGGAGTGCCGCTGGTCGGCGGCGACTGGGGGGCGTGCGATCCGGCGAATCCCAAGAACCGCCGCACGCGACCATCGGTGCTGGTGGAGACTACGGACGCGGTCATCCTGATCGACACCTCGCCGGATTTGCGCGCCCAGCTCCTGGCCGCCGGAGTCACACGGATCGACTCGGTGCTCTACACTCACGACCACGCCGATCACGTACATGGCATCGACGACCTGCGCAGCCTGTATCGACGCATGGAGCGCCGCCAAATTCCGACCTGGGGCGACGCGGCGACCCTGGCAGGCATATCCCATCGGTTCGGCTACCTGTTCGAGGGCATCGCCGCCGAGGGTGCGATGTACCGTCCGATCCTCGAACCCAAGACCATCGATGGACCGTTCCAGGTGGGCGCGACGCGGGTCATCCCGTACGACCAGGACCATGGGATCTGCCGATCGCTGGGGTTCCGCATCGGCCGGATGGCGTATTCGACCGACGTGGTGGATCTGCCCGAGGCGGCGTTCGAGGTGCTAGCCGGCGTGGAACTCTGGATCGTCGACTGCCTGCGGGCGGGCGATCCGCATCCGACGCATGCCCATCTGGACAAGACGTTGGGTTGGATCGACCGGGTCAAGCCGAGGCGCGCGGTGTTCACCCACATGAACCACCACGCCGACTACGAGGCGATGAAGGCGCTGTGCCCGGCGGGCGTCGAGCCCGGCTATGACGGGCTGGTCGTGGATCTCGACGATTAGCCCATCCCGTTGACCTGTGCTAAGTTTCCATAATATACATTATGCGACATTCGGATATGGCCCCACCGGCCATCAGGTAGACCCCCAGCACTGCCGTCCCTTCCGCTGAGGCTGGGCTTGTTATGCTTGGAAGGACCGCTGGCGGTAGGCCGTTCGGTCCTACCTGTTCATGCGAAGTTAATTGCCCCGATCAGGCCGGCCGCGGAAAGATCGCGCGCTCGATCAGGCCGCAGAAGATGTGGCCGAGCACGATTTGCGCCTCCTGGATCTTCTGCGTGTCGGTCGTGGGCACGCGCAGACACACGTCGCACAGCCCGCGCATATCCCCACCGGTCTGGCCGGTCATCCCGACCGTGACGATGCCCATGTCGCGCGCGGCAGCAAGCGCCTTGACGAGGTTCTTTGACCGGCCGGAAGTCGAGATGCCGATCAGCACGTCGCCCTTGGCCCCGACCGCCTCGACCTGGCGGCGGAACACGTCGTCATAGCCGTAATCGTTCCCCACGGCGGTCAGGATCGAGGTGTCGGTGGTCAACGACATCGCCGCCATGCCGGGCCGGTCATAGGCCAGGCGGCCGACCATCTCGGCGGCAAGATGCTGGGCGTCCGCGGCGCTGCCGCCATTGCCGGCGAACATCACCTTGTTGCCGGCCTTGATCGCGCTGACGCACAGTTCGGCGACCTGCTCGGTCCCGCGGAGTAGCTCTGCGTCGGCCAGCATGGTCTGCATCAGCTCGCCCGTGCGGCATATCTCGTCGGTCGTGAAGCTCATGTGTCGCTCGTCATCCTTTGTGGTACCGGTGCCGGTCGATAAATGGAGGGCTGGCCGCCGAGCAAGCCGTCAAGCGGAGCGAGCCGTGCCTCCCAGCTATAGCGCTCCACCATACGACGGCGAGCCGCCGCGCCGATGGTCGGTTTCAGATCGGCCTCCGCCGACCGGATCGCCGCGCGCGCGATGGACTCGGCGTCGCCGGCAAGCAGGATATCCCTGCCCGGCTGGGCCTCGATCCCCTCGAGCGCATCAGGGGTCACGATGGTGACCAGCCCCATGGCCATCGGCTGCAAAACCTTGTTCTGGATGCCGCGTGCGATACGCATGGGCGCGACACAGGCGGTGGCGAACTTCATGTAGGGCCGCACGTCTGGGACCCGGCCGGTGACGTGGACCCCCTCGATCCGGGCGAGCGCGGCGACGCGGGGGGCCGGGTTCGCCCCCACGATGTGAAATCGCGCACCGGGCGCGCGCCGGCGGATGAGCGGCAGGATGTCCTCGGCGAACCAGGCGACGGCGTCGACATTGGGCGGATAGTCCATCGTGCCGACAAATGTGTAGTTCGCGACGGAATTGTCGAACGGCCGTTCCAATGGCACGTCCGGCCCATAATAGGCCAGGTCCACGCCGTTGGAGATGCCAACCACCTTGTCCGCGAACGGGGGTACCAGGCGGCGGAACAGATTGGCCTCGGCGTCGGAGACGAAGATGGAATGGTCGGCCGCCCCGGCGATGCGGCGCTCCAGCGCGAAGGTCAGCCGCGCCTCGCGGGCGTAGACCAAGCTCATCGGGAAGCGCTTCCCGGCAGCGTAGGCGCGCCACTTCTCGGAATCGACATCGGCCAAGTCGCAGATCACCGTGGGCGGACGCCTTGGATGATCAAGGACATAGGGCGCCATGTTCGAGGAGCACACGAATGCCACGTCGGGCCTCAGCGTATCCAACTTGTCCGCGACCCAGCTTTTCAGGCCGCCGTCCTCGAAGAAGGTCACGGATAACGGCTGGCCGGTGACCAGGCCGCGCAGGCAGGTGATCTTGGCGCGGCGGCGGTCGATCCGAGCGGCGTGGAGGTCGGCGCATATCGCCCGGACCGTCGGCACGTGCTGCCAGTCGTCCGGGTCGTCGACCAGGCAGCCGAGATGCACGTCGAACGATCTGGCGAGACGGCGCAGCAGCTCCAGGTGCCGGATCTTCTCCCCCTTGTCGGGAGGATAGGGCAGCCGTTGCGCCAGAAACAGCAGGTGGGGCAAGCCCGGACTCCGCGACGCCGTGGAACCGGCCGCGTCGGCCGGAGGATTTCGTGCAGTTTAGCATTCCGCCGGTGAAAATCCCATTGACGCCGGACCTCGGGGCAGATGTCTTAACAGACATGGCCGAACGCGCGAATATCGAACGACTGCTCGAGATCATGGCGCGGCTGCGCGACCGCGAAGGCGGCTGCCCGTGGGACGTGGCGCAGGATTTCGCCACCATCGCGCCCTACACCATCGAGGAGGCCTACGAGGTCGCCGACGCCATCGCTCGGAACGATCTCGCGGCCCTCAAGGACGAGCTCGGCGATCTGCTGTTCCAGGTTGTGTTCCACGCCCGCATGGCCGAGGAAAGCGGCGCGTTCGCCTTCGACGACGTCGCGCGCACCGTCTCGGACAAGATGGTGCGCCGGCACCCGCACGTGTTCGCCACTGCCGAGATCGCCGATTCCGAGGCCCAGACGGTCGCCTGGGAAGCGCACAAGGCGGCCGAGCGCGCCGCCGCCGGGGGCCAAGGTCGCCCGGCCGGCACGCTCGACGGGGTGGCGCTCGCCCTGCCCGCCTTGATGCGCGCGATCAAGCTGCAGAACCGCGCGGCCCGGGTGGGGTTCGACTGGCCCGACCTGGTGCCGGTGCTCGACAAGCTGCGCGAGGAGCTGGGCGAGGTCGAGGCCGAGATCGCGGCCGGCAGCCCGCCCGACCGGCTGGAGGACGAGATCGGCGACGTGCTGTTCGTGGTCGCCAACGTCGCCCGCCACCTCCAGATCGACCCCGAGGTGGCGCTGCGCCGGACCAACGCTAAGTTCGAGCGGCGCTTCAGGAAGATCGAGGAACGGCTTGCTGTCATAGGCAAAACGCCCGCTGACTCGTCATTGGACGAAATGGACGCGCTGTGGGATGAGGCCAAGGCTGAGGAGAAATCCGGAAATCTCTGAAATATAACCTATTTGAGGCTGCGACCGCGCGGTAGAAGCAGGCCCGTCGCCAGAACGACGGCCGAGAACCCAACCAGGATCCAGAACACGGTGTGCAGCGCGCCGTCCAGAGCGTGGAGCAGGCGGGCCAGCGCGTCCGGAGGCAGCGACTGGCGCAGCGCCGGCGACATGACCTTGGCCACCAGGTCGTCCCCCTCGCCCGTTCCGTTCAGAAACGGGGCAAGACGCGCGTTCAGGATGCCGCCGAACGCGGCGGTGCCGATCGACTGACCCAGGATGCGGCAGAAGATGAACGTCGAGGTCGCGACTCCGCGCTGGCTCCAGCCGGTCTCGGTCTGCATCGACACCATGTAGGTGTTGTTGCTGAGCCCGATCCCGAGCCCCATGCACAGGCCGGACGCCATCGCCCAGGCGACGGGGCTGGTCGGCGCCAGGAAGGTCATCATGAAGGTGCCGAGAAGGAACATCGCCCCGCCGGTCAGCGCGGCGGTCCGGTACGACCGGCGCAGCATGATCCGCCCGGCGAGCACCGCGCCGATCGGGCTGGTGGCCGACATCGCCATGATGGTCATACCGGATATGACCGCGGTCGTACCGATCACGCCTTGCATGTAGACCGGCAGGTACGCGGCGATTCCCATCATGGCACAGCCGATGGCCAGCGACACCAGATTGCCGCTGGTCACCATCCGATCGCGCCACAGCGAAGGCGGCCAGATCGGCTCGACAACGGCGCGCTCATAGAACGAAAACGCGACCAGCAGAACGGCTGCGGCCGCCAGAAGCGCCCCGGTCACCCACGGTCCCAGCTTGGAGATCTCGGCCAGGGCGAACATCATCGCGCCGGTGCCGGCGGCCAGCATGACCGCCCCGCCCCAGTCGATCTTGTGCTTCTTGCGCTCGACCTGTTCGTGCAGCACCCAGATCAATATCGCGGCGGCGAAGAGCCCGAGCGGCAGGTTCACCCAGAACACCAGCGGCCATATCGTGTGGGTGGCGATGAAGCCGCCAACGACCGGCCCCAGGACGGCCGCGGCCACGAACACGCTGGAGACGTAGCCCTGCATGCGGGCGCGTTCCGGGCCGTGATAGAGGTCGCCGACCAGGGTCCGCGCCACCGGCATCAGCGCCCCTGCCCCGAGCCCCTGCACGACGCGAAATGCGACCAGGCTCGCCATCGACCATGCGAACCCGCAAAGCACGGAACCGATCAGGAACAGCGCCATCCCGAACAGCAGGATCGGCTTTCGGCCATAGAGGTCGGAAAGACGCCCGTAGACCGGAATGGTGACGACCTGGGTCAGCAAATAGGCGGTGAACACCCAGCTCAGGAGCTCGAAATTTCCCAGATCGGCGACGACCGTGGGCATCGCCGTCGCAACGATCGTCGCCTCGATCGCGGTGACGAAGTTGGTGGCGAGGGCCGCGACAAAAAGCAGAATCCGGTTCGGGGCTGGTCGCGGCTTGCCCGATGGCTCGGTCTGCAGGCGGTCTGTTCCGGTGTCCAACGGGGGCGCCGCGCGCGCTACGGCCTGGTGAGAAGCAGCATCAGGCTGGAGGTGTCGTAGCGTCCCCCGCCCCGTTCCTGCACATGCTTGTAGAACTGGTCGACCAGCGCCGTGACCGGCAGGCGCGCGCCGTTGCGCTCGGCCTCGGCGAGGCAGATCGCCAGGTCCTTGCGCATCCAGTCGACGGCGAAGCCGAACTCGTACCTGTCCTCGAGCATCGTGGCGTGGCGGTTCTCCATCTGCCAGGACTGGGCCGCACCCTTCGAGATCACCTGGAACACCTTGGTCGCGTCGAGCCCGGCGCGGCGCGCGAAGTTCGCTCCTTCGGACAGGGCCTGGACCAGCCCAGCGATGCATATCTGATTAACCATCTTGGTGAGCTGGCCGGAGCCCGGCGGCCCCATCAGCATGACCGACACGCCGTAGGACTCCATCGCCGGCCGCGCGCGCTCGAAGATCGCCGGCTCGCCGCCGACCATCACGGTCAGCCGCCCGTTCTGTGCGCCCGCCTCGCCGCCGGAGACCGGCGCGTCGAGCACGCCGATCCCCTTTTCGGCGCCCGCCGCGGCGAGCTCGCGTGCGAGCGCGGCCGAGGCGGTCGTGTGATCGACCAGGATCGAGCCCTTCGCCATGCCGGCCAGCACCCCGTCCCTGCCGAGCACGACCGCGCGTACGTCGTCGTCGTTGCCGACGCAGGTAAAGACCAGATCTGCGCCCTCGGCCGCCCCGCGCGGCGTCGCGGCGGCCTGACCCTTATGCTCGGCGGCCCAGCGCTCGGCCTTGGCGCCGGTGCGGTTGTACACCGTGACCTCGAAGCCCTGGGCGGCGAGATGGCCAGCCATGGGGTAGCCCATGACGCCGAGCCCGACGAACGCGGCTTTGGTCATGCCCGTCTCCCGTGTTTGAGATGATGCGCGGCGATTGTAGCGGCGCGCCCTCCGGCCGCAACCGCGAGCTTCGCCAAGCAGGTCGCCGCTGGCCGCAGCGGTCGCGCTATTTCCCTGTCGGCAGGACGGCGTCGTGAACGGTTTCCCACGCGTCGCGGTCGGGTGCGAGCAGCAGCCCCTGCTCCGGCGCGCCGGCCGGGCGGTAGGGCGTGCCATCCTCGCTGGCGCTATAGCCGCCGGCCTCGCGATGGATCAGGACGCCCGCGGCGTGGTCCCACGGCATGGCGCGGCGGAACAGCGCGTAGTGCAGTGTGCCCCGCGCCAGGTCGAAATGGTCGCGGCCGGAGCAGCGCGACACGCGGATCGGACCGAGCCGCGCGGCGATCTCCGGCCGGGCACGGAGCCGCGCCCCCACATAGCCGGTCATGTCCGGGAGCGGTGCCGCGGATGCGGCGTGCAGCCGCGTCCCATTGGAATAAGCCCCGCTCCCCTCTTCCGCCAGGGCCATCTCGTCGCCCAGCACGTCGAGGATCCAGCCGGCGCAAGTGCGACCGCGCTCGACATAGGCGACGATCACCGCGAAATCGGGTTTCCCGGCGGCAAAGTTGGCGGTGCCGTCCACCGGGTCGATCACCCAGACCGGAGCATCGCCGGCGAGCCGCTTGAGGACGCCCGGGTCCTTGTGGGCCATCTCCTCCGCGACGACGCTGCTGCCCGGCGCCATGGCGACCAGCCCTTCGGCGAGCCGCGCCTCGGCCGCGAGGTCCGCAGCGGTGACCAGGTCTCCGGGGCGCTTCTCGAACACGTCCTCGGCGCCGAGGCTTTGATAGCGCGGCACGATCTCTTCGGCCGCCACGGTGCGGATCAGGGCGGCGACGCGTTCGGGGTCTGCACTCATGGGAGATGTGTACATACCGATTGGTAACGAAAAGAAAAGGGGCCGTGTTGCCACGGCCCCCAACAAGTCGGCCCCTTCGGGGCCTTGTTGTCCCTTGTGGCTACATGCCCATGCCCATGTCGCCCATGCCACCCGGCGGCATGCCGTGGCTGTGCTCCTTGGGCTCGGGATGTTCGGCAACCATCGCCTCGGTGGTGATCAGGAGCCCGGCGACCGATGCCGCATCCTGCAGCGCGGTGCGAACCACCTTGGTCGGGTCGATGATGCCGGCCTTCACGAGGTCGGTGTAGTCGTCCGCCTGCGCGTCATAGCCGAACGTAGTGGACTTGCTCTCGAGCAGCTTGCCCGCCACCACGGCGCCGTCGCGCCCGGCATTCTCGGCGATCTGGCGCAGCGGCCACTGCAGCGCCCGGCGGACGATATCGATGCCGACCCGCTGGTCCTCGTTCTCGCCCTTGAGCTTGGCGAGGACATTGGTGGCGTAGAGCAGCGCCGTGCCGCCGCCGGGCACGATGCCCTCCTCCACCGCGGCGCGGGTGGAGTTCATCGCGTCCTCGACTCGGTCCTTCTTCTCCTTGACCTCGATCTCGGACGCGCCGCCGACGCGGATCACCGCGACGCCGCCCGCGAGCTTGGCCAGACGCTCCTGCAGCTTCTCGCGGTCGTAGTCCGAGGTGGTCTCCTCGATCTGCGCCCGGATCTGGTTGCAGCGGCCCTCGATCTCGGCCTTCTTGCCCGCGCCGCCGACGACCGTCGTGTTGTCCTTGTCGATCGACACGCGCTTGGCCTTGCCGAGCATCTGCAGGGTGACGCTCTCGAGCTTGATGCCGAGATCCTCGGAGACGACCTGCCCGCCCGTCAGGATCGCCAGATCCTCGAGCATGGCCTTGCGCCGGTCGCCGAAGCCGGGCGCCTTGACCGCCGCGACCTTGAGGCCGCCGCGCAGCTTGTTGACCACGAGGGTGGCCAGCGCCTCGCCCTCGACGTCCTCTGCAATCACCAGCAGTGGGCGGGTGGACTGCACCACCGCCTCGAGGAGCGGCAGCATCGGCTGGAGGCTCGCCAGCTTCTTCTCGAACAGGAGGATGTATGGGTTCTCCAGTTCGGTAACCATCTTCTCGGCGTTGGTGATGAAATACGGCGAGAGATAGCCGCGGTCGAACTGCATACCCTCGACCACGTCGAGTTCGGTCTCGAGGCTCTTCGCCTCCTCGACCGTGATCACGCCCTCCTTGCCGACCTTCTGCATCGCCTCGGCGATCATCTGGCCGATCTCGCTCTGGCCGTTGGCCGAGATGGTGCCGACCTGGGCGATCTCGCGATCGGTCTTGATCGGCTTCGACTGCTTCTTGATCTCGTCGACCACGGCGCGGACCGCGATGTCGATGCCGCGTCTCAGGTCCATCGGGTTCATGCCCGCGGCGACCGCCTTGCAGCCTTCGCGGAAGATCGCCGCCGCAAGAACGGTGGCGGTGGTGGTGCCGTCACCCGCCTCGTCATTGGTCTTCGAGGCGACCTCGCGCACCATCTGGGCGCCCATGTTCTCGAACTTGTCGGAGAGTTCGATCTCCTTGGCGACCGTCACGCCGTCCTTGGTGATACGCGGCGCCCCAAACGACTTGTCGAGCACGACGTTGCGGCCTTTCGGACCCAGCGTCACCTTGACCGCATCGACCAGAACCTCGACGCCCTGGAGCATGCGCGAGCGGGCGTCCGTCGAAAATCTTACATCTTTCGCCATTCGTTCTGCTCCCCTACTCGATGATGCCCATGATGTCGGATTCCTTCATGATCAGAAGGTCCTTGCCATCCAGCTTGACCTCGGTGCCGGACCACTTGCCGTAAAGGATGCGGTCGCCGACCTTGACGTCGAGCTTCTGGACTTTGCCGTCTTCGCCGCGCGCGCCAGCGCCCGCCGCGACGACCTTGCCCTCCATCGGCTTTTCCTTCGCCGTGTCGGGAATGATGATCCCACCCTTGGTCTTGTCCTCGGCCTCGAGGGGCTCGACCAGAACGCGATCATGCAGCGGCCTGATTTTCATGAAATCCTTCTCCCGTTCAGGATTATTGGATGGTTCGCGCTGTTAGCACTCCCCAAGCGCGAGTGCCAGCTATATAGGCGGCCGCGCCCCAGTGTGTCAACCGAGGGGGCTCGGTTCGTGAGAAATCAAGCCGCCGTTCATCCCCGCCAGCGGCTGGCTCGGATTTCGGCGCGGCGAACCGCCTCGTTCAGTGCGATCGCCATGGCGGCAAGGATTGCGACCAGCCCGAACAGATGCGCCGGCTGGAAGGACTCGGTGTAGGCCGTGGTGTACTGGCCGATGCCGCCCTGCGACGAGTAGAGCTCGGCCAGCAGCACGCCGAGCAGCACCAGCGACATGCCGAGCCGCATGCCGGTGAAGAAGGCCGGCACCATCTGCGGAAACACCACGTGACGGAAGAGCTGCGCCCGGTTGGCTCCCATCGAGCGCGCCGCGGTGTCGAGAATCGGTGACATCCGGCTGACCCCGGCGACGATCGAGATGATCATCGGGAACATGCCGTGCGTCACCCCGAACGCGATGCGCGATGCGGGCCCGATGCCGAAGATCAGAACGACAAGCGGCAGGATGGTCACCTGCGGAATGCCATAGAGCAGCAGAACGATGGGATAGATGCTCTCGTTGGTCGAGCGATGCAGCCCGACCGGAATGCCGATGGCAAGTCCGATGGCGACCGAGAGCCCGAATGCCACCGCCACCTCCCAGAAGGTCGTGAGCACGGCATGCATCACCTGGGGATCTTCGATGACGTCGGGGAACGCGGCGATGGTGCGGCTCAACGGTGCGAAGAACAGCGGATCGCCGAATAGAAGACCGAGGATTTCCCACAGCGCCAGAAACGCGATGATCGCGCCGACGCGCGCCGCCGCCGGGCGCCGCGCAGCCCAGCTCCGCAGGCGCGAGAGCAGGGATTCGTCTGACCGCGTGCCCGCCACAGCAACTCCGGCCATCAGCGCCGCGCCTTCCGCTCGATCGCCGTCACGGTGACGTTGAGCGCCACCGCGATCATGACCACGAAGGCGATATAGCCGAACATCCGGGGCGTATCCATCGTCTCACCCAGCTCGACGATCTTATGGCCCAGTCCGGCATAGGAAATGATGGTCTCCGAGCCCAGGATCGAGAGGAAGCACAGGATGAATCCCATGCGGAGCCCGCCCAGGATCACCGGCAGGGCTGCCGGTACCAGCACCTCGCGAAAGAGCTGGGCGTTCGAGGCCCCCATCGCGCGCGCGGCGGTGAGGTAGAGCGGGTCGACATTGGCGAACCCGGCGATGGTCGAAAGCGCAACGGGAAAGAACGCGATGGTCGCGCCGATCGCGATCTTCGAGCCGATACCAATCCCGAAGAACATGACGTAGAGCGGCAGGAACAGGATCAGCGGCACGGCCGCCAGTCCGGCGATCAGAGGATCGAAGGCGCGTATGGCATAACGCCGACGGCTGACCGCGAAGCCGACCGCGCTCCCCAGCGCGACGGCAATGGCATAGCCGCAGGCCAGTTCGGTCAGAGTGACCCGAAGGTCGGGAAGGAACGTGCCGCGCGCGACGATCTCGACGAACGCGTCGCCCACTTTCGGCAAGGCCGGCAGGATCAGCGGATTGACCAGCTCGTGCGTCGAGACGACGTACCACAGAACCAGCGTGACGGTGACAAAGCCCGTCTGGATGACGCGCGCGCGCAGGCGGCGGCGGGTTCCGGTCGCGGCCGCCACGCCTAGAGCTTTACCCCGGCCCAGAGATGCTCGGGTCCGGTAATGTCGAAAACGATCCCGTCCGGGTCGCGGTATTTGGTCTCGGTATTCATGCCGCCGGTGTCGACCGGGTGGAAGCGGCCGCCATTGGTCTCGATGACCTTTCCGGTCTCGTCGATGTCGTCGACCACGAAGCCGAAATGGTGCACGCCCACGAAGTCCTTGCCGCGCTCATCGCCCGCCATCTCGTCGGTCGGGAATTTGAGAAGCGTCAGGTTCATGATCCCGTCCGACATGCTGATCGCCACGTCGTTGCGGCTATGGACGGTCAACCCGAACGTCTTCTCGTAGAACGCTGCGGCCTTGGGAAGGTCGGAGACGGTGACGGCGATATGGCGCAGCTTGGCCATGGACGTGCCCTTTCGTTCAGATCAATTCATCGCCTTGGGCAGGAACTCTTCGGTCAGAAGTGCGCGCATTTCAGGCGCCGTCTTGACCTGGCCCATTTCGACGTAGGAGTTGGCCAGCACGTTGAGCTGGGAATCGACGAAGTGCCCGTCCGTGGTGAAGATCGGCATCACAGCGTCGTAGGTCCGCGCGCCGATCGCGGGCGGGATCTTCGAAACCTTGTTGTAGATCTTCACCACCTCGTCCTTGTGACCTTGCATGTAGCGGATCGTCTCGAACCAGGCGGCGAGGACCTTGCGCACGTCATCGGGTCGCTTGGCGATGAAATCGTTGGACGCATAGATGACATGCATCATGAAGTCCTTGATCACGTCGCCAAAGCTGAACAGCAGCCGGCCCTGCTTCTTGGATTCGAGCACGAACACCGAGTCGATGCCCGTCGAGATCGCGTCGACCTGGCCGGTGCGCAGCGCCGCGATCATACCTGGCGTCGAGGACAGGCTGACCGTCTCGACGCCGTCTGGGCCCCATCCCTGCAGCTTGGCGACCTGGCGTGGCAGCCACCAGGTGAGCGAACCCTTGGTGGTCACGCCGATCTTCTTTCCCTTGAGGTCGGCGACGGACTTGATCGGCAAGTCGTAGGCGACACCGATCCCGATCAGCGACGGCGGGCCGGCCATGTTGGCGACGGCCTTCACCGGCGAACCCTTGGCGACGAACACCATGTCGGGGCCTGACGCTGCGCCCATGTCGATGGAGCCGGCCGCGAATCCCTGGTGGAACTTGCCGGCACCGTGGAACGAGAAGACCTTCAGGTCGATGCCATGCTTGGCGAAGATGCCGGCTTCCAATCCGACATCGACCGGGATGAAGGTGAAGGCGGTGGGATGGCCCTTGCCGAACCGTACCGTGTCGTTCGCCGTGGCGGGCGCGACGGTAAAAGCGACCAAGGTCGCCGCACCCAGAAGCGTCGCCCGGATGGCTTGCGCGCGCATGGTGGTCTTGATCATGTTGGCCTCCCGTCCTGTCTGTTTGTGCAGGGTTGGGACGATGATAGTCGTCCCAACCCTTCACCTCAACCGTCGCGGCCGGAACCGACCCTATCGACTTTAGTTCTTGGGCAGGAAGCTCTCGTCGATCAGCTTCCGCATATCAGGCTCCTTCTCCATCTGTCCGGTCTCGACGTAGGAAGCCGCCAGCACCTTCAGCGCGGAATCGACGAAGTGACCGTCGGTGTTGAAGATCGGCATCTCGGTGTCGTAGGTGCGGCTCGCGATCGACGGCGGAATCTTCGACACGCGGTTGTAGGTCTTCACCACCACGTCCTTGTGGGTCTTCATGTACTCGATGGTGTCGACCCAGCCGGCGAGGACCTTGCGCACGTTCTCCGGGTGCTTTGCGATATAGGCCTTGCTGGCATAGATCACGTGCACCATGAAGTCCTTCACGTGGTCGCCGTAGTTGAGTAGCAGGCGGCCCTGCTTCTTCTCCTCTAGCGCGAACATGGCGTCGACGCTGATCGAGATCGCGTCGACCTGCTGGGTGCGAAGTGCGGCGATCTCGCCCTGATTCGAGCTGAGGCTGACCGTCTGGACGCCGTCCGTCCCCCACCCGGCCATCGCCGCCATGTGGCGCGGCAGCCACCAGGTGAGAGAGCCCTTGGTCGTCACCCCGATCTTCTTGCCCTTGAGGTCGGAGAACGACTTGATAGGGCTGTCATAAGCGACGCCGAGTCCGACATTGAGCGGCGGACCAGCCTCGTTGAACACGGCCTTCACCGGCGAGCCCTTGGCCACGAACACCATGTCGGGGCCGGATGCCGCGCCCATGTCGATCGAACCCGCGGCGAAGCCTTGGTGAAACTTGCCGGCGCCGTGGAAGGCGAAGACCTGCAGGTCGATACCGTGCTTGGCGAAGGTGCCGGCCTCGACGCCGACATCGACGGGGATGAAGGTGAAGGCCGTCGGGTGGCCCTTGCCAAAGCGCACCACGTCGTTCGCCGTGGCGGGAGCGATCGAAAGCAATGACAACGCGGTGGCGCCGAGCATGAATGCCCCGCGCGCAATACAGATATGGTTCATGTTTCCTCCCAATCCCGCCATTCCCGCGGGTCGGGCCGGATGATAGCCGGGCCCCGGCCGATCCACAATCTGGCGGTAGGAAGTCGCCGCTCGCTAGCTGGCGGCAGGTCCGCGGCGGCGTTCGAATCGGGAAAGATCCTGCTCGGCCAGCCCGACCTGGAGATGGGCGACGTCGCCTTCGTCGCGCCGGCTCAAAACCTCGCCGTTGCGATAGAGCCAGGCGAGCGCCGCCCCGTCGGCGAGTGCCACGTCGAGATCGACAACTCGTCGTCCACCTGCGATGCGCGCATCGAGGAGTGCGAGTAGCCGGTCGCACCCCTCTCCGCTCGCGGCGGAAACGGCGACCACGTCGTCTTGGCGATCGGCGCGGTTAACGAGAGCGAGTCGCGCCTCGGACGGCAGCAGGTCGATCTTGTTCTGCACCTCGACGATGTTGGCTGGGCGCACCCCGTTGACGCCGAGATCATGCAGCACGCCGAGCACGTCCGACTTCTGCGCCTCGCTGTCCGGATGAGCGACGTCCCGCACGTGGACGATCACATCGGCCGCGATCACCTCCTCGAGCGTGGCGCGGAACGCGGCCACCAGGTCGGTCGGCAGATCGGAGACGAACCCGACCGTGTCGGAGAGGATGATGGTGCGACCCGATGGCAGGCGCACCTTGCGCATGGTCGGATCGAGCGTCGCGAACAGCAGGTCTTCGGCGCGGACGCCGGCGCCGGTCAATCGGTTGAACAGGGTCGACTTGCCGGCGTTGGTGTAGCCGACGAGCGCAGCCACAGGATAAGGCACGCGGCGGCGCGCCTCGCGGTGCAGCCCGCGCGTGCGCTTGATCAATTCGATCTCGCGCTTGATGCGGAGGATGCGCTCGCCGAGCTGGCGGCGGTCCGCCTCGATTTGAGTTTCGCCTGGCCCGCCGAGGAAGCCGAAGCCGCCGCGCTGCCGCTCGAGATGGGTCCAGCTCCGGACCAGCCGGCTACGCTGGTAGGACAGGTGCGCAAGCTCGACTTGCAGGCGGCCCTCCCGCGTCTGGGCCCGTTCGCCGAAGATTTCGAGGATCAGCCCGGTGCGGTCGATGACCTTGGTCTTCCAGGCACGCTCGAGATTGCGCTGCTGAACCGGCGAAAGCGACGCGTCGACCACGACGACGACAATCTCCTCGGCCGCGATCAGCTCGCCCAGCCGCTCGATGCTTCCCTCACCCATCAGGGCGGCGGCGCGCCAGCGCACGGTCGGTACCAGCTCGGCCGCCCGCACGTCGAGCGCGATCGCCTCGGCCAAGCCGACCGCCTCGGCCAGCCGTGCCTCCGGCGCACGCGCTTCGCCCTGCGCCGATTTCAGGAAAGGATGAACCACCAGCGCGCGGCCCGAGCCGCGCGCCGATTTGTCGTCATCGCGAACGCTAGGCTTCGACAGCTTCTTTTTCTTCCTTGCCCTCGAACAGCTGGATCGGACCGACCGGCATCACCGTCGAGATTGCGTGCTTGTACACCAACTGCGAATGGCCGTCGCGCCGCAGCAGCACGCAGAAGTTGTCGAACCACGTGATCACGCCCTGCAGCTTGACGCCGTTCACCAGGAAGACCGTCACCGGGGTCTTGTTCTTGCGGATGTGGTTCAAGAACACGTCCTGAACATTCTGATTTTTATCGGACATTTTTTCGCTTTCGCTGCGAGTTTCACACCCCGGCGGGCCGTTGCCATGCCGGTGCGTTCGGGCTTCTCCCCACACGTTGGTGGGGCACCTCAGTCAGATATGGGCCATTCCAGAGCATGGACAAGAGATTCGAGCACCAGGCGGTCGCGGAAGTGGAAAAATTCGTCGTCCCGGGCAAATTCGCCCCTTTTTGGAGCAATTTCGCGCAGCAGAATGGGTACGCAGCCTGCGTTCCAGGCGCATTCGATGTCGGTTGACGTATCGCCCACAAACCACACCTCTCGGCCGGCCGCGACGCCGCTGCCTTCCAGCGCGCGGTACACGGGGTCCGGTGCCGGCTTGTCGCGAGGACAATCATTGGCGCCGACCACCCGACGGAAATAGCGGTCCCAGCCGAGATGAGCGACCTCCTTACGCAGGTTTTCGCCGTTCTTGTTCGACACCACCCCGAGCCAGACGCCACGTGCGGCGAGAAGTTCGATCAGCGCAACGGCGCCCTCCATCACTTCCAGCCGCTCGAGGTGGATGGCATGGAAGGTCCGATAGAACACCTCCTGCGCTTCCTGCCAGCGGTCGCCGAACAGCTCGGGAAACAACTCGCGAAGCGCACGGCGGACCCGGGCGCGTGTCTCGTCAGGGGTCCAGGGCGCGTGGCCCATATGGACGAGCGCCGCGTTCAACGAGTCGTGGATGACCCCCCACGTATCGACCAGCGTATTGTCCCAGTCGAAGATGGCCGCCTTCGGCAGCGGCAGGGTGCGCTCGGTCATGCGGGAACTCCGGCCACGCGTCCGCGATACCGGGCGAGCAGCTTCTCTGCGAAGGGGCCGGGTCGGCCCTCCGCCACGTTCTTGCCGTCGATCGCGATGACCGGCAGCACGAAAGCGGTGGTCGAGGTGATGAACGCCTCGGCCGCCGCCTGTGCTTCGGCAACGGTAAAGCCGCGTTCCTCGATCGCCAGGCCTTCGTCCCGGGCCAGCTCAAGAATCGCGAGGCGCGTCACCCCGTTCAGGATGGCGTGATCCGCCGCGCGGGTGACCAGCCTGCCGTCGCGCGTCACGATCCAGGCATTGGTCGAAGTGCCTTCGGTGACCAGACCGTCGGGCGAGACCTGCCAGGCCTCGTAGGCGCCGGCCTCCTTCGCCTGCTGCTTGCCCATGATGTTCGGCAGCAGCGACACCGACTTGATGTCGCAGCGCTTCCAGCGGATGTCGGGAATCGTGATCACCGCAACACCGCGCGCGACGGCGTCGGCGGAGGGCGGGCGGGCGCGCCGCGCGGTCATTATCACCGACGGTTGCGCGTCCCTGGGAAAGGCATGATCGCGCGGCGCGGCGCCTCTCGTGACCTGGAGATACAGGATCCCGCCGCGCACGCCGTTCCGCCGCAGGACCTCGCCCATCACGTGACGTAGGGCGGCATCCGTCATCGGTGCGGCGATGCGCAGCTCGGCCAGCGAGCGGTGCAGCCGCGCGAAGTGCAGCGCCTCGTCGATCAGCCTGCCGCCCGCGACGGCGATCACCTCGTAGACGCCGTCGGCGAACTGGAAGCCACGATCCTCGACATGGATTCCGGCCGCGCCATGCGGCAGGTAGCGACCGTTGACATATGCGATGCGTGACACGCTTGCCCCGGCTCAGAAGAATTCCAGGCGGACCGAGAACAGCTTCTCGACCTCCTTCACGGCCTCGGCGGCGGCAAAGAGGATCACTCGGTCCTTGGCGAGGATCACCGTGTCGCCGCGCGGCAGCACGACCTTGCCCTCGCGCACGATGGCGCCGATGATCACGCGGTCCGGCAGGTCGGCGCCGCGGATCGACTGGCCGACCAGGCCCGACGTCTCGAGCACCTCGACCTCGACGATCTCGCCCGAGCCCTCGCGCAGCGAGTGGATCGCGCGAATGCGCCCGCGCCGGACATGCTGCAAGATGGTGGAGACCGTGATCGCGCGCGGATTGACCGCCACGTCGATGCCGAGCGAGGTGACGAGCGAGGTGTAGTTCGCGTTGTTGACCAGCGTGATGACACGCTTCGAGCCGATCCGCTTGGCCTGGAGCGAGCCCAGGACATTGGTCTCGTCGTCGTTGGTCACGGCGATGAACGCCTCGGTCGAGGCGACGTTTGCCTCCTCGAGAATTTCGGGGTCGAGCGTATCGCCCTGCAGCACGACGGTGCGGGTAAGACGCTCGGCGATCATCGCGGCGCGAGCCGGATCGCGCTCGATCAGCTTCGCGGTGACGTTGCGGTGCTCCTTTTCGATGAGCTCGGCGAAGAACAGCCCGATATGGCCGCCGCCGGCAATGGTGATGCGCCGCGCCTGCTGCTCCTCGTGACCGAATGCGGCAAGCGCGCGACCGACATGCTCGGCGTCGGCCACGAAGTAGACTTCGTCCCCGATCGCCATCATGTCGTCCGCGGTCGGCACGATGGTTGCGCCGTCGCGGATAATCGCGACGACCATCATCGCGAGATCCGGGAAAAGGCCGGTGAGCTGGCGCAGCGGCTTGTCCAGGATCGGACAATCGGGGTTGAGACGCACGCCGATCGCCTGCACCCGCCCGTTCGCGAGCGGGATGGTGTCGGTCGAGCCGGGCACGCGCAGCCGGCGCGAGATGGCGCGCGCTACCTCGATCTCGGGCGAGATGATCACGTCGATCGGCATGTGGTCGCGGCTGAACAGGTCGGCCCAGATCGGATCGAGATAGCTCTGCTCGCGCACGCGTGCGATCTTGGTCGGCACGTTGAACAGCGAGTGCGCCACCTGGCAGGCCACCATGTTCACCTCGTCGGCGTAGGTGACCGCGATCAGCATGTCGCAATCGCCCGCGCCTGCCGTCTGCAGCACGTCGGGCCGCGAGGCGAACCCGACCATCGCCTTGACGTCGAGCGCGTCGCCCACCCGGCGGACGAGATCCTCCGACTGGTCGATCACGGTGACGTCGTGATCCTCCTGGGCAAGCTGCCGGGCAATCGAGAACCCGACCTGTCCCGCGCCGCAGACGATGACCTTCATGGCAGTGGCAACGTGTTCGAATCCTCACCGTTCG
The DNA here is from genome assembly GCA_963817535.1 of uncultured Alphaproteobacteria bacterium. Lineage (GTDB taxonomy): Bacteria > Pseudomonadota > Alphaproteobacteria > MPNO01 > DASWLB01 > CAWGHZ01. The sequence goes on from CAWFOW010000013.1 coordinate 323,850, forward strand.
TCCTGACGAGCGTCTTCGCGAAGCGAAGGCGGGTCTCGAAGGACGAAGCCCTGGGACCGTGCCGCGCTCGCCCTTCGAGACGCTTGCTGCGCAAGCTCCTCAGAGCGAACGGATGGGTCCGGGATGTCCTTGGCAGGCGACGCAGACGGCCCCTCGACGGCGCCGCTACTTTACGCCGCGCACAACTGGAATGTCGAGGTCACGGATTTTCTTCCGCAGCGTGTTGCGATTGAGTCCCAGCAGCTTGGCCGCGCGGATCTGGTTGCCCCGCGTCGCCGACAGCGCGATGGCGAAGAGCGGTCGCTCGATTTCGCGCAACACCCGATCATACAGGCCGGGTGAAGGCAGCGCATCGCCGTGGGCGTTGAAATACTGCGACAGGTGACGCTCGACCGCCGGGCCGAGCCCGTCGTCGCCGTTGGTCCGATCAGTGAGGCCGGGTCCCGGCTCGGAGAGCTCGGCGTCGACGATTTCGGGACCGATGACATCCTCGGCGTGCAGCGCGGCCAAGCGCCGCACCAGATTCTCGAGCTCGCGCACGTTCCCGGGCCAGCGATAGCGTTTTAGCCGTTCCATCGCCGACGTCGAGAAGCTTTTCTGCGGCAGCCCCTCGGAAACCGCCTGGGTGAAGAAATGCTGCGCCAGCTCGGCGATGTCCTCGGTGCGCTCACGCAGCGGCGGCAGGCGGATCGGCACGACGTTGAGGCGGAAGAACAAATCCTCGCGGAACAGGCCCTGCTGCACGTGATGGCGCAGGTCGCGGTGGGTTGCGGCGACGATGCGCACGTCGGCCCGGATCGGCCGGCGCCCACCCACGGTCGTGTACTCGCCGGACTGCAGGACGCGCAGGAGCCGCGTCTGCGCCTCGATCGGCATGTCGCCGATCTCGTCGAGGAACAGGGTGCCGCCCTGCGCCTGCTCGAAGCGGCCGATCCCGCGCGCGGTGGCGCCGGTGAAGCTGCCCTTCTCGTGGCCGAACAGCTCGGCCTCGACCAGCTCGCGCGGGATCGCCGCCATGTTGATGGCGACGAACGGGCCGTGCCGGCGCTTGCCGTAGGTGTGCAGCGCCTGCGCCACCAGCTCCTTGCCGGTGCCGGATTCGCCGGTGATCATCACCGTCAGGTCGGTGCCCATCAGCCGCGCGAGCACGCGATAGATCTCCTGCATCGCCGCGGACCGGCCGATCAGCGGAAGCTGCTCGCCCGCATCGTTGGCCGCCACCGGCTCGGCCGGCGTCAGCGGCGCGGCAAGCGCGAGGTCGACGACGTTCAGCACCTCGTTCAGGTCGAACGGCTTCGGCAGATATTCGAACGCGCCGCGCTCGGCCGCCTTGACCGCGGTGAGGAGCGTGTTCTGCGCGCTCATCACGATCACGCGCAGGTCGGGGCGAAGCTTGCGGATGCGCGGCAGCAGATCGAGCCCGTTCTCGTCGGGGAACACGACGTCGGTGATCACCACGTCGCCCTCGCCCTGCTCCACCCAGCGCCACAAGGTCGAGGCGTTGCCCGTGGCGCGCACCGCATGGCCGCGGCGCGTCAGCGCTTGTGTCAGCACAGTTCGGATGCCGCGATCGTCATCGGCAACAAGGATGGTGGACTCGGTCATGAACTCGGTCTCCGCCTCGCCGTCCATGACGGGAAGCATGACGCGGAACACGGTGCGCCGCGGCTGGCTGTCGAACTCCACCACGCCGCCATGGTCGCCGATCACCTTGGCCACCAGCGCGAGGCCCAGCCCGGTGCCGTTCGCCTTGGTGGTGACGAAGGGATCGAACATGTGCTGGGCAAGGTCGTCCGGCACCCCGCCGCCATTGTCCTGCACGCTCACCACGAGCGGGAGCTGCACCGACCGACCGCCGGGCTGGCTCATGCGCAGCCCGTGCTGGTACGCGGTCGACAGCACGATCTCGCCACCCTTCGCGGGCACTGCTTCGGCGGCGTTCTTGACCAGGTTGAGGAACACCTGCAGCAGCTCGTCGGAATGGCCGAGCACCGGCGGCAGCGACGGGTCGTACACTTCCGAGAAGCGCACGTGGCTCGCGAACCCCGCCTCGGCGATGCGCCGCACGCGGTGCAGCACGGCGTGAATGTTCACCGGCTCGCGGTCGAGCGCGGCGGGCTCGCCGAACACGCTCATCCGGTCGACCAGCGCGCAGACGCGATCGGCCTCGTCACAGATGAGCCGGGTCAGCTCGCGGTCCGCCTCGCCGACAGACTGTTCGAGGAGCTGCGCCGCCCCACGGATGCCGGATAGCGGATTCTTCACCTCGTGCGCCAGCACCGACGACATGGCGGTGACGGAGCGCGCGGCGTTGCGGTGAGTGAGCTGGCGGTCCATCTTGCGGGCCAGGGTCTGCTCGTGGAACGACAGGGCGATGAAGGAGTCGTCATCGCCGAACGAGGCGGCCTGGACGGTGGCGAGGCGCGTCCCGTTGCGCGGCAGGGTGACGCTGACGTCATATTCGGTGACCGACGCGCCGCCCTTGCGCGCCTGGGCGACCAGCGACAGGACCGGACTGTCGACCGGGATCACCTGGCCAAGCGTCTGGCCCATCAAATGCGACGCACCCTGGTCGAAGAACTGCTCCGCCGCCGGGTTGGCGAACAGGATGGCGTTGTCCTCGCCCAGCACGACGATGGCGTAGGACAGCGCGCCGAGCAGCAGGTTGGGATCGGGCGAGGTACTTCGCCGCCGGCGGCGCAGCGTGGCCGGGGCGAGTGTCACGCCGCCTCCGCCAGCCGCTCGATCAGCGGCAGATAGAACCGGTCGATCGCGGCACGCACGCCGGCGGGGTCGCCGATGCGGTTCACCTCGGCGCGGAACTCGGCCGAGGACGGCAGGCCCTTCGAGTACCAGGCGACATGCTTGCGCGCGACGCGCGAGGCGATCTCCGGTCCGTAATGCACGACCATGTCGTCGAAATGCCCGACCAGGATGCGGTACTGCTCGTCGAGCGGCGGGTCGGGCTCGCGCGTGCCGTCGGCGAGGAAACGGATCACCTGGCGCGGGAACCAGGGTCGGCCGTAGCAGCCGCGCCCAATCATCACCCCGTCGGCACCGGACTCGTCGAGCAGCGCGCGCGCCTCGTCGGGCGTCGTCACGTCGCCATTGCCGATCACCGGGATCGAGACGGCCTCCTTCACCCGGCGGATGAACGCCCAGTCGGCCCGGCCGGTATAGAACTGGCAGCGCGTCCGGCCATGCACCGTGACCATCTTGATGCCGCTCTCCTCCGCGATGCGGGCGAGCCGCGGCGCGTTGCGGTTCTCGTCGTTCCAGCCGGTGCGCATCTTGAGAGTGACGGGGATCGAGACGGCGGTCACCGTGGCCTCGAGCAGGCGCCCGGCCAGGTCCTCGTCGCGCATCAGCGCCGAGCCCGCCGCGCCCCCCGTAACCTTCTTCGCGGGGCAGCCCATATTGATGTCGATCAGCGCGGCGCCGCGGTCCTCGCAGAGCTTCGCCGCCTCGGCCAGGTCAGCTGGCGCGCAGCCGGCGAGCTGCACGGCCATCGGCTGGCCCTCGGTCTCGACCGATGCGCGGGTCAGGGTTCGCCGGTTTTCCCGGATCATCGCCTGGCTTGCGATCATCTCGGACACCACGAGACCGGCGCCCAGACGCTTGACCAGGCGGCGGAATGGCAGGTCGGTCACGCCCGACATGGGGGCGAGGATCACCGGCGCGTCCAGGGTCAGGGGACCGATTTGAATGCTCATATTTTAGGCATATCCCTTGACTGCCTACGTCTTAGGCGTATGTACATGCTGCAGTGCAAAATGGCAAGAGGGTTCAGACCAGCAGCACGTCGGTGACGAACTTCACACCGGGATAGGCAAGGGTCAGCAGAAGCCAGGCGACCAGCACCCAGCGCGCCGCCCGCCGCCCGCGCAAACCGGTGCGGTAATGCGCGAACAGCAGGGCCGCCAGCACGGCGAAGGTGAGCAGGGTGAAGGCAACCTTGTGGGTCAGGGTCAGCAGGCTGCCGGTCTCGAGATACTCCGTCGTCATGCCGCTCAGGATGCCGATGGCGAGCACCAGGCAGGATGCCCCCAGCAGCCGCACTTGCAGCTCCTCGGAGTCCGCGACCGAGGGCAGCATGCGTGTGAGCGGCCCCGGGCGTTTCGACTTCAACGCACGCTCCTGAAGGACGACCGCGAGCCCCGCGACGGCCCCGACGGTCATCAGCCCGTAGGCGATCACGGAGACCACGATGTGGAAGTCGATCCAGGCGTTGGGTGCCGAGCGTGAGATCGCCCGCTCCGGCTGGTGCTGCCACACCAGCGCCAGCGCGCCGAGCAGCAGCAGGTAGGGTAGCAGCAGCGGAGTAAGCCGCCACGCCTCGCGCGTCGAAGCGGCGATCGCGGCGAAGATCACCAGAGTCGCGGCGACCGTTACGATCAGCGCGCCGGAAAGTCCTGTGCGCCAGCCGGGTGCGAAGGTCGCGGCCATCCACACGATCGGTCCCGCGGCGGCCACGGCCAGCAGAACCCAGTACACCGCGTCGCGCCGCGGCACGGTGCGGAACGGCAGCAGGGTCGCCGGCACCAGGGCGAGCAGGGCCGAGACGGCAAGGACGAGGTTGGTGGCAGCCATCGGCGCACTATAGCGACGGCCGCGCCCGGGCGTCGAAGGAATCGATAATGTGCTATAGGCTTGCCCCGTTTCGCGGAGGAACGAATGGCCGGGTGCGTCGCGCTGGTGCTGGCAGGGGGAAGCGGAAGCCGTCTCGGCGGTCGGCTGCCCAAGCAGTATCAGGACTTGGCCGGACGGCCGGTGTTGGCGCGCACCCTCGCGGCCTTCGCTACGCATCCCTCGGTCGATTATGTGCGGGCGGTGATCCGGGCCGAGGACGAGGCGGAGTACCGGCGCGCGGCCGAGGGGCTCGACCTGCTTGATCCGGTCGTCGGCGGGGCGGCACGCCAGGATTCGGCGCGGCTGGGGCTCGAAAGCCTGCACGGCCTGGCGCCGGACCGCGTGCTGATCCACGACGCGGCGCGGCCCTTCGTCGATGCCGGCACGATCTCGCGCACGATCGGCGCGCTCGACACGGCACCGGCCTCGGTCCCCGCCCTGCCCCTCGCCGACACGCTCAAGCGGTCCGACGACGGGCGCACCGTCGCGGCAACGGTCGATCGCGGCCGGCTATGGCGCGCCCAGACCCCGCAAGGCTTCCGCTATGCCGAGATACTGGCGGCGCACCGTGCCGCGGAAGGCAACGCGCTGACCGACGATGCGGCGGTGGCTGAGGCCGCGAAGCTCGCTGTCGCGCTGGTGCTCGGCAGCGAGGACAATTTCAAGATCACCACCGAGGACGATCTCAAGCGCGCGCGCCGGCTGCTCGCGGCCGCGTGGGAGACGCGCATCGGCCACGGCTTCGATGTGCATCGCTTCGTCGCCGGCGACGGCATCATGCTGTGCGGCGTTCGCATCCCGCATGACCGCGCGCTCGAAGGCCACTCGGATGCCGATGCCGGCCTCCATGCGGCGACCGATGCCATCCTCGGCGCCATCGGGGCCGGCGATATCGGTGTGCATTTCCCGCCGTCGGATGCGCGCTGGAAGGGTGCCGCGTCCGATGCCTTCCTGCGCCATGCGGCCGGGCTGGTCGCGGCGCAGGGCGGCGAGATCGTCAATCTCGACATCACGCTGATCTGCGAGGCCCCGCGCATCGGACCCCATCGCGCGGCGATGGTCGCGCGCGTCGCCGAAATCCTCGGCCTCGCGCCCGCGCGCATCAGCGTGAAGGCGACGACGACCGAGGGGCTCGGCTTCACCGGACGGCGCGAGGGCATCGCCGCCCAGGCGATCGCGAGTGTGCGCCTGCCCGGGCCGGTTGCGGGTGATGTCCGATAGCGCGCTGCCCCGTGGCCTCGCCGCGTGGCACCCGGCGGTCGTCCTCGCGACCTGGTTCGGCAGTGGATTTCTGCCCGGCGCGCCGGGTACCTGGGGCTCGCTCGCCGCCCTGCCCTTCGCCTGGGTCATCGCGGCCGAGACCGGGCCGGTGGGACTCGCCGTCGCCGCGCTCGCCGCCTTCCTTGTCGGTTGGGCGGCCAGCGCCGTGATCGTGCGGCGGGGCCACTTGCGCGATCCCCAGTTCATCGTGGTCGACGAGGTCGCCGGCCAGTGGCTTACCCTCGTCGCCGCGCCGCTGAACCCCTGGTACTACGTGCTGGGTCTCATCCTGTTCCGGATCGCCGACATCACCAAGCCGTGGCCTGCCTCGTACATTGACCGTACCTGGCGCGGCGGACTCGGCGTGATGGCCGACGATTTGGTCGCCGGTCTCTATGCCCTCGCCGCGATGTGGGCAGTGACCCACCTGCCCGGCCAATGATCCCCGCCGACATCCAGGGCCGCGCCCGACGCGTGCTGGAGGCCTGCCGCGAGCAGGGGCTGCGGCTCGCCACCGCGGAATCGTGCACCGGCGGGCTGATCGCGGGCGCGCTGACCGAGATTCCGGGCTCGTCCGACGTGGTGGAACGCGGCTTCGTCACCTACTCCAACGAGGCGAAGATCGAGCTGCTCGGCGTGCCCGCTGCCGACATCGGCGCACACGGGGCGGTCAGCGAGCCGGTCGCGCGCGCCATGGCCGAGGGCGCGCTGGCGCGGGCGCGCGCCGAGATCGCGGTGTCCTGCACCGGCATCGCCGGCCCAGGCGGCGGCACGGAGACCAAGCCCGTCGGGCTGGTCCATATGGCCTGCGCGCGCAAGGGGCGCGAGACGCTGCACGAGTGGCGCATCTTCCGCGGCGGACGGGGCGCGGTGCGCGAGCAGACGGTGATCGCCGCGCTCGACATGCTGCTCCGCCAAGCATCGCGCGGCGCGCGCCGCGTGAAGCTGCCGGGCCGCGCCGGGCCGCGCCGCATCATCGGGGTCGACTTCTCGGGTGCCCGCCAGGCCGGCAAGGGCACTTGGGTCGCGACCGGCGTGATCGAGGCCGAAACGGTGCAGATCGAATCGTGCTTTCCGGCCGAGTTCCTGCCGGGCGGCGGGGCCGACCGCGACCGCGCCCTCGCCGCGCTTGTCGAATATGTGGCCGGGGCGACCGACGCGATCGTCGGGTTCGACTTCCCGTTCGGCCTGCCCGCGAATTTCGTGCGCGAAAAGAGCTGGCTCGGCTTCGTCGACCGCTTCCCGCGCCGTTTCGAAGATCCGGACGCGCTCTATGTCCTGGGCGGCGCGCCGCGGACCGAGCCGAAGCGTCGAACCGATATCGACGCCAAGACGCCGTTCAGCCCCATCGGCCTGCGCATGTTCCGCCAGACCTGGGCCGGCATCGCGCTGGTCCTGCGGCCCCTCGTCGAACGCGACGCCCGCATCCTGCCGATGCAGGCGCCGGCGCGCGGCCATCCCCTTGTTATCGAGATCTGTCCCGCCTGCACGCTGAAGGCCGAAGGTCTGTACCACTCGTACAAAGGCCGGTCGTCGCAGCAGCGCATCTGGCGGCGCGCGATCATCGACACGCTCGTGGCGCGCGGCGCGCTGGGCAAGCTGCCGCGGGCGATCGAGACGGCGGCGATCAACGACATCCAGGGCGATGCGCTGGACGCGATCATCGCCGCGGTCGCCGCGCACCGCGCCCTGTACGACCCGCGCCTCATCGAGCCGTGCGAAGGCGTCGAGGCCGTCGAGGGTCGCGTGTATTTCTGAGGAGGTGACGATGGAAGCGAGCGAGCTGCGCGCGCTGCAGGCGCCGTTAAAGGCGCGCTATCGCGAAGCGCCCGAGACCGCCAGGGTCGTGTCACGTGCCGAAGCCCGTATCGAAGCGGCGGGGCTCGCCTGCCGCGTGCCGGCCTGGCATGGCGAGATCGTGGCCGGACTGCACGAGTCGGCCGGCGGCGATGGCAGCCAGGCCTGCTCGGCCGACATGCTGCTCGAGGCGCTGGTCGCCTGCGCGGGCGTCACCCTGTCGGCGGTCGCGACGGCGATGGGCGTCACGCTGCGCGACGGCCGCATCACCGCCGAGGGCGTTTGGGACGCGCGCGGCACGCTCGGCGTCGATCGCAGCGTGCCGATCGGCCTGACCGAGATCACGTTGGATTTCGCGCTCGACACCGACGCCGCGCCCGAGGCTGTCGAGAAGCTGATCGCGACGACCGAACGCTATTGCGTGATCCTGCAGACGCTCAAGACCCCGCCGCGTATCGCTTGCCGGCGGACGGCGGCGTGAGGCCGCGAACGGCTCAGCCCGGCTGCGAGGCTCGCTTGCTGCCGCCCGGCTCGGCATAGAGCGCGTTGGCGCGGGACGCGAACGCGCCGACCATGCGATTCACCGCCTCGCCGAACAAAGGCTGCATGACCCGGCGCAGGATCGCCGAGCGGAACTCAAACTCGATGTCGAAATCGATGCGCGTGCCGTCGCCGTCCGGCGTGAATATCCAGTGATTGCGGAGGTAGCGCAGCGGGCCGCGCGTATAACGCACGTCGATGCGCCGCGGCCGGTCGAGCGTGACCTCGGACGTGAAGGTCTCGCGCAGCATGCGAAATCCGACCATCAAATCGGCGGTGATCACGTTGTCGGTGCGCGAGAGGATGCGCGCGCCGACGCACCAGGGCAGGAATTCAGGATAGGACTCGATGTCGGCCACCAGATCGAACAGCCGCTCGGGCGGGTGAGGCAGGAAGCGCTTCTCTGTATGGCGCGGCACGGCTAGCCCTCCCCGTGCGTAATGTGGGCGAGGCGTGCGGCGCGGAGCTTCTCGAAATCCTCGCCCGCGTGATAGGACGACCGGGTGAGCGGCGAGGACGAAACGAGCAGGAATCCCTTGCCGCGCGCGGCGGCGGCATAGGCGGCGAACTCGTCCGGCGTGACGAACCGGTCGATCGGATGGTGCTTGGGCGTCGGCTGGAGATACTGACCGATGGTCAGGAAATCGACGTCGGCGGCGCGCAGATCGTCCATGACCTGGCCAACCTCTTCGCGCGTCTCGCCGAGCCCGACCATGATGCCGGACTTGGTGAACATCGCGGGGTCGATCTCCTTCACCCGCTGCAGCAGCCGAAGCGATGCGAAGTAGCGCGCGCCGGGCCGCACCGAGGGGTAGAGACGCGGCACGGTCTCCAGATTGTGGTTGAACACGTCGGGCTTCGCCGCCACCACCGTCTCGATCGCGCCCTTCTTCCTCTGGAAGTCGGGCGTCAGGATCTCCACGGTCGTGCCGGGCGCCGCGTCGCGGATGCGCGTGATCACCTCGGCGAAATGGGCGGCGCCGCCGTCATCGAGGTCGTCACGGTCGACCGACGTGATCACCACGTGGGCGAGGCCGAGCTTGGCGACCGCCTCGGCGACATGGGCCGGCTCGTGCGGGTCGAGCCTGTCGGGCAGGCCCGTCGCCACGTTGCAGAAGGCGCAGGCCCGCGTGCAGACGGCGCCCAGGATCATCATGGTCGCGTGGCGCTTCGCCCAGCACTCGCCGATATTGGGGCAGCCCGCCTCCTCGCACACCGTGTTGAGGTTGAGCTGGCGCATCAGCGCCTTGGTCTCGCCATAGACCGGCGAGGTCGGCGCCTTCACCCGGATCCAGGCGGGTTTGGCCAGACGCGGCGAGTCCGGCCGGGCCGCCTTTTCGGGATGGCGAAGACGTGGTCTTTCGGGAGCCTGCACGGGTTTAGATGTGGAGAACCTGGCCGAAAGCGTCAAGCACCAACTCGTGCATCGCCTCGGACAAGGTCGGGTGCGGGAAGATGGTGTTCATCAGCTCGGCCTCCGTCCCCTCGAGCGTCCGGGCAATGGTGTAGCCCTGGATCAGCTCGGTGACCTCGGCCCCGATCATGTGCGCGCCGAGGAGTTCGCCGGTCTTGGCGTCGAACACGGTCTTGACCAGCCCCTGGTCCTCGCCCATCGCGATGGCCTTGCCGTTGCCGATGAAGGGGAAGCGGCCGACCTTCACGTCGTGCCCGGCCGCCTTGGCCTTGGCCTCGGTCAGCCCGACCGACGCGATCTGCGGCCGGCAGTAGGTGCAGCCCGGCACCTTGGTGACGTCGAGCGGATGCGGATGCTCGCCGGCGATCTTCTCGACGCAGATGACGCCCTCATGCATCGCCTTGTGGGCGAGCCAGGGCGGGCCAACGACGTCGCCGATGGCGTAGACGCCCTTTTCGCCGGTCTCCAGCCACTCATTGACCACGATGTGGCCGCGCTCGACCTTCACTTTGGTGCCGTCGAGCCCGATCTCCTCGACATTTCCGGTGATGCCGATGGCGAGGATCACCTTCTCCACCGAAACGTCAGCGCTCTTGTTGCCGGCGACGATGGTGGCGGTCGCGCCGCCATTGGCGGCCTTCAGATCCTTCACCTCCGCCGAGGTGTGGATGACAACGCCCTGCTTCTCGAACGATTTGCGGGCGAGGCCGCTGATCTCCTCGTCCTCGACCGGCAGGATGCGGTCGAGCACCTCGGCGACGGTCACCTCGACGCCGAGGTCGTGATAGAAGCTCGCGAACTCCATGCCGATGGCGCCCGAGCCGACGACCAGCAGCGATTTCGGCATCGCGTCGGGGACCATCGCTTCCTTGTAGGTCCAGATCGTCTTGCCGTCGGGCGCGAGGCCGGGCAGTGTGCGCGCGCGCGCGCCGGTGGCCAGGATGATGTGCTTCGCGGCGACCTCGCCGGTCTTCCCGTCCTTGCCGGTAACGGCGAGCTTGCCCGCGCCTGCGAGCTTGCCCGTTCCCTCGATCACGTCGATCTTGTGCTTCTTCATCAGGAAGGCGACGCCCTTGGACAGCCGGTCGGCCACCTTGCGCGAGCGTGCGACGAGAGCCTTCGGGTCGTAGGACACCTTCTCAGCGGAAAAGCCGAACTCGCCCAGATTGTGCAGCAAATGGTTGATCTCGGACGCGCGCAGCAACGCCTTGGTCGGGATGCAGCCCCAGTTGAGGCAGATGCCGCCCAGCCGGTCGCGCTCGACGATGGCGGTCTTCATGCCGAGCTGGGCCGCGCGGATTGCCGCGACGTAGCCGCCTGGCCCGGAGCCGAGGACGATGAGGTCGTATGTGTCAGCCATGCGCCGTCGGTGCCCGATCTGCCTGTTGATCCCCCTTTGTCACCCCGGACGGCGAGCGCAGCGAGCCGAGCCGGGGTCCATGTCGGACATGGGTCCCGGCTCTCGCCGCTTTGCGGCTCGGCCGGGATGACAAGCTGATATATGGCCCCGCAGCGGCTACGTCACGAACATCGTGACCGGCGCCTCGATATAACGCTTCACTGTGGCGATGAACTGCGCACCGGTCGCCCCGTCGACCACGCGGTGGTCCGCGGAGAGCGTGATCGTCATCACCGTGGCGACGGAGAGCTGGCCGTTCTTCACGACCGGTCGTTGCTCGCCCGCTCCGATGGCCAGAATGCCGGAATGGGGCGGGTTGATCACCGCGTCGAACTGCTTCACCCCGAACATGCCCAGGTTGGAGATCGAGAACGCGCCGCCCTGGTATTCCTCCGGCGTGAGCTTGCCGGCGCGGGCGCGCTCCGCCAGTGCCTTCATCTCCGCCGAGATCGCGTCGATCGACTTGCTGGTCGCGTCCTTGATCAGCGGCGTGATCAACCCCTCGGGCAGAGCGACCGCCACCGCCACGTCGACGCGCTTGTAGCGGCGGATCGTCGAGCCCTGCCAGATCGAATTGACCTGCGGATGCTGGGCGAGCGCCCGCGCGACGGCGAGGATGACGAAATCGTTGACCGAAAGCTTCTCGTGATCGGGCCGTGCGTTGAGCTGGGTGCGCGCGGCGAGAAGCGCGTCGATCTCGCAATCGACGGTGACGTAGTAGTGCGGGATGGTGCGCTTGGACTCGGACAGGCGCTCCGCGATGATCTTGCGCATCTGGCTGACGCGCACATCCTCGTAGGGCGCGTCGCCGACCGGTGCGGCCGGTGCGCCCGGCGCGGGGGCGACCCGGGGCGCGGTGCGTGTGGCGCCCTCCTTCATCGCGCGGGCGACGTCGAGCCTGATCACGCGCCCGCCGGGGCCGGAGCCGGGAATCGCAGAGAGGTCGAGACTTGCCTCACGCGCCATGCGGCGTGCCAGCGGGCTTGCGAAGATGCGGCCTTCGGTGCCCGTTGCGGCGTGCGCGGCGACCGCGGGCTGCGTTGCACGGCTGGCCTGTGCCGCGGTGCCGCCGAGCGCCGCTTCGATATCGGCCTTGACCACCTTGCCGTGCGGGCCCGATCCGGCGAGCGCGGCGAGGTCGAGCCCGGCTTCGGCTGCCATGCGGCGCGCCAGAGGCGTCGCGGCATGACCGTTGCCGCGCGCGACGGCCGGCGGCGAAGCGGGTTTGGCGGTCTGTGCCGGAAGCGTCGCGGGTGCTTGTTCTGGAGGCTGAGGCGCGCCCGCCCCGCCGGCTGAGACGTCGGCGTCGGCGAGCGCGGCCTTGTCCTCGCCCTCGCCGAGCAGCAGGGCGATCACGTCGTTGACCTTCACGCCCTCGGTTCCCTCGGGCACGACAATCTTGCCGAGCGTGCCCTCGTCGGCGGCCTCGACCTCCATGGTCGCCTTGTCGGTCTCGATCTCGGCAATCACGTCGCCCGGACGGACGTCGTCGCCCTCGTTCTTGTGCCATTTGGCGAGATTGCCCTCGGTCATGGTGGGCGAGAGCGCGGGCATCAAAATCTTGATCGGCATGTTCCCTGCCTTTGGCCCGGATGGGGGAAGGTCAGTCGCGGTAGCAGACGGATTTGGCGGCTGCGATCACCTTTTCGGGCGAGGGCAGCGCCAGCTTTTCGAGGTTGGCGGCATAAGGAAGCGGCACGTCTTCGGAGCAGACGCGCGCGACAGGCGCGTCGAGCCAGTCGAATGCCAGCTCCATCGCGACCATGGCGAGTTCGGCGCCGATGCCGGCGAAGGGCCAGCCTTCCTCGACCGTGACCAGCCGATTGGTCTTCTTGATCGAGGCGACCAGCGTGTCCGTGTCGAGCGGACGAATCGTGCGAAGGTCGATCACCTCGGCGTCGATCCCCTCGCCCGCCAGCGCCTCGGCGGCCTTCAGCGCATGGTCGACACAGATCGAAAAGGCGGCGATGGTCACGTCCTTGCCCGGCCGCGCGATGCGCGCGCGCCCGATCGGCACGATGAAGTCGGGGTCGGTCGGCACGTCGAACGTGTGGCCGTAGAGGATCTCGTTCTCGAGGAAGATGACCGGGTTCGGGTCGCGGATCGCCGATTTGAGGAGCCCCTTGGCGTCGGCCGCGCTGTAGGGCGCGACGACCTTGAGGCCCGGAACGTGCGCGTACCAGCTGGCATAGCACTGCGAATGCTGGGCGGCGACGCGCGCGGCCGCACCGTTCGGGCCGCGAATGACGATCGGGCACTCCATCTGGCCGCCCGACATGTAGCGCGTCTTTGCCGCCGAGTTGATGATCTGGTCCATCGCCTGCATGGCGAAGTTGAACGTCATGAACTCGAGGATCGGCTTCAGCCCGCCGAACGCCGCGCCGACCGCGAGGCCGGTGAAGCCGTGCTCGGTGATCGGGGTGTCGATCACGCGGCGCGCGCCGAACTCGTCGAGCAGGCCCTGGCTCACCTTGTAGGCGCCCTGGTACTGCGCGACCTCCTCGCCGAGAAGGAAGACCTTGGGGTCGGCGCGCATCTCTTCGGCCATCGCGTCGCGCAGCGCGTCGCGGACGGTGAGCTTGGTCGTCTCGCCGGAATATTCGGACTCGGGCGGTGGCGAGCTGGTGGCGGGACGCGCAGGCATCGGCTCGTCCTGCTTCGCGGGGCGCGCCTCGGCCTTGGGTTCCGCGGGCGGGGCGGCCTTCGCCTCCGGCTTCGGCGCCTCGGCAGCCGCGCCGTTGCCACCGGCAGGCTGCGCCTTGGCCTTTACGTTCGAGAGCGCGGATTCGTCCTCGCCGTCTTCCAACAGCACGCCGATTACGTCATTGACCTTGATCCCCTCCGCCCCCTCGGGGGCGAGGATCCTGCCGAGCCGCCCCTCGTCGGCGGCCTCGACCTCCATCGTTGCCTTGTCGGTTTCGATCTCTGCGATCACGTCGCCTGATTTAACGGCGTCGCCCTCCTTCTTGTGCCACTTGGCGATGTTGCCCTCGGTCATGGTGGGGGAGAGGGCGGGCATGAGAATGTTGATGGTCATCGTGGTCTTTCCCGCGCGCCGGCTAGGCGGCCAACACGTCGGTGTAGAGCTCCGACGGATCGGGCTCCGGACTGTTCTGTGCGAACTCGGCGGCCTCGTTGACGCAGGCGCGGACCTCGGATTCGACCTTCTTGATCGCGTCCTCGCTCGCTGCCTTGCGCGCGAGCAACTCCTTGCGCAGATGGTCAATGCAGTCGCGCTCGTCGCGCATCTTCGAGACCTCCTCGCGCGTGCGGTACTTGGCGGGGTCGGACATCGAATGGCCGCGATAGCGGTAGGTCATCATCTCGAGGATGACGGGCCCCTTGCCACCGCGCACGAGCGCGACCGCCTCGGCGGCCGCCGCGCGCACCGCCAGCACGTCCATCCCGTCGACCTGATGGCCCGGAATGCCGAACGGTTCACCCAGCCGGTAGAGCTCGTGCACGGCCGATGCGCGCTCGATCGACGTGCCCATGCCGTACTTGTTGTTCTCGATCACGTAGATGACGGGCAGCTTCCACAGCGCCGCCATGTTCAGCGCCTCGTGCACCTGGCCCTGGTTCGACGCACCGTCGCCGAAATACCCGACCGTGACGCCCCCCGTGCCGAGATAGGACTGCGACAGGGCGAGCCCCGCCGCGATGGGCACCGGCGCGCCGACGATGCCGTGCCCGCCGAAGAAATTCTTCTCCTTGGAGAACATGTGCATCGAGCCACCCTTGCCCTTCGAGTAGCCCGACCGGCGCCCCGTCAGCTCGGCCATCACGCCGTTCGGGTCCATGCCCGTCGCCAGCATGTGCCCATGGTCGCGATAGGTGGTGATGATGTAGTCGTCCTCGCCAAGCGTCGACTGCATGCCGACGACCACCGCCTCCTGTCCGATGTAGAGATGGCAGAACCCGCCGATCAGCCCCATGCCGTAAAGCTGTCCCGCCTTCTCCTCGAAGCGGCGGATCAGCAGCATGTCGCGGTAGAGCCCGAGGAGCCGTTCGTTCGAAAGGCCGTCGGCCTTGCCAGCGCTCTTCGCTGCCTTGCCCGCCGTCGTGGCGGAGGCCGGTTGCCCCGTCCGCTTCGACGCAATCTTGGCTCCGGCGGATTTCGCCATGCACGCGTTCCCTCTCGCCGACGTTGGCCCGATATCGGGCCTCTTATTTATGGACCGCTGTCGTCCGCGACAATTGCACGGACGGGACGCGGGGCCAGCAAATTTCGTAGCCCGAAACGAACGGACGCGCAACGCAAGGCTACGCAAGTTTGTGTCGTATAAAAGCGCGGTTTGGAAATAAAGAAAACCGCCGGCCGCCTACGAACCGGGTCGCCGCTTTTCCTCGAACACGACGATATCGCGCGGCCCGACCAACCCGAGAACCCGGCGCGCCTGCTCGTCCAGCATGTCGGGGTCGAGCCCATTCGAGCGCAGCAGCGCGACGTGATGTTCGAGCCGCGCGCGCTCGGCATCTACAATGGCAAGCTTCGCCTCGGTGCGGGCAATCTGCTGGCGGACCGCGACCCACGCCAGTATGCCGCGGTCGCCCTGCACCATGTGCACGAGAAAGTAGCCGACGACGAGAATCCCGACCGCCGGTCCGGCGACGTGGCGCGCGCTACGGCGGATTTCGTCGCGCAATTCCATGTTCCGACAGAATCACAGCGCGACTCCGCCGGTCAAGCGACAAATGGTGAAAACGCCTTGCGAATCGGGGGTTTATGCCAGTTTCTGCCAACTCGGCGCTAGCGCATCTTCCGCTCACGCGGAATCGCGCCGGCCCGCTCCCCGCCCGGCCCCCCAACGACAGTATCCTGGTATGGGTGGCCGGGTGGGGGAGCGGGCTGGACCCGTTCGAGGAAAACAACTCAGCCTTTCGTGCGGGCGGCCGCGCGGCCCTTGATCGCCCGAGCACCGGCATAGATCGCCGACGTGCCGAGCTCCTCCTCGATGCGGATGAGCTGGTTGTACTTGGCAAGCCGGTCGGACCGCGAGAGCGATCCGGTCTTGATCTGGCCGCACCCGGTAGCGACGGCGAGGTCGGCGATGGTGGAATCCTCGGTTTCGCCCGAGCGATGCGACATGACGCAGGCGTAGCCCGCCTTGTGCGCCATCTCGACGGCTTCGAGGGTCTCGGTCAGCGTGCCGATCTGGTTCACCTTGATAAGCACGGCGTTGCCGATGCCGCGTGCGATGCCCTGCGAGATGCGGACCGGGTTGGTGACGAACAGGTCGTCGCCCACGAGCTGAATGTCGCCGCCGAGCGCCCTGGTGAGGGCGGCCCACCCGTCCCAATCGTCCTCGGCCAGGCCGTCCTCGAGCGACACGATGGGATAGCGCTTCGCCAGGTCGCCGTAAAACGCAACCATCGCGGCCGCGTCCAGCGTCTTGCCTTCCATCGTGTACTTGCCGCCCTCGTGGAACTCGCTGGCCGCGGCGTCGAGCGCCAGCATCACGTCCTCGCCGGGACGGTAGCCCGCAGTCTCGATCGCGCGCATGACGAAGTCGAGCGCTTCGGCCGCCGAGCCGAGATTGGGCGCGAACCCGCCCTCGTCGCCCACGTTGGTGCCGAGCTTCGCCTTGTGCAGCCCGGCGCGCAGCGCATGGAAGATCTCCGAGCCCCAGCGCACCGCCTCGGCTGCGCTGTCGGCGGCGACCGGCATGATCATGAATTCCTGGATGTCGATGGGATTGTCGGCGTGCTGGCCGCCATTGACGATGTTCATCATCGGCACCGGCAGGATCGCCGCGTTCGCGCCGCCGACATAGCGGTAGAGCGGCAGGCCGACCTCGTCGGCCGCCGCCTTGGCGCAGGCGAGCGAGACGCCGAGAATGGCGTTCGCGCCGAGCCGCCCCTTGTTCGGCGTGCCGTCGAGGTCGATCATCGCGCGGTCGATGGCGCGCTGGTCCTCGGCATCCATGCCGGACAGCGCATCGAAGATCTCGCCATTGGCGGCGTCGACCGCCTTGCCGACGCCCTTGCCGCCATAGCGATCGGGCTCGCCGTCGCGCAGCTCGACGGCTTCGTGCGAGCCGGTAGATGCGCCGGAGGGCACGGCAGCGCGGCCCTTTGCGCCGGTTTCGAGTTCGACGTCGACCTCAACGGTTGGGTTGCCGCGCGAGTCCAGTATCTCTCGCGCGCGGATGTCGATGATGGCAGTCATGAGAAGTCCGTTCTGGTCTGAGCGTTGGTCTTTGCGATCCGATCGAACGCCATCAGTTCGGCGACGAGCGCCGGCATGTGGGCGAGCCGGATCATGTTGGGCCCGTCCGACGGGGCCTTGTCGGGATCCTGGTGGGTCTCCATGAACACGGCGGCAACGCCGATCGCGACCGCGGCGCGCGCCAGTACGGGAACGAACTCGCGGTCGCCGCCCGACGACGTGCCCTGCCCCCCCGGCTGCTGCACCGAGTGGGTCGCGTCGAACACCACGGGGCAGCCGGTGCGCGCCAGGATCGGCAGCGAGCGCATGTCGGACACCAGCGTGTTGTAGCCGAACGAGGCGCCGCGCTCGCACACCGTGACGCGCGTGTTGCCGGTGGATTCGATCTTGGCGACGACGTTCGCCATGTCCCACGGCGCGAGGAACTGGCCCTTCTTCACGTTGATCGCCCGCCCGGTCTCGCCCGCCGCGACGAGCAGGTCGGTCTGGCGGCACAGGAAGGCCGGAATCTGCAGCATATCGACCGCTTCAGCGGTCGGGGCGCACTGACCGGACTCGTGGACGTCGGTGACGACCGGAATGCCGAGAGTCTCGCGCACCTCGGCGAGGATGGGCAGCCCCTCTTTCATGCCGATGCCGCGCGCGCCCTTGACGGAGGTGCGGTTCGCCTTGTCGAACGAGGTCTTATAGACGAGCCCGATGCCGAGCTTCGCGGTCATCTCCGCCAGGGCGCGCGACGTCTCCAGCGCATGTTGGCGGCTTTCCAGCGCGCACGGTCCGGCGATCAGCGCGAGCGGCAGGTCGTTGCCGATCGCGACATTGCCGACGGTGACGTGGCGGAATTCGGGCACGGGCGTCACACCAGCCGCGAGCGGTCGCGCGCGGCCTCGATGAACGAGGTGAAAAGAGGATGCGGGGCGTAGGGCTTGGATTTCAGCTCCGGGTGGAACTGCACCCCGACGAACCAGGGATGGTCGGCGCGCTCGACGATCTCGGGCAGCACCCCGTCGGGCGACATGCCGGAAAACACCAGCCCGCCCGCCTCCAGACGCTCGCGGTAGTTGATGTTGACCTCGTAGCGGTGCCGGTGGCGCTCTGCGATCTGAGGCACGCCGTAGATGCGCCGCGCGAGCGTGCCCTCGGCGATCTCGCAGTCATAGGCGCCGAGCCGCATCGTGCCGCCGAGATTGTCGTTGGCGCCGCGCCGCTCGATCACGTTGCCGCGCATCCATTCGGTGAGCAGCCCGACGACGGGCTCGCGCGGCCGGCCGAACTCGGTGGAGCCGGCTCCCGTGAGGCCGGACAGGTTCCGCGCGCTCTCGATCACGGCCATCTGCATCCCGAAGCAGATTCCGAAATAGGGAACCTTCTGCTCGCGCGCGTAGCGGACCGCGGCCACCTTGCCTTCCGAGCCGCGCTCGCCGAACCCGCCCGGCACCAATATGCCCTCGACGTCGGAGAGGTAATGGCTCGCGGATTCGGACTCGAACAGCTCGGACTCGATCCAGTGCAGGTTGACGCGCACGTTGTTGGCGATGCCGCCATGGCCGAGCGCCTCGACCAGCGATTTATAGGAGTCGATCAGCTTGGTGTACTTGCCGACGACCGCGATGTTCACCTGATCCTCGGGCTCATGAATCCGTCGCACGATCTCGTGCCAGCGCGAGAGATCCAGCTCGCGTGCCTCGATGCCGAAATGCCGGCACACCTGCACGTCGAACCCGTCGGCGTGGTAGCTGATCGGCACCTGGTAGATGGTATCGACGTCGAGTGCCGGAATGACGCAGGCCGGCGCTACATTGCAGAACAGTGCGATCTTGCGCCGCGCTTCGGCGGAGATCGGCCGGTCGGATCGGCAGAGCAGAATGTCCGGCTGGATTCCGACGCCCTGCAGTTCCTTCACCGAATGCTGGGTCGGCTTGGTCTTGAGCTCGCCCGCCGAGGAAATATGCGGCACCAGGGTCAGGTGCACGAACATCGTCCGCTCGCGCCCCATTTCGTTGCCGAGCTGGCGGATGGCCTCGAGG
Source organism: uncultured Alphaproteobacteria bacterium (assembly GCA_963817535.1). GTDB lineage: Bacteria > Pseudomonadota > Alphaproteobacteria > MPNO01 > DASWLB01 > CAWGHZ01. The sequence goes on from CAWFOW010000013.1 coordinate 343,085, forward strand.
AACGGCAGGCTTTCGATGTCGCCGACCGTGCCGCCGATCTCGCACAGGACGAAATCCTCGCCGTCGAGATCGGCCGTCACGAACTCCTTGATGGCGTCGGTCACGTGCGGGATCACCTGCACGGTCGCGCCCAGATAGTCGCCGTGCCGTTCGCGCCGGATCACCTCGGAATAGATGCGCCCGGTAGTGACGTTGTCGGAGCGGCGCGTCGGCACGCCGGTGAAGCGCTCGTAATGGCCTAGGTCGAGGTCGGTTTCGGCCCCGTCGTCGGTGACGTAGACCTCGCCGTGCTGGGTCGGGCTCATCGTGCCCGGATCGACGTTGAGATAGGGGTCGAGCTTGCGCAGCCGGACCTTGAAGCCGCGCGCCTGCAGCAGCGCCCCCAGCGCCGCCGACGCGATCCCTTTTCCAAGGGAAGACACCACGCCGCCGGTGATGAAGACGAACCGCGTCATGGACGGATAATGTACAGCACTTGATCACGCGTCCCAAAGCGAATCGGGGTCACGCGGCGGCCCGGCACCGGGTTGCGCGGCGCGTATCTATTTCGCCAGCGGAACGCTTGGCGAAGCAGGTTTTTCAGGCGCGGCGGGGGTTGCAGGCTGGGTTGCGACCGGCGGTTGGTCCAGCAGGGAATGGCTGGTCCGGCCGCCGCCGAGAATCACCAGGGCGAGCGAGGTGGCCATGAACAGGGCTCCGAGGATCGCCGTCACCCGGGTCAGCAGGTTGGCCGAGCCGCGCGCGGTCATGAAGCCGCTCATGCCGCCGCCCCCGCCTCCGCCGCCGATGCCGAGCGCGCCGCCCTCGCTGCGCTGCATCAGGACGAATCCGATCAGCATCAGGGCGATAATGACGTGAATGGCGAGAAGGACCGCGATCATGACCGGCTCTGTCGGAACTGAGGCCCATATGGGGCCGAACGGGCGCGAGTTTTAGCCCTTCGGGCCCCGGATGGCTAGCAGGAACGGCAGATCGTCCAGAATGCCTCGACATCGAGGCTCGCGCCGCCGACCAGGGCGCCATTCACGTGCGGGACGGCGAGGATTTCGGCGGCGTTCCCGGCATTGACCGAGCCACCATAGAGGATGCGCACCTTCGCCCCTTCCGCATACCGGGCCTGGAGATCCGACCGGATGCGCCCGTGCATCTCGGCGATCTCCGCCGGGGTCGGGGTCCGGCCGGTTCCGATCGCCCAGACCGGCTCGTAGGCGACGACCAGGTTGCCGGCGTCCGCCGTGTCCGGCAGCGACCCGGCGAGCTGGCCGGCCACCACCGCCAGCGCCTGGCCGGCGTCGCGCTGGGACTCGCTTTCGCCCACGCACACGATGGCGGTCAGGCCGGCCCGGTGGGCGGCTATCGCCTTGGCGTGGACCTGGGCATCGGTCTCGCCATGCCCGCCGCGGCGCTCGGAATGGCCGACGATCGCGTAGCGGCAGCCGGCGTCACGCAGCATCTCGGCGGCGATGTCGCCGGTGAACGCGCCCTTGGCTTCGGCATGGCAGTCCTGCCCGCCGAGGGCGAGCGGCCCGCCCTGCGTCGCCCAGGCGACCTGGGCAAGCAGCGTGGCCGGCGGGCACAGCAGGATTTCGCAGCCCGGCCGGTCGCGGCCGGCACGCGCGGCAAGCTCTTTGGCGCGCGCGATGCCCTCGGCCGCGAGGCCGTTCATCTTCCAGTTTCCGGCGATCAGGGGAACGATGTTCGGGTCGGCCATCGGCCGTTGGATCCTCGGCGAAAGGGCCGTCTGTTTAGCACGCAGGCCGAGCCCGGCCAATAATCGCCATGTAACTCATGGCTCGAGGACCACGATCCTCCGGTTCAGGCCAGGGTCGGCCCTACCGTCTGGGACACCTTGAACAGCCGGTCGGCCTGATCGGCCATGGCGGTCCATTCGTCGGCGACCTCCAGGAAGCGCTCGCGCTCGGCCGCACTCATATTGTTCGCAGCATCCCGCAATTGCCGTGCATGCTCGCGCCAGTGTTCGGCCCGTTGGCGATAATCGATAAACGGCATGTTGTCCTCGTCGTTGTTTCCAGCCCCTGTGCCGGAAGAACCGGCCAAGGCTTCCGACGTTCCGTGGCCAAGCGGTGGCGTAATCGCCTCCGGCAAGGAGGGCCGCATCCTCCGAACCCTGCGCGATGCGATCGCGGTCTTTCTCGAGGGGTTGGGAATTCCACACCTGTTGCTGCGTTACCTCGGCGCACCCGAAGGGACACAACAACCGAAAGCGACCCAATCATGCAAACGAAACGCCTTGCGCAGAGCATGCTCGTTGCCCTCGTCCTCACCGGCGCGACCGGCTTTGTCGGCGGCTGCGATCTCGTCTCCGGTCGCGAATTTGGCGGCGCCTATGCCGACGACGTGGCGATCAACACGAAGGTCAAGGCCAACCTCGTCGATCAGCTCGGGCTGAAGGGAATCGAGGTCCGCACCCTGGAGAACGTCGTCCAGCTCTCGGGCTTCGTCAATTCGCAGCAGACCAAGATGCAGGCGGGCCAGATCGCCCGCAATGTCGAGGGCGTCCGCGAGGTGAAGAACGATTTGATCGTTCGTTGATTCGCCGGGGCGAAGCGCGGCGGCGGCGGGCTTCTCATTTCCGCCCGCCGCTGCCAATATCGCCCCATGGCAGACAAACCCAGGATCGCGATCGTCGGCGGTGGGCTCGCCGGTCTGGCGACGGCAAAGGCGCTCGACACGTTCGGGTTCGAGGCCGAAATCTTCGAGCGCGCCTCGAGCCTCAGCGAGATCGGCGCGGGCATCAACACCAGCCCGCAGGCGGTGAAGGCGCTGCGCGCCATCGGTCTGGGAGACCGGATCGCCGCCGTCGCCAACGTCGCCGTCGGCGTGTTCACCCGCGACATGTATACCGGCGAGAAGCTCGAATATCGCGACGTGCGCGACGCGGTCGCCCGGCATGGCGCGCCGCACTACACCTTCCACCGCGCCGATTTGATGGCGGCGCTGGCGAGCGGCGTCGATCCGGCGCGCATCCGTCTCGACCATCGCCTTACCGAAATCGAAGAGCGCGCCGACGGCGTGCGGCTGGCGTTCGCCAACGGCGCCACCCGCGACGCGGACATCGTGATCGGCGCCGATGGCATCCATTCGGTCGTGCGCCGCGCGCTCTATGGCGACGACAACCCGGCCTACACGGGCCAGATGGTCTGGCGCGCGCTGCTGAAGGGCAGCATCGTGCCGCCCGAACTGCTGGAGCCGACCGGCCACGTCCAGTGGATCGGCGCCGGCCGGCACTTCTTCGCCTACTACCTGCGCGGTCGCGACGTGCTGAACATCGTGACCCAGGAGGACACCGACAAATGGGTCGAGGAAGGCTGGTCGACGCCGGGCGATCCCGACGAGATGCGGGCGAGCTTTCCCAATGCCGAGCCGCGCCTTGCCGCCGTCCTTGCGCTGGTCACCGAGTGCTCGAAATGGGGCCTGTTCACGCGCCCGCTCACCGACAAGTGGGGGCGCGGGCGCATCCAGCTCGATCGGCGACGCGGCGCACGCCATGCTGCCCAACGCCGGCCAGGGGGCGTGCCAGGCGTTCGAGGACGCCTACACCCTGGCCCGCTGGCTCGATGCCGGGCGCGACGATCCCGTCGCGGCGCTCGCGAACTTCCGCCGCGTCCGCATCCCGCGCGTGCACGGCGTGCAGAAGCGCTCGGCGCTCAACGCCAAGGTCAAGCACATGCACGACCGGGACGCGCAGCACAAGGCGATCGGCAAGGAGTACGGCGCGGCGGCCCTGGAGTGGATCTGGGGCTACGATCCCGTCGCCGGCTGGAACCGGCCACCTGTGGTCCCCGATCTCGGATAGGGCGTGGTGGACGCGCCGGGAATCGGACCCAGGACCTGCTGATTCAAAGTCCCTTCTAGCGGCTATTCGCGCAGGCGTCGAGGAGGTCGGCGCGGATGTCCCGCAAGCAGCAATAGCAGCACTTGGCGCCACTACCTCAAGCGAAATTCTTTCCCGACTTTCTGAACGAATGAAGCCTTCTGCAGCACGATCCTAACGTCTCGTTCGTCCAGATCCTCACCACCTATACTGCGTGCCTCGCGAATCAACTGATCGAGCGTGAAGGTCGTCCCAGCACCGGTGGTGAGCGAGAGAGCCGCGACTTCGAGCAGGGTCACGATCGTCCCCAAGTCCTTCGGCGAGGGAGGTACGTTCCGTTGTAGGGTTCGCCTACCGGCATCGTAGACGAGTTGCTCCCGCGCAAGGTCGACGTCATAAGCCATGGTTGTCCCCTCCACCTGGCCACGAACCGAGCCGGCTGGATCTGTGTCACGGCAATTCAGCAGCCCGGCAGCAGTGTAGTTCAGTTCGGTTAAGACAGTCGATGGGGGCCGATCAGCCGCGCGTCGGCCACGAGGCAAGTAGTGGTACCTTGGATCATCCCGCCCCAATTCCAGGAGAGAATCCCAGCGGTTGGCCTCTAGCAGCGCCAACAGCTTCTTGCCTGGCAGGGGCCCCCCTGGGGCGGCAGCTCGCCGCATCCCCAGTGCCAAGATGTCGTGCATCGGTTGGCGCACATCTCTGACCTCGGCCTTTTGATGCTCGCAAAGGGCGGCTACGACCATCATGCCGGATCGCGGTCCGATCGCGCACTCCGACACGTCCGGCCGATAGACGACATGCAAATTCTCTGCCGGCTCAAGTCGGCGTAGAGGTAGTGGATGGTGATCGATCAGGAAGAAGCGCTTCTGTGGTCGATCCTGCACAAACCGAAGCAGCGCAGCCGCTTCCTGCGCATAGCTCGCCGGCGCAAACATAAGGTCAACGAAAAAGATCAGGTCTGCACCATCGACCTCATGCAGCAATTCCAGGTGCAACCAAGCCTTGTGGTCCTTGGTTCGCTCAGGATCAACGACGACATCGACCTTGAATTCAGGAACAAGGCTCAAATTGCGTCGAATCTGCTCGGCGATGAGATGGCCGTCCGCGTCGGAGTGTCCAACGACGAGCACGCGCTGCGTCATGGCTCGCATCCAAGGCTGCGTGCGATATCGACGGGAATGACAAACGTCACCTTCGCCTTTGCTCGGGGGTCCTCGTTGCCGCCAAGTGACGCCAGCCTCCCCTCCTAGACTCTTGAGCCAAAGGGCGTCGATAGTCCGCACCGGCAAATCCAGGCTACTCAAATCCATGTGAGCTAAGTTTGTCTTCGTCGTAGGGCTGTGTGTTTTCGGGTCTTGGGGCATCGGTTCACCGACAAACATCTCCAGGGCCGTCACTGGGGCGCGCCGGGTCGGGGCGAACGGCGCAAACGGACCAAGAACCAACGCTTCGGAAGGGCACGACGCTCCCTGGAACGGAACTTCCCTCACGATGTTCACAGCCACCATGTCGCCGCCGGGGGTGCCCGGTAACGTCGTCATCCGTACATGCCACGCAGGGCGATTGCCTAGGGCTACTGCCATTCTAGTTAGCTTCTCAAGGGCGTCGAGGCCAGGCAGCAGCAAGGTTGCAGCCGAGACGGACGGGTCTGCGACGAGCCGATCGATGCGCGTTGCAACGGACCGCGCGATCCGCTCAGGAGGACCATCGCTTTTCACCTCGGCAATCTTCTGACCGCAGTCCAGAGGACGCTTCGACAAAAGCCGAGCAAACATACAGCCGACCGCGGGTAAGCTCCTCCAAGCGAGATAGTCAGCCCTTGCGGACATTGCGAAAACGCCCCCCTCGCTTCGCACCGATTAATGATTGTATATACCCAGCCTTAGATTCGGTGCCACACGCAGGCTTCCTGCACTTGAGATAAATGCGGCTTGTGATCGAGCGCGGGCGTAAGCTCAAATGGCTATAGGCGCTAATTCGAACGCTGTGGAGGGAAGGCCACGGCCATAGACATAAGCAAACCTAGGTCGAGGTCGGGATCGCCGTGGAGCGAAGCATGGATTGAACCCATGTGACGTAACTCCGAGAGTCCCTCCGTCGAGTTCACCCCCTTGAACGACGTTGTTCTGTTTTTACAAGTCGTGCTCACGAACGCTCCGGCAGGGACTAGCGGAGATAGAACGTTAGCATTATTGCAACACCGAAAGGAAGGCGGCCCCGGCTGCGTTAATGCGTATCACGACGCAGATTGGGCGACCCGGCGCTGACCATCGAGCTTTTTGAAATCGCGACGCGCGCCTTTCAGGCCCTTTTTGACGTCCCTGATGTCGTTGGCGGGAGGCAAGTCTTCGGGGCGCGTACCGCTCACCTCGAACATGGTTTTACGTACTGCCCGGCCGACCGTCTCCGCGGCGCGCTCGAGCGGCTTCTGACCGATTAGATCCTCGTTCCGGATCTTCTCCTCGGTCTGTGTGATCCTGAACAAGTTGGCGGCGAGCTCGGTTTTGCCCATGAAGTCGAGGGGCGACCGATCGCCAGGCACGCGCTTTCGCACCCGGACACCCTTGAGGTCGAGGTTGTACATGCCGCGATAGCCGGCGTTCTGGAAGAACGCGAACGTCTCGACGCCCCGTTGGTTAACCGTCCCGGCAAGGGCCTTTTCACGTTCCGAGATGTCGCCGCGGATCGCGACCCGCTCGACGTTCTCGCCGTCTTGAATCTGCTGGCGAAACGCCTCCGTCATCGCGGCGAAGTACGCTTGTGCCTGGGCGACCTTGGGCTTCTTCGGGTCGCCGTTCATCACGGTCAGGTAGCAGGCGAAGCGCGACAGTCGCCAATCCTTCCCGCCCGTCTCGGTTTTAGTCGGGGCGAAATTTTCTTCGAAGGGAATCTCAAGTTGACCGCACGCGCTCATCGCCCGGTTCACGGCGTTCAAGATCGGCTGCATGGTGCTGTAGCCGAGTAACTCCATCAGGTCCGACGCCAGCCAGTAGCGGAAGCCGTTCTCGTGGGCGAACCCTTCGAAGTTTGGGCGATCGTCGTCAAAGTGGAACACATCGAGATCATTGGGCATGTGATAGCCTCGTCAAAGTGGCGTTGGGAAATGAGCTTATAAATTAGCACCGCCGGGTGATTCGCGCCCCACGCCCGTCGCCATATATCTAGCGGCATGCCTAGAACTTACTTGATCACTTTAAGAACGGTCTGGAAAGGTTGGTGGGCGCGGAGGGAATCGAACCCTCGACCTGCTGATTAAAAGTCAGTTGCTCTGCCGCTGAGCTACGCGCCCGCACCGGGGGCCGGACCGGATCGGGACCGGCCGGAAGGCGGCCCAAACTAAGACGTTATTTGCCGTCTCTCAACCGCTCGGCAAGGCGTTTGGCGATGCGCGGGCTGACGAAGGTCGAGACGTCGCCGCCCATCGTCGCGATCTCCTTCACCAGGCGGGCGGCGATGAACTGGTAGCGGTCGGACGCCATCAGGCACACCGTCTCGATGTCGGGCGCCAGCTTGGCGTTCATCGAGGCCATCTGGAACTCGTAGTCGAAATCGGAGACGGCGCGCAGCCCGCGGATCAGCACCGTCGCGCCGCACTCGGCCGCGAACCGCACCAGCAGATTGTCGAACGGGCGCACGGTGACGCGGTTGGCCAGCCCGTTGCCGAGGGCGGAGATCTCCTCCTCGACCAGCCTCACCCGCTCGTCGATGTCGAACAGGGGCCCCTTGCCCGCATTCACGGCGACGGCAACCACCAGCCGGTCCAGCAGCTTCGCGGACCGCGCGATGATGTCGATATGTCCGTTGGTGATCGGGTCGAACGTGCCCGGATAGACGCCGATTCGCTCCATCGGTCCCTTCCTGCGCCTTGGCGCGAGGTGCGCCGCGGCCCTCTTAGCACGTCCGGCCGGGCGCCGGAACCTCAGCCGAGCCCGAACAGGCGGGCCGCATTGCCGCCCATGATGGCGGCCTTGTCGGCGGCCTCGAGCGGCAGCGCGTCGATATAGTCCCCGTTCGCGTCGACATAGGGGTAGTCGGTGCCGAACATCAGCCGGTCGCCGCCAATATATTTGTGCGCCATCATCAGCGGCGGTTCGTAGAACGTGCAGGTGTCGAAGTAGAACCGCTTCACGTAGTCGCTGAACGGCTTGGTGAGGTTGCCCTTCACGTCGGGGTTGCGCGCCGAGGAACGGTCGATCCGCTGCAGCAGGTCGAGAAGGCCGCCGCCCGTATGCGCCACGACGAACGGGACGTTGGGGTAGCGCTCGAACACGCCGGCCTGGATGAGCTCCACCACCATCATCTGGGTTTCGAACATGTAGCCCATGATGACGGCGTTGTTGTTCTTGCGGATCTCCTTCGAGAAGACCGGGTAGGCCGGATGCTCGACCACCGGCATGCGGAGCGCATCGAGCTTCGCCCAGACCGGTTCGTAGCGCGGCTCCGACGGGCGCTCGCCGCCGAAGTTGGAGCGCATGAACACGCCCACCATTTCGGACGCCGAGGCGACGCGGTCGAGCTCGGCGACGCAGCCTTCGATGTCGCCGTACGGCAAGGTCGCCAGCACGCGCAGCCGGTCCGGATGGGTGCGGGCGAGCGCGATCATATCGTCATTGGCGCGCCGCGCGAGATCGACCTGCTCGGCCGGCGTGAAGGACGCGATGTCCGGCCCGTGCGAGACGATGCGCATGTCGAAACGCTTGGCGTCCATGTCGCGCAGCGCATGGTCGGGATCGAACCATTCCAGCGGCGTCGCGTGGTCGCGAATGCCCGGGCGGACGCCCGAGCCGCCACCCGCGCGCAAAGCCTCGGCCGCGGCGCGGAAGTTCGGCCCGAACGCGTGGGCGTGGACATCGATGTTCATGGGACGCCCCCTCCGTCTCGCGAAGTGTTCTTTCGTGGAGCGTAGTGAGTTTCCGCGCCGGTGAAAAGCGCACCGAACAGGATCAGGCGGCGCCATCCTCTTCGGCTTCGGGCGTCTCGGGAGCGTCCGGCGCATCGGCTTCGCCGTCGGCATCGCCATTGCTCTCGGCCGGCTCGCGGACCTGGGCGACGGAGACGACCCGCTCGTCCTCGCCCACCTGGAACAGCGTCACGCCCTGGGTCCCGCGCCCGGCGATGCGCACGTCGACGACGCCGGTGCGGATGATCTGCCCGCCATTGGTGACCAGCACGATCTGGTCCATCCGGTCGACCGGGAAGGACGCCACCACGGCGCCGTTGCGCTCGGAGGTGTCGATGTTGGCGATGCCCTGCCCGCCCCGACCGGCGATGCGGTACTCGTAGGCCGAGGTGCGCTTGCCGTAGCCGCGCTCGGTGACGGTCAGGATGAACTCCTCGGCTGTCGCCATGGCCGCGAATTGCGGCTCGTCCAGCCGCGCGGCGAGCTCGGCGTCCCGCGAGCGATCCTCTTCGCGGTTTTCGTAGTCCGAGCCTTCGAAGCGGCGGCGGGCGCCGACCGCACGGAGATAGTCGTCGCGCGCCTCGATCTCCACCTCGTTGTGGGTCAGCAGCGACAGCGAGATCACGTCGTCGCCGTCGGCGAGGCGAATGCCGCGCACGCCGGTCGAGTTGCGCCCGGCGAACACGCGCACATCGGTGACCGGGAAGCGGATGCACTTGCCCGAGCGCGCGGCGAGCAGCACATCCTGCGCCTCGGTGCAGGCGGCGACCCCGATCAGGTGGTCGCCCGCGTCGTCGCCTTCGAACTTCATGGCGATCTTGCCGGCGGACATGATGTTGGTGAAGTCGCTGAGCTTGTTGCGCCGCACGTTGCCGCGCGCGGTCGCGAACATCACGTGGAAATTGTCCCAGGTGGATTCGTCGTCGGGCATCGGCATCAGGGTGGTGATGTACTCGCCGTCTTCCAGCGGCAGCAGGTTCACCAGCGCCTTGCCGCGCGCGGCGGGCGAGCCCTCGGGCACCTGGTAAGCCTTGAGCCGATAGACGATCCCGCGCGACGAGAAGAACAGGATCGGCGCGTGGGTGTCGCAGACGAAGACGCGGCTGACGAAATCCTCTTCCTTCGTCGCCATGCCAGCACGGCCCTTGCCGCCGCGCCGCTGCGCGCGATAGGCCGACAGCGGAACGCGCTTGATATAGCCGCCATGCGTGACGGTGACGACCACGTCCTCGTGCTGGATCAGGTCCTCGATGTCGTGCTCGAACTCCTGCTCGACGATCTCGGTCTTGCGCGGCGTGGCGAACTGGTCGCGGATCTGGGTGAGCTCCGTACGCACGATCTCGACCACGCGTTCGCGCGAGCCGAGGATGTCGAGATAGTCGCGGATCGACGTGGCGAGCGCGTTCAGCTCCTCGGCGATCTTGCCGCGTTCGAGCCCGGTCAGGCGCTGCAGCCGCAGATCGAGGATGGCGCGCGCCTGCTCGTCGGACAGCCGGTACGTGCCCTCGCGGATTGGATGCTCGGGATCGTCGAGCAGCGCGATAAGGTCCGCAACGGACTCGGCCGGCCAGTCGCGCGCCAGCAGGCCCGCCCGCGCCTCTGCCGGGTCCTTGGCGGCGCGGATCAGGGCGATCACCTCGTCGATGTTCGCGACGGCAATGGCGAGCCCGACCAGCACATGGGCACGCTCGCGCGCCTTGCCCAGCTCGTAGACGGTGCGCCGGCGGATCACCTCCTTGCGGAAGGCGATGAACGCTTCGAGCATCGCCTTCAGAGGCAGCATTTCCGGCCGGCCGCCGATCAGCGCCAGCGCGTTGATGCCGAAGCTCGTCTGCAAGGGCGAGTAGCGGTAGAGCTGGTTGAGCACGATCTCCGCCATCGCGTCGCGGCGGATCTCGATCACCACGCGCACGCCGTCGCGGTCGGACTCGTCGCGAAGGTCGGAGATGCCCTCGATGCGCTTCTCGCGCACCAACTCGGCGATCCGCTCGACCATCCGCGCCTTGTTCACCTGGTACGGCACCTCGGTGATGACGATCGCCTCGCGGTCCTTGCGGATCTCCTCGACATGGGTGCGGCCGCGCATGATCACCGAGCCGCGCCCGGTGTGATAGGCGGCGCGGATGCCGACGCGGCCGAGGATCAGGCCGCCGGTCGGAAAGTCCGGTCCCGGCAGGATCTCCATCAGCTCGTCGATGCTCATCCCCGGCTGGTCGAGCAGCGCGATGCAGGCGTCGATCACCTCGCCCAGATTGTGGGTCGGGATGTTGGTCGCCATGCCGACCGCAATGCCGCCCGCCCCGTTGACCAGCAGGTTCGGGAACTTCGCCGGCAGGACCGACGGCTCCTCGGTCGTCTCGTCGTAGTTGGGGACGAAATCGACCGTCTCCTTGTCGATGTCGTCGAGCAGCGCATGGGCGGCATGGGCGAGCCGCGCCTCGGTGTAGCGCATGGCCGCCGGCGGGTCGCCATCCATCGACCCGTAATTGCCCTGGCCGTCGACCAGGGGCAGGCGCATGGAGAAGTCCTGCGCCATGCGCACCATGGTGTCGTAGATCGCGGCGTCGCCGTGCGGGTGATACTTGCCCATCACGTCGCCGACGATGCGGGCCGACTTGCGGTAGGGGCGGTTCCAGTGCACCCCTTCCTGGTTCATCGAGAACAGGATCCGGCGATGCACAGGCTTCAGCCCGTCGCGCACGTCGGGCAATGCGCGGCTCACGATCACGCTCATGGCGTAATCGAGGTAGGAGCGGCGCATCTCCTCCTCGATCGTCACGGGCGCGATATCGAAAGGCTTGGGCTGGGTCGGGTCCGCCACGGGATTCTGTAACTATTTCAAAGGGGTGTCCGGGAGACTTCCGGTACTTGGAAGCTAGGACGAACAACGCGTGGAGTCTACCAAACGGGGGGGATTCGAACAACCGACGCACATCGCGCCGCGACCTTTGGCGCATCCTTCTCGGCGAGTCATAATGGCTGCCGCAGACGGGGGAATGCCATGCCAGTCCTGAAGCTCGCCGACGCGGAAATCCGATACGAGACCTATGGGCCGGATATGGGCTATCCGGTCCTGCTGTTCGCGCCCGGCGGCATGCGCTCGCGGATGGAGATGTGGCATGCGCCCTCCGAAGGGCCGCCGCGCGTCTGGAACGACTGGACCGAGGTGCTGGCGCAAGCCGGCTATCGCGTGATCGCGATGGACCAGCGCAATGCCGGCGACTCGCGGGGCGCCATCGTGGCCGACCATGGCTGGCACACCTACGCGGCGGACCAGCTGGCGCTGCTCGACCATCTCGGGGTCGACCGTTGTCATACGCTGGGCGGCTGCATCGGGTCGAGCTTCTGCCTCAAGATGGCGGAGGTGGCGCCGGGGCGCGTGAACGCCCAGGTGCTGCAGAACCCGATCGGTCTTAACCCCGAGTTCCCGACCTACTTCCCCGATTCCTTCGTCGAGTGGTCGGACGAGCAGCGTGCCGCCCGCCCCGATCTCGACCCGGCCGCGCTCGCCGCCTTCGGGCGCAACCTATGGAGTGGCGATTTCGTCTTCGCGGTCGGGCGCGATTTCGTGCGCCGCTGCGAGATGCCGTCGCTGGTGCTGCCAGGCAATGACAAGCCCCACCCGTCCGTGATCGGCCTCGAGGTCGCCGAGAGCCTGCCGCGCGTCGAGATGCTGCGCGACTGGAAGGGTCCCGACCATGTCGCCGCGCAGAAGGCGCGCGTCCTTGCCTTCCTGGAGGCGCATACGCCATGAAGATCGTTCGGTTCGAGACGCCCGGCGGCCCCGAGGTGCTTAAATACGTCGATGCGCCGAAGCCCAGCCCCGCACCGGGCGAGGTGCTGGTCAAGGCGCATGCCATCGGGGTCGGCATTCCCGACACGGTAATCCGCAAGGGCATCTATGGCTGGATGCCGCCCTTGCCGGCAACGCCCGGCACCGAGATGGGCGGCGTGATCGAGGCCGTCGGTGCGGGCGTGACCGGGCGCCAGGTTGGCCAGCGCGTGCTGGTGTCGGCGCGCGAGCGGCCTCAGCGGGGCGGGTGCTATGCCGAGTACATCGCGACCCCCGCCGACGGTACTTTCGCGCTGCCCGACGCTGTGTCGTTCGAAGCGGCGGCCTCGCTCGCCAACTATCAGGTCGCATGGCACATGATCGAGGACGCGATGCGCCCGCGTGCCGGCGATAGCGTGCTGCTCTACGCCGCAGCCGGCGGCATGGGCAATGCCGTGATCGACCTGGCCCGTGCCAAGGACATGACAGTGATCGGCATCGCGAGCGGCGCGGCGCGCTGCGCCTTCGCCCGCGAGATGGGCGCGCACCACGTGATCGACCGCCGGTCCGAGGATGTTGCCGTTCGCGTGGCCGAGATCACCGGTGACGGGGTGGATTGGATTATCGATCCCGTGGGCGCGCCGCTGGTCGCGGCGAACCTCGCCATGCTCGGGCCGCTGGGCACGCTGGTCATCTATGGTGGGCTCGGCGGGGCGGCGCAAGTCGACCTGATGGCCGAGCTACGCAAGCATAACGGCAACTGCGTGGCCGTTCGGCGATTCTCAATTCATTTGTGGGACCATCTCGTCGAGCAGCGCCGCGCCGGCATGCGCCGCCTGATCGAGCTCGTCGCCGACGGGACGTTACGGCCGAGAATCCACGGAATTCTGCCACTTTCCGAGGCACCGCGAGCCCATCAGCTGCTCGAAGGCGGCGAGGTCCAGGGCAAGCTCCTGCTCGCGCCCTAGCGAACGCACGACTCGCGTTCGCGGCAATCGACCCTATATTTCCGGATAGACAAACACGGAGTACCGCATGACACCGGCCGAAATCGCGCGACTCCAGCAATTTCTCCGTGACGCGTTCGGCACGACCCGCATCGCGATCGCCGCGCCCTCGCGTGCCGGGGCACCCGTCGAGCTTCGCGTCGGCGGCGAAACGCTGGGCACCGTCCACCGCGACGATGAGGAAGGCGAGGTCTCGTACTGCGTCTATCTCAGCGTGCTCGAAGAGGATCTGCCGCAGCGCATGTGACGGGGCGCGGCGCGGCACGAAAAAGGGGCCGGTCCCTGGACCGGCCCCTGCCCGTCTGTGCAGCCTTGGCCTACTTGCCGCCGGCCTGCTGCCACGCCTTGTTGAACCAGCCGACGACCTTGCCGGACGTCAGGATCAGGTGCTCCGTGCGCAGCGCCAGCTTCTTGCCGAGCACCGCGTCGGGATAAGGCAGGAACTCCTTCCGCGCGAGATCCTCGCGGACCGGGACCTGCGACGCGTACACGTAGTTGGCGACCTGGCCTTCCTTGCTGATGTACCAGTTCAGGAACAGCCGGGCCGCGTTGGGATGCGCCGAGCCCTTGAAGGCGGCCAGCCAGCCCCAGGTCACCGGGATCGGCTCCGGGCAGAACGCCGCCACCGGCACGCCCTTCTTCGCATCGCGCTTCGAGATGTAGGCCGCGACCGCGAAGCCCGCGTCGAACTCACCGACCGCGGTCAACTTGCCGAAGGCCGCCAGCGTCTCCTTACGGAGCTGGGGCTTAACCTCGTGGAACAGCTTGTCGAGATAGTTGTGCGTCCAGTCGTCGCCGTACACGCCCCAGAGCTGGGTCATCCAGGTGTGCGCCGCGTTCGACGCGATGGCCATCCGACCGCCACGCCATTCCTTCGCCGTGAGAAGGTCGTTCCAGGTCTTCGGCAGTGTGGCCGGCTTCACGCGATCGGTGCTGTAGATCATGCACCAGTAATTCATCTTGTCGGCCGCGTCGGTCCCGGCCTCGGTCTTCATCTCCTTGCGCAGCCCGCTATAGGCCGGCAGGTCGCTGATCTTCACCAGCCCGTCGAGCTTGCGCCATTCCGGCAGCACGGACTCGTAGGCCGACCCCACGTCGGCGAGGACAGTGCCCTTCTTGTAGGCCACAAGCGGCGCCACCGCACGGGCCCGGCCGACGCCGCGCACATATTCGTACTCGATGCCTGGATAGCGCGCCTTGAAGACCTCGAACACCTTGGCGAACTCTTGCGGGCTCATCTGCAGCCGGACGGAAACCTTGCCTTCCTTCTTCGCCGCTTCGACCAGCGAAGCGGGGACCGCCAGTTCCTTATCGAGTCCGTCCATGACGGATTCTGATAGCTCTCCATCGGATAGCAGCTTCTTAGTGGCGCTGGTGAGGTTCTCCGCACGCGCGGGCAAGGCGAGCGCAGCTGCGGCGCAAACCGCGAAAATGGCGAAAGACGTCGTATGGCGTCGGATCACGGACGTTCTCCCTGTCTGCCTTTGGAGGATTGTTCTCGTTCGAGCAAAGGATAGGCCGGGAGATGGGAACGATCAAGGCCAAGGCATCGAGGCAACAAAGCGTCCTCGGTGAACCTAGTCATCGTCGTTACAAAAGGACCCCCGACCGTACCAGTACCGCCGGGGCTTTTTGATCAAAGTCGCAGCCCGCTCAGCGCATCGACGCGCCCGACGCCGACTGCCAGCGCTTCACCCATTGCGCGGTGATGCGGCCCTGCTGCTTCAACACATCTTCGGTGCGATAGAACGTCCTTTTGCCCAGGATTTCGTCGGGATAGGGCAGGAACTCGCGCCCGCCGAGCTCGCGATGCACTGGCACCTGCCGGGCATAAACGTAGTTGGCGATCTGGCCCTCCTTGCTCATGTGCCAGTTCTCATACAGCAGCGCCGCGTTGCGGTAAGGGCTGCCCTGCAACACGCCGAGCTTGCCCCAGGTCGCGATCACCGGCTCCGGACAGCGCGCCGCAACCGGGATGCCGCGTTTTGCGTCGCGCTCGGTGACGTAGTCCTGCACCGAGACCACCAGATCGAACTCGCCGAGCGAGATCAGCTTGGACGTCGCGGCCAAAGTCTCCTTGCGGAGCTGCGGGCGTACCTCGCCGAACAGACGGTCGAGAAAGCTCGTGGTCCAGGCGTCGCCCATGCGGACGGCCAGGGTCGGAAGGAAGGTCTGGCCGGCATTGGAGGCAAGGGCCAGCTTGCCGCCGCGCCAGCGCGGGCTGGTCAGCAGATCCTCCCACGTCTTGGGCAGATCCGCCGGCTTCACACGATCGACGCTGTATGTCGTGCACCAATAGTTCATCTTGTCCGCGCCGTCGGTGCCTTCGGCGTTCTTCATCTCGTCACGCAGGCCGGCATAGGCCGGCAATCCGCGCACGTCGGCCAGCCCGGCCTTACGGAACTCCTCGACCTGCGAGTCGTACGCAGCGATGACGTCGGTGATCGGGTTGCCGGTCTTGTAGGCAACCAGCGCCTTCTGGGTCTGCGCCCCGATGCCACGCAGGTAGTCGAGCTTGATGCCCGGGTAGCGCGCCGAGAAGACCCGCGAGGTCGCGGCGAATTCGCGCTCCGACATCTGGAGCTGGACGCGGACGCGCCCTTCCTTCTTCGCTGCCGCGACGAGCGAGTCGGGAACCGCAAGCTCCTTGTCGAGCCCCACCATCACCAATTCCGGCAGGTGTCCGGCCGCGAGCAGCTTGCGGGTCTCGGAAGTCAGGTTTTCGGAAAAGGCGGAAGGGGCGAACGCAACACAACACACAAACGCCAGCAGTGGGCGCATGCGCATGGGCGTACTCCTTTACGAGGCACGGGCCTCGAGTTCTTGTTCGAGCAGGATCGTAGTGGTCGGCCGACCCTGTCGGCAAGAGCCCACGACGCGGCGTCAGGCGGCCTCGTCGCTGAGGATGGCCCGTTCGATCAGGGCGCCGGCCAGATGAGCGGCGTCGAGGTCGCAGCCGGCAAGGTTGGCGTCGGTCAGATCGGTGCCGGTGAACACCGCCCCGTCGATCCGTGCCCCGCGCAGCTTCGCACCGGCTAGGTTGGCCGAGGTAAAGTCGCCGCGGCTGAGGTTGGCTGGCCATTTACGTCCGACGGGCGTGCCGTCGGCATGGTGCAGATCGACGGATTCGAACAGCGCCTCTCGCAGGTCCGCGGATTTGAACCGGGCGTCGCTCAGCTCCGCCCCGGACAGATCCGCGCGGACCAGCCGCGCCTTGGTGAACCCAGCGCTGGACATGACGGACAGCACAAACTTCGCATCCGTCAGGTCGGCGCCGTCGAACCGCGTCTCCGCCAGCCGCGCGCCCGAGAGGTCGATGCACCTCAGGTCGCGGCCTCTAAGGTCACGACCGGACAGGTCGACGCGCGCACCTGCCGTGCCGCCCGTTGCGATCCAGCGCTGGTGTTCATGGATCAGCCGTTCCACGTCGTCGGTCGGCTCGCGCATCCCGATCGGCAGGTCGGTGTGGCGCGGCATGACGCGGGGCAGCACGGCGTCCTGGACGTCCGCCGTCTCCACCTGCTCTGCCGTCACGATCGCGTCGGTCAGATCGGCGCCCTTGAGGACCGCGAGGTTGAGCCGCGCACGCGTCAAATTCGCGCCGCGCATATTGGCGCTCTTCAGCTTGGCGAACGACAGATTGGCGTCCGTCAAGTCGGCCGAAGAGAGATCCGTCTGATAGAGCGAGGCGCCTTCGAGATCGGCACGCACCAGCCTGGCGTCGCTCAGATTGGCATCGCTGAGATCAACCTCGCGTGTGCCGTAGGCATCGGCGATCTGCTGGGTGCGACCATCCATGATCACGCCCGGGCGCATGTCGGCCTGGCCCAGGTCGGCCCCCGCCATCTTGGCGCCGCGCAGTCGCGCGCCGCGCAGGTCGGTGCGCAGCAACACGGCGCTGGTAAAGTCTGCATCCTCGAGATCGGCACCGAAGAAGTCGGCGTAGCTGAGATCGGCCTCGGCGAAGATCGTGCCGCGGCAGATGGCGCCCGCCGCAATCACGTTCTGCAACTTGGCGCGCGACAGGTTGTAGCCGGACAGGTCGGCGCCCTTCAGGTTTGCGCGTACCCCGCCGCTTCGTCCTGCCAGGAACCACTGATGCCGTTCGAGGATGTTGCGTAGTTCCTCGGGGGTCATGACCTCGCCCGTAGCGCGACCGGTGGCGGGCGCTCGAATGGGCGATTGAAAGGGGCGGCTCTTAAGAAGACGTTAATGCCGCCCCGGCTACCGGCTTCCCGTCTTTTCGGCCAGGGCCTCGATCAGCAGATCCGCCTGGTCGCGGCAGCCGGCTTCATAGAGCCAGACCAACCGTTCGGCGTCGTTTTCGAACGCGCGTGGCGCCAGATGAACGGTGATGAACTTGGTTGACAGCGGGCCATCGAGCATCACGCGATAGCGAGCGCCATCCTCGCGCGCCAGCGCCTCCGGCCAGGAAAGCGTCGGCTGCCGCGCCGGCCAACTCACCTTGACCCAGTCGGAATCGGGCTCGCGACGCATCACCAGCGTACGTTCGGCGCGCGTGTCGAACCGCCACAGCGTGGCCGTCGTGCCCTGAATGCAGCGTTCGCCGTTTGCGCTGACGTTCACCAGCCACGGGTTGCCGGGGTTCCGCCAGGGCGGGCCGCTGATACCGCGTACCGCGCCGATCACCGTACCGCCCTCGCCGCCGCCGGACGTCACAAGGGCGGAGAGACGATGCAGCATGCTGGCGCCCAGCGCCGCCTTGCCGCCCGGCGCGCCGCGATAGGGGCCGGAAAGCGTGATCGTCTTCCCCGCGCCGTCCATCAGTACGGCGCGGCTGCCTTCGGGGACGGAAATCTCGCTCGTGCTGTCGACGATATCGCCCTTCTTGAACGCGAGTCCGGGCGAGGCGTCCAGCACCAGCACCTCGGCGGCGGTGGCCGAGCCAGCGGTGACCATCACGACGAGTGCGATCAGCACGGATCGAACGCTTCGCATCACTTGCCCTCCAGGATCATCGTCACGCCGCTCTCGCCGCGGCGCAGTCGCTCGAGGTGCAGCGCCGCCAGCGGGTCGGATGGATCCGCCTGGTGTAAGCGCTCGAACGCATCGAGTGCACGGCGCTCGCCACGGCGCAGCATCTCGTAAGCCGAAAGATAGAGATCGAAGGCCTCCGGGTCGATGCCGTTCGCCGGCACGAAGACGGGTACGGCCTCGCGCTTGCCGGCCATCACCAGCTCGGCCGACGGCCGCAGCCGGATACCATCCACCCGCTTCGCGGTCTCGCCGCTCAGTGCGATGCGCGTTCCAAGATACTTGTTCGCGCCTTCGAGCCGCGACGCGGTATTCACCACATCTCCGACCGCAGTGTATTCGACCCGGTCCGCACCGCCAAAATTGCCGACCGTCGCCACGCCCGTATGGATTCCGATGCGGGTGTGGCCGAACTCCAGCCCCTGCTCCCGGGCCCGCGCCTGGAACGCGTGCGTGAACCGCTCCATCTCGAGCGCACACTGCACCGCGGCGCCGGCATGGCCGGGCTCGGCGAGCGGCGCCCCCCAGAATGCCACCACGGCATCGCCGATGAACTTGTCCAGTGTGCCCTCATGGCGATGTACGATGCCGCTGACTCCCCCGAGATACTCATTCAGCATCGCGACAAGGAGGGTCGGCTCGGCGACTTCGCACAGCGAGGTGAAGCCCGCGATGTCGGTGAACAGGAAGGTCATCTCGCGCCGCTCGCCGCCGAGCTTGAGCTCCTCGGGGTGAGCGAGCAGGTGGTTGACCACCTTGGGCGAGACGTAGTGCGAGAGTACGCCTTGAATGAAGCGCTTTTCGGCGCCAAATCGGCGCCGCGCCTGTGCGACCCCGACACCGATTGCAGCGAGGAACCCGACCGTCGGCGTCGCGAGCGGGATCATCGGGCCGGTCGCGCTGGCGGTGAGCGGTCCGCCATAGGCGTACAGCGCGCCGCCGGCAGCGAACAGGACCATGATGGCGCCGAAGGCAACAACGCCGCGCAGGACGCCATTCATCTCCTGTCGGCCTAGCGCGAATCCGGCAACGACCGCGACGATCGCGAGCAGCCATGTCGCACCAGGCGGCAAGCCCGGCAGGCTCCGCCCGTCGAGCAGCTGGGCCGTCCCATGGGCCAGGATCACCACGCCCGGCGTCGAGCGTGGCCCCTCCAGCACGTCGGCGGCGAAGGGCGTGCGATAGCGGTCGATCGCCGGAAGGTTGCTGCCGATCAGCACCACGCGCCCGGTGAAGAACCGCTTCTGGAATGCCCAGATCGCCGGGTTCGACGGGTTGAGCTGGTGGGCGTCGACCATGGCGAAGGGCTGGGTCCGCGCCGTCGGGTGGCCGTAATAGGCGAGACCTATTTCGGTCGCGCCTGGGATGGAAGCGCCGGCTGCCTTCGCCAGAACCGCCGGCAAGGTTTGCTGCACCGCGTGCCCGTCATTGACCAGCCGCAGCCGCCGGATCACCCCGTCCGGGTCCTGCGGGAGGTAGGCAAGCCCCGGCATGACCAGCGTGTTGTCGACGCGCGCAAGGAACTGCCGCAGATGCTTTTCCTGCCAGGCAGCGATCCCGCCATTCGCGGTTGCCGCTTCGGCCCAGGCCAGCACGACCGGCACACGTGACCGATGTAAGGCCTCGACGAGAGCAGCATCCTTGTCCGGCTCGCTCGGCTGGTCGAACAGCACGTCGATCCCGATGGCGCGCGCGCCGGCATCGCCCATCGCGTCGACCAGGCCCGCGAGGAACTGCCGGTCGATCGGCGAACGCCGGCCGAGCTTCGCCAGCGTCTCCGGCGTGATCTGAATGATGGAGATCCGAGGATGGGGGGGCGCCGGCGGTGCGAGCAGGGCCGTGCGGACGTCGGCGAGCCAGCCTTCCGCCACGGCGACCGGTACGAGGCGCGGCGCCAAGACGATCGCCGCGCAGAGCAGAACCAGCGCAACGGCGGAGGGAAGCCAGAGCGCGAGCCTGGCCGGCGCCTTCGTGTCACCGGACATGCCGGTGCCCTCCCTTCTCGCCGCGCGGTCCCGCCGGACCCGCGGCCGTGCCGCCCGCTAGTGGCCGCGCGGGGTCCGCATGTTCCGGTTGCGGTCCCCGGTGCGCACCGGCAGATGCAGCTCGGACTCGTCGCGTTGGACGGCGATCGTCACCTCGACCCCGGCCGCTCCGGACGCCCACAGCCGGCGATAGAATCCCGCAACCGTGTCGATCGGCTCGCCATCGATCGCGACCAGAATGTCGCCCGCTTCGATGCCACCCCGATCGGCCGGCCCGCCGTCGTAGACGCCGGTGACGATCAGCTTGTCCTGGGCCTCGGCCGTGTACATGCCGAGCCATGGGCGCGGCGGCCGCGCGAGCCCGCCAGTCGTCACCATCTCGTCGAGGATTGGCTTCAATATGTCGATCGGCACGAACATGTTGCCGGGCACCGGCCGGCGGCCGCGACGCGCCTCCTCGACGATCAGCGAGCCCGTGCCCACCAGTTTGCCGCCCGGTCCGATCAGCGCCGCGCCGCTCCAGGCCGGATGCGGCGGCGAGGTGAAGATCGCCTCGTCCAGCAGGTATTCCCAGTAGCCGGCGAACTCGCGCTTGGAGACGACACGTACGCTGATCGCGAAGGGCCGTCCGCCACCCGCGCCGACCACCACCGTCTCGCGCTCGCGCACCGCGGCCGAACTGCCGAGCGGCATGGGCTCGACGCCGAGCGGCGGGATGGCGCGCACCAGCCCGAAACCGGTCTCGTAGTCGTAGGCGACCGGATGCGCCTGGACCGTGTCGCCGTCGACGGTCGTCAGCATCACCTGGTCGGCCTCGGAGATCAGGTAGCCGATTGTCAGCACCAACCCGTCGCGGTCGATGACCACGCCCGAGCCCTGGCGGTCCGTGCCGAGGAACGAGGCGGTGAACGCCTCTTCAGGCACGTGCGAGCGCAGCGAAACGACCGCGGCGAGCGCCTTGTCCAGCTTGTAGTCCAGCTCCTCGTCGCGCGGACGCGGCGCCGACATCAGGGCCGGATGCAGGATATGCAAAAGGCCGGCAGGCTTGTGACCGTTGGCACGCTCGATATCAGCCATCGACTCGCTTTTCCCGGAAAAACGTTGCGTTTCCGAAGCCTAACGCTTCGCGCCCCGCCCCGCCAACACAATCGAGGGGCGCCGCCAGGCCCACAATTCGCGGTTGCCGAGCAACGCGCGATGTCCGTATCGTCCCACGCTTGTTCGCATGGGGGGCACATGGCGGACCGGGGACACTGGGACTCTCGACTGGGCTTCATTTTGGCGGCGGCCGGGTCGGCGGTCGGTCTCGGCAATATCTGGAAGTTCCCCTACGTCGCCGGCGAGAACGGCGGCGCGGCGTTCCTGGTCGCCTACATCGTGATCGTGTTCACCCTCGGCGTCAGCGTCATGCTGGCCGAGTTCGTGATCGGGCGCGCCGCCCAGCGCAACCCGGTCGGCGCCTTCGCCGCGCTCAAGGGCGGACGCTGGGTCTGGGTCGGCTATATGGGGGTCGTGGCCGGCTTCGTGATCCTGTCCTTCTACAGCGTGGTGGCCGGCTGGACGATCGCCTACATCGTGAAGTCGGCGACGGGCCTGCTGCAGGCGAGCGACCCCAAGGCCCTGGGGGCGATCTTCGGCGATTTCGTCTCGCACCCTGGCGAGCCGCTGATCTACCATTTCGTCTTCATGGCGCTGACGGTTGGGGTGGTGATCGCCGGAGTCCATGGCGGCATCGAGCGAAGCTGCAAGGTGCTGCTGCCGCTCCTGTTCCTGATCATGGTCGCGCTCGCGGTCCGCTCCCTGACGCTGCCTGGCGCGATCGAGGGGCTGCGTTTCTACCTCAAGCCCGACTTCACCAAGTTCACCGGCCCGCTGCTGGGCGACGCGCTGGCACAGGCCTTCTTCTCGCTCTCGCTGGGCATGGGTGCCATGCTGACCTACGGTTCGTATTTGTCGCGCGACCTCAACCTGCCGCGTGCGGCGCTATGGGTGACGCTTTGCGACACGCTCGTCGCGCTGACCGCCGGGCTCATCATCCTTCCCGCCGTGTTCGCCTTCCACTACGACCCCGCGGCGGGGCCGGGGCTGGTGTTCATCACGCTCCCCGCCGTGTTCGCCCATATGCCGCTCGGCACGCTGTTCGCCGTGCTGTTCTTCGTGCTGCTTCTGATCGCGGCGCTGACCTCGTCGGTATCGCTGCTCGAGGTGGTCGTCGCCTGGTGTGTGGACGAGCGCAAGATTGCCCGCGCCAAGGCCGCCCTCAGCACAGGGATGATCTGCTTTTTTTGCGGCATTCCGGCCCTGCTCTCGTTCGGCCCGTGGAAGGACGTCACCATCGCGGGCAAGGGCATCCTCGATGCCATGGACTATGCCGCCTCGAACCTGATGCTGCCGCTTGGCGGTATCGCCATGTCGCTGTTCGTCGGCTGGGCGATCCTGCCGCGCGCGATGAACGAGGCGACCGCGGGCGGGCAGCATGATTTCGCCTGGGCCGGATTCTGGCGGGCGATGTGCCGCTACATCGCGCCCGCCGCGATTGCGTATATCCTTGTCGCAGGGCTGTAGCCGGAGGAAAACATGGCTGTCGAGCTGTATCATTTCTGGAGTTCGGTCTGTTCCGTGCGCGTGCGCATGGCGCTCGAGGAGAAGGGCGTTCAATGGAGCAGCCGGTATATCGATTTGTTCCGGCTCGACCAGCTCAAGCCCGAATACCTCGCCATCAATCCGGATGGGGTCGTGCCAACGCTGGTGCATGACGGCGAGCCGATCCAGGAATCCTCGATCATCTGCGAATATATCGACGACGCGTTCGACGGGCCGAAGCTGAAGCCGGACGACCCGTTGGCCCTCGCCCGCCTGCGCCTGTTCGTGCGCAAGTGCGAGGACGATTTCCCGGCCGTGGTGCTGACCACCATGGCGAAGTACATCACGCCCAAGCTGAAGAACCGGCTTACCGAGGACCAGATCGCCGAGGCCGCGAAGAACCGCCCGACCGAGTTCTACAAGGTCGCGCATGCCCGCGCCGCGCGCGGCGAGATCGGCGAGGCGGAGATGACGAAGCATTTCGCCACGCTCGACCAGCTCGTCGGGCGGATGGAAGGCCTTCTCGAGAAGAACGGCGCGTGGCTGGTCGGGCCCTTCTCGCTGGCCGATATCTGCGTCGCCCCCTACATGTTCCGCCTGCTTGCCATGGGCCAGCAGCAGATGTGGGCCAAGGACAGGCGCCCGCGCGTCAACGACTGGTATGCCCGCATCTCGGCGCGGCCGGCTTTCCAGACCGCGGTCAACTGGCCCGACGAGACCGGCGGCGGTTATGAGGAGGTCGGGCTCACCACGAAGCGCGGCTAGCGGGCGCCGGGCCCGGTTGCTACCATGGCGCCAACAATCGGGAGGCAGCCATGCGCGCACGCAAGATCGGCGACGTCGCCGTCGCATCCGTCGTCGAGCTGGAGGGTCCCCTCCTGCCGGCGGCGATGGTGTTCCCGAACTGGACGGCGGAGCTGATCGCTTCCGAGCCCGAGGCGTGCGGGCCGCGCTTCTACGATGCCGAAGGGACGCGGCTGATCATCGCCATCCAGAGCTTCCTCTTGAAGACGCCGCGCCACACCATCCTGATCGACAGCTGCATCGGAAACGACAAGGCGCGCAACACCCCGTCGTTCGACCGGCTGCACGAACCGTGGCTCGACCGACTGGCCGCCGCCGGGGCGCGCCCGGAGGAGATCGACTTCGTCATGTGCACCCACATGCATGTCGACCATGTCGGGTGGAATACGCGGCTCGAGAACGGCCGCTGGGTACCCACCTTCCCCAACGCGCGCTACGTGTTCGCGCGGCGCGAGTGGGAGCATTGGGAAACCACGGACCGCACGCCGATCACGACGCGGAGCGGCGACTATTTCGGCGACAGCGTCCTGCCGATCATGGAGGCTGGCCGCGCCGATCTGGTCGAATCCGACCACGAGCTCGACACCGGCATCTGGCTCGAGCCCCTGCCCGGCCATACGCCGGGCCAGGTCGGGATCCACGTGAAGAATAGCGGCGGCGAGGCGATCTTCTCGGGCGACATGATGCACCATCCGGTGCAGGTCGCGCGGCCCGACATGAGCACCAATTTCGACACCGACCAGAAGATGGCTGCAACCACACGGCGGAGCTTCCTCGACCGCAATGCCGACCGCGACGTGCTCGTCGTGCCGTGCCACTTCCCCGGTGCCACGGCCGGCCACGTCGTGCCGCGCAAGGGCGGCGGGTTCCAGTTCAAATTCGACGAATAGCGAAACGGGAGACGAGATGTACAAGGATCTGGATGCCGGCGCGGCCCTCGTCATCGGCGGCGGCAGCGGGATGGGAAGGCTTGCCGCGCTGGGGCTGGCCGAGCGCGGCGCGCCGGTCGCGGTCGCCGACATCAATGGCGACTCCGCAAAGGCCGTCGCGGCCGAGATCGGCAAGGGCAATGGCCGGGCCGAGGCCTACCAGCTCGACATCGCCAAATCGGCCGACGTCAACGACGTGGTGGCAAAGGCGTCGAGGTCCCTCGGCCCGATCGCCTATCTCGCCAATCTGGCGGGCGTTTACGACGTGCGCCCGATCGAAAAGATCACCGACGACGACTGGGCGAGTCTGATGCAGATTCATGGCGCCGGCACGTTCTACGCCTGCCGCGCGGTGCTGCCGTCGATGATGGAGCGCAAGTTCGGCGCCATCGTCACCACCTCGTCGGTGCAGGGCGTGCGCGGCCAGCCGCTGGGCGCGCACTACGCGGCGGCCAAGGGCGCGATCATGAGCTTCACCAAGTCGCTGGCGCGCGAAAAGGCGCATCTCAACATCCGCGCCAACGTGGTAGCGCCGGGACCGCTCGACACGCCGTTCTTCCGCCGCGACCGTCCGCTCGCCGATATCGAGGCCACCAAGGACGCGCTGGCCAAGATCATCCCGATGGGCCATGTCGGCGTGGCCGAGGACGTGGCGCCGATGATCGTGTTCCTGCTCGGGCCTGAATCAGGCCACATCACCGGCCAGGTCATCAACATCAACGGCGGCGAAGTGAACTGATGCCCGTTTCCCCGCCCCTCAACCTCGCCAAGTGGATCGAGGACCACGCGGAGCTGCTGAAGCCGCCGGTCGGCAACGCCCAGATCTGGGAGGACCGCGAGTTCATGGTCACGGTGGTCGGCGGGCCGAACGTGCGCACCGACTATCACGACGACCCCGCGGAGGAGCTGTTCTACCAGCTCAAGGGCGACATCGTGCTGCGGATCATTGAGGACGGGAAACCGCGCGACATCCCGATCCGCGCTGGCGAAATCTTCCTGCTGCCACCGCATACGCGCCACTCGCCGCAGCGCCCGGCGGGATCACTCGGTTTGGTGGTCGAGCGCAAGCGTGCCCCCGGTGAGATCGACGCGTTCGAATGGTATTGCGACAACTGCCACACGCGCGTCCACCGGCGCGAGGTGCAGCTCGACAGCCTGGTCGACGACCTGCCGCCGGTGTTCGAGGAGTATTATTCGACGGTCGCGGGCGGCACCTGTCCGAACTGCGGCCACCCGAATCCGAAGAAGGCGGGCTAAAGAAGCAGGTCAAACGGTCGCCGGCGCGGACAGCCGCGCGGTCTTGCCGCCGCGCCGCAGCTCGCGCATCGCCGCATCGAGCCCGTCGAGGGTGAGCGGGTACATGCGCCCGCCCATCAGCCTGCGCGTGATGCGCAGCGACGTCGCATGCTCCCAATGCGCGCGCGGCACGGGATTGAGCCAGGCGGCCGCGGGCCAGGCGGCCGTGAGGCGGCCGAGCCAGACCTGACCCGGCTCCTCGTTCCAGTAACTGATGCTTCCGCCCGGCTCGGTGATCTCGTAGGGGCTCATCGTTGCGTCGCCGACCAGGATCAGCCGCCAGTCCGGCCCGTACGTGTTCAGGAGATCGGTCGTGTTCACCCAGACGCGGCGGCGGTTCGCATCCTCGCGCCACATGCGGTCGTATATGAAGTTGTGGAAGTAGTAGGTCTCGAGATGGCGGAACTCGGCGCGCGCCGCGGCGAATAGCTGCTCGGTCTGGCGGATGTGCAGGTCCATCGAGCCGCCGATATCAAGGAGGAGCAGCACCTTGATGCGGTTCCGCCGTTCCGGGACCATCCTGATGTCGAGCCAGCCCGCATTGTCGGCGGTCGCGCGGATCGTGCCATCGAGGTCGAACTCGTCGGAAGCGCCCTCGCGCGCGAAGCGGCGAAGACGGCGTAGCGCCATCTTGATGTTGCGCGTGCCGAGCTCGGCGTCTCCTGCGAGACCGGCGAACTCGCGCCGCTGCCATACCTTGACGGCGCTGCCCTCCCCGCCCGGCCCGCCGATGCGGATGCCGGTCGGGTTTTTTCCGCCGTGGCCGTAAGGCGAGGTGCCGCCGGTGCCGATCCATTTCGAGCCGCCGCGATGGCGCCCGCGCTGCTCGGCGAGCCGCTCCGAGAGTCCCTTCAGCAATTCGTCCAGCCCCTTGGCCTCGAGCTTCGCCAGTTCTTCCGCGCTGAACACGCGCCGGGCGAGGCCGCGCAGCCAGTCCTCGGGCACCTCGCCGCCGAACAGCTCCGCGAACGCCTGCTCGACGCCGCGGAACACTTTCTCGAACACCGCGTCGAACCGATCGAAATTGCGCTCGTCCTTTACCAGCGTCGCGCGCGCCAGGTAGTAGAATTCCTCGACGATTCCGTCCGCGACGTTCTTCTCCATCGCCTCCATAAGGACCAGGTATTCGCGGATCGTGACCGGGATCGCAGCCTGACGCAGGGCGAAGAAGAAATCGACGAACATGGCGCGCTAGCGCCGGCCGCGCGCGAGGAACGCCAGCCGCTCGAAAAGCTGAACGTCCTGCTCGTTCTTCAGGAGCGCGCCGTGAAGCTGCGGGATCGCCTTGGTCGGGTCGGCGGCGAGCGTGGCGGGATCGACGTCCTCGGCGACCAGCAGCTTGATCCAGTCGAGCAGCTCCGACGTGGACGGCCGCTTGCGCAATCCCTCGACGCCACGCACCTCGTAGAACCGTTCCAGCGCCTCCTTCAGCAATCGCTTTTTGAGCCCGGGGAAATGCACCTCGACGATACGCCCCATCGTGTCGGCGTCGGGAAAGCGGATGTAATGGAAGAAGCAGCGGCGCAGGAACGCGTCCGGCAGCTCCTTCTCGTTGTTCGAGGTGATGATCACCAGCGGCCGGTGGGTTGCGGCAATTGTCTCGCCGGTCTCGTAGACCGTGAATTCCATCCGGTCGAGCTCGCGCAGCAGGTCGTTGGGGAACTCGATGTCGGCCTTGTCGATCTCGTCGATCAGCAGCACCGCCGGCTCGGGCGAGGCGAAGGCCTGCCACAGCATGCCGCGGCGGATGTAGTTGGCGATGTCCTCCACGCGGGCGTCGCCGAGCTGGGAATCGCGCAGCCGCGAAACGGCGTCGTACTCGTAGAGGCCGTGGCTCGCCTTCGAGGTCGATTTGACATGCCATTCGAAATAGGGACGCCCGAGCGCCTGCGCGACCTCCATCGCCAGCATGGTCTTGCCGGTGCCCGGCTCGCCCTTGACCAGAAGCGGCCGTTCCAGCGTGACCGCGGCATTTACGGCTGTCATCAGGTCTTCGGTGGCAACGTAGCTGTCCGTACCGGTAAACTTCATTTCGATCCGCCTTTCGCACGCGCAGAAGCTATTCGACGGGCTGGCGGATGACAATCTGCTATGGTCTCCATGGTACTCGGATCAGGGGGAAGTCATGGCCGCACAAACAATTGTCGCGCTCACGCTGCACATCCTCTCGGCCGTGGTGTGGGTGGGCGGCATGTTCTTCGCCCATATGATCCTGCGCCCGTCGGCCGGTGCGCTCGAGCCGCCGGTCCGCGTGGCGCAGTGGGACCGCGTGTTCGGCCGCTTCTTCAACTGGGTATGGATTGCCGTCGTGCTATTGTTGGTGACCGGCTACTGGATGATCCTCGGGCGGTTCGGCGGGTTCGCCAACCTGCCGCTCTACGTCAACATCATGCAGGGGCTGGGTTGGCTGATGGTGGTGCTCTATTTGCACCTGTGGTTCGCGCCGTACCGGCGGTTCAAGGCAGCTGCGGGTGCGGGCAACGTGCCGGCGGCCGCACAGGCCCTGAACGGCATCCGGACGATCGTCACCACCAACCTGGCGATAGGGCTCGTCCTAATCCCGATCGCGGCGACCGGCCGGTTCTGGGGCTGAGCGGTCCACGACGACGGTTCGCACCTTCACCTCGGCGTGCAGCGTCCGGTGTACGGGGCATTTGTCCGCGATCTCGGTGAGGCGCGCGATCTGCGCCGCGTCGAGCGGACCTTCGAGGGAAATCTCGCGAACGAACTCGTCGACCAGCCCACCGTTCGTTTCGCAGTCGGCACAGTCGGCGGCATGGATTTTCGCGTGGCTGACCCGCACGCTGACCGGACCAAGCACCCACCCCTTGCGCTCGGCATACATGCGCAGCGTCATCGAGGTGCAGGCACCGAGCGCAGCCGCCAAGAACTGGTAGGGCGATGGGCCCGTGTCGTTCCCGCCCACCCGTTCAGGCTCATCCGCATGGAGAACGTGGCGCCCCACCGTGATGTCCTGAGCGTACCACCCCTGCCCGTTTTCTGCGACCGTGACGGCGTCTTCGCTCATCTTGCACCCAAGCGGTTCCGCGGGGTGGTTCAGCGACCCGCGCCGCCAGCCTAGCTACATGCGGCGAGACGATCCATTTCGCCGACGCCGCGCCAGAAACCCGTAAGCGAGGAAGCCGCCGCCTAGCAAGGCAAGTGTGGCCGGTTCGGGCACAGGGGCTGCCAAGCCCACCCAGACCGGCTGTCCGTCTATGTCGTGACCATTGAAAAGGATGGTGTGGACGGTAAACGTCGTGTCGTCCATCAACGTCGGCAACTCGAACAGGAAATAGTAGTTGCCGGCTGCAAGTGGGACGAAAGGTGCAGGAGCCAAGTCGATGCCGACCGAAAAAAGGAACGTCTGGGCACTGTCATATACGCTGGTGGTGTAACTGATGCCGCACCCGTCGCAACTGGTCGCAACAGCCATGTCGCCACCTTCCCAGCCGAACAGGAATGCGTCGGCCAAGTCGCTGATCGTGCTCAGCGTGTTTTCAAGATAGTCGTATGGCCCCCCGACGATGGTCTGGGCCGTCCCAAGGGTTCCACCGGCATCCGGTGATTCCATATACGGTACGGCGTGGCCGATGCTTGGCCGAAAGAAAGTCGTTGTGATCAAAACCACGGCCGCGATGACCGCGAGCCCACGAAAACGTTGCATGCCCCCCCCTGTACGCGCCCGCTACGCCCTGCGACGGGAAGAGCGCCATCCCCGCCTGCAATTAACCAAGCAAGTCATATGCCAGAAATGCGAATCGGCTTTATATCAATGTGTTAGCGTCGCAGGCGTCCAATTGCCCATCGGGGGTTGTAAATTTTTCCGACAGGTTTGGGCCGAAAAGCGCTTTTCGCTGTAAAGAATTCCGACACAGACCGTCCAAAGGGGCCGACATGGACAAATCCGACGTCGAGGTGATCGCGCGCAAGACGGTGTATTCCGGCTATGTCCGGGTCGACGAGCTGCAGGTGCGGCACCGGCTTTTCGCTGGGGGTTGGGGCAAGCCGCTAGTCCGCGAGGTGGTCGAGCGCGGTCACGCCGTCGCCGTCCTGCCCTACGACCCGTTGCGCGACGAGCTCGTGCTGCTCGAACAGTTCCGTCCCGGCGCGCTCGATGCCGGCTACCCGCCCTGGGTGGTCGAGATCGTGGCCGGGATCATCGACGACGGCGAAGCCGCCGAACAGGTCGCCCGCCGCGAAGCATTGGAGGAGGCGGGACTTCACCTGGGCGAGCTGGTGGCGGTCTGCCGCGCACTCGTGAGCCCCGGCATCATCACCGAGTCCGTCGCGATCTTCTGCGGCCGCGTGGATGTAACCGGCGTGGGCGGCATCCATGGGCTTGACCATGAGGGTGAGGACATCCGCGCCTTCGCGATCGGGTTCGAGGCGGCCATTGGAATGCTCGCGCGCGGCGAGATTTCCAATCTGGTGGCCGTGGTTGCGCTGCAATGGCTCGCTCTCAACCGTGAAAAACTCCGCGAGCGCTGGCGTTGATCCTTCCGGGCGCGCCCGCTAGTCTCGGCGCGCCTCGCCCCCGGGGCAAGGAGGATCCATGGAAGTCCGCGACGGGTTCATCGGCACGATCGGCAACACGCCGCTTATCCGGCTCAATCGGGCTTCGGAGCAGACCGGCTGTGAAATCCTCGGAAAGGCCGAATTCCTCAACCCGGGCAGCTCGGTGAAGGACCGGGCCGCCCTGTACATCGTACTCGACGCCGAGAAGCGTGGCGTCCTGCGGCCCGGCGGCGTGATCGTCGAGGGCACCGCTGGCAATACCGGCATCGGGCTGGCGCTGGTCGCCAACGCCCGCGGCTACCGCACCGTGATCGTCATCCCGGAGACCCAGTCGCAGGAGAAGAAGGACATGCTGCGGCTGTGCGGCGCCGATCTGCGCGAGGTGCCGGCGGTGCCGTATCGCGATCCGGGCAACTACGTGCACGTCTCCGGCCGCATCGCGGAGGAGATGGCCAAGACCGAGCCCAACGGCGCGATCTGGGCCATGCAGTTCGACAACGTCGCCAATCGCGAGGCGCATTACCGCGGCACCGGGCCCGAGATATGGGAACAGACCGGCGGCAAGGTGGACGGGTTCAGCTGCTCGGTCGGCACCGGGGGCACGCTCGCCGGCTGCGCCATGTTCCTGAAGGAGAAGAACCCCGAGATCAAGATCGCGCTGGCCGACCCGATGGGCGCCGCGCTCTACAACTACTACAAGAACGGCCAGCTCAAGGCCGAGGGAAGCTCGATCACCGAGGGCATCGGCCAGGGCCGCATTACCAAGAACCTGGAAGGTGCGCCGATCGACGTGGCCTATCAGATTCCCGATACCGAGGCGCTGCCCATCATTTTCGATATGCTGAAATACGAGGGGCTCTGCATGGGCGGATCGACCGGGATAAACGTTGCCGGTGCCATTCGCCTCGCCAAGGAGCTCGGACCCGGACATACGATCGTCACCATTCTCGCCGATTACGGGACGCGCTATATGAGCAAGATGTTCAACCCGGCGTTCCTTCGCGAGAAGAACCTGCCCGTGCCCGATTGGCTGGACCGATGACCTATGCCCATCCCGACGCACTCGTCACCACCGAATGGCTGGCGGCGCATCTGAACGATCCCGACGTGGTGGTGGTCGACGGCACCTGGTTCCTCGGCGAGGGGGACGGCCGCACCGAATACGAGAAATCGCACATTCCGGGCGCGGTGTTCTTCGACATCGACGACGTGTGCGACAAATCGAATCCCCTGCCCCACATGCTGCCATCGGCGGAGCTGTTCGGCGAGAAGGTCGGCGCGCTTGGCATCGGCAACGACAGCCATGTGGTGGCCTATGACCGGTTCGGGCTGCAAACCGCCGCGCGCGTGTGGTGGGAGTTCCGCTTTTTCGGCCACAACAAGGTGTCGGTCCTCGATGGCGGGCTGAAGAAATGGCTCGCCGAGGGGCGCAAGACCGAGGCGGGCACGGTGAGGCCAACCCCCAAGACCTATCGCGCGACAGCGCATCCGGCCCTCGTCCGATCCCTCGACCAGCTCAAGGCGAACCTCGACGCGAAGTCCGAGCAGGTGCTGGACGCGCGCAGCGCCGGCCGCTTCAAGGGCGCCGAACCCGAGCCGCGGCCCGGCTCGCGCGCCGGCCACATCCCGGGCAGCCTCAGCCTGCCTTATACCGACATCCTCGATCCGGAAACGCGGACGATGGCCGACGCTGACACGCTCGCTACCAAGTTCCGCGCGGCGGGCGTCGATCTGTCCCGGACCGTGGTAACAAGCTGTGGCTCCGGCGTCACCGCATCGGTCCTTGCCCTCGGGCTGCACCTGATCGGCCAGGACAAATTCGCGGTGTATGACGGCTCGTGGTCCGAATGGGGCACGCGCCAGGACGTGCCCGTCGAGCGCTGATCACCGGCCCTTGAGCCAGCGCCACCCATAGACGATAACGGCGATCGGCAGCACGATCGCGGCGCCCAGCACGATGTATTCGAAGCCGCGATGCAGCACGAGCACGCTGTGATCCCACGCCCAGTCGAGCGCGTCACGCACGCCGCGCCAGAAGTCGAGCGGCGCAAAGCCGAACGCGTGGACCAGGAATCCCACGATCAGGCAGAGGATGAGAAGGCGGACGATCAGGCCCGCGCTGAGTTGTGGGCTCGTCATTGCGCTCCTTTTCCGCGCGCCAAGGCCGCGGCCTCGGCATAGATAGGCCGGTCCTCGTTCGCCATCAAGAACTGGCGAAATTCTGGCATGCCGCGGCGCGGAGGTGCTAGATATCGATCAGTCTTTTCCGGGGATCAGCCGTGGCCGACAAGGACCGCTTCAAGGAAGACACAATCATCGTGCATTCCGGCGCGAACCCGCGCGAGAACCACGGCATCGTAAACCCGCCCGTCTACCACGCCTCGACCATCCTGGCCCCGACGCTCGCTGACCTGCGCAGCCGGCGGGCGCGCCGGTTCGAAAAGGGCGTCTACACCTATGGCCGCCAAGGCACGCCCACCCAGGCCGCGCTGGAAGAGGCCGTCGCCGCGCTCGAGGGCGGCTATCGCTGCGTCACCGTCGGCTCGGGCCTCGCCGCCATCAATGTCGCAATCCTCGCCTTCGTGCAGTCGGGCGATCACGTTCTGATGGTCGACTCCGTTTACGGCCCGGCGCGGCGATTCTGCGACGCGTTCCTCAAGCGCTTCGGCGTCGAGACCACCTATTATGATCCGACCATCGGCGCCGGCATCGCCGAGCTGATGCGGCCGAACACGCGCGTCGTCTACACCGAGTCGCCGGGCTCGCAGACGTTCGAGGTCCAGGACATTCCTGCGATCGCCAAGGCCGCGCATGCCGGCGGCGCGGCGGTGATCATGGACAACACCTGGTCCGGCGGGCTGTTCTTCAAGCCGTTCACGCACGGCGTCGACGTGTCCGTGCAGGCCGGCACCAAGTACATCGGCGGCCATTCCGACCTGATGCTCGGCACCGTCACCACCACCGAGGAGCTGTGGACCAAGGTGCGCCAGTCGGCCGCCGACCTCGGCGCACCGTCCGGGCCCGACGATGCCTACCTTGCATTGCGCGGGCTCCGTACCATTCGCGTGCGCATGCAGCGCCATCACGAGACGGGCCTTGCTCTGGCTCACTGGCTCGCAACGCGACCCGAGGTATCGCGCGTGATTCATCCGGCGCTCGAGACCGATCCCGGCTACGGCTTGTGGAAGCGCGACTTCGCGGGCGCGTCCGGCCTGTTCAGCTTCGTCCTCAAGGGCCCGGTCGCCGAGTCGGCGCTCGCCGCCATGCTCGACGGGCTCGAGCTCTATGGCATGGGCGCAAGCTGGGGCGGTTATGAAAGCCTGATCCTGCCGCAGGACCCGTCCCACATGCGCACCGCGACCAAATGGGACGACCCCGGCGTCATGCTCCGCGTCCATGCCGGGCTTGAGGACCCGTCAGACCTGATCGCCGATCTGGAGCACGGCTTCGAAAGGCTGAAGCGTGGCTGACGTCGCTGCCGCAAGCGACGCGGTGATCGCCGAACTCCTCGGTCGGATCGTGTTCGATGCGCGCGGCCTCGTCCCCGCCATCGCCCAGGACCACGCGTCGGGCGAGGTGCTGATGCTCGCCTGGATGGATCGCGAGGCCGTCCGCCTCACGCTCGCGACGGCCCAGGTCAATTACTGGTCGCGCTCGCGCCAGTCGCTGTGGCGCAAGGGCGAGACGTCGGGCCACACCCAGGCCCTGATCGAGTTCCGCGTCGATTGCGACAACGACGCGATCCTGGTGCGCGTGGACCAGACTGGCCCCGCCTGCCACACGGGCCAGCGTACCTGCTTCTTCACGGCGCTCCGCGACGGAAAGGTCCAGACGGTCGGGGACTGACCCTCGGGGCGAGCCGACTTCACGCCCAATTCCGTCCGTCATGGCCGGGCGTGTCCGAACAAATCCCGGCATGACGACCTTTTCGGCGCTCATTGGCGCAATGGGCGCGGCCGCGATCGTCCATTGCCACTCTCGTTATGTTTACTGGTATATAGCGCGGGGAGGACCGACGAAATCGCACCATGCCGGCACTGACACCCATCGAGATCGAGGCACTGTCGCTCAGCCTCCGCGTGTCCGTGGTAGCGGTCGCGGCGAGCCTGCCGTTCGGCATCGCGATCGCCTGGCTACTCGCCAGGTGTCGTTTTCCCGGGCGTGGCCTGGTTGACGGGATCGTCCACCTGCCGCTTGTGATCCCGCCGGTCGCCGTCGGCTATCTGCTGCTGGTGGTTCTGGGTCGGCGCGGCGCCGTGGGCGCGTGGCTTCACGACGCGCTCGGTATCACCCTCGCCTTCGACTGGAAGGGCGCCGCCGTAGCCGCGGCCGTGATGGCCTTCCCGTTGATGGTGCGCGCGATCCGCCTGTCGTTCGAACAGGTCGACCGCGGGCTCGAGGCGGCGGCGCGCACGCTCGGCGCAGGTCCGGTCGACGTATTCCTGACCGTGACGCTGCCTCTGGCCCTGCCCGGGGTGGTGACCGGCATGATCCTCGCCTTCGCGCGCGCGCTCGGCGAGTTCGGTGCGACCATCACCTTCGTCTCGGCGATCCCCGGCGAGACGCGAACCATTCCGATCGCACTCTATACCCTGATCGAGACGCCGGGCGGCGAAGCGGCCGCGGCCCGCCTCGTGGTCATCTCCATTGTCATCGCCCTTGCGGCGCTCCTTGCGTCCGAGTTGATCGCGCGTCGGGTCGCCGCCCGCATCCGGGGCGTCGAACATGCTTGAGGTCGACGTTGCCCGCCGGCTCGGCGCATTCGCGATCGACGCCCAGTTCGAAGCCGGTCCGGGCGTCACCGCCTTGTTCGGACGGTCGGGCAGCGGCAAGACCTCGATCGTCAACATGCTGGCCGGTCTGCTGCGCCCCGATTCGGGCCGCATTGTCGTGGACGGCGCGGCGCTTTTCGATCGCTCCGCCGGGATCGACGTCGCGCCCGAGCGGCGGCGCATCGGCTACGTGTTTCAGGACGCGCGCCTGCTGCCGCATATCGGCGTGCGTGCGAACCTGGAGTACGGCGCTCGCAGGGCCCCGCATGGAGCCGAGCGCATCCCGTTCGACCAAGTCGTCGCGGTACTCGGGATCCAGGAGTTGCTCGACCGCCGCCCGCACCAGCTTTCCGGCGGCGAGAAGCAGCGGGTCGCGATCGGCCGCGCATTACTCGCCGGCCCGCGCCTCCTCCTGATGGACGAGCCGCTGGCGAGTCTCGATGCGCCGCGCCGCCACGAGATCCTGTCCTTCATCGAGCGGATGCGCGCGAGCTTCGCGATCCCGATCGTCTATGTCAGCCACGCGATGGAGGAAGTGATCCGGCTCGCCGACACGCTCGTTCTGGTGTCCGACGGGTCAATTGCCGCGACCGGCCCCGTCGAGGAGCTGTTCAGCCGCCTCGACCTCCGCCCCCTGACCGGCCGCTACGAGGCCGGCGCCGTGATCGCGGCCTGCGTGGCGGGCGGCGACCCCGAATACGGCCTCAGCCACCTCGCCTTCCCGGGCGGCGTTCTGCGCGTCTCGCATCTCGACCTGCCCGACGGAACGATGGTCAGGGTCCGCATCCGCGCGCGCGACGTGTCGCTCGCCCTTGCGCGGCCGGCCGACATCAGCGTGCTCAACATGTTCGAGGGAACGGTCGCCGAGATCGGGGCCGATTTCGACGACGCGACCGGTCCGCAGCTCGACGTGCGGCTCGATATCGGCGTGCCGCTCTGGGCGCGCGTCACGCGCCGCTCGGCGCACGATCTTGGTATCGCGCCCGGCCGACGCGTGCACGCCCTGATCAAGTCGGTCGCGATCGACCGCCAGAGCGTGGGCTATCGCTAACGCGCTACGCCGCCTTCGGCAGGCGTCCGCGGTCATGCGGCTTGGTGTAGTCGACCAGCGGACCGATCGGCACGATGCCGAGCGGGTTCACGTTGCTCTGCCCGCCGTAATAGCCGCGCTTGAACTTCTCGATGTCGATCGTCTCGCCCACGTCCGGCTGCTGATACAGCTCCAGCATGAAGTTGAACGTGTTCGGGTAGTCGCGTAGCTGACGCAGGTTGCACTTGAAGTGCCCGTTATAGATCGGGTCGAACCGGACCAGCGTGACGAACGCGCGCCAATCCGCCTCGGTGATCCGGTCACCGCACAGATAGCGCTGCTTGGCGAGGATCGACTCCAGCCGGTCGAGCCCGACGAACACGCGCCGCGCCGCCTCCTCGTACGCCTCCTGGGTACGCGCGAAGCCCGCGCGATAGACGCCGTTGTTGATGTGCGAGTAGACGAAATCGTTGATCTCGTCGATCTGGGGGCGCAGCGCCGCGGGATAGTAGTCGGTCGAGTCGTTGGTGAAGGCGTTGAACTCCGAATTCATCATGCGGATGATCTCGGAGGATTCGTTGTTCACCACGACGCGGGTCTTCTTGTCCCACAGCGTGGGCACGGTGACGCGCGCGGTCACGTGGGGATCCGATGCGCTGTAGACCTGGTGCAGGCGGAAATGGCCGTCGACCTTCTCGAACCCATCGATCCCGAGATCGGGGAACGCCCAGCCCTGGTCGCGCGGCCCGTCGGAATAGGCGATCGAGATCACGTTCTCGAACTTCTTGAGTTTGCGGAAGATCGCGGTGCGATGCGCCCATGGGCAGGACCAGGCGACCAGAAGATGATACCGCCCCGCCTCGGCCTTGAAGCCGGACGAGCCGTCTGCGGTCACGCTGGCCCGGAACTTCGACTCGGTGCGCTGGAACTCGCCGCCCGTGCCATAGCGGAACTTCTCGTCGTCATTGGTCCACTTGCCGTCGACCAGCATGCCCATCTGAGCGCTCCCTGGAATCCATCCATCGGTGATCGGGTAAGGATTGGGCCAATCATGCCACGGGTCAACCGGGCCCGCCATCCGATCGCCACATAGGGAAGGAATTCTTCGCCATCGGCCGCGTTGGCAATCGGTATCACCGAACTGCGAGGTGCTCATGTCCTGGCGCAAGCCAAGCCCGCCGCCCCTGATCCCCCGAGAAGTCGCCGTCATGATCCTTGTCGGCATGGTAGCGGCGGTCGGCGCGCTCGGCTTACGGGTCGACGCCGATGATGGGCAACAGCTGACGCGCGACCTGCACACGATCGCCGCCGATATCATCCCGAACTTCGGCTAAAGCATCTTCCGCTCGTGCGGAATCGCTCCGGCTGGAACCGTTCGATCGGAAAGCGTGCTAGCAGTCGGGAAAGTCGGACCGCTTGTAGGTCTGCTGCGCCCACTGGCGGATCAGCCACTCATAATGGTCGCCAGCCACGTCGCGCGCGGCGAAGGCGAGGACGTGTGTGCCCTTGTCCTTCGCCAGCAGTTCGACGCCCCACAGGGTCCGCCCGTCGCGCACGATGATGAGCCGTCCGTGGCCGTTGCTGCTTTCATAGGTCGCATCGAGATCGGCGCGGCCGAACAGGCTGTTGGTCACCTTGCAGTTCTCCATCCGCACTTCGAGCCGGTCATAAACCACGCGGGAAGGACTGGCGACGAAGAACTCTTGCTGGGTGAAGCCCTTGATCGGGGGGGTCGGTGCGCCGCACGCCGCCAACGCCAGCGCACTCGTCAGCATCCAGCCGGCAACGCGGTTCCGCACCTTCATCCCCTCCGCTCTTGACGCGCGCACGATACGGGCCGCGCGCGTCCGCCACAAGAATCGCCCCGGCTCGGTCACCGCCTGTGACCAATGAAGGCCGGGCGGCGGATTGCACCGGCTCCCTGCGTGTTTTCCCAAACGACGCATCCGGAAGGAACAAGGAATGACCACGCGCACCCTTCGAACGCTCGCCGTTCTGATCTTGACGGGCACCGCGACCAGCCTCGGCGCCTGCACGGTCTACGACGCCGGGCCCTCTTATCCTGCGGGCTATTATTACAGCGAGCCGACCTTTCCGCGGTACTACTCCGCGCCGAACGTCTATTTCGGCTTTCGCGGCGGGCACGGCTGGGGCGGGCATGGCTGGCATGGCCACCATGATCGCTGGTACGGCCGGCGCGGCTGGCATTGATCGGCGGCGAAGGATTGGCGCGCCCGGCAGGACTCGAACCTGCGACCACAAGCTTAGAAGGCTCGTGCTCTATCCATCTGAGCTACGGGCGCGTCGTTGCCAAAGCTATCACGCAGGCGCGGCGGCCGGAACCGCTGCGCCTCAATGGGTCCAGTTGGCGCCGCGGTCGGGGCGGAAATTGTCGGCGTAGCTCTTGGGCTTGATATGGCGCTCGTGGACCGCCTCGACGGCGTAGTCGAGCCCGTTCTTCCTGCAGTACGCCACCGCCTCGTCGAGCGTGTCGAACCTGAGCCGGAGCTGGCGCAGCGTGTCGCGCGACGAGGTCCAGCCCATCAACCGCTCGCGCTCCTGCGGAGTCCGCGGTTCGAACTCCAGGGTCCAGCCATGGGTGCGCGCGAGGCCCGACTGGGTGGCGCCCTTGGCCGGCTTGTAGATCCGTACGCGCTCCATCTGATGGTCTCCGGTCGGGCGGTCACAAGCGGGCGCGGAGTGTAGGGAGGGCGGGCATCGGGCGCAAGCTTGGGTATCCGGGCACTGGACTCTGCCGGGAGCGCGGCCCAAACTTGTGGGTGAAGGGTCAGCAATAAGTCATAGGGAGGCCCGCATGGACCCGTCATCGAGCCTGGCGCACGAACAGGAATTCCTGCGTGCGAAGTCGAAGGAGCTTCACCTCGTCCAGTTCTGGAGCGAGCGCGAGGAGATCGAGAACCTCGTGCCGCGCCGGGTACCGGTGCCCTACATCTGGCACTGGCACGACATGCGCACGCAGCTCGACTGGGCCGGCCGCGCCCTGGGCGTCGAGGATGCCGAGCGCCGGGCGCTGCTCTTCGCCAATCCGGGGCTGGGCGGAAAGTACCACGCCACGCACACGCTGCTCGGCGCGTTCTCGCTTTACAACGTCGGCGAGACCGCGCCGGTCCATCGCCACACGCCGTGCGCCAGCCGCTTCGCGATCTCCGGCCAGGGCGGCTACACCACCGTGAACGGCGAGAAATGCGCGATGGGGCGCGGCGACCTGATCCTGACACCGGCGGGGCTCTGGCACGACCACGGCAATGACGGGCCCGACCCGCTGATCTGGATGGACGTGCTCGACCTTCCCTACGTCGAGAGCCTGAACTGCAGCTATTTCGAGTTCGACTATTTCGAGGAGGTCGCGCAGTCGAACTCGGCCGACGATGCCAAGCGCACCACCCAGAGCATCCGCTATCCCGCCGGCTATTCCGAACAGGTCTACGGCCATGGCGGCATCGTGCCGCTGTTCGGCGACGAGGGGCGCGGCCAGGGGCGGCATTCGCCGAAATACCACTATCCATGGGCGGCGACGCGCGAGGCGCTGCACGCGATGAAGGGCCACCAGGGCAGCCCCTATGACGGCATCATCGTCGAGTATTGCGATCCCTCGACCGGCCGGTCGGTCATGCCGAACATGTCGTTCCGGGCGCAGATGCTGCGCGCGGGCGAAGCGACCCAGCCCTGTCGCGATACGACCAGCGCCATCTACTGCGTGATCGAGGGCAAGGGCCACACGGAGATCGGCGACGTCAGGCTCGACTGGGAGGAGAACGACGTTTTCGTCGTCCCCAACTGGATGTGGCGCCGGCACGTCAACGATTCGCCGGGCGGCGAGGCAGTGCTCTATTCCGTCACCGATCTGCCGATCATCCAGCGCAGCGGGTTGTTCCGCCAGCAGTGCAAGACAGACGCTGGCGAGATCGTGGACCTCGTACCGTTCTAGAGGCTGGTCGGGGCGAGAGGATTCGAACCTCCGACATCCAGCTCCCAAAGCTGGCGCTCTACCAGGCTGAGCTACGCCCCGGGCGGCTGCAATCTATGGATTTTCATGCCGAGCGGCAACGGGCGATGATACTGTACGCCGGTCATCGAAGGGCCTAGCGCTTGACCGTCCGCGCGTTCGATCACGTCCAGCTTGCCATGCCGCCCGGTGGCGAGGGCGCGGCGCGTGCGTTCTATGCCGGCCTTCTCGGCATACCGGAGAAGGCGAAGCCGCCTGCGCTCGCCGCGCGCGGCGGATGCTGG
Organism: uncultured Alphaproteobacteria bacterium; assembly: GCA_963817535.1. Classification (GTDB taxonomy): domain Bacteria; phylum Pseudomonadota; class Alphaproteobacteria; order MPNO01; family DASWLB01; genus CAWGHZ01. Next base: position 383,765 of record CAWFOW010000013.1, read on the forward strand.
TTCGAGGACGGCGCGTTCAAGCTGCATCTTGGCGTCGAGGCGGAGTTCCGCCCGGCGCGGAAGGCGCATCCGGCTCTGCTCGTCGAGGACCTGCCGGGGCTGGTCGCGCGGCTCGAGGCCGCCGGCCATGACGCGCGCACGGACGAGCCCCTCCCCGGCTATAACCGCGTGTTCGTCGACGACCCGTTCGGCAACCGGATCGAGTTGATGGAGCGGGCGCGATGAAGCAAAGCCTGGGTCCCGGGCTGAAGACCAGCGCGCGCTACACGATCGACGAATCGCGCATCACCGGCTTCATGGGGCCGGGCCTCGGGGTCTACGCGACGCCCGCGATGCTGTGGGACATCGAGCGCACCTGCCGCGCCTTCGCCAAGGAGCATCTGGAAGACGACGAGGACACGGTCGGCGCGCATGTGACGCTCGACCATCTGGGCCCGGCGCTCCTCGGCTCCACGGTCGAGGTAACGGCGGAGATCGTGGCGGTCGACGGGCGGCGCATCACCTTTGAGGCCGAGGTCCATGACGGCGCCGACACGGTCGGCCGCGCGCGCCACGTGCGCTTCGTCGTCGACAAGACGCGCCAGCGGCAGCGGCTGGAGGCCAAGGCGGCGAAGCTTGCCATGACGGGGACCAATGGCAAGAGCTGAACCGGCCGTCACCTCCGCGTGAGCCGCCCTCCCGTCCTTCTTCTCACCGTCGTCCTCGGCGCAACCGCGACGCTTGCGCCGCTTGGCATCGACGGATTCCTGCCGGCGACGCGCTCGGCCGCCGTATCGCTCGGCACCGACGCGACCGGCATCCAGGTCGCCCTCGGCGCCTTCACCATCGGGCTCGCCATCGGCCAGACGGTGACCGGCCCGTTTTCCGACCGCATCGGGCGGCGGCGCGCGATGCTGCTGGGCCTCTCGCTGATGGTCGCCGCGACGCTGGCCGCCGCGGCCGCGCCCGACCTCGATGCGCTGGTCGCGTGGCGCGTGCTTCAGGGCTTCGCCGCGGCATCGGGCATGACCCTGGCCCGAGCGATCGTGCGCGACCTCTATGCGCGCGAGGAGGCGGCGCGCGTCATGTCGTACATGACGGTCGTCTCGGGGATGGGGCCGATCGTCTTTCCGATTGTCGGCGGCCAGCTTGCCGTGGCGTACGGTTGGCGCGCCGTCCTGGTCTTCGCCGCCGCCTATGTGACACTGAGCGGCATCGCCTTCGCATTTTTCGTTCCCGAGACCAATACCCGACGCGACCCCACGGCGATGGCGCCGGCGCGCATACTGCTCGCCTGGCGCTCGGCAGTCGCCGACGCGACGTTCCGCCATTACCTGTCCTGCAACTTCGCGGCGACGGTCGGGCTGTTCGCCTTTCTCGCCGCGTCGCCGAAGGTCGTGATGACGGGGATGGGTGTCGGGCCCGACCGCTACGGCCTCTATTTCGCGGCGACGACGTTCTGCTTCGGATCGGGCGCATTCGTCAGCGGGCGCCTCGCCGGACGACTTCGCATCGACGCGATCATCCTGCGCGGCGCAACCCTGGCCGCATTCGGCGGCATCACGATGGCGACGCTCGCGCTGGCCGGGGTCGAAACCGTGCCGGCGGTCATGGTGCCTGTCGCGCTGTTCCTGTTCGGCTTCGGCATGATGGTGCCGAGTGCGACGGCGGGCGCGCTCACCCCGTTTCCGCACATCGCCGGTGCAGCCTCCTCGGCAATGGGACTCGCGCAGCAATCCGCTGCGGCGGCGACAACGTTCATAATTGCAACTTTTGGCGCGACGCAGAGGTCGATGGCAATCGGTGTCGCCGCGAGTGGTGTATGCATGGTTGCACTTGCACTACGACCTAAGCGAGTGATGTAATGCACGCGGGAGACAACGCCGGGTGATCCGGCCAACGCGAACGAGGGGACCAACTCATGTTGCAACAGGGCTTCAAGCATGTCGGCTTTGCCGACGTGATCGGCGGTGGCCAGGTTGTTGTTGACGGCACCACCGCGTACATCGCGCACATGTTCTCTCCGCACCAGAACACGATCGTCGACGTCAAGGATCCGAAGCACCCGAAAGTGATCGCCGAGGTGCCGCTCGGTTGGGGCAAGGGCGTCCATGCGCACAAGGTGCGCGTCAAGGACGGCATCATGCTGACCAACCTGGAAACCGTGAAATACCAGGGGGAAGCGCCGCCCGAGTTCACCGGCGGCATGAACATCTACGACGTGTCGAACCCGGCGAAGCCACGCCACCTCAAGAAGTGGGACTGCGCGCGCGACGGCGTGCACCGCTTCACGTTCGACGGTCGCTACGCCTACACCTCGCCGTGCATCGACGGCTATCACGAGAACATCACGATGATCCTCGACCTCAAGAATCCGGAGAAGCCGGAGGAGGTCGGGCGCTGGCACTATCCCGGACAGTGGTATGCGGGCGGCGAGGAGCGGAACTGGAACCCGAAACACCCGCCGCGCACGCACCACCCGATTCGCGTGGGCGACCACCTGTTCACCAGCTACTGGCACGGCGGGTTCGCGATCATCGACATCAGCGACATGTCGAAGCCGAAGACCGTCTCGATCATGAACTGGACGAAGCAGTTCACCTATCCGGTGCACACCTGCCTGCCGATCCCGTTCGAGATCGAGGGAAGACGCCTGATGCTGGTCACCGACGAGGATGCGCTGCCGCGCACCGAACCGGCGCCCGGATCGCTGGTGTGGCTGGTCGACATATCCGACCTGTCCAATCCGATCCCGTTCTCGACATTCCGCGTCGACGGCATGCATGGACAGCCGCAGGGCATGCATTCGACCTGCCACCAGCCGGCCGAAGAAGTTCGCGGCACCGAAATCCCGGTCGCCTACTTCCAGCGCGGGCTTGTGATGGTCGACATCTCGGACCCGCACCGGATGAAAGAAGTCGCGCGCTATACCCCGGATCACGCTCCGGGCAAGCACGTCATTTCCAACGATCTGCACTATGACGACCGGGGACTGATCTACCTGCTCGATCGCGTGAACGGGCTGTCGATCGTCGAACGCAAGAACGGCGCCGGTCCGAAGAGCATTTCCGGAACCAAGGCAACAAGGAGGACTCCCGCCATGGCAGCACGTCGCGCAGTGAAAGCACCCGCCCGCAAGCGTCCCGCCGCGAAGAAGGCACCAGCCCGCAAGACGGCCGCGAAGAAGGCCCCGGCTCGCAAGACCGCGGCCAAGAAGGCGCCCGCCCGCAGGACGGCGGCAGCCAAAGCGCCGGCGCGCAAGACTGCCACGAGAAAGACTCCGGCCCGCAAGACCGCTACGAAAAAGGCCCCCGCGCGCAAGGCGGCGGCGAAGAAGGCGCCCGCCCGCAAGCCTGCTGCGAAGAAAGCTCCAGTCCGCAAGACGACGACAGCCCGCAAGACGACGGCACGGAAGGCTCCGGCCCGCCGCACGGCGCGCACCCGCTAGGGTCGCACCCAGGAACGAACGTTTCGAGGCGTGGGGACGGGTCCAAGACCCGTCCCTTCTGCTTTCTTACGCGGACTGCGTCTGCTGTGACGCCGCGACCGCGGAAAGCAGCGTTGCGCGTCGCGCTTCGGTCGCGGCCTGGTCGATCTCCAGCGTCTCGGGATCGAGCACCACCCCGTATTTCGCCGCGGCGCTCTCGAGCGACACGTAGCCCTGGCGGACGTCGTTGCGCACGGTCTCGACCGGGCGCTGCCAGGCCGGGCCGAACCCGCCGCCACCTCCGCCGCGCACCTCGAACCCGTCACCCTCAGCCAAGCGGCAGGACAGCACCTTCGCGTTCGGCAGGTTCTTCTTGTGCTCGCCGCCGATCCACAACTCCACCCGGTTGCCGGTGCCGTCGCCGCCGCCCTCGAGGCCCCAGGGCGGGCAGTTCACCCGTTCGATGCGCGTGTTCAGCATCATCTCGGCCCGGGCCCGGACCGCGTACTCGGCGCCGAGCCCGCCGCGGAACCGTCCGGCCCCACCGGAATCCTCCGCAAGCCGGTGGTAGCGCACTAGCACGGGGCTCTTGGTCTCGATCATCTCGACCGGCGAGTTGTGCGTGTCGCCGTCATTGATGCACACCGTTGCCGAAACGCCGTCCTCGTTGCGCTTGGCGCCCCAGCCGCCGCCGATCGGGCCGAACGTGATGATGTAGAGCCGGCGGTCTTTGGCCGAGAAGCCGTGCAACTGCGGCACGCCGAGATCGGCATGGTGGCCGGCGATCACTCGGTCCGGCAGGGCCGGCGCCAGCGCCTTGAACACCGTGTCGACGATGGTCATCGGGATGGTCATCCACAGTTTCAGGGGCGCCGGCTTCACCGCGCTGACCACGCGCCCGGGCGGCAGCACCACCTCGAGCGCGCGGAAGCTGCCGTCGTTGATCGGATAGTCGGTCGGCGACGACACGCACTTGTACGCTACCTGCGCGCAGCCATAGCCGGTGGTCGGGCCGGAGTTGTAGAATCCGCGGAGCTGATGCGAGACCTCGGTGAGGTCGACGATGAACCGCTCGCCCTCGACCGTAACCTTCACGCGGATCGGCACGCGCTTGCCGATCTCGATCCCGTCGTCGTCCATGAACAATTCGGCCTCGTAGACGCCGTCGGGGATCGAGCGGGTGCGCTCGCGCGCCTTGCGCTCGGAATGGTCCATGATCTCGGCGATCCCGGCCAGTACCTGGTCGGCGCCGTACCGGTCGCAAAGTTCGAGGAAGCGGCGCTCGCCGGTGCGCACGGCCGTGAGCTGGGCCCGCAGATCGCCCATCGCCCGCTCCGGGATGTGGACGTTCATCTTGATGATGTCGACCAGGTCCTGGTTCAGGACGCCGGCGGTCTGCAGCTTCAGGATCGGGATCTGCAGCCCCTCGGAGAAAATGTCCGTGGTCATCCCCGACAGCACGCCGCCGATCGACAGCCAGTGCGCCATGCAGCACGAGAACGCGACCAGCCGGCCCTGATGGAAGATCGGCAGCGAGATCGTCACGTGGTTGAGGTGCGAGCCCGTGATGTAGCCGTCGTTGGTGATCAGGATGTCGCCCGGCTGGAGCCCGTCGGACCCGAAATGGGCGAGCTTTGCCTGCAGTGTCGCCGCCATGCCCCGGATGAACATCGGCAGGCCGAGCCCGATCGAGACGGTTTCGCCCTTGGCGGTGAACAGGCCGGTGGTGAAATCCAACGCCTCGTAGATGATCAGGTTGTAGGCGGTGCGCATCAGGTTGGTCTTCATCTCCTCCGTCACGGCGATCACGCCGTTGCGCACGATCTCGGTGATCACCGGGTCGATCCGCACCCGTCCCTCGGCAGCCTGATCCATACAACTCTCTCTCCAACTCCAGTTCGGTGCCCGGCCCCGCGACGGGCGCGGGGCACGGAAGATACGTGCAGCCCCACCCCTCACATCTCGAAGGATGAGGCTGCGGCTTCGTCGCGAGCCAGTCTATAATGGGTTCATGATCCCGCGCTATTCCCGTCCCGATATGGTGGCCCTGTGGGAACCGCAGGCCCGCTTCCGCATTTGGTTCGAGATCGAGGCCCACGCCGCCGACGCGCAGGCCGAGCTCGGCGTGATCCCCAAGGACGCCGCCAAGGCCGTGTGGGCGCGGGCGCCCGCGGAATTCGACGTGGCGCGGATCGACGCGATCGAGCGCGAGACCCATCACGACGTGATCGCGTTCCTGACCCACCTCGCCGAGCATGTCGGGCCCGAGGCGCGATTCGTGCACCAGGGCATGACGTCCTCGGATGTGCTCGATACCTGCCTCGCCGTCCAACTTACCCGGGCGGCGGACATGCTGATCGCCGACGTCGACCGGGTTTTGGCCGCGCTCGAGAAGCGCGCGCACGAGCACAAGGACACGGTCTGCATCGGGCGCAGCCACGGCATCCACGCCGAGCCGACCACGTTCGGCGTCAAGCTTGCCGGCCATTATGCCGAGTTCGCCCGCGACCGGGCGCGGCTGGTGGCCGCGCGCGCCGAGATCGCGACCTGCAAGATTTCCGGTGCGGTCGGCACGTTCGCCAATATCGACCCACGGGTCGAGGAATACGTCGCCGCGAAGATGGGGCTGACGCCGGAGCCGGTTTCGACCCAGATCGTGCCGCGCGACCGTCACGCCGCGTTCTTCGCGGCGCTGGCCGTGGTCGCAGCGGGCATCGAGCGGCTGGCGATCGAAATCCGCCATCTGCAGCGGTCGGAGGTGCGCGAGGCGGAGGAGTATTTCGCACCGGGCCAGAAGGGCTCGTCGGCCATGCCGCACAAGCGGAACCCGGTTCTCACCGAGAACCTGACAGGGCTCGCGCGCATCGTGCGTTCGGCGGTCGTGCCCGCTCTCGAGGACGTTGCGCTGTGGCACGAGCGCGACATCTCGCACTCCTCGGTGGAGCGCATGATCGGGCCCGACGCCACCATCACGCTCGATTTCGCCCTCGTCCGCCTCGCCGGCGTGGTCGAGCGGCTCGTCGTCTATCCCGAGAACATGCGCCGCAATCTCGACGCGCTCGGCGGGCTGGTCTTCTCCCAGCGCGTGCTACTGGCGCTGACCCAGGCCGGGATGAGCCGCGAGGAGTCATACGCCGCCGTCCAGCGCAATGCGATGAGGGTGTGGCGCGAAGGCGGCGACTTCCAGGCCGCTCTCGCCGCCGACCCCGACGTTTCAAGGCTCATCGAGCCGGCGGCCCTCGCCGAGCTGTTCGACCTGTCCTACCACCTGGAGCACGTCGACACGATCTTCGCGCGGGTGTTCGGAATGGAAAGCCGGCCATGACTGACGATCTGAAATTTTTCACGGACGGCGCGGCGTATGAACGGCTGATGGGCCGCTGGAGCCGGCCGGTCGGAGAAAAGTTCCTGGATTGGTTGCGGCTGCCGCAGGGTCTGCGCTGGCTCGATGTGGGATGCGGCACGGGCGCGTTCACCGAGACGGTGGCGATGCGTTGCGCGCCCGCCGAACTGCAGGGCATTGACCCCGCCGAAGCGCAGATCGCGTACGCCAAATCGCGGGACGCGGCGAAGCAGGCGCGGTTCCAGGTGGGCGACGCTCAAGCACTGCCTTTCGAGGAATCCCGCTTCGACGTCGCCACCATGGCGCTCGTGATCTCTTTCATCCCCGACCCTGCGAGAGCGGTGGCCGAGTTGGCACGTGTCGTCCGTCCGGGCGGCTGCGTGGCGACATACATGTGGGATATTCCGGGTGGCGGCTTGCCTTACCATCCGATCGTGGACGCGGTCCGCGCGCTGGGACTTTCCGGCGGCATGGCACCACCCGGAAGCGGCGTGACGCAGCTTCCCGAGATGAGGAGCCTCTGGGAACGGACGGGACTGCAAGCGATCGATGCGTGCCGGATCGACATCACGGTGACATTCTCCAGTTTCGACGATTTCTGGGGTTCCGCCACGCTCCTCGAGTCGCCGGTCGGCAGGCTGGTCGGCGGCCTGTCGGAGGCGGACCGCGAGCGCCTGCATGGTCACCTGGACGATACGCTGACGAGGGATTCCAGGGGGGCCATCTCATTCGGCGCCTTCGCAAATGCCGTGAGGGGCCGCGTCCCCGGCTGAGCGCCTGCGCCAGAACGCTGTCGAAAATTTTTACAGTCTTTGATCTGGAAAGGCCGAAAAGCGTCGGCCGCCTTTACACCAGACCACCGGCGCTACCGGTTCCGCGGGCTCAAACCGTTGAATTCGCGGAGCTTGTTGAAATTGGCATGGTTTTTGCAGGGTGGTTAACAGACTTGGCATTCCAAGGGCGGTCCGATGCGGCGGCTTCTCGTTCCGGCGGCGATAGCCGCTCTCGTTCTTGCCGCGGCCCCCGCCGCCCAAGCGGTTCCCATAAACTACGTCGCACTCCTCGATGGGCCGAGCGAGTCGCCGCCCAATGCCTCGCCGGGCACGGGGACCGTGACCGTTGTCATCGATACAGGCGCCCACACGCTGCACGTCGTAATCGCCTTCGCCGACCTGCTTGGGACAACGACCGCCGCGCATATCCATGCCCCGACAGCGGCGCCGCTGACGGGTACTGCCGGAGTCGCGACCACCGTCCCGACGTTTGCCGGGTTTCCACTCGGTGTGACGAGTGGGAGCTACGACATGACGCTCGACCTCACGCTCGCCTCATCCTTCAACCCCGCCTACGTCACCGCCAATGGCACCGTCGCGGGTGCGGAAGCGGCCCTCAGCACGGCGCTGATGGACGGCAAGGCCTACTTGAACATACACACGACAGTATTTCCCGGCGGTGAGATCCGGGGATTTCTGCAGGCTCCCGAGCCCGGCACGCTGGCGATGCTGGGCTTCGGGATTGCAGCGTTGGCCTGGCGCCGCCGCGGGCGGGTCACTCGTGCGCGGTGACGCCCGCGCGATTGGCGGCTAGTCCTTCTTCTCGGTCACCACCTGCTCGCGGGCGACCGCCAGAAGCCGGTCCATCTCCTTGCGCACCTCGGCCGCGCCGAGCGCCACGCCCTTGGCCTTGAAGTCGCCCGCAACCTTGTCGAGCACGTCCTGATCGCCCGGCTTCTCGAAATCGGCGGCTACGACCTCCTTGGCATAGGCCTCGGCTGCCGTTCCGGAAATGCCGAGCTTTTCCGCGGCCCACTGGCCGAGTAGCCGGTTGCGCCGGGCGTTGATCTTGAACAGCGTGTCCTGGTCGTGACGGTACTTGGCTTCGAAGCCCTTTTCCCGGTCGTCGAAATTCGGCATGTCCACTCCGGCACGGTCTGTGTTGCTCGCGACAAGCTAACCGAACTTCGACAGGGGCGCGAGGGCCCTCTATAGTCCGCCGCCAATGTGTACCGTCGTCATGCTGCGTCGTCCGGGCCACCGCTGGCCGCTGATCCTGGCCGCCAACCGCGACGAAATGGCCGACCGGCCCTGGCGCCCGCCGGGGCGCCACTGGCCCGACCGCCCGGACGTGGTCGCCGGCATGGACGAGCTGGCCGGCGGCACTTGGCTCGGGATCAACGACCAGGGCGTCGTCGCTGCGGTGCTCAACCGCCGCCGTAGCCTGGGACCGGACGCCACACTGCGGTCGCGCGGCGAGCTGCCACTCGAGGCACTCGACCATGCCGACGCGGTCGATGCCGCCGCTGCGCTGGGCGATCTCGACGGGCGCGCCTACCGGGCCTTCAACATGCTCGTTGCCGACAATCGGGATGCCTACTGGGTCAAGGGTTTGGGGCCGCGGGCTGGCAGCCGGGTTCAAGTCGTCGAGATTCCGGACGGGGTGTCCATGCTGACCGCGGGCGAGCTGAACGACCGGTCGTCGGAGCGGATCGCCCGATACTTGCCGCTGTTCGAGGCCGCACCGCCGCCCGACCCGGACGCGGAGGAATGGGCCGCCTGGATCGCCATTCTCTCGGCACGCGAGGACGGCCCGGAAAACGGCCGGGAGCGGGCCATGTGCGTGGTGACGGATACCGGCTTCGGCACGCTGTCGAGCTCGCTGATCGCCCTGCCATCGGCTGAATCCCTTGGAATTCAGCCGATCTGGCGGTTCTCGGCCGGCCGGCCGGACGAGGCGCCGTTCGAGCCCGTTTCGCTGTAGCCCGTCCCCCTGCGGGGGACGTTGTTCGCCCGCCCGCGACTTGCTATATCTCGGTTCCGGCCGACGCCGCGGCCCGCCCCCCGGGCCGCCCGGTCGCAGGAGTACCCCTCATGGCACGCCGCAGACGGATCTACGAAGGCAAGGCGAAGGTGCTATTCGAGGGTCCAGAGCCGGGCACCCTCGTCCAGTACTTCAAGGACGACGCAGCCACCGAGCAGAAGACCGGCACGATCACGGGCAAGGGCGTCCTCAACAACCGCATCTCCGAGTTTCTGATGCTGCGCCTTGGCGAGATCGGCGTGCCGACGCATTTCATGCGCCGGCTGAACATGCGGGAGCAGCTCATCCGCGAGGTGGAGATCATCCCGGTCTCGATCGTCGTGCGCAACATCGCCGCCGGCTCGATCGCAAGCCGCTTCGGTCTGACCGAAGGCCAGCCCCTGCCGCGCTCGATCGTCGAGTACTACTACAAAAATGGACAGCTCCGCTCGCCGATGGTGGCCGAGGAGCACATCACCGCGTTCGGATGGGCCGCGCCGCACGAGCTCGACGAAATGCTGTCGGTGTCGCTGCGCGTGAACGACTTCCTGACCGGTCTGTTCCTCGCCGTCGGCATCCGGCTGGTCGATTTCCGGCTGGAGTTCGGCCGGCTGTGGGAGGACGAGCAGGTGCGCATCGTGGTGGCCGACGAGATCAGCCCCGACAATTGTCGTCTGTGGGACCTGTCGACCAACGAGAAGATGGACAAGGACCGGTTCCGCGCCGATCTGGGCCGGGTCGAGGAGGCCTATCAGGAGGTCGCGCGCCGGCTCGGCGTGCTCGATGCCGGGCCGAACGACCTCAAGGGCCCGGTGCTGATGCAGTAGGGCCGCGCACGGCGTGAAGGCCCGCATCCACATCGTCCTCAAGCCCGGCGTGCTCGATCCGCAGGGCAAGGCCATCGGCACCGCCCTCGGTCATCTCGGATTTTCCGGCGTGGGCGAGGTGCGCCAGGGCAAGTATATCGAGCTCGAGCTGGCCGAGACCGACCCGGCGAAGGCCCGCGAGGCCGCGACCGAGATGTGCCGCAAGCTTCTCGCCAACACGGTGATCGAGGACTACAGGGTGGAGGTGGAGTGAAATCCGCCGTCATCGTCTTTCCGGGATCGAATTGCGACCGCGACATCGCGGTGTCGCTGGAGGCGGCGACCGGTTGCGCGCCCGCGATGGTCTGGCACGGTGAGCCCGATTTGCCGTCGGTAGACCTGGTCGTCGTGCCCGGCGGGTTCTCCTACGGCGACTATCTGCGCGCAGGCGCGATGGCCGCGCACTCGCCGGTGATGCGCGAGGTGGTGGCGCGCGCCAAGGCCGGCGTGCCGGTGCTCGGCATCTGCAACGGGTTCCAAGTGCTGTGCGAGGCGCACCTGCTGCCCGGCGTGCTGATGCGCAATGCCAGCCTGCGCTTCGTCTGCCGCGACGTGTGGCTGAAGGTGGAGCGTCACGCCCCGCCCTTCACCGCGCATTACCGGCAGGGCCAGATCGTGCGCATGCCGGTCGCGCACATGGACGGCAACTACTTCGCGGACCCCGAAACGCTCAACGCGCTCGAAGCCAACGGGCAGGTCGCATTCCGCTATGTCGATCCCGACGGAACGCCGAGCGCGGCCGCCAACCCGAACGGCTCGGCCCGCAACATCGCCGGCATCGTCAACGCGCGTGGCAACGTGCTCGGCATGATGCCGCACCCGGAGCGCCTCGCCGACCCGCTGCTCGGCGGCACCGACGGCACGCCCATGTTCGCCGGGCTGGTCGAAGCTCTGGCGGCCTAGGCGCCGGGATGGTCTTTCTTCCGATCGCCGACGAGAATCCGCGGCAATGGATCGACGCCCCCTACGTGACGTGGGGGCTGATCGCCACCTGCGTCCTGGTCTTCATCTGGGAGGCCTCGCTCACCGGCCAGGCCGAGGCGCGTGCGCTATACGGGTTTTCCGTGATCCCGTCGGTCCTGTTCGGGTCGAAGCACCTCGCGCCCGACCTTTACGCGATCCCGCCGCTGCTGACCCTGATCACCGGCCAGTTCCTGCATGGCAGTTTCTGGCATCTCGCCGGCAACATGCTGTTCCTCTGGATCTTCGGCGACAATGTCGAGGATTCGATGGGGCATACACGCTTCCTCGTGTTCTACCTGCTGTGTGGGATCGCGGCGTTCCTCGCCCAGGGACTGAGCGACCCGAGCTCCGACATTCCCTCGATCGGGGCGTCGGGCGCGATCGCCGGCGTGCTCGGCGCTTATTTCCTGCTCCACCCAAGGGCGCGCGTGTTGGTGCTGTTCATTTTTATTGTGTTCCGCATGCCCGCCTATCTCCTGCTCGGCGTGTGGTTCGGGATGCAGGCGCTCAGCGCCGTTTCGACCAATGCGGCCGAGGCCGGCATCGCCTTCTGGGCCCACGTCGCGGGCTTCGTCGCGGGTCTGCTGCTGATCTACCCGTTCAAGCTGCGCCACGCCCAGCTCTGGAGCCAGGACCGGTCGGGGCTGCGCGTCGGCGGGTTGCGCTTCAAGGACCCGAACGACCCGCGCTGGGGCCCGTGGGGGCGGCGATGACCGAGGTGACCGCAGCCCTGGCGGCCGAGCACGGGCTGACCGAGGAGGAGTTCGGGCGCTGCCGCGCGATCCTTGGCCGCGACCCGACCTTCACCGAGCTCGGCATCTTTTCGGTCATGTGGTCGGAGCACTGCTCCTACAAATCCTCGCGCATCCATCTCCGCAATCTGCCGACCGCGGCGCCCTGGGTAATTTGCGGGCCGGGCGAGAATGCCGGCGTGATCGACATCGGCGACGGGCTCGCCTGCGTGTTCAAGATGGAGAGCCACAACCACCCCTCCTTCATCGAGCCCTACCAGGGCGCGGCGACCGGTGTCGGCGGCATATTGCGCGACGTGTTCACCATGGGCGCGCGGCCGGTCGCGAACCTGAACGCGCTGCGCTTCGGCGACCCGTCGCACCCGAAGACCCGCCACCTGGTCGCGGGCGTCGTCGCCGGCATTGGCGGGTACGGCAACTGCGTCGGCGTGCCGACCGTGGGCGGCGAGTGCAACTTCCACCGCTCCTATAACGGTAACATCCTGGTGAACGCGATGACGGTGGGCATCGCGCCCAAGGACCGGATCTTCTATTCCAAGGCCTCGGGCGTCGGGAACGCGGTCGTCTATGTCGGCTCAAAAACGGGACGCGACGGCATCCACGGCGCAACCATGGCGTCCGCCGAGTTCGACGCGGATTCCGAGGCGAAGCGCCCGACCGTTCAGGTGGGCGACCCGTTCACAGAGAAGCTGCTGATCGAATCCTGCCTCGAGCTGATGCAGACCGACGCGATCGTCGCCATCCAGGACATGGGCGCGGCCGGCCTCACCTCCTCGTCGGTCGAGATGTCGTCGAAAGGCGATCTCGGCATCGCGCTCGATCTCGACAAGGTGCCGGTGCGCGAGGGGGGCATGAGCGCCTACGAGATCATGCTGTCGGAAAGCCAGGAGCGCATGCTGATCATCCTTGCCCCCGGGCGCGAGGACCAGGCGCGGCGGATCTTCGAGAAGTGGGAGCTCGACTTCGCGGTCATCGGGCAGCTTACCGACACCGGCCGGATGGTGATCTCCAAGAGCGGTGCCGTACAGGCCGACATCCCGGTGGCACCCTTGGTCGCCGAGGCACCGGTCTATGACCGGCCGCGCGCGGTCCCCGCCCCGCCGCGCCCGGCGCCGCCCGTGCCCAAGGTCGATGTCGGCCAGGCGCTGGTCCGGCTCGTCGGCTCGCCCGATTTGTGCTCGCGCCGCTGGATATGGGAGCAGTACGACCACATGGTGATGGGCGACACTGTGGTGCGACCCGGCGGCGACGCCGGCGTGGTCCGCATCCATGGCTCGAACCGCGGCCTCGCCATGACCACCGACGTGACGCCGCGCTACTGCCGCGCCGATCCCGTGGACGGCGGCAGGCAGGCCGTCGCCGAGGCGTGGCGCAACCTGACGGCCACCGGCGCGCGCCCCCTCGCCGTCACCGACAACCTCAATTTCGGCAATCCGGAGAAGCCGGAGATCATGGGCCAGTTCGCTGGGTGCATCGCCGGCATGGCCGAGGCCTGCCGCGCGCTCGACTTCCCCGTCGTCTCCGGCAACGTGTCCTTCTACAACGAGACCGAGGGCGAGGCGATCTGGCCGGCCCCGGCGATCGGCGGCGTCGGGGTGATCGACGACCTGGCGCGGCGCGCGACGGTCGGGTTCAAGCGGGCCGACGAATCCATCTTCGTGATCGGCGAGACGAAGGGCCATCTCGGCGCGTCGATCTTCCTGCGCGAGATCGCCGGATCGGAAGACGGTGCACCGCCCCACGTCGACCTCGCAGCCGAGCGGGCGAACGGCGATTTCGTGCTCGGCCTGATCCGAGACGGTACCATCACCGCCTGCCACGACTGTTCCGACGGCGGGCTGCTGGTCGCCATCGCGGAAATGGCGCTGGCCGGCAACGTTGGCGCGGCGCTCGAGCATCGGGGCGACGCCGCCTTCTGGTTCGGCGAGGACCAGGCCCGCTATGTGGTGACCACCGCCGATCCCGACGGACTAGCCCAATCCGCCGCCGGGTCAGGGGTGTTCGCCACGCTGCTCGGGCGAACCGGCGGGGTGGCGTTGACTGTCCCCGGGGCCGGGCCTATATCGCTTTCGGAACTGCGCGAGGCGCACGAAGGCTGGTTTCCCACCTTCATGTCCGCCCCGTAAGCGGCGAGAAACGGAGCCTTTTCCATGGCGATGGACGCCGGAGAGATCGAGCGGCTGATCAAGGAAGCGATGCCGGACGCCCAGGTCCGCATCGAGGATCTGGCCGGCGATGGCGACCATTTCGCCGCCTATATCACGTCCGCCGCCTTCAAGGGCAAGTCGCGGGTGCAGCAGCACCAGCTCGTCTACAAGGCGCTGCAGGGCCGCGTCGGCGGCGAACTGCACGCGCTGGCCCTGCAGACCTCGGTCCCCGAAGGCGCCGCCTGAACCCGAACAAAGGACGGTCCGATGAGCGACAATCCGGCTTTCGACAAGATCAAGGGCGAGATCGATTCGAGCGACGTGGTGCTGTTCATGAAGGGCACGCCCGTCTACCCGCAATGCGGCTTCTCCGCCATGGTGGTGCAGGCGCTGTCCAACCTCGGCGTGCCGTTCAAGGGCGTCGACGTGCTGGCGGACAACAGCGTGCGCCAGGGCATCAAGGAATTCTCGAACTGGCCGACCATCCCGCAGCTCTACGTCAAGGGCGAGTTCGTCGGCGGCTGCGACATCGTCCGCGAGATGTACGAGTCGGGCGAGCTGATCGAGCTGTTCAACAAGTCGGGCGTCCCGGTCAACCTCGCCAACCCGGCCTAGCCTCGCTCGCTGCCGGCACGGGCCGTCCGGCGGCCAGCGCCCAGATTTCGTGAACGGGGCGGGTCAAGGACCCGCCCCATTCAATTCCTGGCGGCACTACCGCTCCGTTCCCAACTTCGACGCGAGGCTGTACCGTTATGGCGCGTCGCCGGGTTCGCGCACTGCGCGCGACTGTGTGGGCGTGCGCGCGGGGGGACGGCAATGCATTACGGCGACCCACCATCCTATATCGCCGAGGGGCTGATCGAGCTGCGCAAACGCATCGAGAAGGCCAACATTCCATCGTCCTGCCTCGACAAGTCGCTCAACGTCGCGACCTGGAACCTCCGCGAGTTCGGCAACAGCCCGCGCGACGAACCGGCCATCTACTACATCGCCGAGATACTCAACCAGTTCGACCTGATCGCGCTCGTCGAGCTGCGCGATAACCTCAGCGACCTGAAGCGGGTGATGGACCTGCTGGGGACCGAATGGCGCGTCTTCTTCACCGACTACATCATGGACGATGGCGGTAACCGCGAGCGCCTGGCCTTCCTTTACGACACGCGCATGGTCGTGCCGACCGGGCTTGTGGCGGAGGCCAATCCGCCGCGCGCCAAGGACGAGGCCACGCTCGAATGGCAGGAGAAGTTCGGCTGGTGGCGCGCGCCCTACATGGCCTCGTTCCGCGCCGGCAATTTCGACTTCGTCGTCGTCAGCGCTCATATTCGTTGGGCCAGCACCGTCACCGACCGGATACCGCCTTTGCGCCTGCTCGGCCAATGGATCGAAACGCGGCGGGCCGAAGCGCATGCCGACGATACCGACTTCATCCTTATGGGCGATTTCAACATCCCATCGCGCCGCAGCTCGGCCTATCGCGCGCTCACGAACGACGACACGTGGCTCAAATGCCCGACGTCGCTGCTCGGGCTGACCGGCACGAACCTCAGCGAGAGCAACACCTACGACCAGATCCTGCACAGCCCGACGGAGGAGGATCGCTACTCCGGCCGCGGCGGCAAGCTCGATTTCTACTGCCAGGACTGGAAGGGGCTCTACCCCGATCCGGGGCACCGCCCCAAAAGCGCCTCGGCCTTCACCTTCCAGATGTCGGACCACCTGCCGCTCTGGCTGCAGGTGAAGACCGACATCATGAACAAGCGGCTGCAGGAGCTGTCGAAGCCCCCCGGCGCATGACGGCGCAACAAACTAACGCGAGTAGAACTCGACGACCAGGTTCGGCTCCATCTTCACCGGATAGGGCACGTCGGCAAGCTTGGGCATGCGGATCAGCGCGCCCTTCAGTGCGTGGTGGTCGACCTCGATATAGTCGGGCACGTCGCGCTCGGTCAACTCGATCGCCTCGAGGACCGACCCGAAATTCTTCGCCTTGTCGCGCACCTCGACGACGTCGCCTTCCTTCACCCGGTAGGACGGGATATTGACGCGTCGGCCGTTGACGTTGACGTGGCCGTGGCTCACGAACTGGCGCGCGGCGAACACCGTCGGCACGAACTTCATGCGGTAGACGACGGCATCGAGGCGGCGCTCCAGGAGCCCGATCAGCGTCTCGACCGTGTCGCCGCGGAGCCGGGTCGCCTCCTCGTAGATGCGGCGGAATTGGCGCTCGCCGATATTGCCGTAATAGCCCTTGAGCTTCTGCTTCGCCATGAGCTGCGTACCGAAGTCTGACGGCTTGCGGCGCCGCTGCCCGTGCTGGCCCGGCGGATACTCGCGGTTGTTGATGGGACTCTTGGGCCGGCCCCAGAGATTGACCCCGAGCCGGCGGTTGATCTTGTACTTCGACTGCACGCGCTTGGTCATCGCGTCGTTCCCTTCTTCGCGTTCATGTCCCGATAGTCCGTGCCGGCGAACCGGCGGCGGGGCAGCCTCATGCGGCGACGGCCCACATTCTCGGGAAGGCGGCGGAGTATAGGGATCGGCAGCCGCTTGTCAAACCGCTCTCCCCCTCCGCCACCGAAGACGAAGGGGGATGATCGTCAGGCGGCCGTGCGCTTCTTCTGGACGTACGCCATGGTCAAATGTTCGGCACAGTAATGCCGGCCGGGCTGGCAAGTCTTGCCGCAAATGAACAGCCCGAACCGGCCAGCATCGTTGGTCGGCCAGCGGCACATCCAGTTCTTGAAGTCGGCCCGCGGCTCGGGCACCGGTTCGATGCGCAACGGCGGTGGCGGTTCGACCGGTTCCGGCACGACCACGCCGCGCTCGACGCCGCGGCTGAGGTTCAGCCGATGAGCCTTGCCGATGACCGCGTTCCGGGTGATGCCGCCGAGCTTTTCGGCTATCTGGCGAGCGGAGAAGCCTTCCGCCCAAAGACGGGTCAGGATTTCGACGCGCTCATGAGTCCATTCCATCGCCCCCTCCTGTCTGCCTTTGTTGACCCCCAACATCGTGCGGGTGGAACGGCAGCTTCTACTATATCTAGCGAGGGTTTCGTTGCAACCCCAAATGGGCCGAATTCCTCAGATTCCGGTGGGCGCTTCGGGTTTGTTCTCTGTACGTACTGTGGACAATGAATGGACGCTGTGGACGCTCGGCGCGAGCACTGCAGATTTGTCGATTATCCGACCGCCGTTAGCGGGACGATGCATTCAGAATCGTCGTTGCGGACCGAATTCACCCGCGTGGTGACGCGATAGAACGCCATCGGTTCCTCGGGATAGTAGCGCAGCAGGGCGAGCGCGTCGCGGGCCCGCTCGGGCGCGGTGTCGAGCCAGGTGTCGTAGGCCTCGGGCGCCAGGATCACCGGCATGCGCGCATGGATCGGGCGCAGCTTGGCGTTGGCGTCGGTCGTCACGATCGTGAAGGTCTCGACCGTCTCGCCCTCTGCGACCGTCCCGACCGCCTCCTTCGCCGTCCAGCTTTCCCACAGCCCGGCGAAGGCGAAGGGCACGCCGCCCTTCATGCCAATGCGGAAAGGCTGACGGATGCCGTTCTCGGCGCGCCATTCGTAGAATCCGTCGGCCGGCACCAGGCAGCGGCGCTCCCGGAACGCATCGCGGAAAGCGGGCTTCGACGCCACCGTGTCGCCGCGGGCATTGATCAGGCGCGAGGCGATCGACATGTCCTTCGCCCAGTGCGGCACCAGCCCCCAGCGCAGCATGACGAGCTCGCGCCCGCCGTCCTCCGTCCGCCGCACGATGGGGGCGGCCTGGGTCGGCGCCACGTTGTAGCGCGGCGCCAGGTTGGGCAGGTTGTGGAACTCGAACAGGCGGCGCAGCGCCTCGGGAGCTGTGGTGATGGAGTAGCGTCCGCACATAGCGCAATGATACCGTACCGGCCCTTGCCTTGACAGGTTCCGGGGCCTCCCCTAGCTTCGCCGGAAGGCGGTGCGCGGCGGTCAGGGCCGCGTCTTCCGTCCCCCGTTTCTGCATCTCATGGCCCGAGTCCCGCTCGGGGGAGGCGCCACATGGCCACCCGCAAATCCGATGCCCGTCAGCCCGCGAAGGAGCTCGCCAACTTCGTCGGCGGCGGCTTCGTCAAGACCGGCAAGACGTTCGACGACATCTCGCCCGTCGACGGCGCGCTGGTCGCCAAGGTGCACGAGGCCGACAAGGCGACGGTCGACAAGGCGGTCGATGCGGCGCGCGCGGCGCAGAAAGGCCCGTGGGGCAGGATGCCCATGGCCGAGCGCTGCAACCTTCTCTACAAGGTCGCCGACGGCATCGAGAAGCGCTTCGACGAGTTCGTCGACGCCGAGTGCGCCGACACCGGCAAGCCGAAGTCGCTCGCCTCGCATCTCGACATCCCGCGCGGCGCGGCGAATTTCCGCATTTTCGCCGACCTCGCCAAGTCGATGGGCACCGAGTGCTATCCGATGGACACGCCGGACGGCGCGGGCGCGCTCAACTACTCGATCCGTGAGCCGCACGGCGTCGTCGGCGTCATCTCGCCCTGGAACCTGCCGCTGCTGCTGTCCACCTGGAAGATCGGGCCGGCCATGGCGTGCGGCAACTCGGTCATTCTGAAGCCTTCGGAGGAGACGCCGTCCACGGCCACCCTCCTCGCCGAGGTGATGAAGGACGCCGGCGTGCCAGACGGCGCGTTCAGCGTGCTCCACGGGTTCGGACCGGACTCGGCGGGCGAGTTCCTGTCGCGCCATCCCGGCGTCGACGCCATCACCTTCACCGGCGAGACGCGGACGGGCAGCGAGATCATGAAATCCGCCGCGCCCAACATCAAGGCGCTATCGTTCGAGCTGGGCGGCAAGAACCCGGCCATCGTCTTCGCCGACGCCGATTTCGACGCGGCCCTCGAGGGCACGGCGCGCTCGGTGTTCATGAACACCGGCCAGGTGTGCCTCTGCTCCGAACGCGTCTATGTCGAGCGCAAGATCTTCGACCGGTTCGTCGAGGGGCTGGTCAAGAGAGGCGAGGCGCAGAAGCTCGGCCGGCCGGAGGAACAGGCCACGACGATGGGCCCGCTGATCTCGCGCGACCATCGCGACAAGGTGACCGGATATTACGAGCTCGCCCGCAAGGAAGGTGCCGAGGTGCTGACCGGCGGTGGCGTGCCGCGCTTCAACGACGAGAAGGACCAGGGCGCCTATGTGCAGCCCACCGTTCTTGTCGGGCTCGCCGAGAACGCGCGCACCCAGAAGGAGGAGATATTCGGCCCGGTCTGCCACGTCACCCCGTTCGACGACGAGGACCAGGCGGCGGCGATGGCCAACGACACCGAATACGGCCTCTGCTCGGCGATCTGGACCACGAACCTCGCGCGTGGCCACCGCATGGCGAAGAAAGTGGTGACCGGCATCACCTGGGTGAACTGCTGGTTCCTGCGCGACCTGCGCACGCCGTTCGGCGGGGTGAAGCTGTCCGGCATCGGCCGCGAGGGCGGTGTGCACGCGCTCAACTTCTATGGCGAGCAGCGCAACATCTGCATCAAACTCTAGCGTCGGGGCGAAGGGGACATCATGGCTGACGCCGCGATCGAAGAAGCCGCCGAGGCGATCCGGAAGGCGTGGGACACGAGAATCCCCTGCCCGCCCGTGCGCGACTCCCTGCCCGCCAACGACCTCGACGTGGCCTATGCGGTGCAGCGCGTCAACACCGAGCGCTGGCTTGCCCAGGGACGGCAGCCGACCGGCCGCAAGATCGGGCTGACCGCCAAGGCGGTGCAGACCCAACTCGGCGTCGACCAGCCCGACTACGGGATGCTGTTCGCCGACATGTGCTACTGCGACGGCGAGGAGATTCCCGTCGCGCGCCTGATGCAGCCGCGCGTCGAGGCCGAGGTGGCGCTGGTGCTGGAACACGATCTGACCCGCAGCCAACTCACCCTGCCCGACCTGATCGCGGCGACGGCCTATGCGCTGCCTGCGATCGAGGTGGTCGGCTCGCGCATCGCGAAGTGGGATATCAAGATCGTCGACACCATCGCCGACAACGCGTCCTCCGGCCTGTTCGTGCTCGGCACCACACCGGTGAAGCTCAATAAGGTCGACCTCCGCCTCGCCGGCATGGTGATGGAGAACAAGGGCGACCAGGTCTCGGTCGGCGCCGGCATCGCCTGCCTCGGCAACCCGCTGATCGCGGCGCTGTGGCTGGCCCGCAAGATGGTCGAGGTCGGCATGCCGCTCAAGACCGGCGACGTGGTGATGACCGGCGCACTCGGGCCGATGGCGCCCGTCGTGCCCGGCGACGT
The DNA here is from genome assembly GCA_963817535.1 of uncultured Alphaproteobacteria bacterium. Lineage (GTDB taxonomy): Bacteria > Pseudomonadota > Alphaproteobacteria > MPNO01 > DASWLB01 > CAWGHZ01. Next base: position 404,305 of record CAWFOW010000013.1, read on the forward strand.
GCTCGAGGCCCGCATCTCGGGGCTCGGCTCGGTGCGCGCCGCCTTCGCGAAAGAATAGGAGTTCCCATGGCTGGTTCCGGCTCAGGCAAGCACAAGATCGCAATCATCGGGTCGGGCAATATCGGCACCGACCTGATGATCAAGGTGATGCGCACCTCGAAGGTGCTCGAGATGGGCGTCCTCGTCGGCATCGACCCCGACTCCGACGGTCTCGCGCGCGCGCGCCGCATGGGCGTCGCCGCCACCGACAAGGGCGTCGACGGGCTCCTCGAAATGCCCGAATGGAAGGACGTCGAGATCGTGTTCGACGCGACCTCGGCGAAGGCGCATATCCGCAACGCGGATCTGGTCCAGAAGGCCGGGCGCACCATGATCGACCTGACGCCCGCCGCGATCGGGCCCTATGTCGTGCCGGTCGTCAATCTCGACGAACACCTGAACGCGTCCAACATCAACATGGTCTCGTGCGGCGGCCAGGCGACGATCCCGATGGTCCACGCCGTGGCGCGGGTCGCCAAGGTGCATTACGCCGAGATCGTCGCCTCGATCGCGTCGACATCCGCCGGCCCCGGCACGCGTGCCAACATTGACGAATTCACCGTGACCACGGCCAAGGGGCTCGAGGTCGTCGGTGGAGCCGCGCGCGGCAAGGCGATCATCGTGCTCAACCCGGCCGAGCCGCCGCTGATCATGCGTGATACGGTCTACTGCCTCAGCGAGGATACCGACACCGACAATATCTCCAAGTCGGTCGAGGAGCTGGTGGGCGAGGTGCAGGGCTATGTGCCTGGTTACCGCCTGAAGCAGGAGGTGCAGTTCGAGCGGTTCGGCTCCAACCGCCCGCTCAAGATCCCTGGCTATGGCGAGTTCACCGGGCTGAAATCCACCGTGTTCCTCGAGGTCGAGGGCGCGGGCCACTACCTTCCGAAATATGCGGGCAATCTCGACATCATGACCTCGGCGGCGCTCAAGACCGCCGAGCGTCTGGTCGAGCGCCGCAAGGCCGCGTGAGGCGACCATGGCCATCGACAAGACCAAGCGCATCTTCGTCCAGGACACGTCACTGCGCGACGGCATGCACGCCATCCGCCACCAGTACGAGGTGGAGGATGTACGCAAGATCGCCAAGGCACTGGACGAGGCCGGTATCGCCTCGATCGAGGTGACGCACGGCGACGGGCTGCAGGGCTCGTCCTTCAATTACGGCTTTTCGCGCTACACCGACATCGAATATGTCGAAGCCGCCGCCAGCGTCATCGAGCGCGCCCAGCTCACGATCCTGCTGCTCCCGGGTATCGGTACCGTGGAAGACATGGAGGCGGCGCACCACGCCGGCGCCAAGGGCGTGCGCGTTGCCACGCATTGCACCGAAGCCGACGTCGCCCGGCAGCACATGGAGACGGCGCGCAAGATCGGCATGGATGTGTCCGGCATGCTGATGCTGTCGCACATGACGCCGCCGAAGGAGCTCGCGAAGCAGGCAAAGCTGATGGAGTCCTATGGCGCCGAGTGCATTTTCGTCACCGACTCCGCCGGCGCGCTGCTGATGGACGAGGTGGCGGACCGGTTCAAGGCGCTCGCCGACGTGCTCGATTTGTCGAAGACCCAGCTCGGCATGCACGCGCACAACAATCTCGGGCTCGGGGTCGCGCACAACGTGATTGCCATGGAGAACGGCGCGACCCGCATCGATGGTTCGCTCGCCGGGATGGGCGCCGGCGCCGGCAACGCCCCCTTGGAGGTGTTCGTCGCTGTCGCCGACCGGATGGGCGTCAACCATGGCTGCGACCTGTTCAAGCTGATGGATGCCGCCGACGACCTGGTGCGGCCCCTGCAGGACAGGCCGGTGCGCGTCGACCGCGAGACGCTGTCGCTCGGCTACGCGGGCGTGTATTCCAGCTTCCTGCGCCACACCGAGACGGCGTCGCAGACCTACGGCATCGACGCGCGCGACATATTGGTCGAGCTCGGAAGGCGCAAGATGGTCGGTGGCCAGGAGGACATGATCGTCGACGTCGCGCTCGACCTCCTCAAGCAGCGCGGCGAGAAGCCGCCGGCGCGGAAGTAGCCCGCCATGGTCGACATCGCCAGGTTCGCCCAGATCCTCGACGACGCCCAGACCGGGCCGGCGGAATGCCGCCAGCTCTCCGAGATCGAGCCCTACACGCTGGAAGACGCCTACGCGGTGCAGAAGGCGCTGATCGCCCGTCGTCTGAAGCGCGGCGAACGGCGCGTCGGCATGAAGATGGGCTTTACCAGCCGGGCCAAGATGGTCCAGATGGGCATCGACGACATGATCTGGGGCCGGCTCACCGACAGGATGGTGGTCGAGGAGGGCGGGCCGATCAGCCTCGGGCACTATGTGCACCCGCGCGTCGAGCCCGAGATCGCGTTCCTCCTGGGGCGTAAGCTCGAAGGTCTGGTCACCGCCGCCGAGGCGCTCGAGGCGGTCGACGCCGTCGCGCCAGCGATGGAGATCATCGACTCGCGCTACAAGGACTTCAAGTTCTCGCTCGAGGACGTGGTCGCCGACAACGCGTCGTCCTCGGGCTTCGTGGTCGGCGCCTGGCAGGACGCGCACGCCGACCTCTCCAACCTCGGCATGGTGCTCGAGATCAACGGGCGGCCGGTGCAGATCGGATCGTCCGGTGCGATCCTCGGCCATCCCATCCGCTCGCTGGTCGCCGCCGCGCGGCTTTCGAGCGCGGCCGGCGAGCCGTTGCAGGAAGGCTGGATCGTGATGGCCGGCGGCGCGACCGCCGCCGAATGGCTCCACGCCGGCGACTATGTGCGCAACGAGGTCGAGAGCCTCGGCGCGGTCGCCTTCTCGGTGACGGAGTAGCGGCCTCCAAGGCCTCGCCCGTTAGATGTTGGCAGGCGCCGCGCCTGCTGTGTACACTCGCCCGCTTCCCGGGGGACGCAGGAAAGAAGGACCGATGGCAGACGAGACGCTTCAGTATCACGACGTTGCCGGCGCGGACGAGGTGGGCGAGGACGAAGCCCAGCAGGTCGTCGTCGGCTCAAAGGAGATTTGCATCGTCAATCTGGGCGGCGAGTTCTTCGCGCTCGACGACGTGTGCACCCACGCCTATGCCTCGCTTGCCGATGGCTATATCGAAGGCGACCAGATCGAGTGTCCGCTGCACGGCGCCATGTTCGACATCCGCTCCGGCGAGGTGAAAAGCGCGCCGGCCACGGTCAACCTCACCACCTACCCGGTGAAGGTCGAGGGCGGCCGCATCCTGGTAGGCCTCCCGTCGGACTAGACGCAAGGCCACCGGCCTCGCCATGCCATCCGCCCAGATTGTCATCGTCGGCGCCGGCCAAGCCGGCGGCTGGTGCGCCAAGACCTTGCGCGACGAGGGGTTCGACGGAACCATCGTGATGCTGGGCGACGAGCTGCACCCGCCGCACGAGCGCCCGCCGCTGTCCAAGCAGGTGCTGCTCGGCGAGGCCGAGCCTGAGACGACGCATCTATGGCCGGCCGATCAGTGGGCGGCGCTCAACGTCGATTTCCGGCCAGGCACGCGCGTTGTCCATCTGCACCCGGCCGATCATGCGGTCGAAACCGCCAAGGGCGAGCGCATCCCGTACGGCAAGCTGATGCTCGCCACCGGCTCGCGCCCGCGCCTTCTGCCGGTGCCCGGCGCCGAGTTGCAGGGCGTGTTCTATCTCCGCTATCTCGGCGACACGCTGGCGATCCGCGAGCGGCTGGTCGAAGGCGCCGCACTGGTCGTCATCGGCGGCGGCTGGGTCGGGCTCGAGGTCGCGGCTGCGGCCCGGAAGCGTGGCGCGACGGTCACGGTGGTCGAGGCGGCCGACCGGCTCTGCGCCCGCGCACTCGCGCCCGACATGTCGGACGCGGTGCTGCGCCTGCACCGCTCGCACGGCGTCGACGTGCGGCTCGGCGCAGCCGTTTCGCGGCTCGAGGGCGACAAGGCGGTCGAGCGCGTCGTGCTGGGCGACGGCACAGCGATCGACTGCTCGTGCGTCGTGATCGGGGTCGGCATCGTGCCCAATGTCGAGCTGGCCGAGGAGGCCGGGCTCACGGTCGAGAACGGCATCGTGGTCGACGAGCATGGCCGGACCTCGGACCCCGACATCTTTTCGGCGGGCGACTGCTCGAACCACCCGAACCCGCTGCTCGGCAAGCGGGTGCGGCTGGAATCGTGGGAAAACGCGCAGAACCAGGCGATCGCAGCGGCCAAGGCGATGCTCGGCAAGGGCGATCCCTACAGCGAGATTCCCTGGTTCTGGTCGGACCAGTACGACGCGAACATTCAGCTCGTCGGGCTTCCCGAGACGTGGGACGAGACCGCGACGCGAGGCGATTCCGCGGGCTTCGAGTTCGTCACGTTCTACCTGCACGAGGGCCGCATCATCGGCGCGGCGGGGATCAACACGGGGCGCGACGTGCGCTTCGCCCGCCGCCTCGTCGCCGGTGGGGTCAAAGCGACCGGGGCCGAACTTTCCGATCCGAAGGTGAAACTTCAGGCGCTCGCGAAGCGCTGAGGCGCCCTACCCGTTCACGGCGTCCTGCAGGCGCAGCCCCTTGTCGGCGTGCACGCGGTTGCGCCCGGTCTCCTTCGCCACGTAGAGCGCGCGGTCGGCCCGTTCCACCAGCATCTCGGCCGTCTCGCCAGGCAGCAACGCCGCGACGCCGAGCGACAGCGTGACGTCGCCCAGCTTCTCGCCGGTGCCCTTGCGCACGATCTTCTTCGAAGCGACCGATCGGCGCACGAACTCGGCCACCGCCGCGGCGCCCATCACGTTGGTGTTGGGCAGGATCACGGCGAACTCCTCGCCGCCATAGCGCGCGGCGATGTCCTGGCCCTTGACGCACTGGATCAGCGTCTGACCGACCAGCCGCAGAACCTGGTCGCCGACCGGATGACCGTACTCGTCGTTGATCCGCTTGAAATGGTCGAGGTCGCACATCATCAGGCTGACCGTGTCGCCGGTCTCGCGTGCTTTGGCGACACCGTCGGCCAGCGCTCGGTCGAACGCCATGCGGTTCGCCAGTCCGGTCAGGGTGTCGGTCAGCGCGTCGCGCCGCGCATCCTCCAGCCGGTCGCGCAGCGTCTCGATCTCGCGCGAGGAACTCCTCGACCTGTGCGCGGAGCTTCTGATTGTGCTGCTCCATCGTATGGGTTTCGGACAGGATGCCCTTGATCATCAGCGACAGCTCGTCGCTGTCGCCGGCCTGCGCGACCCCGCCGGAGAAGTTCTCCAACGCCTTGCCGTAATGCTTGACGCCCGTGCCGGCGGCGTCCAACGCCTCCAACACGTGCTCGGCATTCGCCTTGATGCGCTCCGAAAAATCGAGGCTGGTACCGATGGCGTCGCGCCCGCGCAGGAACCGGTCGTAAAGCGACAGGCTCTGCTCCTCGGTCAACGGCTGGCCGTTGACCAGCATCGCCTCGGCTTCGCGCCGGAGATCCGGCACGTCCCCCGCGGCGAACGAATACCAGACCGCAAAGTGCGGCGGGCTCGCTGCGATGCCCTGTTCCTCGAGCCGCGCCAACGCCGCCTGCGCGAACTCGGACCGCCTGTCCCGAGAATCCTGCCCCGTCACCGCCCGCTCCAATCCCCGCCGACGCGCTCCATGCCGGTCGGGCGAGCTTGCGTCGCGGTCGTTAAGAACCGGCTAATCCGCGATGAAAATCGGTCACTTGTCGTAGGGACGGACGCGAATGACTGCCGCTTTGTTGAGCAGGAAGACCTGGTCCTCCTCGTCGACGAAGGCGAAAAACGGCAGCTCGTCGTTCAGCACGTCCTGGATGCGGCTGGTCGCGTCGACGAACATGTAGCCGGCCAGCACCGTGCCGTCGCCCATCACCACCTCGGCGTATTCACGCACCTTAGGGATCTTGGGAAATTGAGCCATGGCACCCCGCGCCTCGCGTCCTGTTGCCGCCGGTTGCCGCGCCGGCCGCCGGGCGTTACATTGCACCGCAACATTCAGCGGTTGCATCGCAGCAACGCACCCGCCATTAGACGCCGAAACGCTCCCGGAAGGAAAGAATCGCATGGCCGCCAAGGGACACACGATCGCCGAGCTCTCCGTCGGAATGAGCGCCGAGATGGCCCACATGGTCACGCAGGACGACATCGCGGGCTTCGCCCAGGTCACCGGCGACGACAACCCGGTGCATCTCGACGAGGCCTATGCCGCGGCGACGCCGTTCAAGGGCCGCATCGCGCATGGCATTCTGTCGGCCGGGTTCATCTCGGCGGTCCTCGGCACGCGCCTGCCCGGCCCCGGCTGCATCTATATGAGCCAGTCGCTGACCTTCCGCGCCCCCGTCCGGCCGGGCGACACGGTCGTCACGCGCGTGACCGTGAAGGAGGTCATCGCCGACAAGCGCCGGGCGAAGCTCGACACGGTCTGCTCGGTCGGCGACAAGGTGGTCCTCGATGGGGAAGCGCTGGTGATGGTGCCGGCCTAGCGCCTGAGCGCCTTCCATTTGACTTGGCGCGCCGGCGACTTTAGGACAGCGCCCAGCATGCGCATCTTTCGCCATTACCTTGGATTGCCGGCCATGGCGCGCGGCACTGCCGTCGCGCTCGGCAATTTCGATGGCATCCATCTCGGCCACCAGACGGTGATCCGCGCCGTGCAGGACCTGGGGGCGAAGCTCGACGCGCCCGCGGCGGTGCTGACCTTCGAGCCGCATCCGCGCCAGTTCTTCCGGCCGGACGACAAGCCGTTCCAACTCACCCCGTTCAACGCCAAAGTACGCCAGATGTCGGCGCTCGGGCTCGACGTGCTGTACGCGCTGCATTTCGACAGAGCGCTGTCCGAGGTCCCGGCCGAGCAGTTCATCTCCGATATTCTGGTTCAGGGAATTGGCGCGAAGCACGTCGTCTGCGGCTATGACTTCGTGTTCGGCCATGGCCGCAAGGGCGACGCGAATATGTTGCGCGCGGCCGCCGACCGCTACGGGTTCGGTCTCACCACCATCGACCCGGTGCTGGACACGGGCGGGCGCGCCTGCTCGTCGACCAACATCCGCCGCGACCTGGCGGAGGGCCGTCCCGACGAGGCGGCGTCCCTGCTCGGCCGGGTCTGGGAGGTCGAAGGCCGCGTGATCGAGGGCGACAAGCGCGGACGCACGATCGGTTTTCCCACCGCCAATATCGGGCTCGACGACTTCCAGCACCCGGCCTACGGCGTCTACGCCGTGTGGGCCGGCATCGACCGCGGCGCCGGCACGATCTGGCACCCCGGCGTCGCCAATGTCGGGGTCCGGCCGATGTACCGGCTCGAGCAGGCCAACGTCGAGACCTACATCTTCGACATCGCCGAGGATCTGTACGGCGCCCTGCTGCGGGTCGCCTTCGTCCGCTATCTGCGCCCCGAGGCGAAATTCTCCGGCATCGAGGAGCTCCGGGTCCAGATCGCCCGCGACTGCCGCGCCGCCCGCGACGCATTCGACGAGATCGCGGACGATCCGCTGCTGGGTCCGCCGCAGTTCGCGCCGCGCGCGCCCGAAGGCGTGGCGCGATGACCGATTACAAATCCACCGTCTTCCTGCCGCGCACCGACTTCGCCATGCGGGCGGAGCTGCCGAAGCGCGAGCCGACCCTGCTCGCCCGCTGGGAAGAGCTGAACCTCTACGACCGCCTGCGCGAGGCGGCGAAGGGCCGGGCGAAGTTCGTCCTCCATGACGGGCCGCCCTACGCCAATGGCAATCTGCATATCGGCCACGCCCTCAACAAGATCCTCAAGGACATCATCAACCGCTCCCAGCAGATGCTTGGAAAAGATGCGGTTTATGTGCCCGGCTGGGACTGCCACGGCCTGCCGATCGAATGGAAGATCGAGGAGCGCTACCGCGCCGCCGGCAAGAACAAGGACGAGGTGCCGATCCTCGATTTCCGCCGCGAATGCCGCGAGTTCGCCGCGCACTGGATCAAGGTGCAGAAGACCGAGTTCCGCCGGCTAGGCGTCGAGGGCGACTGGGAAAACCCCTATACCACCATGAGCTTCGAGGCCGAGGCTCAGATCGCGCGCGAGCTGCACAAGTTCGCCATGAACGGGCTTCTCTATCGCGGCTCCAAGCCGGTCATGTGGTCGGTGGTCGAAAAGACCGCGCTCGCCGAGGCCGAGGTCGAGTATCACGACCACGTCTCGGACCAGATCTGGGTGAAGTTCCCGGTTCGGGGCAGATGGAGAAACGACGTCATCGAGCCGTTTCCTTCGGATAATCCTCTTCGAAACACGTTCGTCGTTGTGTGGACAACGACACCTTGGACAATCCCCGGCAACCGAGCGATCAGCTTTTCTTCAAAAATTCAATACGTTGCGTTCGAGGTTACAGACGCACCTGATGACAATTGGGTAAAGGTAGGCGATCGGCTGATTGTTGCTGACAAATTGGCCAATGAAGTGAAAAAGGCCGCACGTATTAGCGATTGGAAAAACTGCGTTGTCTCGTCAGATGGTTTAAGCGTCGGTGTTCGCGGCTTTGAGGCACTGGTCTGCTCTCATCCTTTTCACAAGGTTCTACCGGGCTACGACTTCCCCGTCCCTCTGCTCGACGGTGACCACGTGACCGACGACACCGGCACCGGCTTCGTCCACACCGCGCCCAGCCACGGGCGCGACGATTTCGAGGTGTGGATGGACAATGCGCGCCATCTCGCGGCGCGGAACATCGACACCGCCATCCCCTACACGGTCGACGAGAACGGCGCCTTCACGAAGGACGCGCCGGGCTTCGAGGGCAAGCGCGTCCTCACCGACACCGGCGAGAAGGGCGACGCGAACGAGGCGGTCATCGCCGCCCTGCGCGACGCCGGCATGCTGGTCGCGCGCGGGCGGCTGACGCACCAGTACCCGCATAGCTGGCGCTCCAAGAAGCCGGTGATCTTCCGCAACACCCCGCAATGGTTTATCGCGATGGACCGCGATATCGAGGGGGCGGACGGCGTGGCCATGCCGGGCGACACGCTGCGCGCCCGGGCGCTCGCGGCCATCCGGGCGACGCGCTGGGTGCCGGCCGCCGGCGAGCGCCGCATCACCGGAATGATCGAGAGCCGGCCCGACTGGGTGATCTCGCGCCAGCGCGCCTGGGGCGTGCCAATCGCCGTGTTCGCGAACGCCGATGGCGAGGTGCTGAAGGACCCGGCGGTCAACGACCGCATCGCCGCGGCGTTCGAAGCGGAGGGCGCCGACGCCTGGTTCGCGCCCGGCGCCGCCCAGCGCTTCCTCGGCACCGCGCATAGCGCCAACGAATGGCACCAGGTCACCGACATCGTTGATGTCTGGTTCGATTCCGGCTCGACCCATTCCTTCGTGCTGGAGGCGCGGCCCGACCTCCAATGGCCGGCCTCGCTCTATCTCGAAGGGTCCGACCAGCATCGCGGCTGGTTCCATTCCTCGCTGCTGGAATCCTGCGGCACGCGCGGGCGTGCGCCTTACGACGCGGTGCTGACCCACGGCTTCGTTCTGGCCGACACCGGCGACAAGATGTCGAAGTCGCGCGGCAACTCGACCGCCCCGCAGGACGTGATCGCGCGGTCGGGCGCCGAGATATTGCGGATCTGGGTCGCCGCCTCGGACTATTCCGAGGATTTGCGCATCGGCACCGATATCCTCAAATTCCAGGAGGACATGTACCGCCGGCTGCGCAACACGCTGCGCTATCTGCTCGGCAATCTCGACGGGTTCAGCGACGCGGAGCGTGTTACGCCCGCCGACATGCCGGAGCTCGAGCGCTTCGTGCTGCACCGCCTGGCCGAGCTCGATGTGCTGGTGCGCCGGTCGTGCGACGCGTTCGATTTCCACGCCATGTTCACGGCGCTGCACAATTTCTGCGCGGTCGAGCTGTCCTCGTTCTATTTCGACATCCGCAAGGACGCGCTGTACTGCGACGCGCCCGGCGCGCTTCGCCGCCGCGCCTGCCGCACCGTGCTCGACGAGCTGTTCCGCTGCCTCACCGCTTGGCTCGCGCCGATCCTGGTGTTCACCGCCGAGGAGGCGTGGCTCGCCCGCAATCCGGGCGCGACCGAAAGCGTGCATCTGCGCCTGTTCCCGGAGGTCCCAGCCGACTGGCGCGACGATGCGCTCGCCGCCAAGTGGGAGCGGGTGCGCGAAATGCGCCGCGTCGTGACCGGCGCGCTGGAGAAGGCCCGGGCCGACAAGAAGATTGGCTCCAGCCTCGAGGCCGCGCCGACACTCTATATCGAGGGCGTGTCCGGCGCGGAATTCGCCGGCATCGACTGGGCCGAGATCTGCATCACCTCGCAAATCTCGCTGGTCGACGCCGCCCCGCCTTCCGACGCGGAGACCCTGCCCGACGTGGCTGGGGCCGGAGTCGTGTTCACCCGGTCGGACGGCGACAAGTGCGCACGATGCTGGCGCGTGCTGCCCGAGGTCGGCGCCAACGCGACCCATCCCGAGCTCTGCGGGCGCTGCGCCGACGCCGTCGGCTCGCCCGTCGCGACGGCGAGCTAGCGTGTCGCGTGGCACAGGCTCGGTGCCGCAGGTGACGACCCGTCCGCGCATGGTCGGGCTGTGGGTGGCGCTGGCCGTGGTCGCGCTCGATCAGGCGTCGAAATGGTGGATCGTCACCCAGGTGATGAGTTTGCCACGCCAGATCGAGATTCTGCCGGTGTTCAATATCGTGCTGGTGTGGAATTGCGGGGCGAGTTTTGGCCTCCTGGGCCGCGACGGGCCGTGGGCGCGCTGGCTGCTGATGGCGCTCGCGCTCGCCATCGGGATCGGGCTGATCCTCTGGATCGCCCGCACCCACAGCGTGTGGATCGCGGGCGCGCTGGGACTCGTGCTCGGCGGTGCGGTCGGCAATTTGCTCGACCGTCTGCATCACGGCGCTGTCGTCGATTTCCTCGATTTTCACCTCGGCGCGCGTCATTTCCCGGCCTTTAACGTGGCCGACTCGGCGATCACCGTGGGCGTCATTCTGCTGCTGGCCGACGCCTTGATCGCACGGCCGCGCAAGGCCTAATATCCGCTCATGATCCGCAGGGACATCGGGGGAGGCAGCGTGCGGTCGACGATCGTTGTGGCAGGCGTGGTGGGATTGGCGCTCGCCCTTACGGGCTGCGAGGCGGCGCGCGAGAGCTTCGGCTTCAACAAGCAGGCGCCCGACGAATTCTCCGTCGTCACGCGCGCGCCCCTGGTCGTTCCGCCCGATTTCGGGCTGCGCCCGCCCCAGCCCGGCGCGCAGCGCCCGCAGGAGAAGCCCGTGGTCGAGCGGGCGCGCGAGACCGTGCTGGGCAAGAGTGCCGCGGAGCAGCAATTCGCCACGACCTCGGGCGCCCAGCCGCTGTCGGAAGGCGAGCGCGCGCTGCTGACGCAGGCCGAGGCGCTCAAGGTCGACCCGGCGATTCGCCAGACCGTCGACCGCGAAAGCTCGCTGCTGGCCGAGGCCAATAGCGATTTCATCGACAAGCTGATCTTCTGGCAAAAGGCGGCGCCGCCCGGCGAAGTGGTCGATCCCTCCAAGGAGTCCCAGCGCATCCGCCAGGCGGTCGCGATGGGCGAATCTCCGACCAAGGGCGAAACGCCCACCATCCAGCGCCGCAAGAAGGGCTTCCTCGAAGGCATCTTTTAGTTCTTGCCTGCGGGCTGCTCACGACGGACTCACCCCCGCCCGCCCGTGCGACATAGAGGCAGGATGGTTGTGGCCCCTGCCCGCACCCCCATATAGGGGAGGCTTTTCGGCGCATCGAGCGAGGTCGCGCGTGGGAAATTTCGTCCGGGCCGCCGCCATCGCGGCAGGCCTCGTCGTCGCTTCGGGTCATTTCGGTGCGGCCTCGGCCGCCATGTTCAACCCGAAGACCTTCACGCTCGAGAACGGGCTGACCTTCGTCGTGGTGGAAAATCACCGCGCCCCGGTGGTCGAGCAGATGGTGTGGTACCGCGTCGGCGCCGCCGACGAGCGTCCCGGCGAATCCGGGCTTGCCCATTTCCTCGAACACCTGATGTTCAAGGGCACCGAAAAGGTCAAGCCGCAGGAGTTCTCCAAGATCATCGCCCGCAACGGCGGCCAGGACAACGCCTTCACCACCGCCGACTACACCGCCTATTTCGAGAAGATCGCCAAGGACCGACTCGAGCTGGTCATGGGGCTCGAAGCCGACCGGATGCACAATCTGCGTCTCACCAACAAGGAGGTGCTGCCCGAGCGCGAGGTGGTGCGCGAGGAGCGGCGCATGCGCGTCGACAACCGCCCGTCGGCCGTTCTCAACGAGCAGTCCGAGGCGCAGTTCTGGCTGAACAGCCCGTACGGGCGGCCGGTGATCGGCTGGCCGTTCGAGATCGCGGCACTGACGACGGAGAAGGCGCTCGCGTTCTATCACCGCCACTACATGCCCAACAACGCGGTGGTCGTGATCGCGGGCGACGTGACCCCCGACGAGGTGAAGGCAGTCGCCGAACGCACGTTCGGCAAGGTGCCGCGCGGCACGGTGCCGGAGCGCGACCGCCCGGCCGAGCCCGAGCACCATGTCGCGATGCGCACCTCGATGACGTCGGACCAGGTACGCGAGCCGTCATGGTCGCGCAGCTACCTCGCCCCGAGCTACCGCACCGCCGAGACCAAGGCCGAGCCCTACGCGCTGCAGGTGCTGGCCGAGATCCTCGGCGGCAGCGCGACCAGCCGGCTCTACAAGAACCTCGTCGTCGGCTCGGGCGTCGCCAACCAGGCCGGGGCCTGGTATTCGCCCAACCAGTATGGCGAGACCGAATTCTCGATCTATGCGATGCCGCGCGAGGGCACCGATCTCGACAAGCTGCAGGCGGCGATCGACGGCGAGATCGCGCACATCCGCAAGTCGGGCGTGACCGAGTCCGAGCTCGCCGACGCCAAGACCTCGATCGTCTCCAGCGCCATCTACGCGCAGGACTCGCTGGGCGCGGCACCGAACTGGATCGGCCGCGCGCTGATGACAGGATCGACCCTGGCCGACATCGAGGCGTGGCCCGAACGCATCCGGGCCGTCACCGCGGCCGAGGTGAACGCCGCGGCGCGCGCCGTCCTCAAGCCGGAGCAGTCGATATCGGCGACCCTGCTGCCGGCAGAAACCGGCGGGCCGAAGCGCCCGGGCCCGGCCCGGCCCCCGGGTCCGCCGCCGCGCCCGCCGCAAGGTCCCATGCCGCCCGCGCGGGGTGTGCAGTGATGCGCGCGCGCACAATGGCCGGCCTCGCCGCCGTCCTTATCCTCTTCGCCCTCGCCCTTCCGGCGCGGGCGATGGACATTCAGCGCGTGGTCAGCCCGAAGCACGGCATCGTCGCCTGGCTGGTCGAGGACCACTCCGTGCCGGTCGTTTCCATGTCGGTGGCGTTCCGCGGCGGTGCTGCGCTCGACCCGGAGGGCAAGGCGGGCCTCGCCGAGATGACGTCGGACCTGATCGACGAGGGGTCGGGCGATCTCGACTCGCAGGCCTATCACAAGGCGCTGGAGAACATCGCGGCGAGCGTCAGCTTCGATGCCGGGCCGGACAACTTCACCGGCGCGCTGCGCACGCTCAGCGCCAAGCGCGACCGTGCGTTCGAGTTGTTCCGCATGGCGCTCACCGTCCCGCGCTTCGATGCCGAGCCCGTGGCGCGGGTGCGCGCCCAGATCCTGTCGTCTCTCAGGGAACGGCAGGAGCGGCCCAACTACATCGCCTCGCGCCTGTTCTACAGAACGGTCTTCCCCGGCCATCCCTACGGCCGACCGGTCGATGGCACGCTTGAATCCGTGCCCGAGATCACGGTCGCCGACATGAAGGGGTTCGTCGCGCGCCGCCTCGCCCGCGACAATTTGGTGGTCGGCGTCGTCGGCGACATTGCGGCGAGCGAGCTGGCGACGCGCCTCGACGACATGTTCGGCGCGCTGCCGGAGAAGTCCGCACCGCGCGACGTGCCGGAGGCCACCTATGGCGGCGCCGGCAAGCTGCAGGTTGTGCACAAGCCGATCCCGCAATCGGTCGCGATCTTCGGCGAGCCAGGCATCAAGCGCAAGGATCCGGACTGGTACGCCGCCCTGGTGCTCGACCAGATTTTCGGCTCGGGCAGCTTCTCGTCGCGGCTGATGGAGGAGGTGCGCGAGAAGCGCGGCCTCGCCTACGGCGTCTATGCCGGGCTCGCCCCCTATCGCCATGCCGGGCTGATCGTCGGGCGGGTGGCGACGCGCAACGCCAAGCTCGCCGAGTCGCTCGAGGTGATCCGGGCCGAGTGGAAGCGCATGGCCGATGGCGGCGCGACCGCGGACGAGCTCGCCAACGCCAAGACCTATATCAACGGCTCGTTCCCGCTTTCGCTCAATTCCAGCCGGGGGATCGCTTCGATCCTGGTGTCGGTCCAGCTCGAGGACCTCGGCATCGACTACCTCAACCGCCGGGCCGAGATCATCGACGCGGTCACCCTGGCCGACGTCAACCGGGTGGCCAAGCGGCTGCTCGACCCGGCGAAGCTCAGCTTCGTGGTGGTCGGCGATCCCAAGGACGTGACCCCGACTCCGTAACCCTTCCGCCGGACCAACCCCGCTTGCAGGCATGGACCTGGAACCACGTTCCGGCACAGGAAGACTGCGGCCAATTCAACGCAGCAATTTGGCGAATTGACGGGTTTTTATTCCAAAATTCGAAATAGTTCTGAACAAAAGGTTAACGCTCCATTTGTAATTGAAGCAGATATTCGCAGCTCAAGACTCATCCAACCAGGACGGTATGTGATGAACGAGCTGCGGGTTTTCATCTGCATATTTGTGCAGCGCCTGCCGGCGTCTCTGAGGTCGTTCGGTCGCGACGAGGCGGGCTCGATGGTCACGATGTTTGCCGTAATGCTCCCCGTCCTCATCGGGGTGGTCGGTCTCGGCGTCGAATTGGGGCAGTGGTACGCCAACAAGCGGGGGCTTCAAACCGCAGCGGATGCCGCGGCGATGTCGGGCGCATTCGAGCGCGCACATGGCCAGCCGAACCAGGTCAACGCCTCCGCCCTGCGCGATGCCGTCCGCAATGGATTCTCGAACGTCTCGCCCAACACGATCGTGATCAACAACCCGCCCAGCACGGGTCCGAACGCGGGCGATCAGAGTGCGGTCGAGGTCATTCTGCAGAACCACCCGACCCTGCTGCTCACCGGGATCGCCCTGCAGGATCTGATCGTCTCGGTGCGCGCCGTCGCGCAGGTGCAGATCACGGGTACAGCCTGTGTGCTCGCGCTCGATCCTTCGGCAAGCGGCGCGATTTCCAACCAGGGCAACCCCACCGTCAACATGGCGGGCTGCGTTCTCGCCGCCAATTCCGACAGCGAGACCGCAATCGACATCACCGGCAGCAGCGAACTCATCAGCAGAGTCGCTCTACACCGTTGGCAATGTCTCCACGGGCGGTTCTGCCACGATCGATCTCGCCCATTCCCCGCTGACCCACGCGTTCGCGCTCGACGATCCCTATGCCGACGTGAACGTGCCGGTCCTCAACGGATGCGACGCGAACAATGCTTCATACAACAACTCGGTCACTCTGAACCCCGGCATCTATTGCAACGGAATCAGCTTCGGCGCGCAGGCCAACATCCGGTTGAACCCCGGCATATACTATATCGACCGGGGCGATTTCCGGGCGAATGCCGGCGCCAGGATCAGGTGCAATTGCACGGGACCGTACGACGGCGTGACCTTCGTCCTGACCAGCACCGGGCCGGCGTCGCAGATCGGCACCGTCACCATCAATGGCGGCGCAGATATCACGCTGAACGCGCCGCCGGATCCGTCATCGCCCTTCGCCGGACTCCTCTTCTATCAGGACCGCCGGGCGCCCACCAATGGCACGAACAAGTTCAATGGCGGGGCGGACCAGAGCCTGACCGGCGCGATCTACTTCCCCAACCAGACGATCGAGTATGCAGGAAACAACAGCCCGAACGGTCCGACCTGCACGCAGATCATCGGGAACGAGGTGGTGTTCACGGGTAATGCGACGATCAACAACACCGGCTGTCCGGGCGCGGGCGTGCAGCCCCTCCAGATCACCGGCGTGAAGGTGGTGGAATGAAAATCGATACGGAAACCCAACGAGTTCGACCGCTTCGGCGCGTGCGAGCGCGGCGCGGTCATCGTGGAGCTGGCGCTTACCATGACCGTCCTGACCACGCTGGTCGTCGGGCTGTTCACCTATGCCCAGGCGATCCGCCAGTCGATCGCGCTCGAGCACGCCGCGCGGGCGGGGGTGGAATATGCGCTGCGCTTCCCGAACGATGCCAGCGGCATACAGATGGCGGTGGCGGCCGCGGGGACGGTCGACCAAGCCAACCTGACTGTCAGCTCGACGCAGTTCTGCGAATGTCCCAACGGCACCCCGATCGACTGCAACAGCGCCTGTACGGGCAACGTGGCGCCGAACCAATATATTCAGGTCGCGGTCGCCCAGCCCGCGAAGGACACGCTGGCGGCGACGGGGCTCCTGAGCGGGCGCACCGTGCAGGCCAGCGCCGTACTGCGCCTGCGCTAGGAGAGCGAAATGACCCGCCAATCGGGTTGGCGCGCGCGGTTGCGGCGCTTTGGGCGCGACCGCCAGGGCATTGCGGCCATCGAGTTTGCGGTGGGCGCGCCGCTCTTCATCCTGTTCATTATCGGGCTGATCGAGTTCAGCCGGTTTCTGTGGACCGACAACGCCCTTTCCTATGCCGCCGAGCAGGCGGCCCGCTACGCCCTCGCAAACCCGACCGCCACGCCGACCCAGATCCAGGGCGTCGCCGCGAGCCAGGTCCCGACGCTCAACGCGAACGCGGTGACCGTCACCATCTCCTACGACACAGCGAATGGCGTACAGTTCGTGACGATCATGGTGTCGACCCCGTTCAGCTCCATCACCGGGCTGGTCCCGATCGGCAACATCACCCTCACCAGCAGCTCGCGCATGCCGGTCGGCTAGGTCCGCGGACCGGGCGGGCCCTTTCCTAAAAAAAGCACTGTCTGAACGGCCGGTCTCCGCCGATCGCGCACCATCGGCATTCGCACGCGGCTCCGGCCCGTGCGAGGGGGCCCCGGTAGATGCCCGTGGATACATCTACCGGGGCCTTCAATTCGCGGGGTTGGAACGCGGGACTCGAACAGGCAGGCTGGTTGTCGGAAATTTTTACATATTTTTAGCCGTGAGCGGGAAAACCGTCGGCGTGCTTTACAATTCGGGGTTGCGGCGCTATCCGAATCCGGCCTAAGTCACTGAAAAGCCACAGAGCGTCGAAAATGGCATAATTCTTGCATGGAGTTCGTCAGGGATGCCCCTGTGGGCATCCGGTGTGCGATCCAAGGACAAGAGCCATGATAACGTTTCGGGGTGTGGCAATCGGAGTGGCGGCCGGCGCGCTGGCGCTGGGGCTGTCGGCTCAGGGGGCGCGGGCATTGCCGGCGCTGCAGCTTGGCCCCGGCAGCGAAGGTAGTTGGACCTATTATGCCAGCCCGCCCCATGGTGGTTCGACCAACACTTGGGTAAACACGGCAGAGCCTGACTATTCGATTTCAGCCTACGCGAACGCAACTGCCGCGGATGGAGGCAACGGTGATTACGCCTGGAGCGGCACCTCATTGCCCAAATACGGTTATCTCGTAGCCGCTGCATGGCCGGACCCTGGTAGCGGCGGCGGCGACGTGTTGAACTTGGGTGTGTATGCTGACGCCGCCCGCACCATGGCACTCACCCTTGTCGCATCTGGCTACGGCGCGCCCCCGCTCGAAGACTCGAACGATCTCCCGAGCCACGGCATCTACGACACGTACTTCGAGATCTACGAGTTCCTATTCGATGGGTCGCTCGTAGATATCGGCAATACCCAGCCGGGTGGAACGGGTACGGGGAAAGGATATACTGAGGAGTTCTTCATCACGGAAGGCGCAGGAACTTCGCCCATCGTGCACTTCGACCTGTTTACCGTTGATAGATGTCCGGGAAAGACCATGGGTGTGGAGAATACGTGCTCCAATGAAAGCAGGTACGACCCAAGCACCGCGCCAATCGACAATAAATTGGTCAACGCCAACGCGCCGTTCTCGCACGATGCCGAATCCTGGCCAGCGTGCGAAGCCGGATTTGACGGTCAGCCCTGCACCGAGGTGCCCGAGCCGATGACCCTGGCGCTGTTCGGCGCCGGACTCCTGGGCCTCGGGATCATCCGCCGGCGCAAGTACGCCGCCTAGACGCAAACCAGAGTTATCCCCGGACGGGAGGGCTTGGCCCTCCCGTTTCGTTTGTGCCTTCGCCTTTCGCAACTCGGGGCACGGGTCTAAGCTCGCCGCATGCCCATCCGCCGCCTGCCGGAGACGCTGGTCAACCGCATCGCCGCGGGCGAGGTGGTCGAGCGCCCTGCTTCGGCCGTCAAGGAGCTCGTCGAGAACGCCATCGACGCGGGCGCCGGCCGGATCGAGGTCACGCTCGCCGACGGCGGGCGCGCGCTGATCGCCGTCGCCGACGATGGGGCGGGCATGGCGCCCGACGAGCTGGCCCTCGCCATCGAGCGCCACGCGACCTCCAAGCTCGCCGGCGACGATCTGATGGACATCGCGACGCTGGGGTTCCGCGGCGAGGCGCTGCCCTCGATCTGCGCGGTGGCGCGCTGCGAGATCGCCAGCCGGACGCAGGGCGCGACCGAGGGCTGGGCGCTCCGCATCGCGGGCGGGCGGAGCGAAGGCGTCCGCCCAACCGCCATCGCGCGGGGTACCCGCGTCGAGGTGCGCGACCTGTTCTACGCCACGCCGGCGCGGCTCAAGTTCCTCAAGCAGGCGCGCACCGAGACCAGCCACATCCTCGACGTCATCCGACGCCTCGCCATGGCCCATCCCGCCATCGCCTTCACCGTGACCGAGGACGGGCGCACGCTGCTGCGCCTCGCCGAGGCGCAAGGCGACCTGCTCGACGCACGGCTCGCCCGGCTGGGCGGGGTGATGGGCGCCGAGTTCGCCGAGAATGCGCTCGCCATCGACGCCGCGCGCGAAGGGGTGAGCCTCGCCGGCTATGCCGGCCTGCCGACGCTGAACCGCGCCACCGCGCAGGCGCAGTATCTGTTCGTCAACGGCCGCCCGGTGCAGGATCGGCTGGTCGGTGGCGCGGTGCGCGGCGCCTATCAGGACTTCCTGGCGCGCGACCGCCACCCGATGGTCGCCTTGTTCCTCGACTGCCCGCCCGGCACGGTCGACGTGAACGTCCACCCGGCCAAGGCCGAGGTGCGGTTCCGCGATGCCGGGCTGGTGCGCGGGCTGATCGTCGGCGCGCTGCGCCACGCTTTGGCCCAGGCTGGCCACCGCGCCTCGACCACCGTATCGCAGGCGGCGCTCGGCGCGGTCCGTCCGGCGGGCGGCCTGCCCTTCCCGTCTCGACCGTCCTCGGGCTGGGGTGCTGCGCCCAGCTATGCGCCCGGCCTCGCCGAGACGGTCGCCGAGTACTTCGCCGGTCCCGGCGACGTCGCCACCCTGCCTGGCGCCACATCGCCATCGGCCCCGCCCGGCGCGCTCGCCACCGAGGCGGCACGCGACGCCGCGCTCGACCACCCGCTCGGTGCGGCGCGCGCGCAGCTCCACGAGACCTACGTCGTCGCCCAGACCGCGGACGGCATCGTCATCGTCGACCAGCACGCGGCCCATGAGCGGCTGGTCTACGAGCGGATGAAGGCGGCGCTCGCCGCCGGCGGGGTGGCGCGCCAGATGCTGCTGATCCCCGAGGTGGTCGAGTTCGACGATGCCGACGCCGCCAGGCGCCTCGCCGAGCGCGCGGGCGAGCTCGCCGAGCTCGGGCTGGTGATCGAGCCGTTCGGGCCGGCCGCGGTGGTCGTGCGTGAGACACCTGCGCTCCTCGGCGCCACCGAAGCGGCCGGGCTGGTGCGCGATCTTGCCGACGAGATCGCCGAGCTGGGCGACGGGCTTGCGCTGAAGGAACGGCTCGAGACGGTCTGCGGCACCATGGCGTGCCACGGCTCGGTGCGGGCCGGGCGGCGCCTGACCCCGGACGAGATGAACGCCCTGCTGCGCCAGATGGAGGCGACGCCCCATTCCGGCCAGTGCAATCACGGCCGCCCCACCTATGTCGAGCTGAAGCTCGCAGACATC
Source organism: uncultured Alphaproteobacteria bacterium (assembly GCA_963817535.1). Lineage (GTDB taxonomy): Bacteria > Pseudomonadota > Alphaproteobacteria > MPNO01 > DASWLB01 > CAWGHZ01. The sequence goes on from CAWFOW010000013.1 coordinate 424,359, forward strand.
GAACGGCTGTTCGGTCGGCGCTGACCCAAGCGGGAGAGTACGATGGATGACGATCTCGGACGCCCGGCGCGGCTCGGCGTCCTGGCGTTCGGCCTCGCCTTCGGCGGGGCGACGGCGATTGCGATGCTGTTCCTCGGAATCGCCGCCGCGTTCGGCTGGGGCGCGTCCCTCGTGGACCTGTTCGCGAGCCTCTATATCGGCTTCGCCCCGACCGTGGGCGGGACGATCCTGGGAATCCTGTGGGGCTTCGCCGACGGGTTCATCGGCGGGGTGATTCTCGCGGCGCTCTACAACCTGGTCATCGGCCGGCGCGCTTAAGACCGAAGGCAAAGGCCGGCCACAGCCTTCTCACTGGTCGTCCGCCCGCGGTCACTGGTGGATTGCGGGTGCGCGCCCGACGACGCGCGCACGGTCCGTGTCGCCGGGAAGAGCCGCCCATGCCCCGTTTCGCGCCGCTCGCCGGCCTTGCTGCGCTTGCGGTCGCGACCCTTGTCGTGGCACCGTCGCACGCTGCGCCGATCACCTACGCGTTCGCCGGCGAGATCACGCTGTTCGATCCGCCGACCGGGAGCGCGCAGGTGCCCCCCGTGCCTGTGCCTGACAGCTTCCAGTTCTTTTCCGGCTCGTTCATCTACGATCCTGCCCCGCCCCCGACGCGCGACGTGGTCGTCGACCCGCTGGTCGCATTCCTCGGCGGCACGACCCTGTCGGCGGGGCCGGCGACAACGATCGACGCCGATGCGCGGCTCGGCGATTTGGGCGCGTTCTATGTACTGATCGGGGCGTGGGACCTGACGATTTCTACGGGTGTGCCGTCGGCGAACTCCCTGATCGTCATGACGTTCGAGCGCAGCCTCGGGCCGGGCGACACGCCGGGCATGCTGCCGGCGACGCTCGACGGCTTTACCAATTCCACCATCGGCATCGCGTTCGGCGAAGACATCTATATTGGCGCGTTCACCCGTTTCGCCGCAGTTCCGGCGGCGACGCCCGAGCCGGGAGCGATCGGGATTTTCGGGCTGGGGTTGATCGGGCTGGGCGTGCTCCAGCACCGCAGGCGGCGGCGCCACCACTCCAAAAGGTGAAGGGCCGCCCTCGACGGATCGAGGCGCGGCCCTTCGGAATTGTCCGGCTACGGTCCAATGGACCGCGCAAGCGCGCTAGGCGAGCCCGACCCCCGAGAACGGGGAGATCCAGGTCACGTCCACCGGCAGCCGAAGCCTATGACAATTAGACACCAGATCACCTCCTTTCGGTTGTTGACGACGGCTCCCTATATGCCCCGCCCGGCGGCTCGGGGCAAGGGCCGCGGAGTCGCATCCGGGCCTTGTCCCGGCGCCGCCCCTGCCCGACATTGGGCGCATGATCGTGATCTTCACCGATTTCAGGCCCGGCCCCTATACCGCCCAGATGCGCGCCGTGCTGGCTCGCGACGCGCCCGGCGAAACGGTGATCGAGTTGATGGACGACGCGCCGCGCTTCGCCCCAAAGCCGGCCGCCTATCTGCTGGCCGCCCTCGCCCCGGTCTTTCCGCAGGATGCCGTGTTCCTCTGCGTGGTCGATCCCGGCGTGGGCGGCGACCGGCCCCCGGTAGTGGCCGAGGCGGGCGGGCAGCGATTCGTCGGGCCGGGCAACGGGCTGTTCGAGATCGTGCTGCGGCGCCAGGTGAACGCGCAGCTCTGGGAGGTAGCGTGGCGTCCCGAGAAGCTGTCCACCAGCTTCCACGGGCGTGACCTGTTCGCCCCGGTCGCCGCCCGGCTCGCCACAGGCGGCGCGGTTGCCCGTGCCCCCGGCACGCCCGAGGCCGCGCTCCGGCCCGATTGGCCCGACGACCTGGCCGAGATCGTCTATCTCGATTCCTACGGCAACGCGATGACCGGATTGCGCGCCGCGACGGTGGCGCCCGACGCCCGGCTCGAAGCGGCGGGACAGACGCTAGACGGCGCCCATACCTTCTCGTCCGTCGCGCCCCGCCAGCCGTTCTGGTACGCGAACGCCAACGGGCTGGTCGAGATCGCCGCCAACCAGGCAAGCGCCGCCACGGTGCTCGGCCTCGCAGTCGGCGATCCGGTGCGCGTCGTCTCGTAGGCTCAGCAATAGGTGCGGTCGTCCGGACAGACGCGCACCGAGCCGCCCGGCGGCACCACCACCGTATTGCCCGGAGCCGGCGCCACGTAATGCTCGGCGGGCGGCGGGGTGACAACGACGGTCCGCTCCTCGTCGGAGCCGCAGGCGGCGAGCCCCAACGACGCGGCAAGAACAAGACCAGGCATTACCCAGAGACGTTTCACGGGAAATCTCCCACAACTGATCCTGCGCTGCGAACGCCGCCGGGACAGGCACGTTCCGGCAGTTCGGGTCGCGACCCCGCCTGGTCACCGCCGCCGCGTCGGCTGCCGTTGGTGGTTCAGCCGCGCGGGAGCGGCGGGGCGAGCGCATTCAGCCGGTCGAGCACCGCCAGCAGCACGACGAACCCCGCATAGATCCAGAAGAAGTAGTTGACGAACGGAATCAGCGACAGCACCGCCCAGAGCGGCCCGCTGCGCCCGATGCGTCCGGCAACGACGTAGAACCCGATCGCGAAGGGAATCCCGATGATCAGCCAGACGAGGAGCGGCCCGCCGCCCCAGAAGAATCCGCCTCCGCCCCACATGTGCTCGCTCGTCATCGTCACCTCCGTTGCTTGGACCGCGCCTGGCGCGCGACCGCATGAGCATAACGCGCATTGCCGCGGGGTGCGGTCGCGGCGGCCCCGATTGCGCCTCCTCCCCCGTAAGAGGTACCCTTTGCGGCCCTTGGGATCGTAAGCATGGCAGAGCACGGCGTCACACGAAGGTTGGCGGCGATCGTGGCTGCCGACGTGGCGGGTTACAGCCGGCTGATGGGGTTCGACGAATCGGGCACGCATGCCCGGCTGCGAAACATCCGGACCGCAATACTGGATCCCTGCGTCGTCGCCCATTGCGGGCGAGTGTTCAAGACCACGGGCGACGGCTTCCTGATCGAGTTCGCGAGTGCGGTGGACGCGGTGCGCTTCGCGATCGAGTTACAGCAGGCCGTCGCCGCGGCCGACCCCGAGGCGCCGGCCGACCGCCGGCTCGCGCTGCGCATGGGCGTCAATCTGGGCGACGTCATCGTCGAGGGCGACGACGTGTTCGGCGAAGGCGTCAATCTCGCCGCCCGGCTCGAGGCCTTTGCCGGGCCCGGTCAGGTCTGCGTGTCGGCCGACGTGTACCGACAGGTGCGCGGGAAGGCGGACGCCGCTTTCGACGATCTCGGTGACCAGACCTTCAAGAACATCGCCGAGCGGGTGCGGGTGTACCTGGCCCGACCTGCCGCAACCGGGGCCTCCCTCGCCACGCGCGCCGCCCGGCCCGCGGGGCCGGAGCGCCCCGCGATCGCGGTGTTGCCGTTCGACGACATGAGTGGCAGCGGCGACCAGGCCTTCTTCGCGGACGGCATCACCGAGGACATCATCACCGAGCTGTCGCGGTTTCCGGACCTGTTCGTGATCGCACGGAACTCGACCTTCGCGTACAAGGGCAGGCACGTGCGCACGCAGGACGTCGCCGCCGAACTCGGCGTGCAATTCGTGGTGGAAGGCAGCGTCCGCAAGTCGGGCAATCGCGTCCGGGTGACGGTACAGTTGATCGACGCGCAGACCGGCGCGCATCTCTGGGCACACCGGTTCGACAGCGAACTCGCCGACATATTCGACCTGCAGGACGAGATCGCCCGCACCGTATCCGCGACCGTCTCCGGTCGCGCGGAAGTGGCCTACATGCAGCGGGTCTTCAGCAAGCCGCCCGAAAACATGGCAGCCTACGAATTCGTTCTGGCCGCAAAGGTGCTGCACCATCGCGGTGGCCGCGAGGATAATGCCGAAGCGCTGCGGCTGATCGAACGTGCCATCAATGCCGACCCCAACTTTGCAGTGGCGCGCGCATGGAAATGCTGCATCCTCGGCCAGGCGTGGGAACGCGGCTTTGGCGCGTTTGCCGAACTCTACCCGATTGCCGAGGCGGAGCTGCGCAAGGCAATCGCGCTCGACCCGAATGACCTCGAGGCGAACCGGGTGATGTGCGAGTCGTCGATGGGCCACAACATGCTCGATGACGCCCGGCGCCACAACGAGCGCGCCTTCACGCTGAACCCGAACGATCCGCGCATCGTCGCTCAGAAGGGCGAGCTCCTCACATGGCTCGGCCGTCCGGACGAAGGGGCGGACTGGGTGCGCACGGCGCTCAAGCTCGATCCCTATGAGACGCATGCGCGCGCGCACCTCCTCGGTCGCGCACTCTACGCGCAGGGAAGCTACCGCGAGGCGGCGGACGCCTATGCGGCCAACCCGGAGCCGCGCTGGTCGCGCCGTGCCGAGCAGGCCGCCGCCCTCGCCATGACAGGCGAGGCCGATGCCGCCCGCGCTCACGCCGCCAAGGTCCTGCACGCCTCCCCCGGCTTCTCGGCGCGGGCCTACGTCGCCGGTCTACCCTTCGTGCGCGCCGAGGACCGCGAGCGGCTACGCGGCGGACTTGTCGCCGCCGGCCTTCCGGAGTAGCGCGCTACATCCCCAGCCGCGCCTTCGCCTCCTTGACGAGCGACAAATCGACGAACTTCGCGATGTCCACGTTGCCTTTCACGAAGCCCATCTTCTGCAGGATGGCGACGTTCTTCTGGAGCAGTGCCACGTCGATCATGCAATCCACCGGCCGGTAGGTGTCTTCCTTGGTGAACACCCATTCGGCGAACTGCTTGGCCGGGCGCTTGGTCACCTTGGCGACGATCTGGACCGCCGCATCATGGTTCTTCGGGTCATAGAGCCATTTGCGTGCGCGGATATTGTCCTCGAGGAAGTCGACGAACGCGGCGCGGTGCGCGGCGACCGTTTCGGTCTTCGCGCTCCAGACCACGGTCTCGGTCGGACCCAGCGCGTCGCGGAAGGTGAACAGCTTCTTGAGGCCGGGGTTCTTTTCGGCGATCCGCGAGAAGGGCAGCACCAGGAATGTGGTGTGGACCTTCTTGGTCATCAGCGCCGTAAACATCTGGGGGAACGGGACCTCGACGATCGTGTAGTCGCGCTGGTCCTGTAGCCCGTGGTCGAGCAGCATCTTGCGCAACGTCGCGTCGACGCCCGAGCCGCGCGAGTTGATCGCCGCGATCTTGCCCTTCAGATCCTCGACCTTGTTGATGTTGTCCTCGGTGCGGACCCAGAATCCCTCGTCCGAATAGGGCGGCTTCGAGCCGAGCACGCCGGCGATGGCGCGCACGTCCATCTGGCCGGTGATCGCCAGGTTGGCATGGGTCTGGTAGGCATAGCCGACAAGCTCCACGTCGCCCGAGGCGAGCGCGGGCAGCATCACCGACGTGCCGCGCATGAAGATCGGCTCGACCACATAGCTCTTGCCCCAGTGCTTGTAGACGTCCTTGGGGATCAGCGGCAGAAGCGGCGTGACATGAGACGGCGCGGTCGACCAGCCGATGCGGATATTGAACGGTTCGGACGCCGCAGGTCCGGTGGCAACGACGAAAACGGCAAGTGCGAGCGCCGCGACGGCGCGCGAGAGCGATCGGTTCATGTTCCCTCCCCAGGGACGGTATTGACCCCTACGCTAACCACGCGTCGACGCGGACGCTTACCCCGATTGCGGCGCCTACATGTTCAGGCGCTTCTTGGCCTCCTCCACCATCGACAGGTCGGAGTACTTCTTCACGTCGATCGTGCCCGGCGTCACCTTCAGCTTGTGGAGGTCATCGATGTTCTTCTGCAGAAGTCCGACGTCAAAGGTCGCGTCGCGCGAGCGGTAGGTGTCCTTGTCGGTGAACACCCAACCGCGATAGCGTTCCGGCTTGACCTTGGTGACCTTGGACAGGATCGCGACGACCGCCTCGTGGTTCTTCGGGTCGTACAGCCAGCGGCGGGCGAGGATGTTGTCCTCGATCATATCGACCAGCGCGGCGCGGTTCTTCGCGATGAAGTCCGCCTTGGCGCCCCACACGACGGTCTCGTTCGGGCCCAGCGCGTCGCGCATGGTGAACAGGCTCTTGAGCGTCTTGTCCTTCTCGGCGATCAGGTCGAAGGGCAGGACCAAAAACGCCAGGTCCACCCGGCCGGATTTCAGCGACGGCAGCATGGCCGCGAAGCGCACCTCGACGATCTGATAGTCCTGACCGTCCTGCAGCCCGTGATCCATCAGCATCTTGCGCAGGCTGGCATCGACCCCCGAGCCGCGGGCATTCACCGCGAGGTTCTTCCCGCGCAGATCCTCGATCCGCTTGATCCCCAAATCCGCCTTGATCCAGAATCCGTTATCGGCGCCCGGCGCCTTGTTGCCGAACAGTCCGACGATCGCGCGGTTCTCGAGCTTGGCGTTGATTATGGACAGCGCGTAGCCCTGATAACCGTGACCGGCGATCTCGGTCTCGCCCGCGGCAAGCGCGGTCACCATCGGTCCCGAGCCGCGGATCGACACCGGTTCGATCACGTAGGACTTGCCCCAATGGCGGTACACGCTCATCGGGATCAGGGGCAGCAGCGGCGTGATGTGCGAGGGGGTGGTGGACCAGGAGATCCTGATCTTCAATGGCTCGGCCTTGGTCGGCGCCGCGAGAAGGGTTAGGGCCGCGACCACGGCAAGGGCAGAGCAAAGGCGCCTCATCGTTTCCTCCTATGGAACACACTCTCGATTACTTCGGGCCCATTGTCCGCACGACCTCGCGCGCCGGTCAAGCGAATGCTATGCTCGGCCCATCTGGTGACAGGTGAGCCGAGGAGGAAACGAACATGGCGACCCAAACGGCGGACATCGAGAAGCCCCGTACGAAGCCGGTCACGCGGCACAACAAGCCGGTGCGCGTGTCGCACGGCACGCTGGAATGCATCTCGCTGGCCGCTTCGCGCCCCTTCTACGAGGAGTTCCTGGGGCTCGAGGTGGTGCGCCACAATCCGAAATCGATGCTGCTGCGCAAGGGCGGCTACTGGGCCGTCGTGTGCCTCGAGGTCGGCCGCGCCGACCGCATCAAGACCGTCGGCGTGCGCAACCATTGGGGCATCGACCTGGAAAGCCGCGAGGCGGTCGAGGCCGCGCACGAGAAGGCGCTGGCCATGAAGGACAAGTACGGCATCAAGAAGGTCGCCAAGATCACCGACAATCACGGCACCTACGCCTTTTACTTCCAGGATCGCGACGGCAACTGGTGGGAGTTCCAGCACGTCGACGAGGGGCGCTACGACAAGTTCTTCGCCCGCGGCGACATCGTCGAGATGTAGGCGGATGCGCCTGGTTACCATCGACGCCCCGGCCTTCGGCCGGCCCGGCGTCCTCCTCGGCGACGATGTGCTCGACTTCGCCCTCGCCGCCAGGGTCATCCCTCTTGCCGCCTTCGTGCCCGGCTCGGTCGCCGCGATCCTCGGCGCCGGCGAGGAAGGGCTCGAGATCGTCCGCCGCGTCATGGGCAAGGCCGAGGCCGCCGGCGGCGCGCTCGGCGAGATCGGTGCGCTCACCCCCTGCGCCGACACGAAGCTGATGGCGCCCCTGCCCCGGCCGGGCATCGTGCTGTCGCACGGGCGGGCCTACCTCTCGCACCTCAAGGAGATGCAGAAGACCGACACGCCCAAGGTCGCCGAGAACCCGACCGGCTTCCTCAAGAACGGCAGTGCCATTATCGGTCCGCGCCAGCCGATCGTGCTGCCGCCGCAATGTCCCGACATGATCGATTTCGAGGGCGAGTTCTCGATTGTGTTCGGCCGCACCTGCCACGCAGTGAGCGAGGCGGAGGCGATGGGCTGCGTCGCCGGCTACACGATCGTCAACGACGTCTCGGCGCGCAATTGGGTCGAGCACTTCCAGACCACCGGCGATGCCGAGGTCAACCGGATGGGCAAACAGCTTCACACGTTCTGCCCGATGGGGCCGTGGGTCACCACCAAGGATGAGATCCCCGACCCGCACAAGCTGCGCATGACCACCAAGCTCAACGGTGAGGTGTTCCAGGACTGCCAGACCGACGATTTGATCTGGCGCGTCACCGAGTTGATCTCCTACTTCTCGCGCTGGTACCCGTTCGAGGCGGGCGACGTGCTGACGACCGGCTCGCCGCCGGGCGTGGGGTATGGGCGCAATCCCAAGGTGTTCATGAAGCCGGGCGACGTGGTCGCGATCACCGTTTCGGGGATCGGCACACTCGAGAACCCGGTGGTCGCCGCGCGCTGACGGCATGGGGAGAAAACGGTCATGGCCGATCTGAAGCTCAACCTGATCCTCGGCAAGCACCCGAAGCCGGGCTTGCTCGATCCCTTGATGGACGGCGAGGTGAAGCCCGAGGGGATCGAGCTCAACGCCTCGACCCTCGACATCGACCAGCTCTTCTGGCGTATCCCCGTGAAAGACGACATCGACGTCGCCGAGCTGTCGATCACCGGCACGCTTTGGGGCATCCAGCACGGCAAAAGCTGGACGCCCATCCCCGTCTTCCCCGGCTGGGTGTTTGCCTGCCATACCGAGACGCTGGTCAACCGCAACTCCGGTATCGAGAAGCCCGAGGATCTGAAGGGCAAGCGCATCGGCGTGCCGGAATATCCGGTCACCGCCATCGCCTGGATTCGCGACGCCTTCGAGAAGAAGTACGGCGTGCGCCCGCAGGACATGCGCTGGTTCGAGGAGCGCACGGCCGAGTACAGCCACTACCGTCCGCAGGGCTACGCGCCGCCCAAGGACGTGCCGGTCGAGATCATCCCCAAGGAGAAGCGCCTCAGCGACATGCTGATCTCGGGCGAGCTCGACGCGGTCACGCGCTATTTTGGCCGCCCGGAGAACGCCACGAAGTCGCACCCGGGCGACCGCTCGCATATCAGCCTGCGCGACCTCGGCGACCACCCCAAGGTCAAGTGGCTGTTCCCCGACCGCAAGCGCGCGGCGATCGACTACCAGAAGGAGGTCGGCTACCAGCAGCCGATCCACAGCGTCATCATCAAGACCGAGATCGTCGAGAAGAACCCCTGGGTTCCGATGAGCCTCTACAACGCCTTCGCCGAGGCGGCGCGCCGCGCGATTGCCGCCGGCGCCGACATCGCGAACGCGCCGAGCTACAAGCTGACCAAGGACGAGCAGACCGAGGCGCTGGGGCGCGATTTCTCCCCGGCCGGGCTGAAATCCAACCGGGCGGCGATGGCGAAGATGCTGGAGCTTTGCTACGCGCAGGGCTATGTCGACCGCGGCCGGCCCTTCACGGTCGAGGAGTATTTCCACCCGTCGACGCTGGGGACCTGACGCCCCGGCAAGGGAGCAGCGGATGGCGACGACCCTTCCCAAGGCGAAGCGCCGCGCGGCGCCGAAGCGCGGCTATCCCGATTTGCACGACCATCTTCGCGCGCTCGACGAGGCGGGGCTGCTGGTCACGGTGGACCGGCCGATCTGCAAGGACACCGAGCTGCACCCGCTGGTGCGCTGGCAGTTCCGCGGCGGCATCCCGGAGGCCGGACGCAAGGCCTTCCTGTTCACCAACGTGCACGACGCCATGGGCCGGCATTACGACATCCCGGTCGCGGTCGGCGCGCTGGCGGCGAGCCGTGACATCTATCGCATCGGCATGGGCTGCGCGCTGGAGGACATCCCGAAGACCTGGCAGCGCGCCATGGCCAACCCGGTCGCGCCCAACCTCGTCGACGATGCGCCCTGCCAGGAGATCGTGATCGAGGGTGCCGAACTCGACGCACCCGGCGCCGCGCTCGACGGGCTGCCCATCCCGATCTCGACGCCCGGCTGGGACGTGGCCCCCTACGTGACGGTCTCGCAATATGTCACCAAGGACCCCGAGACCGGCGCGCAGAACATGGGCATCTATCGCGGCATGGTGAAGGCGCCGCGCCGGCTCGGGATGAACCCGTCTCTGGAGCTGCGCCCCGGCATCTACACGCACTGGGAGAAGATGCGCGCCCGCGGAGAGCGCCTGCCGGCTGCGCTGGTGATCGGCGCGCCGCCTGCGGTCACCATGTGCTCGGTGCAGAAGCTGCCCGAGGGCGTCGACGAGCTGCACGTCGCGGGCGCGATCGCCGGTTCGCCCATCAACGTCGTGCGCTGCCGCACTGTCGATTTGCTGGTCCCGGCCGAGGCCGAGATCGTGGTCGAGGGCTTCATCGACACACAGTACCTCGAGCCCGAGGCGCCGTTCGGCGAGTCGCACGGCCACGTGAATTTGCAGGAATACAACGCCTTCATGGAGGTGACCTGCATCACCCGCCGCGCTGACGCGGTGCTGACCTCGATCATCAGCCAGGTGACGCCATCGGAGTCGAGCCTCATCAAGCGCGTCGCCTACGAGCCGATGTTCCTCGAGCATCTGCAGAAGACCGTCGGCGTGCGCGGCGTGAAGAAGGTCGTGCTGCACGAGCCTCTGACGAACCTGCGCAAATGGATCGTCATCCAGGTCGCGCGCGAGACGCCCACCACCGAGATCTGGCGCGCGCTGACCGCCGCCGCCAACTACCTCCGCGCCTGGGGCAAGTACGTCGTCGCGGTGAACGAGGACATCGACCCCGACAATGCCGACGCGCTGCTCTGGGCGCTCGCCTATCGCTGCAACCCGGCGCACGACATGCAGGTGCTGCACCACCGCGACCAGGGGCATGGGCCGCACTCGCAGCTTCACGGCGGCATCGATGCGGCTGTCCTGTGGGACGCGACCTTGAAGGAGGACTTCCCGCCGGTCTCGCTGCCCAAGCGCGAATTCATGGAACGCGCGAAGGCGATCTGGGAAGAGCTGGGCCTGCCCGCCCTCAAGCCCGAGTCGCCCTGGTTCGGCTACTCGCTTGGCGACTGGTCCGAGGAGTTCGAGCGCGCCGCCGCGCTCGCCGTCAAGGGCGAGTCGGCCGAGACCGGCAGGATCATCGCCCAGCGCCGCCGGTCGGACGTACCGATGAACGCCGACATTCGCCACATGAAGGACGAGGACGAGTAGCCGCCTTCGGCGCAACCCCCCACCCCAACCCTCCCCCTCAAGGGGGGAGGGGGCGAACACAACGGTCCGCGCGAACTTGTCCGGCACGGTGCGGGTTCACTAAACGGCTCGCGGTACCACCGTTCCCTCCCCCCTTGAGGGGGAGGGACAGGGTGGGGGGTTCCTTTGCGAAGAAGGCCCCCTACCCCACCGGGCCCTGGTGGCCGGTATTGACCACGAAGAACTCGCCGCGGTCGATGAAGTCGGCGACCAGCGACACCCAGCGCGGCGCAGCCGAGATCGGCAGCTCGTGCGCCGCGTTGTAGATCACAATGCGGTAGCAGGTCTTGATCCGGTCCTGGTAGGGCCGCATCGCCGCCGCGGGGATGAGCTGGTCCGCACCCGCCTCGAGTACGAGCGTCGGTACCGCAATCTCTGAGAGCTTTTCGAGCAGCGCCGCGTTGCCGTCGGCCGGTCGGACGCGGGCCATGTTGGACTGCGCATTGGTGCGGATGCGCGCGCGCTCGGCCTCCGTCGGCGGCGACGCCCAGGCCGGCGTTGCACCGTAGAGCCGGGCCTCCAGCTCCGCCGGGCTCGGCGGCGCACCGCCCGACGGCGCATGGGCCGGGGCGAACGCCGCCGGCGCCGAGAGCACCAATGACGAGACGAGCTCCGGATGGTCGATGGCGATCCAGCATCCGATCGCGGCGCCGGCGGACTGGGCGACGATGTGCGCCGGCCCGCCCACCACCGCCTCGACGAACGCGGCCATCGCCGTCGCCGAGTCCCGCACCGTCTCGAACCGGCCGAGCGGCGCACCGTCATAGCCCGGTCGCGACGGCACCAGCACGCGGTGCTTCCCGGCCAGCATGGCGACGAATGTCGCACCCTGGGGCGGCGCACCCCCCGCGCCGTGCAGGAACACGATCGGCTCGCCCGATCCCGCCTCGCGATACGGGACCGCGATCCCCTCGATTTCGGTCGTCTTCTCGGACACGGTCACGCTCATAGGTCACGCACCATCGGCATCACTTCCTTGGCGAACAGCTCGATCGACCGACGCTTCTGGTCGGGCGGGCCGGCGCGGTCGAAGATCAGGTTCAGCACGCCGCAGCCGATCTCCTCGCGCAGCCGCTTCACCTGTTTCGCCACCAACGCGGGTCCGCCGCACATGATGACGCCGTTCTCGATCGCGCCCTCGAGCGTCCGGTTCTGCTCGGCGGCCAGATTCTGGAAGCGCTTGGTCAGCTTCTCGTCGCGCTGGCGGAAAAAGCCCGCCGAGGCGACCAGCCGGTTGGCATCGGCCATGCCGCCCGCGGCACCATGCCCCTCGATGATCGGACGGGTATTGGCGAAGGCCTTCTCGTCGGTGTCGGCGACATGCACGGGAAGCTGGTAGACGATCTGCTCTGGCGTGGGAGTCCAGCCGAGCTCGGCCGCCTTGTCGCGGTAGAACCTGGCCGCATCGCGCGCGAGCGCCAAATTGGTGAAGGCGAGCCCCAGACCGATGCGGTGGCGCGCGGCGAACTCGCCCGAATCCTGGCTCGATCCGGAGATGAAGATCGGCGGCGTCGGCTGCTGGATCGGGCGCGGCCAGATCGAGACGTTGCGATAGCGATAGTGCTCGCCCTCCCAACCGAACGGCTTGGTGTCGGTCCAGGCGCGCAGGATCAGCTCCCAGGCCTCCTCGAAGCGCGGGCGCGATTCGGCGGGATTCACGTTGTAGACGAGATATTCGTAGGGCGCGCCGCGCAAGAGTCCGGCGACCAGCCGGCCGCCCGACAGCGCGTCGATCATCGCGAACTCCTCGGCGATGCGGACCGGGTTGCCGGTCAAAGGGATCAGCGCGCCGAGGATGGCGATCTTCGCGCGCTTCACCCGCTGGGTGAAGGCAGAGGCGATCACGCTGACGTTCGAGACCAGGCTGATCGGCGAGTAGTGATGCTCGGCGCAGGCGATCCAGTCGAAGCCGAGCTCGTCCTCCCATTCGACTTCGTCCAGCGTGCGGCTCGCTGCCGCCAGCGCCTGTTCGGGCTCGAACAGCTCGTTCGGCACCGGCCACGCACCGGTCGGTCGGCGCACCTGCCCGTAGGGCATTCCGTTGAACACCGAAAACAGCATCGGGGAATTCCGCTTGGTTGACGTCCCACCCGTCCCAATAGGCAGCACAGCATTGCGCGCCGCGCAAGCGGGTTCGGGCGATTCTCGTTTTCTTCACCCTGTCACGGCTTTATCCTCATGCGGCGCGTTCGCGGCCGTCCGGTTCCGGGCGGCACCCTCGGCAAGGAGCGGAGCATGGCGGGACAGGGGTCGCTCGGGTACCGGGATTGGGCAGTGACCGGCCTCGTCAGCTACCCGCACATGTTCAGCCACATCTACTTCCTGGTCCTGCCGCCGCTGTTCCCGTTGCTCAAGGCCGAGTTCGGGGTGAGCTATGCCGCACTCGGGCTGCTGATGACCGCGTTTGGCGTCGTCGCAGGGCTTGGCCAGACGCCCATCGGCTTTGTGGTCGACCGGATCGGCGCGCGCCCGGTCCTGGTCGGAGGGATCCTGCTTCAGGCCGGGTCGGTCGTGGCGATGGGGTTTGCCCACAGCTACTGGCAGCTTCTGGTGCTCTACACCCTGGCCGGGGTCGGCCACACCGTCTACCACCCCGCCGACTTCGCGATCCTGGCCGCGCAAGTGCAGAAATCGCGCCTCGGCCGGGCGATCGGCATTCACTCTTTCGGCGGCAATCTCGGCTGGGCGCTGACCCCCTTGTTCATGATCGGCGTCGCCAGCATCTGGAACTGGCGCGTGGCGATGGTGGCGATTGGCGCGCTCGGGCTCGCCATCGTGCCGGTGATCCTGTGGCAGCGCGGCCTGGTGGCGGGCGGGGCCGACCTCGACCGCGCCGTCCGCGCCGAGACGGGCCGGAAGCCGCCCAGGCCGCGCGCCAGCACGCGCGAGGGGCTGGCCTTTCTGCTGTCCGCCCCGATCATGATGTGCTTCGCCTTCTACGTGTTGCAGGGGGTGGGGTTCGGCGGGCTGCGCACCTTCTTCGTCGCCGCGGCGGGCGCCGCCCACGACGTGCCGCTGACCGTCGCGAACTCGGCGCTGTCCGCCATGATGCTGGGCAGCGCGATCGGCATCCTGTTCGGCGGCTGGCTCGCCGACCGCATCGGCGCACGGCTGTCCGTCGTGTTCGCGAGCCTCGGCATCGCCGGCGCGCTGGTCGCGGTGGTCGGGATGGTTGCGCTGCCGGCGGCCGTGCTGATCGCGGCCATGTCTATCACCGGCTTCACGCAGGGCATGTACAACCCGATCCGCGACCTCACCGTGCGCTCGGTCACGCCCGACGGCGACCTGGGCAAAGTGATGGGTTTCGTCTCGTCCGGCATGAACCTGGCCGGCGGCATCATGCCGCTGGTCTTCGGCTGGGTGATGGACCAGGGCGAGCCGCGGCTGATCTTCTGGCTGGTCGCGTTCTTCGTGATCGCCGCCATGTTCACCTTCACGGGCGTGAAGGGGCGGCTCGGCACCGCCTCGCGCGCCACCGCCTCCGCCTGAGCGGACGCTGAATGGCGACGGTCCTCGCCGCGCGTCGCGACGTTCGCGTCATCGGTCTGGTCTCGACCGCCCACGGCCTCTCGCACATCTACTACATGGCGCTGCCGCCGCTGTTTCCGATCCTCAAGGACCAGCTCGGCGTAAGCTACACCGAGCTCGGCCTGCTGATGACCGTGTTCAGCGTCACGTCGGGCCTCGGCCAGACGCCGGTCGGGTTCCTGGTCGACCGGATCGGCAGCCGCGCCGTGCTGGCGTTCGGGTTGATCCTGCAGGCCGCCGCGATCGGCGCCATCGGGTTGGCACCCGGCTATAACTGGGTGCTCGTCTGCGTGTTCCTGGCGGGGCTCGCCCACACCGTCTACCACCCCGCCGACTACTCGATCATGTCGGCGACCGTGCCGAAGGCGCGGCTCGGCCGGGCCTTCTCGATCCACTCGTTCTGCGGCAATGTCGGTTCGGCGATCTCGCCGGCCCTGATGGTCGCGGCGACGGCCTTCTGGGGCTGGCGGACGGCCTTCCTGCTCGTCGGCTCGATCGGGCTGGTCATGGCATTCACACTGATCAGCCAGGGCGCCGTGCTCGGCAACTCGCACGACGCGAAGACGAAGAAGCGCGAGAGCACCGGCTGGCGCGACAGCATCGCCTTGCTCGCCTCGACGCCGATCCTGTTCGCCTTCCTGTTCTACGTGATCGTGGTCGCGGGGACGAACGGCATCCGTACCTTCGCCGTCTCCGCGCTGGTCGACATCCAGTCGATGCAGCTCGCCACCGCCAACGCGGCGTTGACCGGCTTCATGCTGGCAACGGCGGGAGGCATGTTGATCGGCGGCTGGGTTGCCGACCGGCTGGGCCCGCGCCTCATCACCGCCGTGGTCGCGCTCACCTCGTGCGCTGGCCTCTACATGCTGGTCGCGTCGGTCTCGATGCCGGTGTTCGGCGTGGTGCTCGCTCTCGCGCTCGCAGGTATGCTGCGCGGCGGACTGCAGGCGACACGCGACCTGCTGGTCTATTCGGTGACCCCCGAAGGCCAGATCGGCAAGGTGTTCGCATTCGTGTCGTCCGGCGCCAACATCGGCGGCGCCGTGGTGCCGGTCGCGTTCGGCTGGGCGATGGACGTCGGCGACCCGCGTCTCGTGTTCTGGATCTCGGCGGCGACGACCGTCCTCGCGTTGTTCACGTTCGCCGGCATGAAGCGCGTCGCGACCCGATAATCGCGGCGCGCCCCGGCTGCTCCCTCGACTATCGCGACACGCGGAGCTGCGACAGGTTGTTTCCGATCTCCTGGAACGCGGCGGAGAGCTCGGAAGCCGACGGCGCGTAGTGGTAGTACGGCGCGCTCGGCCCGGACGCGATGTCCTCCATAAGCTGCTGCTGCGAAGTGCCGGCATTGCCGAACTGAATCGTGTAGAGATAGATGCCGGCGTTCTTGAGGTTGGTGGCAAGATCGCGCAGCCGCTGGTTCATCGCCGGCTGTGCAATCGTGCACAGACCGAACGTGGCCTTGTAGCCGTCACCCGAGGCACCGCAGTTCTCGCCGTCGGTCATCAGCACGATGGCACGGTTGCGCGTGATGTTCGGATCGTTGGCCGCCGCCTCGTTGAACGGCGCCGACTCGTCCAGAACGCGCCAACCCCAGGCCAGCCCCTGCGGGATGTTGGTGCCGCCGTCGGGGTTGGTGAGCGCGTCGATGGCGTTCAACACGTCCGCCTTCACGTGCTTCATCGGCGTGATCCCGACCGTCTGGCAGGCGGTGCATTCCTGACCGCCAACCGCGCCGGAGCAGCGCGTGAAGTAGGACGCCGTCGGCTCGCCCTCGGCGCCGATCGGCTCCCAGGCCGCCCACGACCCTTGTGGCGTCGTGAGATCGCCGAGCAGGACGTCAGCGTCATCGGTCGCGATACCGTCGTTCAGATAGCGCGAATACACGCACCCTTTCCAGTTCGAGGCGGGCGCGTTCAGCAGCGGCACCGGCGAGTTGTTGGCGAAATAGACGAGAGACTGGGCCCCATGCGTCACCGGGTTGACGAAACCGGGGACGGCCTGGGTGGTCGTCAGGGCCGAGTTGTAGACGGACCCGTCGTAGGTCACGTTCACCTTGGAGTTGAACGGCACGATGCCGACGTTGAGCTGCGCACTCGCGGCATTGTTGCCGAACAGGATGTTGATCAGTTCGGTCGCCGCGTTGCGGGCCGAGACGATCTTCCGCTGGCCGCTGACGTAGTCGTTCATCGAGCCCGACATGTCCATGACCAGCACGATGTCGAGTGCCGTCTGTTGGCGCGTCACCTCGGTGACGGACGAGACCGTCAGGTTGTGGAACCCGAGCACCCGCATGAACGTCGTGTCGATCGTCGCGGTCGCCGCCAGGGTGATCTTCTGATCCTGGGTGTCGATCGTCGGGTTCGGGCCCGATACTGTCGCGCCCAGATAGCCCGGCGGGAAGTTGGCGTCGAAGAATTGCTGGATGTCGGCGTCGCGGGTTGGCGAGTTGAAGGCCTTGCCGCCGGCGAGCCCCGCGGCGTCCAGCGCCTCGGACAGCTTCGCCTTCACCAGGTAGCCGCGCGCCGCGTCCGTCGCAATCCCGACGAACCCGACGAACGAGATGATCCCAAGACCCACGAGGACCGCGACCGAGCCTCGCCGGTCGCGGACGAATCGCGCGATCCAGGTGCGCAAGACCTGCCGGATGCGTTGCATGACCCCTGCCCTTCGTCAGTACAATGGGGGCAGCGTAGCGGCACGGCGTGAACGGGCCGTTAATAAAAGGTCAGCGATTACTGATGTTACTCAACCGAATTCGAATACAACGGCATTACGAATATTATAATTCGCTTCGAATTCGAATCGATTTCGAACGGCCGCAACGTGGCTAGCTCGGCAGGACCAGGCAGTGCTCGGCCGGGAAGCTCAGCGTCACCTTGTCGCCGCGGGATAGTGCATGGGTGGGGTGGAGCTGGACCCTGATGCGCTCGTCGCCCACGCGCACCACGCAGTCGAGCATGTTGCCGAGATAGACCAGCGCGTCCACCTCGCCCGCGGCGGCGTTGTCCGACGCACCGTTCGCACCGAGCGAGAGCGCGACGTTCTCCGGACGGACCGCAATGGTCACGGTGTCGCCCTGGCGCGCGTCGCCGGAAATCCGGCAGGAGAACTTGCCGATCGCCGTCTCGACCTGGGCGACGCATCCGTCGGCGGCGCTGCCGCCAACCATGATGCGCGCCTTCAGGAAGTTCGACTTGCCGATGAAGTCGGCGACGAACGTGCCGCCGGGCTCGCCATAGATTTCCGACGGCTTGCCCTCCTGCACGATCAGCCCGTCCTTCATCACCGCGATCGTGTCGGACATGGTCAGCGCCTCGATCTGCTCGTGGGTGACGAACAGGGTCGTGACGTTGAGGCGCTTCACCAGCTCGCGCACCTCGAGCCGCATCTCCTCGCGCAGCTTGGCGTCGAGGTTCGACAGCGGCTCGTCGAGCAGCAGCACGCGCGGCTCGGCGACCAGCGCACGCGCCAGCGCGAGGCGCTGCTGCTGGCCGCCCGACAGGAACGGCGCCGGCCGGTCCTGGAGCCCACCGAGCTGGACGAGCTCGAGCGCAGCATGGACCTTGTCGCGCATCTCGGCGCGGCCGGGCTTCGGCTTGCGGTAGCGCAGCGGGAAGGCGACGTTGTCGAACACCGTCATGTGCGGCCAGATCGCGTAAGACTGGAACACCATGCCGATATTGCGGTTGTTGGGCGCCACCCAGACCCCGGCGGTGGGATCGCACACCAGCTCGTCGCCGATGATGATCTGTCCCGAATCCGGGCGCTCGAGTCCAGCGACGCAGCGCAGCGTCGTGGTCTTGCCGCAGCCGGACGGGCCGAGCAGCGTATAGAACTGCCCTTGCCCCACCTCGAGCGAGACGCCACGCACCGCCTGGTGCTCGGCCTCCGAAGAGCGATAGGTCATTTTCAGGTTGGTGATCCGGATCACACGTCGTCTCCCAGATATTCGGCTTTGTGCCGCATTGTCTCTCTTCAGGCGTCGGTCAGCCAGCGCTGACCTTGCACCCGGACCTCACGCTCCTTCGCCGTGCCGGCCACCACGATCCAGTCGGACATCTTGCGACTGAGCCGCTGCGCGCGCTGGCGCATCATGGCGATGCCGTTGGTCTCGGCGTCGAATTCCACGCCATCATACCAGCCTGGCGGCGCGCTTCCCATCACCGCCGGATCGACCCGGTCGGTCGTGTAGAACGCCGTCCATTTCCAGATGCGCCACGTCCCGTCGCGCCGCTCCATCTGGTCGTAGAACAGCATCTGCATCGCGGCGTCGTTCAAATAGCCGGCCGAGCGGTCGCGCATGAAATAGGTGACGTCGGATTCGAGGATGGCGCGATCGCCGGCGAGCGCGATCCGCTGATTGGCGAAGATGTGCGAGGCCGAGAAATCGCGGTTGGGGTTGAGCATCCGCTTCGAGCCTTCGACGAACCCCTCGGCCGGACCGTTGTACCAGGAGAGGCACGCCGTAGCATCCGGATGAAAGCAGGCGGAGAGCAGCGCCCAGTCGGCGTGGTCGCGCGCATGCGACCAGTCCGCCCGCACCCGGCGGATGGCCTGACGATCCAGCTCGTCCGATGCACGCCTGTCGGCCATCGCGTCTCCTAGGACGCCTTGCGGCGGCTGCCCTGGCCCAGCCACGCCGCGCCCTCGGCCTTGAGCCGCGTCTCGGCGTCCGAGCCGCCGATCACAAGGCCGGGCGGCATCTTGCGGCCGAGCTTGGCCTGGCGCAGCTTCATGAACGCGACCGCGTCGCGCCCGCCGGAGAAATCGACGCCCGCGAAGAACGACACGGGCACCGAGCCGGGGACGACCGGATCGAACCGATCGCGGTCGTAGATCGCCACCCATTTGGCGATCCGCCACACCCCGTCACGCCGCTCGGCGCGATCGTGGAATCGCATCCAGGCCGTGTAGTCGAACAGCACCCCGTCGATGTCGTCGCGCGCGAACAGCAGGACGTCGGTCTCCATGACGCCGCGATCGCCGTTCAGCTCGACGCGCTGGTTGCCGATCCAGTGCTTCGACCGCTCGGTGGGCTTCAGGTTGCCGCGCAGCGTCTTGGTCCGTTCCCAGAACTCGAGGAACGGACCGTCGAACCACGACACCGCGACGGTCGCGTCGTCGTGAAAGAAGGTGCGCATGCGGTCATATTCGCCGAGATCGCGCGCGAAGGCCCACTCGCACCGGGCGCGCTTGATCTCCAGATCATCCAGCATGGCCTGGAGCTTCGCCTCGTCCGCCATTGTCGCCTCCCTACTCCGCCGCGCCGGCCTTGGGGCTTTGCGCCCTCATTTCGGCCCGCCGCGCCTCGGTCGCCGCTTGGTCGAGGGCCATCGTATCAGGGTCGATGACGACGCCATAGAGGCTGCGTGCGGCCTCGACGGAGACGTAGCCCTGGCGCACGTCCTCGGCCACGCGATCCGCCGGGCGCTCGACCGGCGGGCCGAACCCGCCGCCACCGCCGCCGCGCGCGACCAGCTTGTCGGTCGTTTTCATCGGCCGGTTCATGATCTTCGCGTTCGGCAGGTTGTCGTGCAGCGTGCCGTCGATCTCGAGCGAAACCTTGTTGGCGTAGCCCTCGAGCCCGCCTTGGAGCCCCCATGGCTTGCAGCGTGTGCGGTCCATGTGCGTGGTGAGCGACAGCGGCACGCGCGGCCGCACCACGCGCTCGGCGCCGAGCCCGCCGCGATACTTGCCCGCCCCGCCCGAGTCCGGCACCAGCCGGTAGCTCTCGATCACCAGCGGCGACTTGTTCTCGGTCAGCTCGACGGGTCCGTTATGCGTGTCGCCGTCGTTCATGGCGATGGTGCAGTTGACGCCGTCCTCGTTCATCTTGGCGCCCCAGCCGCCGCCGACATGGCTGATGCCGGCATAGATGAAACGGCCGCGGTCGACGCCGTACATCGAGGCGAGGATCAGGTCGGCGTGATGGCCGGCGGCGACGCGGTCGGGAATCGCCGGCGCCAGCGCCTTGATCACCGTGTCGATGATCGTCATCGGGTAGGTCATCCACCAGCGCATCGGCGCCGGGCGCTGGGCGCTGACGATCCGGCCGGGCGGGATGATCACCTCAAGCGAGCGGAACGAACCGTCATTGACCGGATAGTCGGTCGGCGAGGTGATACACTTGTAGGCGACCTGCGAGCAGCCATAGGCGGTCGTGGTGCCCGAGTTGTAGAAGCCGCGCACCTGACGCGACACGTCGGAAAGGTCGATCGTCATCTTGTCGCCCTTGACGATCACCTTGACCCGGATCGGCACGTCCTTGCCGATATCGATCCCGTCATCGTCGAGGAACGACTCGGCCTCGTACACGCCATCGGGAATGGAGAGGGTGCGGGCGCGCGCCGCGCGCTCGGAGACGTCCATCACCTCCTCGATCGCACCGAGCACCTGGTCGCGGCCATAGCGCCGCAGCAGGTCCAGGAACCCGCGCTCGCCGGTGCGCACCGCCGTGAGCTGTGCGCGCAGATCGCCGTTGGCCCGCTCCTCGACCCGCACGTTCATGCGGATGATGTCGACGAGGTCCTGGTTCATCTTCCCGGCCTTCTGCAGCTTCAGGATCGGGATCTGCAGACCTTCGGAGAAGATGTCGGTCGTCATGCCGCCCAGCACGCCGCCGATATCGAGCCAGTGCGCCATGCAGCACGCCCACGCCACCAGCTTGCCCTCGTGGAAGATCGGCAAGGAGAGGGTGACGTGGTTGAGGTGTGAGCCGGTGATGTAGGAATCGTTGGTGATCAGGATGTCGCCTGGCCCGATATTCTCGACGCCGAAATGGGCGATCTTGGATTTTATGGTCTCGGCCATGCCGCGGATGAAGGTCGGTAGGCCGAGCCCGATCGACACCGTCCGCCCGTCTGCCGTGAACAGGCCCGTCGTGAAATCCAGCGCCTCGTAGATGATGGTGTTGTAGGCCGTGCGCATGAGGTTGGTCTTCATCTCCTCGGTCACGGCGATCACGCCGTTGCGCACGATCTCGGTCACCACCGGATCGACCGCCGGCCGGCTGGAGATGTTGGATTGGACTGCCATGGACTTCGCCTCCGATACGATCACTGGCCTTGCGCGACGACGCCCGCGCGCCGGGTAAGCCACCAGCCGAGACCGACCAGCGGCATCATTAGCACGAGCATAAGTACGGCGATGCCGGACGCCTCGCCGAACCGCGCGCCGAGCCACAGATTCCAGACCACCACCGAGAGCGGCAGATTGTCGTTCGACGACAGCAGCACCGGCAGGGTCAGCTCACGATAGGTCAGCAGCGCGATCCAGATCCACGCATACATCATGGCGGGCTTGAGCAGTGGCGCCAAGACCGAGCGCGCCGTGCCGCCGGGCCCGGCGCCACTCACCTGGGCCGCCTCCTCGAGCTCACGATGGATCTGGATCAGCGCGCTGTTGGTGATGCGCGTGCCGTAGGCGACGCGTGAGACGACATAGACCAGCACCAGGATCCAGATCGTGCCGTAAATCGGAACCGCGCGCTGCAGCACGAACAAAGCAAGCAGCAACGCGGCCATCGAGAACACGATGGACGGCACCGCATGCGGCATGAAGGCCGCGAAATCGAACAGTTCGCGCCCTCTCACGCGCGAGCGCAGCACCACCCAGGAGAAGGCGAAGCTCACCACCAGCGTGATGGTCGGGGTCAGCACCATCAGGGCGGCCGTGTTCTTGACGCCCCGCCAGACCATCCCGCCCGGCATGGTGATGTAGTTCTCCCACGAGATCGACGCGAATGCGGCGGCGGTGGGCGGCTGCGGAAACGGCAGCAGCGACGTCCACACCACCACCAGAAGCGGCAGGACCTGGGCGAGCAGCATGTAGAGGACGACGAACGCGACGGCGAGCCACCTGGCCCGGCCGAGATCGATGATGCGCGGCCGGTAGGACTTGCCAGTGATCACCGCGTAGCGGGGCGCGCGGCCCTGCACCTTGGAATACCACCAGGACAGGGCGAGCCCGATCACCACCATGATCATGCCCATCGCCGAGACCAGCCCGTACTCGGGAAGCTGACCGGTCGGCTTCACCTGGTCGTAGGCGTAAGTCGAGAAGGTGAAGATGTTGGCGGCAAGCCCGATGATCGCCGGGATGTCGAACGCTGCGAACCCGATCATGAAGATGTAGATCGCGGCCGCCAGCACGCCCGGCCAGACCAGCGGAATGGTGACCCGGACAAGCGTGTGGAGGACGCCGGCGCCGCTCGTGTGCGAGGCCTCCTCGAGCGAGGAGTCCATCGAGCGGAACACGACCGAGGTCATCACGAACGCAACGGCCGCGAGCCCGAGCCCCTGCACCCATCCCATTCCGAACAGCGTACCGATGTCGAACGGCGCATGGTCGAGGCCCAGGAGTGACTTGAGCCACAAATTGACCATCCCGATGCGCGGATGGAACAGGAACTGCCAACCGATCGCGGTGGCGAAGCCGGGCAGGATCAGCCCGACGGTCATCATCGCGAACACGGCAGGCTTGGCCGGCAGATTAGTCCGCTCCACCAGCCACGCCAGCGGAACGCCGAACGCCATAGCGACCAGCAGCGTGATCAGCGAGAACACCCCCGTGTTGTAGATCACGGTATAGGTAAACGTGTCGGAGAAGATCTCGACGTAGTTGTCGAGCGTGTAGCCGACGCCGGGATCGATCGGCGCCCCGTCCAGCACGCTGAGCCACAGGACGATGGCCAGCAGCACCAGGATCAGCAGGCTGGTGACCAGCGCGATGCCGACCATCGTCGCCGCCCAGCCGTTCCACTGCCGGCGCGGGCCCGTACGCGTCAGCGCGGTTCCGATCGCAGCCATACTCTATCCGATTCAGCCGGCTTCGCGGCGGGGACGCACCCCGCCGCGTGCCGAGTTGTTCACGCCGCTTCCGTCTATTTCGTCGCGGCGCGAACGATGCCGAACATCTTGCGGCTGTTCTTGACGATCTCCGGATGCTTCTGCCACCAGTCGATATCGACCTCGAGGAACTTCACCCCCTTGGCCTCCATCGCCGCGATCTCCTTGTGGCGCCGCGTCTCCGGATAGCCATAGAGCGGAATGCCCCACGACGCCTCCTGCACCTTCTGGCCCTCGGGCGTCGACATGAACAGGGCGTACAGGATGCCCATGTTCGGATGGGCGGCATTCTTCGGGATCATCAGGTAATAGGGCCGGCGCTGCGCCATTTCGGGCACCACGTGCAGCGCCAGGATGCTGCTGTATTTCGGGTAGTGCTGCGAGCCGCCGGCGCAGTCGAAGATCATCGCCAGGAACTCTCCCGAGGCGACGCGGTCCTCGCCGCCGCAATTCAGGATGCCCTGCGCCTGCTTCACGAACTTCTTGTAGTAGTCGAGCGTCTTGTCCGGGCCCCACACCGAATCGGCGAGCAGCACGTCGAAGGCTGCACCGTAGATCGTCGTGCCGAACTTGCCCTTGTAGGCGGGCTTCAGGATGTCGGCCATCGTCGCGACGTTGCCGAACTCCGGCGCCTTGTTCTTGTTGTACAGGATGCCCGGCATGCCGGTCGCCACGCGCAGCGCGCGCGTATCCGCCTCGACGAACTCGGGCTTGATGCGGTCGGGATAGAGCTTCACCCAGTCGACCTTGTGGAACATGTCGAGCTTGAGCAGCGGCACGACCTGCGCCGCGGCCCCGGTCCAGGCGTCAGTCGAGGATTTCTGGCCGGCGCGGAACTCGGTCGCCACCTTGTTGCCGATCTCGCCCATCGGGCCGCCCGGCGTGAACTCGAAGTCGACGTCGATGCCGAAATACTTCTTGAACCCGGCCACGATTTCGGGCTTCGCCTGCCCGCCGCCGTTCACCAGGTCACCCGACGAGATGTCGAGCACCTTCTCCGCCTTCGCCGCCTCGATCACCTTGGCGAGCTCGGGGGTCATCTTCATGGCTTGAGCCGCAGCCGGACCGGTCCCCAGGGCCAGCAGCACCACAGGGGCCGCGGCAATGGCCAGGGCACGCGTTCGGTTGGGTATCATCTGACGTCTCCTGTTCCGTGGATATTCTGGCGCCGGAGCGGTCGCGGCCTGCCGACGCCTGGGGCAATGTAACTGCCGGCACCGGGCTTCGCCAGATCGTATTTCCGCAGAATTCAGGGGAAAATGCCGGGTACCGCCGCGATCGCCCAGCCACCGGCCGCCGTCGCCACCACCACGATCCAGGGCGGAGCCTTGAGCAGCGCCAGGGCCGCGAATGCTGCCAGCCCCAACGCAAAATCGGCTCGCCCGCCGATCGCGCTCACCCACACCGGATCGTAGAGCGCCGCCAACAGCAGCCCGACGACAGCCGCATTGACGCCCGCCAGCGCCGCGCGTACCGCCGTGCGCCGCCTGAGCGTTTCCCAGAAGGGCAGCGCACCCACCACCAGCAGGAAGGACGGGAGGAACAGGCCCGCGAGTCCGATCAGCGCGCCGCGCCAGCCGTTCGGCTCGGGCCCCATCACCGCGCCGAGATAGGCGGAGAAGGTGAAGAGCGGTCCTGGCACCGCCTGCGCCGCGCCGTACCCGGCCAGGAATGCTGTGTCGTCCACCCAACCGGGCGGCACCACCTCGGCGCGCAAGAGGGGCAGTACGACGTGCCCGCCGCCGAATACCAGTGAACCCGAACGGTAGAACGCGTCGAATAGCGCGATACCCTGACCGGACGTCAGCGCGGCAACGGCCGGGAGCCCGACCAGCAGCACGAAGAACAGCCCGAGCGCCATTGCGCCAACGGCCCGTCCAACTCCGCCGTGCAGCACGGCCCCGCCGCTTGGCGCCGCACCGTCAAGAAACCGCCAGCCGATCAGCCCGGCGGCAACGATCGCGGCCACCTGCCCTGCCGGCGTGGGAATGGCAAGAAATACCAGGGCGCCGCCGACGGCGAGCATCGCCCGCTTCACGTCCGGGCAGAGCGTCCGCGCCATGCCCCACACGGCAAGCGCGACCACAGCGACCGCCACGACCTTGAGGCCGTGCAGCACGCCCGCGGGCAGCAGCCCCTCGCCCGATGTCACACCGTAGGCGAATGCCACCATCGCGATCGCCGACGGCGCGGTGAAGCCGAGCCACGCGGCAAGCGCACCGGGGAGTCCGCCGGCCATCAGGCCGATGCCCATCCCCACCTTCGAGGAGGTCGCGCCGGGTGTGAACTGGCAGAGCGCCACCAGGTCGACGAAGCTGCAGTCGTCGAGCCATTTGCGCCGCTCGACGAACTCGGTGCGGAAATAGCCGAGATGCGCGATGGGGCCGCCGAACGAGGTCAGCCCCAGCCGCAGGAACACGCGGAAGATGTCCCACAGGTTCCGCCGTTCGGCGTCGCGCGCAACTTCGCCTTCCGCCATCACCCCTCCCGTGCCGGAGAGGCAATGCTACGCCGCACCTCTCCCGCGCGATAGGGCCCGACCGGTCAGAACGCGAGATACGTCCGAAGCCCGATGACCAGCGCGTCCTCGATGACCGCAGTGCCTGCCGGGTTCAGGGCCTTGCCACCGGGGTGGATCACGTATTGCAGGTCGGGCTGCAGCGTCCACCAAGGCGTGATCGCCGCCACATAACTCAGCTCGATCACCGCCTCATGGTCGGGAGCCGGCGTGGGAGGACCGGCAAGCCGGGCCGCGTCGGCCGCATCGCCGCTGATCTCGCCATAGCCGACGCCCAGCGTCACCACGTCGTCGGGCCGGCTGGCGATCGGGCCCTTGAAGCCGAAACCGCCATCGACGTACCACGACACGAAGTTGCGGTCCTCGGGGGCGAAGCCCATGCGCAGGAACAGGCTCAACCCGCGATCGCCTTCGCCCGGTGCGCGCCACACCATCTGGTCGGCAATGCCATAGACGCCGTAATCGTTATGCTTGTCGTTGGCGCCGGTAAGCTGGTTCGGGAAGGCGCCCGTCTCGTGCCAGCCGCCGATCTTGTACGAACCCGGCAGGCTCGACGCGCCCAGCTTAGCGGCATATTGCAGCTCGGCCATCCACAGCGCGCCGCCGGACAGGCTGAAGGTCGTGCCGTGCGGGTTGCAGACCTGCGCGTCGCCGGCACATCCTTCGCCGCCCGGATTGCCCGCGAACACGCCGGCGAGAATCGTCACGTCTTCGGTCGGGTTCACGCGCAGCCTTACGCCCGGCGTGGGCAGCGGGTAGGTGGGTCCGCCCTGCGTCATGTTCGCCGACGCGATGACCGCCCAACCGAACGTGCCGTTGATGAGGTTGCCGGCGGTGTCGCTCACCATGAACTCGTCGTCCGCGGCGAGCTGCCCGACCTGGATCGCCAGCCGGTCGTCGAGCAGCGACTGCTCGAGCCACAGCGTGTAGAGCCGTGCGACCTGGCGTGCCTCGATGTTGCTGACGTCCATCAAATTGCCGCCGAGCAAATCGGCCGACGGGCCACGCCCATGGACCGCGATGCCGCTGACATGCGCCGCGGCGCCGTGCCAGCCCAGCATCTTCTCCAAATCGGCGTCGAGTGAGAGCTCGAGCTCGCCCTCGTAGATGAACTTGCGTTTCACGCCGCCCGAGACGACGCCCAGCGTCTCGCCGACATAGTTGATGCCGAGCTCGAGCCCGGCGGCGGCGAATGCGGTGCGAATGCCGCCAAGGTCGCCGCCCAGCGTTTCGGATTCGCCCTGTTCCATCGGCGGGTTGGCCTGAACGGGCTCGGCCGCCGGCGCGGCGGTGGCGAGAAGGAGTGTGAACGCCGCAAAAGGCGCGGCTCGGAGAAGGGATTGCGTGGTTGCCACTTCGTGCCCCCCAATTCTTGGTGAAGTTCTGCGCTGGCTGGCTTCCGAGGGATCGGTGGCTGGCTTGCGGCGAGTTTAGCGGAATAGGATCAGCTTGTTGCTCTTGGTAATGCGGAGTCGGTACTCGACCCCCTCATGCTCGATGCGGATCTCGTTCTGACCGTTCGCGAACAGAAGCCGGGTGTCGAGCCGCGCCGGAAATTGTGACGCCGGCCGACCGACATCGTGATCGTCATTGCGTTCGGTCATAGCCCCCTCACGTGGCGGGATGTCAGTAGCTGCCTTTCTTGCCGACGCCGGCAAACACGAATTCCCACTGCACGTCGAACGGTGTCCACCATTCGGCCACTCCTGTCTCCTTGTCGGCGTGGCGGTAGAAGCCCTGATAGGGCGGCGGCAGGATGTGATAGCTCAGCTTGTACTTGCCGGGCCCGTCGAGCTTGACGTTTGCGCCGTAATGCGGGCCGTCGTCGGCGACCATCGGCATGAATGCGCCGGACCCGATCCAGGACGAGCCGTCCTTGGTGATGCGATAGGTGATGCCGAGATAAGGGACCCAGTCGCCCGGGCCGAACCCGTTGGTGTTGCCCTTCATCGCGTGGATGTCGGCCTCGAGGTGAACGTCTGCCGCCATGCCGTGCATGCCGGGCAGCATCGGCTCCATCGTCACGGGCTGCAGGTAAACGGCGCCGACCTCCATGCCGTTCTTCTCGAACGCCTTGCCGATCGTCACCTCGGCAGCCCCGGCGGGCACAGCGAGCGCCCCCACCGCCAACGCAGCGACGGCCCCCGCCGCCCACATCGTTCGCTTCGTCATCGCATTCTCCCTTCTTGGTTTGCGATTGCGTTTCACTCGCACAAGTCCGTCAAAAAAATATCCTGCCTACACGATGGCCGGCCACCATGCGGCCGCGACGACCAGTCCGCCCGCAAGACCCGGAACCAGCGCCAGCGCCGCCCGGGCGCCCCTGACACCCATCCCGCCCAGAATGCGCCGGCCCAGCACGACGCCCCACACTACCGCGATGGCGAGCGCGCCGATCTTCACCGGCACCGCGGCCTCGGCCGGCACCAGCTTGAAGAGGTCGATGCCCAGCCCGAGCAGCAACGAGATCATCGCGGCCGGGGCGACCTGGTAGCTGAGGGCGACGAAGCGCTCGCGTAAGGTTCCCGCCCCGCCGAGCCGCCCGGCGAGCCACGCACCGGCCGCCTGCAGCGCGGCCAGCACGCCGGTCAGCGCAAGCATCACCCCGATCATCCAGAAGGAGATCAGGAAGAAGTCGAGCCACACGAACACTTCGCGCGCCTCGGGATGGACCACCATCAGCCAGGACGGGCCGGGCGCGCCGAGCCACGTGTGGCCGGACTCGATCGCCCAGACGACCAGAGCCTGGCGCAGGGCCTGGTACTCCGGCAGCGTCAGCCACAGGAACCCGCCGAGCGCGATGCCCGTGCCAAGGAACAGGAACCAGATCTCCGACGCCGCCGGATGGTGGCGCTGGATGTCGGCGACCTCAGACCCCGGCACGCGCAGCTTCACCGCCAGCGCGCCGGGCCTGTCCGGGGCGACGCAGCGCGCACACATCACGCAGTGGCGGCTCTCGGTCTTGCGGCGGAGGTCGATGTTGGTCGGGCAGAGCCCGCGCGTGTCATAGGCATCGCCGCCCGCCTCGGGCCGCTTCGGCACCAGGTCGACGGCGCCGAGCCGCGAGAACACGCCGAGCAGCAGCCCGATCGGACAGGCATGGCGGCACCAGGCGCGCTTCTTCTGGCCCTGGCCGTAGAAATATCCGATGACCAGCGCGGCGGCGAGGGTCAGGCCGAACACCTCGAGAATGGCGGACGGGTAGTCGCGCACCCCGACGGTCTGGCCGAGCACCGTAACGATCAGGAAGCTGACGATCGGCGTGCCTTCCCAGCGCAGCCACGCCGGCACCGGCCGCTTCCTGCCGATCCCGTTCATCCATTCCGACGCGGCCCCCATCGGGCACACGACGCCGCACCAGCTGCGCCCGGTCACCAGGACGGACAGGAACACCAGCGGAAACCACAGCGTCCAGATCAGAGTCCGCGCCACCTCGCCGAGCTGATGGGTAAGATCGCTCGCCGGCAGCACGACCGGCCCGACGATCAGCACCACGAAGCCGAAGAACATCGCGCCGTGCACGAACGGCAAGTACGGACGCACCGTGACCGCCATCGCCTCGATGCGGCGCGCAAGACCCGCGGCGCGATGCGCCGCCTGGGGGGCCGCGCGGGTGCTCATGGGTTGGCCGCGGTCGTCCGCGCGCGCTGCGTGCGCGCCCGGCCGCCATCGACAATGCGCATCAGCACCAGGATCGTGAACAGCGTCGCGAGGTAGAACACGAGCTGGATGCCCATCGGCCGGTCGGCATAGCCCACCAGAATGTGCAGCAGCATGCCGACGATGCTGTCCTGCGGCAGGATCGCCGAGGTGTCCCAGAGCTGCAGCCCGAGGGCCGGTACCAGCCCGGCCTGGTTGAGGAACGCCGCGGCGCTCGCCGCAAGGCCGGAAGCGAGCAACAGGACCATCCACGCAACGGTCGAGAAGAACCGGTCGAGCGGAATGGCGAGCAGCCCGCGATAGAGCAGCCATCCGACCGCGGTGCCCGCCCCGAGGCCGAGCGCACCGCCAGCGAGGATGGAGCCCCACCCGGCCCCGGACGCGGTCAGGCTGTAAAGGAACAGCACGGTTTCCGAGCCCTCGCGCAGCACGGCGAGTGCGGTGACCAGCGCCAGCGCGGCCAGCGGACGCGCGCCGACGCTCACGTCATGGCCGACGCGGCGCATCTCCGTCGCGATCTCGCGCCCGTGCGCCGTCATCCAGGCGTTGTGCCAGGCCAGCATGACGACGGCCGCCAGCAAAACGCCGGCATTGAACAGCTCTTGCCCGCGCCCCTGAACGGCGTCTGCGATGGCACCGGCGAAAGCTGCGACGACCATCGCCCCGGCGACACCGAGGATCAACCCGCCGCCCACCCAGCGGCCGCGCCCGATCACGCCGCGGGTCGCGCCCAGCACGATCGCGACGATCAGCGCGGCCTCCAGGACTTCGCGGAAGACGATGACGGCGGAACCCAACATGACCTAACGCCTCACATTCCTACTTCGCGACCTGCCTATTTCGCGACCAGCTTGCCCTGGGCGGTCTTCTCGTGGAACTCGCCGAAGAACCCGTACTCGCCCTTCGGCAGAGGCCCGACCCAGATGGTCGCCTTTCCGCCCGCGGTTACCAACTTCTCGCGGCGCAGATCGTGACTCTCGAATTCCTCGGGCGTGGCGTCCTGGTTGTGGATGATCAGCTTCACCCGAACCCCCGCCGGCACTTCGACCACCTCCGGGTGGAACCGGTGCTCCTTGATGACGATCGTCCGCTCCGGCTCCTCGGCCGCAAGGGCTGGACCGCTCGTCAAGAACGGCGCCGCAAGCGCGAGGGCAGCACCGACACTCAGAACCGCAAAACGAGTCATTCCACCTCCATGTCAGCGGCGCCAGCCCCTCCCGGAGCCGCCCAACCTTTGGGCACGATAATGCAAGTCATTCGCATTAGCGAGTCCTAATTGCCCACCTCTCTCATGGATAGATATGGGAAAACGTGGCACCTGCGCGCGTCAAACCGTCGCAAGGCGTGCATGCGAAAATGACGGGGCCCGGCGATCCGGTGCCATCCATACCTCCCCCGCCCGCACCTCGCCATGGCCATCGGGCCACGATAACCTGGCGCCCAATCGGGAGGACCTCATGGATTTCGGGATCGCGCTCGCCACCCACGCCGAGTCGTACAAGATCGTCAGGCGCGCGGAGGAGCTGGGCTTCGGCCGCGCCTGGTTCTTCGACACACACCTGCTGAACGCCGACGTTTTCGTCGGCATGGCGGCGGCCGCGATGGTCACCTCGAAGATTCGGCTTGGCACCGGCGTCCTGATCCCGACAAACCGCATTGCGCCGGTGGCGGCGAGCGCGCTGGCCTCGCTCAACAAGCTCGCCCCCGGGCGGATCGATTTCGGCGTATCCACCGGCTTCACAGGCCGGCGCACGATGGGCGTCGGGCGGGTGAAGCTCAACGACATGAAGGAATACATCCGGGTCGTGCAGGGCCTGCTCGGCGGCGACATCGTCGAGTGGGAGTTCGAGGGCAAGCGTCGCAAGATGGCCTTCCTCAATCCCGAGATCGGCGCGGTCAATATCGACGACGGCATCCCGCTCTGGATCTCGGCGGTGGGGCCGCGCGCGCGCAAGCTCGTCGCCGAGCTGGGCAGCGGCTGGATCTGTCCGACCAGCGCCGGTCCGATGGCGATCGCCGGCATGACGGAGATGAAGAAGCTGTGGGCCGAAGCCGGGCGCGATGCGGGCTCTTTCTGGTCGAGCGCGGAAGTCGGCGGCTGCGTGCTGAAGGAGGGCGAGCCCTATGACAGCCCGCGCGCCCGCGCCCAGGCAGGTCCCTCTGCGGTCATGCTGCTGCACGACTTCGTCGAGCGCGACCAATTCAGCGCCGCGCACGGCGCGGTGCCGCCGCCGCTGGTCGGCGCGCTCGACCGGTACCGGACGCACTACGAGAAGTTCACACCCGCCGATGCGCGCTACATCGCCAACCATCGCGGCCACCTGATGTTCCTCAAGCCCGAGGACGAGGATGTCTGCACCGCCGACCTGATCCGCAGCTTCTCCTGGACCGCGACCAAGCCCGAGCTGATCGAGCGCATCCGCGCGCTGAAGGACGCGGGGTTTCGGGACTTCGTTGTCCAGATCCGCCATGACCATCCCGGGATGCTGGAGGACTGGGCCGAGGTGGTCGCAGGGGTGTAGGGCACCTTCCGCCTACGCGGAATCGTACCAGCCCGCTCCCTCTCCCGGCCACCCACGACAGTATGCTCGCATGGGTGGCCGGGAGGGGGAGCGGGCCGGAACCGTGCGATCGGGTAGCGCTCTCGCCGCTACGGCGCCCGGTGGTGGCGCCCGCCGGTCATCGGCCGCGCGCAGCCGGTGGTTTCCGGCAGGCTGAGCGGGAGGCGCCGCAAGCTGCGCACCGCGAGGAAGGCGAAGGCCTGCGCCTCGAGCGCATCGCCGTCCCAGCCGGCATCTTCCACCGGCGCGACGGGCGCCGGCAGCGATGCCGCCAGCGCCGCCATCATGGCCGCGTTGTGCCGCCCGCCGCCAGTCACGAGGAAGCGCGTCACCGGGGCCGGGAACAGCTTCGTCCCTTCCAGGACCGTCGCCGCGGTGAAGGCGGTCAGGGTCGCCGCACCGTCCGCCACCGTCAGCCCCGCGACCGCCTCGATATCGAAGTCCAGCCGGTCGAGCGACTTCGGCGCCGGCCGGTCGAAATACGCATTGTCGAGAAGGTACGAAAGCACCTCCCGGTCCACCGTGCCTGACGCCGCCAGCTTGCCGTCGGCGTCGAACGGCGTGTCGGTGCGCGCCGCACACCAGTCGTCGATCAGCGCGTTGCCCGGCCCCGTGTCGAACGCCATCAGCGTTCCGTCCGCGCCGATCCAGGTGAGGTTCCCGACGCCGCCGAGGTTCAGCACCGCGACCGGCCGCTCCAGCCCTTCCGCGCGCGCCGCGTGGTAGAGCGGCGCGAACGGCGCCCCCTCCCCGCCGGCGGCCACGTCGGCCGACCGGAAGTCGTTGACGACATCGATGCCGGTAAGATTTGCCAGCAAGGCGCCGTCGCCGATCTGCACCGTCACCCCTTCCTTGGGGCGATGCCAGATCGTGTGGCCATGAAACCCGACGACACCCACGTCGCGCGCGGCGAGCCCGGCCTTGGCCAGCAAAGACCCGACGACATGCGCATGCGCTTCGGTGAGGTCACGGACCAGTTCGGCCGGTGCGTCCGCCTCGCCCAAAGCACTGCGCAGCCCGTCGCGCAGCGCCGCGCCATAGGGCTCGGTCAGGGACGGGCCGAACGCCGTGACGGTTTCGCCGTCGGTCTCGATCAGCGCCGCATCGATGCCGTCGAGCGACGTGCCGCTCATCAGCCCGACGGCGCGGATGGGAGCGAACGGGGTCAGAACGTGTTTCCCGCCTTGAGGTAGTGGGCGACGATCTCGGAGCCCTTGGCGCGCCACACCCCCTCATGGCTGCAGATATAGCGGAGCGCCGAATCCAGCGCATCGATGCGCTGCGGCACGCCGGTGATGAACGGGTGCAGCGGGATCGCCATCACCCGGCCGGACTCGGCGCCCTCGCGGTACAGCACGTCGAAGGTGCGGCGCACCGCCTTCTCCCACTCCTCCGGCGAGCCGCGCCCGCGCAGCGCGAAGGGAAGGTCGTTGATTTCCAGCGAGTAAGGCAGCGACACGAGCCGCTTGCCGCCGACGTCCATCAGATAGGGCTGGTCGTCGTTGCACCAGTCGCAGACATATTCGCACCCGGCCTCGATCAGGTAGTCGAGCGTGTTCCAGGTCTCCTGCAGGCCGGAGCCTAGCCAGCCCTTGGGACGCGTGCCGGTCGCCTTCTCGATCCGGTCGAAGGTGGACAGCACGACCTCTCGCTCCTTGTCCGGCGGGACCGTGTTGAGCAGGCGCGCATTGGTGTTGTTGTGGCCGAGGAACTCCCACCCCTTCGCGGTCCAGTCCTCGATGATCTCCGGATAGTCGTCGCACACGTCGCTGTTGAGCGTCGCCGAGCCCGGCACGCCGTGCCGCGCCAGCACTTCCATGATCCGGTAGATACCGATGCGCGCGCCGTAGTCGCGCTGCGCCCAGGCATGCACGTCGGGAACGCGCGCCGCCATGCCGCCCGGCACAGGCTCGTCGAGCGGCCAGGTCTCGATGTTGGGGATCACCCAGAAGGCGACGCGGGCGCCGTCGGGCCAGGTGATCTTCGGGCGGCGGTTGATCGGTGTGTACTTGAACGGTCCGTAGCGGCGCGGTTCCATCGGGCGCTCCCCTCGATTGCCCGTAGAGTTTTCGCCTCGGCGCCACGCCCCGTCAATCCCGCGCCGGTGCAACGCATGCTGTCATTCCCAACTGGTGGCGGTGCCGCCGATTTGGGCGGATATGGAACGGCGTATCTTCCCGTGCTAAACGACGCCTCCCATGGTCGCACTTCGCTCCCAATTCATGGATGCCGTCACGCGGCGCGGCTTCGTGCACCAGTGCACGGACGAGGCCGCGCTCGACGCGCTGCTCGCCGCAGGCAAGCCGGTGCCGGCCTATATCGGGTTCGACTGCACGGCGGACTCGCTGCATGTCGGGTCTTTGGTGCCGATCATGCTGCTGCGCTGGTACCAGAAGTGCGGCCACAAGCCGATCGTGCTGCTGGGCGGGGGCACCACCAAGGTGGGCGATCCCTCGGGCAAGGACGAATCGCGCCAGATTCTCGACGATGAGCAGATCGCCGCCAACATGGCCGGCATCCGGCGCGTGTTCGAGCGGTTTCTCACGTTCGGCGACGGGCCGACCGATGCGGTCATGGCCAACAATGCGGATTGGCTGGACGCGCTCGGCTACATCGCGTTCCTGCGCGACGTGGGCCGGCATTTCTCCGTCAACCGCATGCTCGGGTTCGACTCCGTGAAGCTCCGGCTCGAACGCGAGCAGCCGCTCACCTTCCTCGAGTTTAACTACATGGTGCTGCAGGCCTACGACTTCCTCGAGCTCGCCCGGCGCACCGGCTGCGCGCTGCAGATGGGCGGGTCGGACCAGTGGGGCAACATCGTCTCGGGCGTCGAGCTCGGAAGGCGCATGGACGACCGCGCCCTCTATGGCCTGACCGCGCCGCTGATCACCACGGCGTCGGGCGAGAAGATGGGCAAAACCGCCCGCGGCGCGGTGTGGCTCAACCCTGAGCGCGTCTCGCCCTACGAGTATTGGCAGTTCTGGCGCAACACGCAGGACGGCGACGTCGCGCGCTTCCTGCGCCTGTTCACCGAGCTCGACGAAGCCGAGATCGACCGGCTGGCCGTACTCGGCGATGCCGAGATCAACGACGCGAAGAAGATCCTCGCCGACGCGGCGACTGCCCTCGCCCATGGCACGGACGCCGCCGCCGCCGCCGCGGAGACCGCGCGCCGCACCTTCGAGGACGGCGGGCTCGGCGAGGGGCTGCCGACCGTCGAGATTCCGAGGGCCGAGCTTGCCGCGGGCATCGCCGCGTTCGACCTGTTCCGCCGCGCCGGGCTTGCCGCATCGGGCGGCGAAGCGCGCCGCCTGATCAAGGGCGGCGGCGCACGGGTGAACGACGCGCCGGCTATGTCGGAGACCGCGACGATCACGCTCGGCGACCTCAACCCCGACGGGGTCATCAAGCTCTCCGCCGGGCGCAAGCGCCACGCCCTGGTGAAGCCGGTCTGACCGACGGCCCTTAGAGTCATGCCGAAGAGTCATACCGATTCAGTTTGTATCGCCGTGCGAGGGCCTCGCCCTTCGACAAGCTCAGGGTGAGGCCGATATAAGACAACCTCATCCTGAGCCTGTCGAAGGAGGAGTCTGCTTCAGACTGGATCAATCACGCTTTACGGCATGTTCCGCGGCATCGGCATCGGCTCGTTGGTGCCGCCCTTGGTAAGCCCGTCGACGAGGTCGCGGAGGAAGCCGGGCGCGAGCGCCGCCAGCGGATTAACCTTCACGTTCGGGTCGTCGAGCCTGCCGTCGAGCTGGTAGGTCGCGGCGAACACGCCCGAGCCCTCCTCCCCGGTCAGAAGGATCCCCAGCAGCGGGATCTTGCCCAGGACGCTGTTGATCGAATAGGCGGGCACGATCGTGCCGTTCACCTTGGCCGTGTTGTGGTCGAAATCGAGCGTACCGTCGGCGGTGATGCCGATCTCCGAACCCGCCGCCCGCGACTTGTCGATCTCGAGCCGCCCGTCCTTGAAGCTG
Organism: uncultured Alphaproteobacteria bacterium; assembly: GCA_963817535.1. Classification (GTDB taxonomy): domain Bacteria; phylum Pseudomonadota; class Alphaproteobacteria; order MPNO01; family DASWLB01; genus CAWGHZ01. The sequence goes on from CAWFOW010000013.1 coordinate 460,447, forward strand.
AACGGCATCATCAGCCGGGCGAACGAGATGCCCTTGCCGGATAGCAGATTGCCGATACCGGAGAGCGAAGCGACGGTCAGTACCCGGGCGAGCGCCGGCGCCTGCACCAGGCGGAAATCCTCCATGCGCAGCATGCCCCGCCAGGGCACGTCGACCGCGCCGCCGCGCCGGGCGTCCAGGTGCAGCTTCCCGCCCTGGATATTGTCGTAGACACCGAACAGGCGCAGCGCCTCGCCCGCATCGTCGGAGGCGACCGTCAGCCGCTGGCCCGTGCCGTCGGGGTCGTAGCGGAGCGCGATCCGGTGCCCGCCCGGCATCGCGCCGTCAAGACGTGCGTCGGTCCAGCGCGTCCCGTCATAATTCAGCGCTCCGACGGCTCCGGCAAGGGGCCGGCCCGCCGGCAGGCCCAGCCGGTCGAGGCGCAGCGTGATGTGCAAGGGTGGCGTTGTCTTCGCGTCCGCACCGGCGTTCATCGCCCGCCGGATCAGCGGCGCGGCATCCAGCGATTGACCTTGCAGCGTGATGTCGAACCCGCCAGCCTTGCGCCGCGCCACGACCGCGCGCAGGTCGGTGCCGCCGACATGGAACCGGTCGATCTCCGCCCGCTCGATGCCTCCGCCGTCGGGGCCCAGCGTAGCCCGCCCGACGGCATCGAGCGTTCCGGCCTCGAGCGTGACCTGGCGGATATCACTCAGCCGCCCGCCGGCCAGCGTCGCCAGCATCGTCGCCGTTCCGGGCGTGCCGGCCGGCTTCGACCAGTCGAGCTCGGGTAGAGCGAGCGACGCGCTGTCGAGCCCGAGCCGCATCTGCAGCTCGGACGGTCCCGCGGAGGGCTGCGCCAGGGCCAGATCGACCGCCATCGGTCCGGTCGCGTACGGCGCGGTATCGACCCCGAGGCGCGCCCGGTCCTGTGCATCCACCGTCCCGGTCAGCTTGTAGCGCCGGGCGATCCGCGCCTTCGGATCGAAATTCTCGACCCAGACGATCTCGGACGGCACGCCGGCAACGCGCGCCTTGCCCGACACGTCCATCCCGTCGCGGTCGAGCTTCATCACCAGGTCGCCGTCGGTCAGGTCGCGGCCGAGCAGCGCCTTGTGCACGGCGACCCCGCGCAGATTGGCCGCCGCGCGAATCCCGATGTCGGAAAACTTGAGGGCGACCGCGGTGGGAAAGGTGACGACCAGCCGCGTCGCGGTCGTGCCCTCGACGCCCTTCGGGTCGATGCCCAGCTTCTGCATGTAGCGAAAGCGCGGATGGTCCAGCAGCTCCAGCGCCTCGCGCAACGGGCCGCGCACCACAACCTCGACGCTTGCGTCGGCGATCCGCCGCTCGATATGGGTGAACTTGACCGTCGTCTCGTCGACGCTGAGCCCGCCCAGCCGGGCCCCGCCACCGGTGATCGTCATGCTTGTCGCGTCGAACGTCGCCGTCGCCACGCCGCCGGCCACCGGCGGCAGCGGCCTCAGATAATGGACGCTGGTCCCCGCCATGCGGAATCCGCCCGACATCGTTTCGAGCGTCATCTCCTTGTCGGCCTCGCCCAGCTTCAGCGACGCCGTCACGTGGCCCTCGGTCAGGTTGCCATGCTCGAGATTGGCGACCGTCCAGGCGCGCGCCCCGGCGGCGACTTCCTTCGGCCAGTAGCGGTCGAACGCGTCGACCGGCATGTCGACGAGGTTGACCGTGGCGTTGATTTCAGTGGCGGCGTTCTTGCGCATTGCCGATCCGGTGAGGCCGAGACGGGCTCCGCCGCCGAGCGACAGCGCCCCCTCCTCGATCTCGACCCGGTCGGGCCCGTGCGCGAGCGTGCCGCGCACATGCGCGCCGCTGACATCGAGGGGCGTCGACCAGAGTTCCGGCGCCACCACTTCGCCGGCCCCGGCGTTCACGTCGAACCCGCCCGAAAGCAGCGCGCCGTCGCGATCGAACGTCGCCTGCAACGTGCCGGCCAGAGGCAGATTGACCGGCGCAAGCGCGGCAAATTGTGGAAAGCGTGCCGCGACACTTGCCGGGCGCAGCCCGGAAAAATGCAGCTCTGTCTCGGTCTTGCCGTCCGTTCGCCGATAGGTCCCGCTGCCTGACAGGCGGGCGACGCTGCCGCCCAGCTCGAGCTCGAGCGCGGCATCGACCCGGATCCCCGCGCGGTCGCGCGCGAAAATCATGTCGGCTTTCGGCGCTGTCCAGGCGATTTTGAGCAGCCGGTCCTTCACGTCGAGCCTGACGCCGACGATGCTGATGCGGCGGAGATAGCCGAGCGACCGAGTTGGGTCGGGCGGTGCCAGCAACACGTCGGCGAAGCGGCCCAGCATGTCGCCCCCTGCCGCGCTGGGCGGGCCGAGGGCCAGTCGGTACTGCCCCGCCTCGGTGCGGACGATGGTCGCGCGGGCACCGAGCAGCTCCATCGAGGTCGGTGCCAGCATGCCATGCGACAGCGCCCGCATACTGAATTTCAGCGAGACCTGCGGGGCGCTCGCCAGCATCGTGTCCTCACGGTCGAGCAGCCGGACATCGGTCGCGCGCAAATCGATCGGTCAATTCCAGCCCGACCAGATCAGCTCCGGCCGCCCGACCGTCAGGCGAAACGGGCTGGAGGAGTCCTGAAGCGCCTGCTCAAGGTAGGGTTTGAGGAAATCGAGCGACAGCGGTCCCTGCGACAGGCGCCAGCCCAGCACTGCCACGACGATCGCGAGCCCGAGCGCAAGCGCGCCGAGCACCTCGATGGCGATATGGGTGGTGCGGGTGAACACTGTTCCTCGCGCCCTGGCCGGATAATTCACCGTTCCCGGGCGAGTCCAAGGACGGGGCTTCAGGCCCTCGACCCGCGCCTTGACCGCCTGCGGCGGTTGCCGCAGTCTGCGCCAATCGTCCGCGGCAGGGAACGGTCGAGTTCATGGTATTGGCGGCGTCCCTGTGTCAAGAGTCCGGCATCTTGCCGCGCCCGGCCGACCCCGAGCGGGCCGCCCGCACGCTGGAGAGTTGGCGCGAGGCGGCCGCGCGGACGGATGACCCTTCGCTCGCCGCCTTTCTTGTTGCTGCGGCCGAGGATGCCTCGGCCCGGGCGCTCATCGAATCGGCGTCCGGCAACAGCCCCTTCCTTGCGGGGGCCCTTTTGCGCGATCCGGCCGCCACGCGAACCATCATCGAGGACGGACCCGACGCGGCGGTGGCCGCCGCCCTCGCCACCTTGCGGACCGCTGCGTCCGACGGCGAGACACGCGCGGCCTGCATGCGCCGCATGCGCCTCGCCAAGAACCGTATCGCGCTGGCCGCGGCGCTCGCCGACATCGCCGGTTCGTGGGACGTCGCGCGTGTTACCGGCGCGCTGACCGATGCGGCGGAGGCAACGCTCGGCGCGGCGACGGCGCATCTTCTCGCCGCCGGGGCGGCCGCGGGCGACATCACCATCCCCGACCCCGCCGATCCGCAGCTTGGCTCCGGCTACATCGTGCTCGGGATGGGCAAGCTGGGCGGGCGCGAGCTCAACTATTCCAGCGACGTCGACCTGATCGTGCTCTACGACTCCGACATCGTCCGCTATGTCGGGCGCGACGAGCCCGGCCCGTTCTTCGTGCGGCTGACCCGCAACCTGGTCGGGATGATGGAGGAGCGCACGGCGGACGGCTACGCGTTCCGCACCGATCTGCGCCTCCGCCCCGATCCGGGCTCGACCCCGCCCGCGATCTCCACCCTCGCCGCCGAGATCTACTACGAGAGCGCGGGCCAGAACTGGGAACGCGCGGCGATGATCAAGGCGCGTCCGGTGGCCGGCGACATCGCCGCGGGCGACGCGTTCATCGACCTGCTGCGGCCGTTCGTGTGGCGCAAGAATCTCGACTTCGCCGCCATCCAGGACATCCACTCGATCAAGCGCCAGATCAACGCCCACCGGGGCGGCGCGGCGATCGCCGTCGCCGGCCACAACGTCAAGCTCGGCCGGGGTGGCATCCGCGAGATCGAATTCTTCGCCCAGACGCAGCAGCTCATCTGGGGCGGGCGCGAGCCCGCTCTGCGCCTTCGCCCGACCTGCGAGGCGCTGGCTGCGCTGGCCGCCGTCGGCCACATCCAGATGCAGGCCGCTGCCGATCTCGCGCGCTGCTACGCCTTCCTGCGCAAGCTCGAGCACCGGCTGCAGATGGTGAACGACCAGCAGACCCATGTGCTGCCCAAGGACGAGGACGGGCTTGCCGCCATTGCCGCCTTCATGGGGTTTGCCGACCGCCCCACCTTCGCCACCGCCCTGGTTAGCGTCCTGCGCATGGTCGAGGAGCACTACGCCCACTTGTTCGAGGAGGCGCCGGAACTGGGCGGTCCCGGCAACCTCGTCTTCACCGGCAGCGAGGACGATCCCGACACGATCGAGACGCTCGGCCGCATGGGCTACCGAGAGCCGGCGCGGGTGTGCGAGGTCGTGCGCAACTGGCATCGCGGTCGGTACGGTTCGACGCGCAGTGCCCGGGCGCGAGAACTGCTCACCGAGCTGATGCCAGCCCTGCTCCAGTCCCTCGCCGCGACCGCCCACCCCGACTCGGCGCTTTTGAAATTCGACGGATTCCTGGCTGCCCTGCCGGCCGGTGTGCACCTCTTTTCTCTGTTCTATTCGAACCCGCAACTCCTGGAACTCGTCGCCGAGATCATGGGCTCCGCCCCCCAACTTGCTGATGCGCTGGCGCGGAAGCCGGCGCTGCTGGAAAGCGTTCTGGCCGGGGAAACCGAGACCCTGCCCGAGAATCTCGACGATCTCGCGCGCGAGCTGGACGCGGCGTTCGGCCAGGCGCGCGTCTTCGAGGATGCGCTGGACATCACGCGCCGCTGGTCGAGCGATCACGTCTTCTGCGTCGGGCTGCAGGTCCTGCGCAACGTGGTCAATGCCGACCGCGCCGGCCCGTCGCTCTCCGCCGTCGCAGAGACCGCCCTGCGCGCCCTCTACCCCCGAGTGGAAGACGAGTTCGCCGTCCGTCACGGCCGCGTGCCCGGCGCCGGCATGGCGGTGGTCGCGCTCGGCAAGCTGGGCGGGCGCGAGCTCACCTTCGGCTCGGACCTCGACCTGATGTTCATCTACGAGGCGCAGGCGCTCGATGCGACCTCGGACGGCGCCCATCCCCTCGCCGCGAGCCAGTATTTCGCGCGGCTCGGCCAGCGCTTCATCGGCGCGCTCGAATCGCCGACCGCCGAGGGCAAGCTCTACGAGGTGGACATGCGGTTGCGCCCCTCGGGGAACGCGGGCCCGATCGCGACCTCGCTCGAAGCGTTCGTGCGCTACCAGACGGACTCCGCCTGGACATGGGAGCAGATGGCGCTGACCCGGGCCCGTGTGATCTCGGGCCCGCCGGAGCTGGTGCGCCGCATCGAGGAGGCGATCCATGCGACCCTGTCACGCACGCGCGATCCCGACCGGCTGGTTTGGGACGTGGCCGACATGCGCACGCGGATGGAGCGCGAGCTGACCAAGCGCGACCCGTGGGAGGTGAAGCATCTGCGCGGCGGGCTGGTCGACGTCGAATTCATCGTCCAATACCTGCAGCTGCGCCACGGCCACGACCGGCCGGACCTGCTCCACCCCAACACCACGCGCGCACTCGAGAACCTTGCTGGGGCCGCGCTGATCGATGCCGCGGCCGCGGCCGAACTGGCGGATGCACTCCTTCTGTGGCACAACCTCCAGGGCATCCTGCGACTGACCACCGGCGGGAGGCTCGTCGAGGACGACGCGCCCGAGGGGCTGAAGACGGCGATCGCCCGCGCGGTCGGCGAGACGGGCTTCGCCAGCGTGCCGGCGCGGCGCGACGAGACCGCGGCGCGCGTGCGGGCGCGGTTCGCGGAGATCATCGAGCGGCCGGCCGAATCCGTGGCCGACCACTTCGCGAAGGCGGAAGAAACCAAGGAGGCGGGACGATGAGCATTACTGAGGGGTCGAAGGCACCTTCCTTCACATTGCCGACCGACGGAGCCGGCAAGATTTCCCTCAAGGATCTCAAGGGCAAGACGGTCGTTCTTTACTTCTATCCGAAGGACGACACGTCGGGCTGCACCAAGGAAGCGTGTGGCTTCCGCGACGCCCTGCCCGACTTCTCGCGCGTCAAGGCGCAGGTGATCGGCATCTCCCGCGACCCGGTGAAAAGCCATGACAAGTTCAAGGAAAAGCACGGGCTCAACTTCACCCTCGGCGCCGACGAGGACGGCAAGGTGTGCGAGGCCTACGGGACCTGGGTCGAGAAGAGCATGTACGGCCGCAAATACATGGGCATCGAGCGCGCGACCTTCCTGATCGACGGCGACGGCAAGGTGCGGCGCGTCTGGCGCAAGGTGAAGGTCCCTGGCCATGTCGAGGAGGTCCTCGCCGCGGCGAAGGAGATCTGACGCGCGCCTTTGCCGTCACGGACCGCGCAGCGCCGGGCGCACGTCAAACGCCGCGGTTTTTCTGCCCCGTTGAGGAGACATCCTTTGTACTGCAACGCCTTGCGAGGCGGCGGTCGCCTCAATATAGGCGACAAAGGTTACCTTCAGGCGACTTGGGGCGACGGTCCGGCGACCTCGATGTTCCTCCGCTACGGCAGGAACTTCTCGGTCACCAGCGCATCGTCGGGCGGCACGGTCTTGAGCTGGCCGAGTTCGACCAGCGACTGCTTGGTCGCGGCGAGGTCGGCCTTGTCGAAGTGCCCGTCGGTGAAGAACATCGGCGTCTGCACGTCATAGACTTGCTCCGCCAGGTTCTCGGGCAGATGGGTGATCTTGCGCGTGATGCGGATCGTGTCCGCCTTGTGGGCCTTCATGTATTTCATCGTCTCGTACCAGCCGGCGAGGAACGCGCGAAGCTGGTCCGGGCGCTTCTCCATCATGTCGTTGGTCGCATAGATGACATGGGTGAGGAACGTCTTGATGGTATCGCCGTAGTTCACCAGGATCTTGGCGCGCTTGTCCTGCTCCAGCTTGAGGCTCGATTCAAGCGAGATGGTCATCGCGTCGATGTTCTTGCCGATCAGTGCCCCGATCATGCCGTTCGGCGAACCCAGCGGCACGATGTTCATGCCGCTCGCGCCCCAACCCTGGGAAACAGCGAACTTCTGCGCGCACCAGTAGGTCAGCGAGCCCGGCGTCGTGACACCGATGCGCTTGCCCTTGAGCGAATCCTTGTCGGGCACCGAGCCGTCCGCGCGGACGGTGATGACGATGTTGAGGAGCGGGCCCGCCATGGCGCCGACGCCCTTCTCCGGCGCGCCCTTGGCAATGAAGCCCATGTCGGGGCCCGAGCCGAGCCCGACGTCGAGATTTCCCGAGATCATCGCCTGGTGGACCTTCGCACCACCGGCGAGCGTGACGGTCTCAATGTCGAGGTTGTGCTTCTTGAAGATGCCGGTCTCGATGCCGACTTCGAGCAGCGCAAACGAATAGGCCGTCGGGGTCGGCTTGCCGACACGCAGCTTGTCGAGGGCCTGCGCCGGCTGAGCGGCGAGCGCAAGCGCGGCCAGCGCGCCGGCCGCCCACAGTGTGCGATACATGGAAATCCTCCCGGAGGTGTTATGGCACGAGCATAGCGCGGCACCCGAATGCGCGCACTACTCCTTCGCGAACGCGTGCTTGCGGATCATCGCGTCCGCCCTTGGTGAGTCCCAGTCGACGGCACCGACAAACCGGCCGAGGAGCTTGCCGTCGCGCCCGACCAGGTAGGTGGTGGGCAGCGCCTCGACCTTGAGAATGCGCGCGACGGCGCCGTTCTTGTCGAAAAAGACCGGCACGTTGGCGAGCTTCACCTTGGCGAGGAAGGGCGCGATCTTGGGCCAGCCGGTCACATCCTGCGACAGCGCGATCACGACGAGCCCGTCGCCCTTCATCCAATTCGCCAGGCGGTCGAGCGACGGCATCTCCTCCAGGCACGGTCCGCACCAGGTGGCCCAGAAATTCATCAGGACAACCCGGCCCTTGAATGCCGCCAGCGTCTTGGCCGTGCCGTCCTCGGCATAGAACGGAATTTCCAGCGGCGCGCTCTTCGCTGGCGAGGCGGAACCCGAGGGGTTAAATTCCCGGGAGACGGCCGGAGCTGGGCTGGTTTCCTTCGTTGCCCGGTAAAGCCATATGGCCCCGAACCCGGCCGCGAGGGCGGCGATCAGGACGAAAATGACACCGTACCGTTTCACCGGAACTCCCGCGGCGGGTCGACCATGAGCACCCGACCGACACAGCGCCGCTCCGTCTCTCCCGCGAGCCGGGCCACCGGCCCCGACAAGCCTGCCGCGAATGCCCTGTGGGGCGGGCGGTTCGGCGCCGGCCCGGCGCGGCTGATGGAGAAGATCAACGCCTCGATCAGCTTCGACAAGCGGCTATATGCCCAAGACATCACCGCGTCAAAGGCGCACTGCACGATGCTGGTGAACCGCGGCATCGTGTCCCCGGCGGACGGCCGGGCGATTCTCGCCGGGCTCGATGCCGTGCGCGACGAGATCGAGCGCGGCGATTTCGACTTCAAGGAGTCGCTGGAGGACATCCACCTCAACGTCGAGGCGCGGCTCGCCGAGCGCATCGGCGCGCCGGCCGGGCGGCTGCACACCGCCCGCTCGCGCAACGACCAGGTGGCGACCGATTTCCGCATGTGGGTGCGCGACGCGATCGACCGCGCCTGCGACGGGATCAAGACGCTGCAGGGCGTACTGATCGGGGTCGCGGAGGCGCATGCCGAGACGATCATGCCGGGATTCACCCATCTCCAGTCGGCGCAGCCGGTGACGCTGGGCCATCATTTGCTGGCCTATGTCGAAATGCTGGGGCGCGACCGCGGCCGCTTCGCCGATGCGCGCGACCGGATGAACGAATGCCCGCTGGGGGCCGGCGCGCTGGCCGGCACGTCCTTTCCCATCGACCGCGAGGCGACGGCCAAGGCGCTGGGCTTCGCCCGCCCGACGGCCAACTCGCTCGACGCCGTGTCGGACCGCGATTTCGCGCTCGAATTCCTCGCGGCCTCGGCGATCCTGGCCATGCACCTGTCGCGCCTCGCCGAGGAGATCGTTCTGTGGTCCTCGGCACAGTTCGGCTTCGCGCGCCTTTCCGACGCGTTCTCGACCGGCTCGTCGATGATGCCGCAAAAGCGCAACCCCGACGCGGCCGAGCTTGTGCGCGCCAAGTCCGGACGGGTGATCGGCGGGCTTGTCGCGCTGTTCACGACGCTGAAGGCGCTACCGCTCGCCTACGCCAAGGACATGCAGGAGGACAAGGAGGCGCTGTTCGACGCCACCGACACGATCGAGCTGTCGCTGGCGGCGACGGCCGGCATGATGTCCGACATCACGTTCGACGCCGCGCGCATGCGCGCGGCCGCGACCGCCGGACATGCCTCGGCCACCGACCTCGCCGACTGGCTGGTGCGCGTGCTCGACATGCCGTTCCGCGAGGCGCACCACGTGACCGGCCGCATCGTGCGGCTCGCCGACGAAAAGAAATGCGCGCTCGAACAGCTCAAGCTGCAGGACCTTCAGACCATCGAGCCGCGCATCACCGGCGATCTCTACAAGGTCCTCGGCGCCGAGAACGCCGTCGCCTCGCGCAACTCCCTTGGCGGCACCGCGCCCAAGAACGTGCGCCGCGCCGCCGCCCAGGCCCGAAAGCGCTTCCTGTGAGCCGGCTTCTGCACGCCGTGATGCTCGGGCTTCTCGCCCTTGCCCTCGCGAGTCCGCTAGCCGCCTGCGGCAAGAAGGGATCGTTGAGGGCGCCGCCGGGCGAGCAGACCGACTATCCGCGGGAATATCCGCGATGACGGGGTTCGCCTATAGCGGCGGCGCGCTGGCCTGCGACCGGGTGCAGCTCGCCGAGATCGCGCGCGCGGTCGGAACGCCCGTCTATGTCTACTCGTCCGGCGCGATCGAGGACGCCTATGGCCGCTTTGCCGGCGCGCTGGCCGGCCAGAACGCGACCGTCTGCTACGCCTTGAAGGCGAATTCGAGCCTGGCCGTGGTGCGCACCCTGGCACAGCTCGGCGCCGGGGCCGACGTGGTGTCGGGCGGCGAGTTGGCGGTCGCACTTGCGGCCGGTATCCCACCCGAGCGGATCGTGTTCTCGGGCGTGGGCAAGACGCGTGACGAGATGGAAGCCGCGCTCGATGCCGGGATCGGCCAGTTCAACGTCGAATCCGAGCCCGAGCTCGACGTGCTGTCCGAGGTCGCGGCCGCCCGCGGGGTGTGCGCGCCCATTGCGCTACGCGTCAATCCGGACGTCGATGCCGGCAGTCACGACAAGATCACGACCGGCCGCAAGATCGACAAGTTCGGCATCGACATCTCCCGCGCCCCGGAAATCTATGCCCGCGCGGCGACGCTCAAGGGCATCGCGCTGGTCGGGATGGCGGTCCATATCGGCTCGCAGATCGTCGAGCTCGCCCCGTACCGCGTCGCGTTCGCCCGCGCCGCGTCACTGGCCCGCGAGCTTCAGGCGGCCGGCCATCCCATCCGCCGGCTCGATCTCGGCGGCGGGCTCGGCGTGGCCTACGAGGGCGCGGAAGCGGCCGATCCGGTCGCGTATGCGCGGATCGTGGCCGAGGCAACGCAAGGATTTGCCGGCGAATTGGTGTTCGAGCCCGGTCGGTTCCTGGTCGCCGCTGCCGGCGCGCTGGTGACGCGCGTACTCTACGACAAGGACACGCCCGCCAAGCGCTTCGTCATCGTCGATGCGGCGATGAATGACCTGATCCGCCCCGCGTTATACGAGGCACGCCATCCGATCCTGCCTCTCGTCGAGCCTGCCGCCACCACCCCGTTGCGCGACGCAGACGTCGTCGGTCCGGTCTGCGAGTCGGGCGACGTTCTGGGCCGCGCGCGAAGCCTGCCGACGCTCGCCGAAGGCGCCTTCCTGGCGGTCATGATGGCGGGCGCCTATGGCGCTTCCATGGCTTCCGAGTATAATAGTCGGCCGCTCGCGCCCGAGGTGATGGTTCGTGACGGAAGGTACGCGGTCACCCGCGCCCGCCCCGCCATCGAGGAACGGCTGAAGCGCGAGAGTTTGCCGCCGTGGCTCATGGAGACGCGCAAGTCGCGGTCCCGCGGGGCGGCCTAAGGAGGTCCAGATGTCGGGCGAGTGGAGCGGTTCGGGCGGGGGCCCGCGTCTTGCGGCGCGCCTTTGGCTCGCGCGTGCCGTGCTTGCCTGGGAGCGGGCGTGGCCGGCGCTGTGGCCCGCGGTCGGGGTCGCCGGCCTGTTCCTCGCCGTGGCCCTGTTCGACGTCCTGCCGATGCTGCCGGGCTGGCTGCACCTCGCGGTCCTTGTCGGGTTCGCGGGCGCGTTCCTGTGGGCGCTTGGTCTTGCGGCGAGCCGCTTCCGCGCGCCGGGCGGGCACGACGCCCAGCGCCGGCTCGAGCTGGCGAGCCTCCTGCCGCATCGACCGCTGACGGCGGTCGGCGACCGGCTCGCAGCGGGCAGCGGCGACGCCGACGCCGTTATGCTGTGGCACCTCCACCAGCGCCGCATGGCGGACTCGATCCGCAAGCTCCGTATCGGGCTGCCCTCCCCCGGCCTCGCCAAGCGCGACCCGGTGGCGCTGCGCGCGGCGCTCATCCTCGTTCTCGTGGTCGCCGTGGCATCCGCCTGGCCGGGCCTCGACGACCGTGTCGGCCGGGCGCTTTCGCCCGAGCTGGGCGCCTCGGCCTCCCGCGTGGCCACGCTGCGCCTGTGGATCACGCCGCCGGAATATACCGGCAAGCCGCCTTTGTTCCCGAGCGAGGCCAAGACGGCGCCCGCGCCCGGCGACGCCCAGGCGCAGGCACAGCCGACGCTGCTGTCCGTGCCGTCCGGCAGCGTGCTGACCGCCCAGGTGCAGGGCGGATTCGGCCAGCCGGAACTCGCGATCGACGGCACCCGGACCGCGTTTCAGCGCATCGACGACGGCGTTTACAAGGCGGGCACCACCTTGACTAAGGGCACGACCCTGGCGGTAAGGCAGGGCGGCAACACGCTCGGCAACTGGCGCCTCGAAATCGTGCCCGACCATCCGCCCGAGATCGCCATCGACCCGCCGCCGGCCGCCACCGAGCGTGGCACGCTCCGCCTCGCCTACAAGGCCAAGGACGATTACGGGCTGGCCAAGGTCCAGGCGACGATCCGCCTGCAGAAGGAAGACGGCACGGCCGCCGCCGGAAAATCGCTCGCGCTCGACCTATCGCTGCCCAAGCTCAACGCCAAGGCGGTGCAGGACGTGACCTACCACGACCTGACCACAAACCCCTGGGCAGGGCTGCCCGCTCTGATGCGCCTCACCGCGACCGACACGGCGGGGCAGACCGGCCAGAGTACGGAGGTGAAGTTCACCATCCCCGAGCGCGTGTTCCGCCACCCGGTCGCGCGCGCGATCATCGCCGAGCGCAAGAAGCTGGCGCTGAACGGCGACGATGCGCGGCTGGAGGTGATTTCCGGCCTCGAGAACATCGCTTCGCGGCCCGGAACCTACGACGACAATTCCGTGGTCTTCCTGTCGCTGATCACGGCGCGCTCGCGGCTGCATTACGACCCCGATCCCGCAGCGCTGACATCGGTCGAGAAGCTGCTGTGGGACACGGCGCTGCGCATCGAGGACGGCAAGCTTTCGATCAGCGAGCGCGACATGCGCGCGCTCGAGAAGAAGCTGCTGGATGCGCTCGCCCGCAACGCACCTGACGCCGAAATCGAGCGGCTGATGCGCGACCTGCAGCAGGCCCTGTCGCGCTTTTTGCAGGCGCTGGCCGAGCAGATGATGAAGCAACAGCCCGACCAGCAGCAGATGACCCAGGTCGACCCGAACACGAAGTTCGTGCAGGGTCAGGACCTGATGCGCATGCTGCAGCGCGCGCAGGAGCTGATGCGCATGGGCGCGCGCGACGCGGCGCGCGAGATGCTGGCCCAGCTGCGCAACATCCTGGAGAACCTGCAGACCGGCCGCATGATGAGCATGCAGCAGATGATGCAGCAGGGCCCGGCCGGCCAGGCGATGCGCCAGCTGCAGGAGATGATCCGCCGCCAGAACGAGCTACTGAACAAGAGCTTCCAGGCTCAGCGCCAGGGCTCCAAGCCGGGCGACATGCAGATGTCGGCCGAGCAGCAGCAAGCACTGCGCCAGGCGCTGCAGCAGCTGCGCGACCAGCTGCAGAAGATGGGACAGGGCATGCAAGGCAAGGCGGGCGAGCAGCTCGGCAAGGCCGGCGAGGCGATGGGCGAGGCGGCTGACGCGCTCGGGCGCGGCGACCCGTCCGGCGCCATCGGCCCGCAGACCGACGCGCTCAACGCGCTGCAGCAGGCCGGGCGCGGCATGATGCAGCAGATGATGAGCCAAATGGGGTACGGGCCGGGCTACGGCCCCTACGGGCCCGACCTGATGAACCCGTACCAGCGGCTGCAGGGCATGCGCGACCCGCTCGGCCGGCCGCTGCCCGAGGAGCAGCGCGGCTTCGACGCCTCGGACGTCAAGATCCCGAGCGAGTCCGACATCCAGCGGGCCAAGCGGATCGTCGACGAGCTGCGCCGCCGCGCCGGCGACCGCAACCGTGCGCCGTTCGAGCTCGACTATATCGAACGACTGCTCGACCGGTTCTGATTGGAATTGAGAGTCGCGCGCGTCAGCGCGTGGGGACCGGCGTGTCGCCGGTATAGTCGTAGAAGCCGCGGCCGGTCTTCTTGCCGAGCCAGCCGGCCTCGACATATTTCACCATCAGCGGACAGGGCCGGTATTTGGAATCGGCGAGGCCCTCGTACAGCACCTGCATGACCGAGAGGCAAGTATCGAGCCCGACGAAATCGGCGAGCTCGAGCGGTCCCATCGGATGGTTGGCACCGAGCTTCATGGCCGTGTCGATGGCGGAGATCGAGGCGACGCCTTCGTAGAGCGTATAGACCGCTTCGTTGATCATGGGCAGCAGGATGCGGTTGACGATGAAGGCGGGATAGTCCTCGGAGACGACCGGCGTCTTGCCGAGCTTCCTCGCCATCTCGTCGACGGTCTGGAAGGTGGCGGGCTCGGTCGCGATGCCCGGGATGATCTCCACGAGCTGCATCAGCGGCACCGGGTTCATGAAGTGAAGCCCGATGAACTTGCCGGGCCGGTCGGTCGCTGCGGCGAGGCGGGTGATTGAGATCGACGAGGTGTTGGTCGCGATCATCGCATCCGCCTTGAGATGCGGGATGAGCTGCTCGAACACCTTGCGCTTGACCAACTCGTTTTCGGTCGCGGCCTCGATCACCAGGTCGCAATCGCCCAGCAGCTTGTAGTCGATCCCGCTCGCGATGCGCCCCAGCGCCAGCTTGCGGTCGTCGTCCGACACGCGCCCGCGCGCCACCTGGCGCTCCAGGTTGCGCTCGATCAGGCCCAGACCGCGCTCGATCTGCTTCTGGTCGATGTCGACGACGACGACGTCGAGACCGGACAGGGCGGATACATGCGCGATACCGGTGCCCATCTGGCCAGCGCCGATCACGCCAACCTTGCGGATCGGGCGCGGCCGGGCTGCGGGTTCGGCGTCGACAGCGACGGCGACGGGCTTGGTGGCAGCGGAGCTCTGAATCATTACAATGTTCCTTGTACGCGCGGCCGCCTAACGCGGCTTCACGCCCTGGCGGTCCAATTCGTCGGCGAGCTCGGGCAGGGCCTTGAAGAGGTCGGCGACGAGCCCGTAATCGGCGACCTGGAAGATCGGTGCGTCCTCGTCCTTGTTGATGGCGACGATGACCTTGGAATCCTTCATGCCGGCAAGGTGCTGGATGGCGCCGGAGATGCCGATCGCGACATAGAGCTCGGGCGCCACGACCTTGCCCGTCTGGCCGACCTGAAAATCGTTCGAGACGAACCCCGAATCCACCGCCGCGCGCGAGGCGCCGATGGCGGCGCCAAGCCGGTCGGCGATCGGCTCGATCAGCTTGAAATTGTCGCCGGACTGCATGCCGCGCCCGCCCGAGATCACGACGCGCGCGCCGGTAAGCTCGGGCCGCTCGCTGCGGGTCAGCTCCTGGCCCGCGAAGACGGCAAGGCCAAGGTCGTCGGCCGCCGCAATCTTCTCCACCGGCGCACCGGCGCCGTCGCCGGCCGCGGCGAAACCCGTGGTGCGCACCGTCAGCACCTTGGTCGCGTCCGACGACTTCACCGTGGCAAGCGCGTTGCCGGCATAGATCGGGCGCACGAACGTATCGGCGTCGACGACCTCGACGATCTCGGAGATCTGCGCGACGTCGAGCAGCGCCGCGACGCGCGGCGCGACGTTCTTGGCGAAAGTCGAGTTCGACGCGACGATGTGGCTGTAATCGCCGGCGATCCCCGCGATGAGCGCCGCCAGATTCTCGGCCGTGCCGTGGGCATAGCGGGCATCGTCGACGACAAGCACCTTGGCGACGCCCGCGACCTTGACCGCTTCCTCGGCCACGGCGCCGCACCCCTCGCCCGCCACCAGCACCGCGACCTCGCCCAGCGTCGCCGCTGCCGTCACGCAGTTTCGCGTCGCTGGAGCGAGCGCCGCATTGTCGTGATCGGCGAGAACGAGGACGGCCATCAGATCACGCCCGCCTCGGTCTTGAGCGCGGTCACCAGTGCCTCGACCGTCTCGACCTTGCGCCCGCCCTGGCGCTTCGGCGGCTCGTCGACCCTGAGCGTGGCGAGGCGGGGCGCCACGTCGACATCGAGCTCGTCGGTGGTCAGGGCGACAATCGGCTTCTGGCGCGCCTTCATGATGTTGGGCAGTGTCGCGTAGCGCGGCTCGTTGAGGCGCAGATCCGTGGTGATGACGGCGGGCAGCTTCAAGGTCAGCCGCTCGAGCCCGCCATCCACTTCGCGCGTAACCTGAGCGCTCTCACCCTCGATCGCGAGCTTGGAGGCGAAGGTGCCTTGCGACCACCCGAGCAGCGCGGCGAGCATCTGGCCGGTCTGGTTGGAATCGTCGTCGATCGCCTGCTTGCCGAGGATGCAGAGCCCGATTTCCTCGCGCTTCGCGATAGCGGCGAGGACCTTCGCCGCAGCCAGCGGCTGGATCTCGGCGTCGGTCTTGACGTGGACCGCCCTGTCCGCCCCCATGGCGAGCGCGGTGCGCAGCGTCTCCTGGCATTGGGCGGGCCCGATCGTGACTGCGACGATCTCGGCCTCCAGCCCGTGCTCGCGCAAACGGATCGCCTCTTCGACCGCGATCTCGTCGAACGGGTTCATCGCCATCTTGAGATTCGCGGTCTCGACCCCCGTCCGGTCCGACTTCACCCGCACCTTGACGTTGGCATCGACCACGCGTTTGACGGCGACGAGTATTTTCATGCAAAACCTGTGGCGACGGGCTGGAACGTGGGACGGCGCGAACAGTTATGGGACAAGGGCACCTGTGTCAACGCGCCGCGCCGGACGCCATTTCATTTCGCACCGCACACTAAATAGGGCGGCCACCGGAGTCAATCGCGCGTGACGGTTCCGTGACCGTTCCGGGCGGGACGCGGCCCACCCTTCAATGGCGCGATAATAGGAAAAATGCCCCTATGAGCAGGATCGCGGCCAGTTGGGCGATCACCCGCATCCGCATTAACTTATTGGAATATTTGGCGTTGAAGCTGCCGCCACGGAGCATCGACACGACGCCCGCGATCAGGATGGCAAGCGTCGCGATGAGTGCGATCGGGATCAGAACGGAGAAGATCGAGTCCATCCGTCCGATCATACAAGGCCCGGAAGCGGACGGAAATCATATTCCGCAGCCGCGAAGTCGTTGTGCACCGCATCACGGCTCGCCAGCGGCGCCACGAAGGGTTTAGAGTGCCGCCATGAGCCTTCTCGACCGCATCCGCGAATGCAACGCCCACGACCTGACCAATTTCCTGCCGTTCTACGTGGCGGGCGCGCGGGTCGGCTGGATCAAGAAGAAATTCTCGCGCCGGCTCGCCGAGTTCGACGGCATATTCGCCGTGGAATCCGACTCCGTCGAGATGGCCACCGATCTGGCCGCGCCCGAGGCGCGGAGCGCGGCAATGGCGCGGGTCGTCGCGGCGCTCGCCGAGGAAGGCTTCGTCACCGGGGTGCGCGGCGAGATGTACCCGGTCTCGACCTCGTTCGCCGCCGCACCTTTCCTGGTCATGGAGCGGGCCGCGGCATCGCTTTTCGGCGTGCGCGCCTACGGCGTCCACCTCACCGGCTATGTGCGCGATGGGGCCGAGACCCGCCTGTGGGTCGGTCTGCGCGATCCCAACAAGCACGCCTTTCCCGGCCAGCTCGACAATCTGGTGGCGGGCGGCCAGCCGACCGGGCTCGGGCTTGTCGAGAACCTGGCCAAGGAGGCCCGCGAGGAGGCCTCGATCCCGCCCGAGCTGATCGCCAGGGCGCGGCCGGTCGGCTGCGTCAGCTACTGCCAGGAGACCGAGGACGGGCTGCGGCCCGACGTGCTGTTCTGCTACGACCTGGAGCTTCCGGCCGATTTCCGGCCGGTCAACACCGACGGCGAGGTCGTCGAGTTCTACCTGTGGCCGGTCGAGAAGACGATGCACGTGATCGCCTCGACCCGCGAGTTCAAGTTCAACTGCAACCTGGTCAATATCGACTTTTTCGTGCGCCACGGGTTCGTCGCGCCGGACCACCCGGACTACGTCGAAATCCTGCGCGGGTTGCACGCCTAGCCGCGCTGCGCCATTTCCCCGACCCGCGCGGATCGTGGTATCATTACGCCCAAGTGCGGCGTGCGCCGAACCTCCATGGGGTGGTCCCCGGGGATGACCTCGCGCCTAGTTCTTGCCCTCCTCGCCTGCGGGCTTGCCCTCGCCGCGCCGCCGCGTGCCCAGGCCACCGAGGTGGACCTCGCGCTCGTCCTCGCCGTCGACGTCTCGGGCTCCGTCGACGAGGAGGAGGCTGCGCTGCAGCGCGACGGCTATGCGCGCGCCATTACCGACCCGCAGGTCATCGACGCCATTCGCCAGGGCCTGAACGGGCGGATCGCCCTCGCCTATGTCGAATGGTCCGGCCTGGGCCAGCAGACGACGATCGTCGACTGGCAGGTCGTCGACGGGATGGACGCCGCGAAGCATTTCGTCGCCGCGCTTGCCGAGCGGCCGCCGGGACGTGGCCGGTTCACCTCGATCAGCGGCGCCATCGACTATGCCGTTCCCATGCTGCAATCTTCGGGCTACGACGCAATTCGGCGGGCCATCGACATTTCCGGCGACGGGCCGAACAATCGTGGCCGGCCGGTCACCGAGGCGCGCGAAGACGCGGTCTCCCAGGGCATCACCATCAACGGGCTGCCGATCGTGAACGACCGGCCGAACTTCTTCGGCCGGCCGATGCCGGACCTCGACCTGTATTACCGCGAGTGCGTGATCGGCGGGCCGGGCGCGCTGCTGGTGATCGCGAAGGACTTCCAATCCTTCGCCAACGCCATCCGGCGCAAGCTGATCCTCGAGATCTCGGGTCTCGGCCCGCCGGCGGCGATCGTTCCCGCCGCCGAGCGCCAGGCGCCGCCCTGCGACGCCGGTGAGTACGAGTTCCGCGGTCGGTTCAACGATCCGTTCTGACCACGAGAGTTTCGTGTTTAGCCAGCATCCCTTACCACCCTGCTCGAGCAAGAATTCGTTGTGCGACATCAATAACTGTTGCATGATGCGCACCAGAACGAACGTGGCGGGATATAGGACAATGGATGAACTAGGCGTCCCACGCACGATGAAAGCAGATTTTGCCCGACGATTAGAAAGAGCGATGAGAGAAAGAGGCTGGTCGCAATCTGATCTCGCGCGTCGCGTTGGAATGAAACTTGGAGAAGACTTTGGCCGTTTTAACATTTCGAACTACATTTCAGGAAAGACCCTGCCAACTCCCAAGAACCTTAGAGCTCTAGCTGCAACACTTGAAATATCCGAAAAGGAACTCGTTCCGACGATGCCGTATCCAGTTCATGGCAATGTCCGCCCATTGTTCAAAGAGGGTATGGAGTTGACTCGTCCAGGATGGGCATGGATTGGGATTGACCGGGAATTTCCGGTTGTAGTGGCTAAGCAGATTTGGGATTTAGTGCTAGACGCTGAGCAGGCGCGGGAAGAACGGAATCGGTAGACATGCTTGCCCAGAGGCCAGCTTCTGGACGACGGGAAGCAGTTCTACTAAGCCCAATGTTGGTCGTAGGCGCGGTCGGTTCAACGATCCGTTCTAGATTCCCACGCGAAGGCGGGGCACCAGCATCGGGACGCGGCGCGCGTAGGTGTCGTACGTGTCGAACGCCCGTCGCAGCACAGCCTCTTCGTTGTGGATGCGCCGAAGCTGCAAGGCGAGGTGCACGAGGCCGATGATCACCGCGACGGCCGACCATTTGGACAGCACGATCCCGATCACCGCAATCTCCTCGGCCGCATAAAGCGGGTGGCGGATCAGGGCATAGGGACCCTTCATGACGAGCCCGCGGGCCGTCGCCATGATCGAGAAGGACCGTCCCAGCCAGAACAGGCAATAGATTGAAAGCAGCGTGCCGACGACGATCAGTCCCGTCGCGGCCAGCCCCAGCGCGAAGCCATGCGGCCGCGCCGGAACGGCGACAAGGAGCATGGTAAAGAACGTGCCGGCGATCGCCGTGGCGCGCGGCTCGAATCCCGTCGCGCTCGCGCGCGGCGGCAGGCGCGTGATCGTGTAGTAGACGATCAGCAGGACGAACAGGAGACTGAAGCCGCTCGCGACAAGCGGAAGCGGCCAATGCGCCATGCCTTCGACGTCGGCGGCAAGCTTCGCGATCCTGGCCACCTGACCGACCGCAATCCAGCCGAACACGGCGACGAGGACGATCTTCCCGGCGAGATCTTCGAATTGGGTCTTCATGTGGTCTCCGCCGCGCTACGGAAGGGGAAGGCGAGCTGCTGGTGGTAAAGCTCGGGCACCGGCGTGTCGGTGCCGTAACGCGCCGGCATGCGGTCGGGCAAATAGAGCGTTCCCGCCAGCGCATCCAGATAGGGAAGCTGTCCCGCGAAATTCTTGTCCCGCGCCGCTTCCTCGTTCGCATGATGCCAGTGGTGGAAGTGGGGCGAGGCGAACAGCCATTTCAGCGGCCCGAAGCCGACCCGGACATTGGCGTGGATGAAAACCGACTGCCATTGATAGACGAGCGCGAAGATCGCGATGGCAGGCGCCGAGAAGCCGAGCGCGAAGACCGGTAGATAAGATGCCGATTTGGTCAGGATCTGGTCCACCGGATGGACGCGGTGCGACGCCAGCCAGTCCATCTCCTCGATGCTGTGATGCACCGCGTGGAACCGCCACAGGAACGGAATGCGGTGAAAGGCCCGGTGCGCGGCATAGAAGCCGGCGTCGGCGATGACGATCACCTCGATCGCCTGCAGCCAGACCGGCTGCGTGCCGACCGTGGCGGTCACAGCCTCCGGCACGATCTGGCGGACGCCCGCCACCATCACCGCCATCAGCGCCACGAGGCCAAGCCAGATCGGGAGGCCGTTCAGGAACAGATAGACGAGATCGTTCACCCAGTGCCGGCGCAGCACCTTCTGCTCGGGATGAAGCGCCAGGACCCGCTCGAGCGGAACGAAGATGAGGGCGACGATCAGTATCGACTTGAGATCGATCAGATTCAGCACGAATTGCGCTCCGGGCCCGCCGCGGGACCACCCAGCACCGGTCCGGCGCACGCTAGATTTCCGGATTTAAGAAGCCGTAAAGGAATGCCTCGCATGCGAGGCATTCCCGGCCGTCGCCGCCGGCGCGAAGCGCCGGATCAGACGGTGATGTTCAGGAGATCGGCCGCGTTCTTGTAGAGGATGCGCTCCTTCACCGCCTGCGGGATCTCGCGCGACTTGCGCACATAGCCGACGGCGTCGGTCTTCACCAGCGGCCAGTCCGAGCCGAGCATCACCTGGCTCGCCCCCACCTTCTTCACGAGATAGGGCAGCATGTCGGGATCGAAGATCACCGTGTCGTACCAGAAGCGCTTGAAATATGTGCTCGGCCGCTTCTTCGCGTGCTCCTGCTGCTGGGCGCCGTTGCGCTCCCACGCATGGTCCGACCGGCCGGCATAGTAGGGAATGTAGCCGCCACCATGGCAGATGCAGACCTTGAGCTTGGGGTAGTCGTCCATGATGCCCTCGTAGATGAGCGACATCATGGCCAGCGCCTCCTCGTAGGGCTGGCCGATCGTGTTCCACAGGAAATATTTCTTGAGGCGCGTGATGTCCGTCGTGCCAAGAGGGTGGACGAAGATCGGACAGCCGAGTTGCTCGGCCTTCGCCCAGAAGGGGCGGAACTCCGCCTCGCCCAGATCCTTGGCCCGGATGTTCGAGTTGATCCAGGCGCCACGCAGCCCCAGCTCCTTGACGCAGCGCTCGAGCTCGCGCGCGGCGCGGGCCGGATCCTGCAGCGGCGCCACGCCAATTCCGACGAACCGGTCGGGCTTGGTCGCGCAGAATTCGGCAATCGTGTCGTTGGTGACGCGCGCCGCTTCCAGCCCCTTGCGCGGCTCCATCCAGTAGCAAGTCACCGGGAAGTTCGTCGAGATCGCCTGGATATCGACGCCTTGCTTGTCCATCTCGGCGATGCGGGCCTTGGGGTCGTTCAGTGTCGCGCCGAGCTCGCGGTCGCGCTGAACGACGCCGGAGATCGAGCTCTCGGCGAACCAGTCCTCGGTGCCCGGCCCGTGCGACTTGATCGGGTTCTGCTTTACGTAGTCAAGCAGCGCCGGCAGACGGACATGCGTGTGCATATCGATGATAAAGGGCTTACGCGCTCGCGGTTTGGCCGCCGTCTTTCGTGCTGAAGTCGAGCTTCGCCCTGCAACCTTGCGTGCCATAACCCTCGTCCCTTTCGCGCTCCATTGGGCCGCGTGCCACAAAACGTGACCGCAACCTTCTGAGAGCATTATGCCGCAAAGGGAAAGAAGCGCCTAGACCGTGACCTTGGCGAAGGCGGGCATGATCTCGGCCGCGACGGCATCGAGTGTGCGGCGCGCAGGACCGAGGCCCAAATCGCCGAAAGCGAGTTGGAAAACCAGATAGTTGACCCCCATGATTTCGACTTGTTTCTCAAGCTGGTCGCGAACCGTGTCGGGCGTCCCCGTTACCACCACCCCGAGTTGGCGGGCCTCGTCGAAATCGCCGATCGAAGTGATCTGGCGGAACCCGTTGCTGGACGAAAGCTGGGTCAGGCTGCGATACCAGCGGTCATAGGCCGGCCGGGCCAGCCGCTCAGCCTCGGCATCGGTCTCGGCGATGACCAAATGGCGCGAGGCGCCGATCAGCGGCGAGGCGACCGGACAGTCGGCGCGCTCGGGGGCCCCGGACTCCTCGTCCCATGCCTCCCGGTAGCGGGCTGCGACCTTGCGCAGGTGGTCCGTCGGTCCGAGCATCACGACGTTCATGCCATACCGGGCCGGCGTTCCGACCGAGCGCTCGCTGCCCAGCCCGTACCACATCGGCGGGTGCGGACGCTGCAGCGGGCGGAGCTCCATGGGAACGCCGTTGATCTTGTAGAACTCGCCGCGATGGACCAGCCGGTCGGTGGCGAGGCCCTTCCGCACCGCCTCCAGCGCCTCGGCGAAGCGGAACGGCGATTCCGCATTGTCGATGCCGAAGAAGCCGCCTTCGAACGGCGAGATGCCGCGCCCCACCCCCAGCATGAAGCGGCCGCTCGACAGGTTGTCGAGCATGCAGATCTCCTCGACCAGCCGCAGCGGGTTGTAGAACGGCAGGAGATAGACCAGCGGCCCGAAGCGCAGCCGGGTCGTGCGCGCCGCGACGGCGGAGAGCCAGACGCCCGGTGACGGCGCCATGCCGATCGGCGTGCCGTGATGCTCGGCCACATGATAGCCGTAGAACCCGGCCGCATCCGCCGCGGCGACCAGCGCCAGCCGGTCGGCGTAGTGCGCGGCGAGGTCCGGCCCCGGCCGGTCGAGATGGTCGAAGATTCCGAATGAAAAAGTCATGGAAAGTCCGCCAGCAACGCCACAACCCGTCATGCCCGGACTTGTTCCGGGCATCTCCGGCATCAATGGACAAGCGGTTGCCCGTGGATGGCCGGGACAAGCCCGGCCATGACGGGATTGGGTACCTGATGCCTCAGCGGTACTACAGCCTGAACAGCTTGCGCGCGTTTTCGCCCAGAATGTTGCGCTTGGTCTGCTCGTCGATGAACGGAAGTTCGAGGATGGTCGACGGCAGATCGAAATCCCAATGCGGCCAATCCGAAGCGTAGAGCAGGCTGTTCTTGGCGTCGATCGCGTTGAACGTCGCCTCCAGGATCTCGAGGTTGGTACGCTCCATCGGCTGGGTCGTGTAGTACATCTCCCTCATGTACTCACTCGGCAGGCGCTTCAGCGCCGGCGCCTCGGAGACGCGCATCAGGTATTCGTTGTCGAAGCGCGTGGTCATGAAGGCGAGCCAGGTGATGCCCAACTCGATCCAGATCACCTTGAGCTTCGGAAACTTTTCCGGCAACCCGTTCATCACCCAGTTCGCCAGATGCACCATGTTGCAGAGACTGAACGAGATGGCGTGCACGCTGAGGAAGCGGTTGAGCTGGCGCACGAACCCTTCCGAGGTGCCCCAGAACGGCCCGGCATGGAAGGCGAGCGGCAGGCCGCGCTCCTCCAGCATGCTGTAAAGGCGCATGTAGGAGTTGTGATGCACCGGCTTGTAGCGTACCGAGGTGACGGTGAAGCCGCGCACGCCCTTCTTGTCGCCGAACTCCTCGACCGTCTTGATGCACGCTTCGGGGTCGGAGAACGGCAGGTAGATCAGCGCCATGATCCGGTCGTCGTGCGGCAGCACGCGTTCGGTCAGCCAGCGGTTGTAGGCGAACGAGATGTTGATCTCGACGTCGAGCTCGGGATGCATGCCGAGCCCCAGCATCGGCGTCGGGAAGGTGACCTGGCGGTCGATGCCCATCGTGTCGAGCGCGCGGCGTACCAGCACCACGTCGCGCGGCAGGCCCTCGTCGTTCTGCGTCGATTCCTCGAGGCCGGGATCGTGCGGGATGCGCCCGCCGACATTCTGGTGCGCCGGCCAGGACGAGGTGTTGAGGATACCGGGCGTCAGGTTGCCGCGAACCTTGAAGTTCGAGGCGATGTCCTTAATTACCGGATCGGGAATGCGCTCGACCACCTCGGACCAGGACTGGGTCTCGAAGTGATGCGCGTCGACGTCGACGATGAAGTAGTCGTCGAGATTGTACTTCTTGCGCTGCAGCTTGGCGCGGGCCAGCGTGTCGCGCGTGTCGGTGGAGCGGCCGAATTCCTTGACGGGCAGTTCGCGGGCGCGCTCAACTCCAGTGTCCATCGTCCAGTTCCTCCAGGCCGGCAGCGGGCGCCTGCCCACCGCCGCATATTACAAGTGCGGCGACACTAGCACAGAGCGCGGCCGAGGGAATATGCCGGCGCGATTCCAACTTTGCGAGTGTGGCGCTCGCTTGGCGGGATGCCGCCGCGAATGGCACACAGACCTGACGTCGCGCTCGGCGCAAGGGTTGACAATTTCCGGGCGAGAGCCGTTTACTAACCGCCGAATGGGACGTCCCAACAGGGCGTCCGCGAGCGGTCGGGCGGCGGAAAGTCCACCCCTTCTGCTCAAGGGATAAAGAGCGCGAACGCCGCGCCGGGAGGGAACATGACGCACCGCGCCGCCATCGCGCCGGATTCCGCGCCTGCCCGCTCCTCCGCCTTCGCTCTGAGCCACCCCACACTCGCCCTGCGCCGGCGAGTGCGCTAACACCCGCCGCCTGACGGCAACACATAAGGAAAACTCTGTCATGACCAAGATTGCCGCGGCCGCTCTGGTGGCAGCCACACTGGCCGCCGCGCCCCTTGCCGCGCGCGCGGCCGAGCCGATCGTGCTGCGCATGGGCTTTCCGGCCCCGCCGCAATCCTACGTCAATACGCTCGGTGTGGACCCGTGGAAGAAGGACGTCGAGAAGGAGGCCGGCGGCGCGCTGGAGATCAAGGTCTTCTTCGGCGGGACGGTGGCGAAGTTCCAGAACGCCTATGACCGCACGGTCAATGGCGTGATCGAGCTCGCCTTTTCCACGATGGGCAGTGTCGCCGGGCTGTTCGAGAAGTCGAACGTCAGTTCCCTGCCCTTCGAGGCCGATAACAGCCTGGAGGCCAGCGTCGCCGAATGGCGCATGTATGCCTCGGGCGTGACGGCCAGCGACTACGAGAAGATCGTGCCGCTCGGCCTGTTCACCTTCACCAGCTCGAACCTGCACACCCAAACTCCGATCGAGAAGATGGAGGACCTGAACGGCATGAAGCTGGCCGGCAGCGGGCGGATCAGCTCGGATACCCTGAACCTGCTTGGCGCCGTGCCGATCACGATGACGCCGGCCGAATATTACCAGGCGATCAATCGCGGACTCATCCGCGGGTCCACCCTGTCGTGGCCGGGCGTTCTGGTATTCAAGCTGTTCGAGGTCGCGAAGAACCACCTGAACGTACCGTTCGGGCTGGCCGGTGGCTACATCATCGCCAACAAGGCCGCTTATGCGAAGCTTCCCGCCAAGGTCCGCGCCGCGATCGACAAATATTCGGGGGAGGCGTTCTCGCGCCGTCTCGGGACCGCGGGTGTGAAAGCCGATGCCCATATTTTGGCGAACCTCAAGAAGAACCCGAGCCAGAAATTCACCGAACTGAGCGCCGCGGAGTCGGCCCGCTGGAAGAAGGTGCTGGAGCCGATCGCCACCGAATGGGTGAAGGCGACGCCCGACGGCGCAAACGTGCTGGCAGCCTATCGCCGCGAGATCGCCAAGGCCCGCAAGGAAGGGCTCTGACACCGTTACCGGATGCGGCGGGACCGCGCGCGGTTCCGCCGCCGGTCAACAACCGAAAAGGGGAGACGCACGTGAAACACGCCCGACTGATCCCGGCCCTCACCGTCCTGGCAGCGCTTCTGGCCCTTCCGGTCGCACCGCGCGCGGCCGAACCGGTCACGCTCAAATTCGCTTTCCCGGCGTCGCTGCAGAGCGACTTCGCGCGCATCATCCTCGCCTGGGTGGATGACGTGAACAAGGCGGAGAAGGGCGCGGTCAAGATCCAGATGTTCCCGGGCGCGACCGTCGCCAAGTTCGCCAACGTGCTCGACCGCGTGGAGAACGGCGTGGTCGACATCGGATTCGGAATCTTCGGGCCGTACTCGCGCACCTTCCCGCAGACCTTCGTCGTCGAGCTGCCGTTCGTGACCGACAACTCGACCGAATGCTCGACGGCGCTATGGCACCTCGCCACGAACGGGGTCACGACCAACGAGTACAAGGGCTTCCACTCGCTGGCTCTGTTCTGCTTCACCGGCGCCAGCCTGCAATCGACCCGCTCGGTGCGCACGGCTGCCGACCTGGACGGTCTGAAGATCGCTGCGTCGGGCAAGGTGATGGCCGACGACCTGAAGCTGATGGGTGCCGCGCCGATCACCATCAACCCTGGCGATTTCTTCGAGTCGCTCAATCGCGGCCTGGCCCAGGGCGTGCTGATCTCGTGGCCCGGCGCGATGTCGTTCAAGCTGCAGGATGTCGCGAAGTATCACATGTCGACGCCGTTCGGCCTGTTCCCGGCGTTCGTCGCCATGAACAAGGGCTCCTACGCGCGCCTTTCGGGCGACGCGAAGGCCGCGATCGACAAGCTGTCGGGGGAGACCTTCTCCAAGCGGATCGGCGTCGGGCTCGACAAGTCGAACGACGACACGATCGCCGAGTTCAAGAAGATGCCGGGACACGAGGTGGTCAAGCTCAGCGACGCCGAGATGGCCAAGTGGGAGAAGATCCTCGCGCCGGTCACCGGCGATTGGGTCAAGAACACACCCAACGGCGCGAAGGTGCTGTCGGCGTTCAAGGCCGAGATCAAGAGGATACGCTCGGGATCGTAAAACCAGCAGGGGAACGACCATGAAGCACGCCGGATGGTTCGCCACCGCCGCAGTGGCGGGGTTGATCGCACTTCCGACCGCACCGCGTGCGGACGAGCCGGTCACGCTCAAATTCGCTTGGCCGGCGCCGATGGGCACCAACTCCTCCGACATCGCGATGGCCTGGAAGGACGACGTGGTCAAGGCGGCGGGCGGCGCGCTGAAGGTCACCGTCTTTCCCGGCGCGTCGATCGCCAAGACGACCAATGTGCTCGACCGGATCGAGAACGGCGTCGCCGACTTCGGATTCGGGATTTTCGGGCCGTATTCGCGCGCCTACCCGCAGACCTTCGTCGTCGAGCTGCCCTTCGCCTGCAAGAACTCGACCGAATGCTCGACGGCGCTGTGGCGCCTGAACGCGTCGGGCGTGACCGCGGCGGAATACAAGCGCTTCCATCCCCTGGCATTGTTCTGCTTCACCGGCGCGAGCCTGCAGTCGACCAAGCCGGTCCGGAAGCTCGAGGACATGCAGGGCCTCAAGATCGCGGCGTCGGGCAAGGTGATGGCCGACGACCTGAAGCTGATGGGAGCGGCTGCCGTGACGATCACCCCGGCCGACTTCTTCGAAGCGCTCAATCGGGGGGTCATCAATGGCGCGCTGATCTCGTGGCCCGGCGCCACGTCCTTCAAGCTGGACGAAGTGTCGAAGTACCATATGTCGACGCCGTTCGGCCTGTTCCCGGCCTTCGTGATGATGAACACGGGCAGCTACAAGCGGCTGCCGGACAAGGTGCGCCAAGCCTTCGACAAATATTCGGGCGAGGCGTTCTCCAAGCGCTACGGCGAGGGACTCGACGTCTCCAACGACAAGACCATCGGCGAGTTCAAGAAGATGAAGGGCCACGAGGTCGTCGAGCTGTCGGACGCCGAGCTGGCGCGGTGGGAAAAGGTCCTGGCACCGATCACCGACGACTGGGCGAAGCATACGCCCGATGGCCCGCACGTCCTGTCCGCGTTCCGCGCCGAGATCAAGAAAATCCGCTCGGGGTCCTGATCGCATCAGAGCCGTGCGTTGACAAATGCACCGACGACAACGCTAAATGTCGGGGAAAAGGGCGGCGTCGAGCGCCGCCCTCACCACATCTGACGCACTGGGCCTTCCGCCCGTAGAAAGGCAATCCGCATGATGCATCTTCGTGCCCTCGCCGGGCTTGTCTGCACAGCCGCCCTCGCCGCCACGCCGCTCGGCGCCCGCGCGGCCGACGCCGTCTCGCTGAAGTTCGGCAATCCGGGCTCACCGACCGGCCATGTCAGCACTTTCATCATCAAGCCCTGGGTGGAGCGGGTGAACAAGGAATCGGGCGGCACGGTGAACGTGCAGCTCTTCTCCGGCCCGGCACTGGGCCACTTCCCGCAGATCTACGACCGCGTGCTGAACGGTGTTGCCGACATCGCTTTCGGCCTGCTGGGGCCGATCTCGCGCCAGTTCCCCGCGACCTCGGTCGCTTCGCTGCCGTTCGAAACGCACGACGCGTCGACCGGCACGGTCGCGCTATGGAACGTGTACGAACGCGGCCTGCTGTCGAAGGAATGGACCGACGTCAGGCCGCTCACCCTGATGGTGTTTCCGAACGTCGTGATCCACACCAACAAAGAGATCAAGTCGCTCGACGACATCAATGGCATGAAGCTGAGCGTGCAGAGCCGGCTTATGGCCGATACGATCGAGCGGCTGGGCGCGGCCCCCGTCACGCTTTCCGTCACCGAGCTGTACCAGAGCCTGAATCGCGGCGTTGTCGGCGGGTCCGTGATCGGCTGGCCGGCGACCAAGAGCTACAAGCTGGACGACGTCACCCATGTCCACCTCGAAGTTCCGCTGGGCGGCGAGGTCACGTTCGTCATGATGAACAACAAGAGCTATGCGAAGTTGCCCGAGAAGGGCCAGAAGGCAATCGACGCGGCGTCCGGCGCGCCGTGGGCGACGGCGATCGGCAAGATCCTCGACGAGGCCGACGAAGAGGAAAGCACCAAGGTCGGCAAGACCAAGGGCCAGCAGGTCAATCACCTCGCGGCCGCCGAGCAGGCGAAGTGGCAGGCGCGCATCGAGCCTGTCGTCGCAAGCTGGGTGAAGCGGACGCCGAACGGGGCCGCCGTGCTTGCCGCCTATCGGGAAGAGAACGCCAAGCTGATGAAGAAATAGCCCACACGCATATCGGGCCGCCACGGCCCTTCATCCACAGGACACGACATACATGACACATCGCGTACTTGCGGCGGCCATCGGGGCCGCCGCCCTTCTTTCGACGCTCGCCCCGGACAGGGCTGCCGCCGACGCCGTCCAGCTCAAATATGCCTATCCCGGTGCGCCCCAGGCGGCCGTCTACACCAACGGGATCGTGCCCTGGGTCAAGGCCGTGGAGGAGGCGTCGGGCGGTGCCCTGCAGATCAAGCTGTTCCCGGGCATGTCGCTGAGCGCGCCCAACAACGTGTACGACCGGGTGATCAACGGCGTCGCCGATTTCGGGTTTCTCCTGCTCGGGCTCTACCCGCAGCAGTTTCCGAAGACGACGGTGGCCATGCTGCCCTACGCCGCGAGCAACCCGCACGAGGCGGGTGTCGCGATGTGGCGGCTCTACGAGAAGGGCGTGTTCGCCGACGAGCTGAGCAAGATCAAGCCGATCGCGCTCGAGGCCTTCACCAACATGTCGGTCCACACCCACAAGCCGGTCCACTCGATGGACGATCTGCGCGGCCTGAAGGTGGCGACCATGAGCCGGACGCTTGGCGAAGTGATCCACGAACTCGGCGGCACGCCCATCACCATGCCGCCGACGGAGTTCTACCAGAGCCTGAAGCGCGGCACCGTCGACGCCGCCGGCATCGGCTGGCCCGGCATCATGCCATTCAAGCTGTACGAGGTGACGAAGTTCCACCTGCAGGCCTCGCTGTCCGCCGAGGGCGCCATGAACTTCATGAATAAGGCGAGCTACGCGCGCCTTCCCGAGGCCGGGAAGAAGGCGATCGACAAGCTGGCCGGACTGCCGTTCTGCGAGATGATGGCGCGCGCCATCGCCTCTATGGACAACCAGGGCCTCGCCCAGACCAAGAAGCTCAACCAGACCATCACCGAGCTTTCGCCCGAGGAAGAGAAGCGCTGGCGCAAGGCGACCGACGCCGTCATCGCCGCCTGGGAAAAGAAAACTCCGAACGGGCCGCAGGTGCTCGCGGCCTTTCGAAAGGAGATCGTCGAAATCCGTGCGGGGAAATGACACCCCGGCCACGGCTTGCCAATGCGCCGGCGCGGAACGAGACTGGCGCGACGTAAGAGCTTCATGCCGTCCCGCCCGCTCCCGCGGGCGCGAGCGGCGACAACCCTCGGGAGGAACCATGCGCGCTACACTGCCCGCCGTCGCTGCCGCCGCCCTCGTGGCGTCGGCGACCTTCGCCAATGCTGCCGGCCCGATCCAGCTGAAATACGGCGACCCCGGCCCGCCCAACGCCTCGATCCACACCGACCTGATCAAGCCTTGGTCCGAGCAGGTGACCAAGGAGTCGGGCGGGGAGCTCGACGTCAAGGTCTTCGTCGGCTACTCGCTGGTCAACATGATCAACACGCTCGACCGCGTGACGAACGGCGTGGCGGACCTCGCCTTCTGCATCCTGGGACCGGTGTCGTCGCAGTTCCCACAGACGCTGGTCGGCACCCTGCCCTTCGAGGCCGAGAACGCGCACGAAGCCGGGCTCGCGCTGCAGCGCATGTACGACAAGGGGATCATTGCCAGCGAGTGGCGCCGGGTGAGGCCGATCGCCTTCGGCATCTTCGCCAATCTCAGCTACCATACCGTCCCGCGCATCGACAAGATCGAGGACCTCGCGGGCGTGAAGATGAGCGTGCAGGGCCGCATCGCCGGCGAGACGCTGCAGGCACTGGGCGGCACGCCCATCACCCTGCCCATCAACGAGGTCTATGCCGCCCTGCAGCGCGGCACAATCAACGGCGCGGCCATCGGCTGGCCGGCCACGGTTTCGTTCAAGCTGACCGACATCGTGCACCACCACATCAGCGCCTCGCTGGGCGGCGCGGCGGCGATCATGATCATGAACAACAAGACCTATGCCAAGCTCTCGGGCAAGGCAAAGCAGGCAATCGACAGCCACAGCGGCACCATGTACACGAACTGGTTCAACAAGGTGATCGACGACACCGAGCGCGAGAACATCGTGGCCACCCAGAACATGTCGAACCAGGAAATTCACAAGCTGGCCCCGGCGGAGGCCGCCCGCTGGAAGCAGCGCATCCAGCCGGCGATCCAGGCATGGATCAAGCGCACGCCCGACGGCGAGAAGGTGCTGTCCGACTTCCGCAAGGAGATCGCCGCCATCCGCGCCGGCTCGTAGAGCCCCGCGGCAACAGCTACGAAAAGGCAAAGCAATCCGGCCCCGACCGGGTGCCCGGATTGCTTCGTTTCGCCCGGATTCGCAGGAATTCGAGCGCGTGTGGCGGCCTGGCGCGTTTGACAGCCCGCACTGAACCCGGTAGCTAAAAAGGGAGTAGGGAAGCTTCGCGTGCCACCAGGACCGGTGAACGGCCATGGCACGCTGTAACCCGCGGCCAAGCGGGTGGCACTACAACTGGGAGGTTTTGCCAAATGACCCGATGCATCCTGACCGCTTTTGCCGCCGCCGCGGCGCTCGGCACAGCCAATCTTGCCTGGGCCGACGAGCCCATCGTGCTCAAATACGGCGACCCCGGCCCGCCCAACGCCTCGATTCACACCGACGCGATCGTGCCCTGGTCGAACCTGATCGCGAAGGAATCGGGCGGGGCGGTGAAGGCGCAGATCTTCAACGGACCGTCGCTGGTCTCCATGGTCAACGCCTATGACCGCGTCGCGAACGGCGTGGCGGACGTCGCGTTCTGCATTCTTGGGCCGATCTCGTCCCAGGTGCCCAAGACCACCGTCGCCACCTTGCCCTTCGAGACCCGGAGCGCTCACGAGGCGGGGCTCGCCCTCCAGCGGCTCTACGAAAAGGGGATCATCGCCGACGAGTGGCAGAAGGTGAAGCCGATCGCGTTCGGCGTATTCGCCAACCTCGCCTACCATTCGGTCCCGCGCATCGACAAGCTCGAGGACCTGAAAGGCGTCAAGATCAGCGTGCAGGGCCGCATCGCCGCCCAGACCGCCGAGGCGCTGGGGGCCACGCCGATCACCATGCCGGTGACCCAGCTCTATCAGAGCCTGCAGCGCGGTCTGATCCAGGCCGTCGCCATCGGCTGGCCCGCGACCGTCACGTTCAAGACCATCGACATCGTGCGCCACCATGTCAACGAGTCGCTGGGCGGCGCCGGGGCCAACATGATCATGAACAAGGCGAGCTATGCCAGGCTGTCGGGCAAGGCCAAGAAGGCCGTCGATGACCATATCGGCACCTGGTACACGAACCTGTTCAACAAGGTCATCGACGACACCGAGCGCGACAACATCCAGATCGTCAAGAACATGAAGAACCAGGAGATGCACAAGCTGGCGCCCGACGAGCTGAAGCGCTGGCAGGTGCGCATGCGCCCGGTGATTTCCAACTGGGTGAAGGCCACGCCGGATGGCGAGCGGGTGCTCTCCGCGTTCCGCAAGGAGATCGCCGACATCCGCGCCGGCAGCTGACCAGAAGGAGGACCGGACCATGCCAGGACGCGCACTCGCCCTCGCGCTTGCCGCCGCCGTCGCCCTCGGCCCCGCCCTGTCGAAGGCGGCGGAGCCGACGACGCTCCGCTTCGGCTTCCCTGCCCCGCCCCAATCCAAGGTCAATGGCTGGGGTAGCGGGCCGTGGACGAAGGAGGTGACGAAGGCCGCCGGTGGAACGATCGACATCAAGCTGTTCCCCGGCAACTCGATCGTCAGCACGCGCACGACCTATGACCGGACGGTATCCGGTGTATCCGACATAACGTTCGGGATCTTCGGCCCGCTTCAAGGCAAGTTCCGGAAGGTCATGGTGACCGAGCTGCCCTTCGAGGCGGAGAACTGCACCGAGGCCAGCCTCGCTTTGTGGCGGCTGTGGAAGCAGGGCCTGATCAACGACGAATTCTCGAAGGTCAAGGTGCTGGCGCTGTTCGTCTTCCCGCCGCCCGGCGTGCATACGAACAAGCCGGTCAAGACAATGGAAGACATGGAGGGCATGAAGTTCGCCGTTTCGGGTCGTACGCTCGCCGAGCTGGTTACCGCCCTCGGCGGCTCGCCGGTCACGCTCGGCCCGCCCGAATACTACCAGGCAGCGGCGCGTGGCGTGGTCGACGGCATCTTTGTCGGCTGGTCCGCGGTCACCACCTTCAAGCTCGCCGAGGTCACGAAGTACCACATGGACTCGGACGCCGGTTTCGCGCCCGCCTTCATGATGATGAACAAGCAAAGCTATGCGCGCTTGCCGAAGAAGGCCAGGGACGCAATCGACACATATTCCGGCGCACCGTATTTCGAGCGGATGGGCAAGGTCACGGACCGCATGAAGGATGTCGGCCGCAAGCTCGTGGTCGCCAAGTCAGGCCACACCGTCACCACCATCTCGCCCGAGGAACGCGCTCGCTGGAAGGAAATGGCCGAACCGATCCGCCAGGAATGGGTCAAGAGCACGCCGAATGGCGCCGCCATCCTGGCCGGATTCCGCAAGGCGTTGGACGATATCCGTTCCGGCAGTTGAGCCGGCGGTCAATTGGGAGAAGACTCGATGTTGAGGCGCGTTGTCGCGCTTGCCTTTGCAGGCGCAATTGCCGTCTTGCCCGCTATCAGCTACGCAGCGGACCAGCCCATCACGTTGCGGTTCGGCTTCCCCGCCCCGCCCCAGTCGAAGGTCAACGTCTGGGGCTCCGGGCCATGGAGCCAGGACGTGACGAAGGCGGCGGACGGCCTGCTCGACATCAAGCTGTTCCCCGGCAACTCGATCGTCAGCGTTCAGACGACCTATGACCGCACCGTGGCAGGCGTGTCCGATATCACGTTCGGCATCTTCGGGCCGCTGCAGGGCGTATTTCAGAAGGTCAACGTCACCGAGGTGCCGTTCGAGGCCGACAACGACACCGAGGCGAGCGTCGCGTTGTGGCGGCTATGGCAGCAGAACCTCCTCGACAAGGCGTTCGACAAGGTGAAAGTGCTGTCGTTGTTCACCTTCCCGGCCCCGGTCATCAACACCAAGAAGCCGGTCAAGACCGCGGACGACGTCAAGGGCCTGAAGTTCGCCGTCGCCTCGCGCGTCCTCGCCGACCTTATCACGGTGCTCGGCGCGGCGCCGGTCACGCTAGGACCGCCCGAGTTCTACCAGGCGGCGGCGCGGGGCGTCGTCGACGGCGTGTTCGTCGGCTGGTCGGCCGTCACCACCTTCAAGATCGACGACGTGACCAACTATCATCTGAACACGAGCGCCGGCTACGCGCCCGCCTTCATGATTATGAACAAGCAGGCCTACGCGCGCCTGCCGCAGAAGGCGAAGGACGCGATCGACCACTATTCGGGTGCCCCCTACTTCAAGCGGATGGGCGAGGTGACCGACCGCATGGACAAGGTTGGTGAAGAGATCACCGGTGCCAAGAAAGGCCATACGGTTAGCACGATCTCGCCCGAAGAGAAGGCACGGTGGAAGAAGCTGGCCGAGCCGATCGTCGCGGATTGGGTCAAGCGCACGCCGGACGGCGGAAAGGTACTCACCGCCTTCCGCCAGGCACTCTCCGACATCCGGGCCGGCAAGTAGCCACCACAAGCCAGCCAGCCCCCCCCGGGGCCCGCGCCGGATGGCGCGGGCCTTGTCGTTTTGGCCCAATCCGCCTTGCGGCGCAGCGTAACGCCGGCCCATAATGGTCCCAAAACGAGGGCCATGGCCCAACGGACGATCAGGGAGGAACTCATGAAGCGAAGCATTCTTGCCGCGCTTGCCGTGGCCGCGCTTGCCGTGGCCGCGCTCGCTGTGGCGCCCCTCACCGGCGCCCAGGCGGCCGAAGTCACCCTCAAGCTCGCTTTTCCCGCGCCGCCGCAGTCGCAGGTCAACACGTGGGGCATCGGGCCTTGGATCAAGGACGTGGAGAAGGCGACGGGCGGCGCGCTCGAAATCAAGCTGTTCGCCGGCCCCTCCCTCGCCAACTTCAACAACGCGATCGACCGCGTGACCGCCAACGTGGCGCAGATCGCCTTCGGCGTTATGGGGCCGTACGGCAACCAGTTCCCGAAATCCAACGTGGCTGAAATCCCATTCCTCAGCGACAGCGACGAGGTAGCCAGCGTCGCGCTGTGGCGCCTCTACCAGCAGGGGATCCTCGACCAGGCGTATGAGCGCGTCCACCCGCTCGCACTGTTCGTTTTCCCCGGCTCGGGCATCCACACCCACTCCCGCATCAATTCGCTCGACGACCTGAAGGGGATGAAGATGGCCGTCTTCGCCCGGGCCTCGGCCGAGTACGCCCAACTCCTCGGCGCGACACCGGTGACCATGACCCCGGCCGAAGCCTATCAGGCGACGCAGCGCGGGCTGGTGCAGTCGATCATGGTCGGCTGGTCGGCCGTTCTGCCCTTCAAGCTGCAGGAGGTGGTGAACTTCCACCTCCAGCTCGCGCTCGGCCAGGCGCCGGCCTTCGTGTTCATGAACAAGGACGCGCACGCCGCCCTTCCCGAGAAGCTGCGCAAGGTGCTCGACGAATATTCGGGCGAGCCGTTCTCGCGGCGCATGGGCAACACCACCGACCGGCAGAACACGCTGGGTGCAACTGTGGTCGGCAAGATGCCCAACCACACGATCTACAAGCTGCCGGCCGCCCAGTCGGCCATCTGGCGGAAGCGCCTGGCTCCGGTCGAAGCTGAATGGGTGAAGCGCACCCCGAACGGGGCGAAAATCCTGGCGGCATACAAGGCCGAGCTCGCAAAGCTCGAGGCGAAGTAGCGGGCCGGGCACCGAGGCCAGCGAGGACATGCGCGATCTCGCCGCGTCTGCTATAGCGGCATCTTCCATCCGCGCCACGGTCGGCGCGGAGATCGTCAAAACCGGTAACGGAAACAAGCGGAGAAAATCGTGAAGCGAGTGAAGTTATTGGCCTTGGTCGCATTGGCGGCGGTCGCCGCCTCGCCGGCATTCGCGCAGCAGCCCGTCAAGCTGAAGTTCGGATCCCCGTCCCCACCCCAGTCGCTCATCACGGTCTGGGGCATCGGCCCGTGGCTCAAAGACGTCGAGAAGGCGTCCGGCGGCACCGTGCAGGTGCAGCCCTTTCTCGGCGCCGTCCTCGGAAATTTCAACCAGGTGGTCGACCGCACGCTGAATGGCGTCACCGACATCAGCTGGGGCATCCTCGGTCCGTACTCCGACCAGTTCCCGCAGACCGACGTCGCCTCGCTGCCGTTCGTCTCGACCCAGGCGAGAGCCGCGAGCATAGCGATGTGGCGCCTCTACGAACGGGGCGTGATCAAGGACGATTGGGGGAGCTTCAAGGTTCTCGGCCTGTTCAACTTCCCGCCGGCGAGCTTCCATTCGAACAAGCCGATCAAGGGGCTGGCCGATTTCAAGGGGCTGAAGATCGGCGTGTCCGTGCGGGTCATTTCGGAGCTGGTCCAGGTCGCCGGCGCGGCCTCCGTCACGATGCAGCCCTCTGACATGTACCAGGCCGGGCAGCGCGGCGTCGTCGACGGCATCGCCATCGGATGGCCGGCCTTCTACCCGTTCAAGCTGCAGGAGGTCACCAAGTACCACATCGAGGGCGCATTCGGCGGGACACCGTCCTTCATCATCATGAACAAGGCCGCCTTCAACAAGCTGCCGGAGAAGGCGCAGAAGGCGTTCGACACGATGGGCGGCGAGAACTTGTCCGAGCGTATGGGCAGCACGACGGACCGGATGGACGCGGAAGGCAAGAAGAACGTCCAGGCCCGGCCCGGCCATAGCTTCTTCACGCTTGCACCCGACGAGGAAGCCACGTGGAAGACGAAGGCCCAGGTCATCGTCGACAAGTGGGTCAAGGCGACGCCGAACGGCGCAGCGGTGCTGGCCGCCTATCGCGCGGAGATCGCGAAGGTCCTCGCGGCCGAGGGGAAAAAATAGCTATCGCGTGAAGCGATCGGTGAAGCGATCCAGCGTCACGCTGGATCGCCTCCCTCTCTATTGCTCGGCCGGAACGCGAAATCTGCTTGCGACGCGTGTAACTGCCGCCGGCGCAGGCAGGCCGGTGCCGATCAGCCGGCGCGCCAGACCAATTCGTGACGGATGGCAAAGGGATCGAGGATCTTGTGCGCTTCGTCCTCGATGGCCGTCCGGCCCGCGGCGGAATCGCCTGACAGGGTGACGGTGGCGAGAGTCCCGTGCGCCGCATGTGGCCCGACCGCAACCGAGACCTTGATGCCCATTCCGGCGAGCGGCGCAAGGACGGTCGCGAAGACCCGTCGCGCCGCGTCGTGGCGCAGCGCATCCTTGAGCGGCTTGCCCACGTCGCTGAGCGGGATTCGCTCGACCACGTGGATTTCGACCGGTGCGGCGGCACGTTCGGCGATGCGCCCCCGCGCGAAGGCCTGCAGCTCGGCCGGGTCTGCCGTCGCGCCGGGCTGAAGCTGGACATAGGCGACCGGCAGCTCGCCGGCATGGGCGTCGGGCTTGCCGACCGCGGCTGCGAACTGCACCGCGTCGTGGGCCAGCAGCACCTCCTCGATCACCGCGGGTTCGATGTTGTGGCCGCCGCGGATGATCAGGTCCTTCGACCGGCCGGTGACCCAGAGATAGCCGTCGGCGTCGATCCGTCCGAGATCGCCCGAATGCACCCAGCCGTCGCCGAAGAAGATGGTCTTGTCGAGCGCGGGATCGACATAGCCGGGGATCGTGTTCGGCCCCTTGACCAGGATCGCGCCGATCTCATCCACCTTGCAGTCGCGCGCGATGCCGCCCTTGCCGTCGAGCATCGCGGTCTTGACCTGGACATAGGGCAGATGGATGCCGGTCGCGCCGTAGCGCGGATCGCCGTCGCGCGGCACCATCGTCGCATTCTGGGTGAACTCGGTCGCGCCGTAGGTGGCGAGCATGCGCACGCCGAACAGGTCCTCGATGCGCCGCGCCACCTCGGCCGGCAGCGGCGCCGAGCCGGTCGGCGAATAAGGCCGGAAGGACGAGATGTCCTCGCCGTTCCTCGGCGGGTTGGCGATGAGCACCGACAAGGTCGTCGGCACGCCCGACAGGAAGGCGATGCGGTAGCGCTCGACCAGCTTCCAGTAGTTGGCGATGAAGCGCTTCGAGCGCGCGCCCAAGGCGCTGGGCACCAGGATCGTCGCGCCGTTGACCAGCGGCAGGATCGTTTTGCCGAAATAGCCCGCGATGTGGAACAGCGGGTAGTCGCAGAAGGTGGTCTCTTCCGGCTCATGGCCGATCGTCACCGTGTTCGTCCAGCTTTTGAACGCCAAGCCGCGATGGGCGATCCTGGCGAGCTTGGGCGTTCCGGTGGTGCCGCCGGAATGGACGTAGGCCGCGATGTCGTCCGGACCGCGCACGCGCTCGAAGGTCAGCCGGTCTGCCGGCTCCCCCGCCATCAGCGCGTCGAAGTCGCTGTCCGGCAGGCGACCGGCGCCGAGCGCGGCGACGCTGAGCACGCGGCAATCCTCGGGCAGCCGTTCGCGGAGTGCGGCCACCTTGTCCCAGATGCCGACCTCGCCTTCCGGCCCGAGCGCGATCAGCACCTTGCAGCGCGCGGCGGTCAGAATGTCGACCAGTGCCGCGGGCTCGAGCATCCAGTTGACGCAGCACGAGGTGCCGGCGGCGATGCCGCCCATCTGGGCGTAGAAGACCTGCGGCACGGTCGGCAGCAAGGTGCAGACCGCATCGCCCGGCCCCACCCCCAGCCGGTGAAACAGGTTCGCCGCCTGATTGAATCGGCCCATCAGCTCGCGATGGGTCAGGGTGAACGGCGCGACGTCGATGTCGGCATCGTCGAAATGGATCAGGGCAGTCTTGTCGGGATCGCGCGCCGCCCCGCGCCGGATCAGCTCGTAAACGTCCCAGCTCACGATGCGCTCTTCGAGCGGAACGCGCTCCAGCGCCTCGATGTCGCGGATCGTTCGGATCGGCGGATGGGACGACATCGCCGCCGCCCCTACTCCGCCGCGTCCTTGAGCGCCGCGACCGGGCGCGCCTTCGCCGCCGCGCGCAGCTCGCGATACTCCTCGTCGCTCGCCACACCCAGCCGCATCGCCTGCGATTTCGCGGCCAGGTACTGGTTCGGCCAGACCTGATCCTCGTAGCCGTAATGCGCCGCCGCCCGCAACGTGAGATGCGGGTCGGCCAAATGCGGTCGCGCCAGCGCACACAAATCGGCACGGCCCGCCGCCACGATCGTGTTGACCTGGTCGGGGGTCGTGATGTTGCCGACCGCGATGGTCGGGATATCGGCCTCCAACCGCACCTGTTCGGAGAACGGGGTCTGGAACATGCGGCCATAGACCGGCATGGCGCGGGTCGAGGTCTGTCCGGCCGACACATCGATGATGTCGCAGCCATGCGCCTTGAACATCTTCGCGATTTCGACCGCATCGTCGCCGGTAATGCCCTCGTCCCCCACCCAGTCGGTCGCGGAGATACGCACGGAGATTGGCTTTTGGGCGGGCCACACGGCCCGCACCGCATCGAACACCTCGAGCGGGAAGCGCATGCGGTTCTCCAGCCTGCCGCCATATTCGTCGGTACGTTCGTTCGACAGCGGCGAGATGAACGACGACAGCAGATAGCCGTGCGCGGCGTGAATTTCGATCATGTCGAACCCCGCCGCCTCGGCGCGCTTCGCCGCCGCGACGAAATCGTCGCGCACCTTGTCCATGTCGGCACGGTCCATCGCCTTGGGCACCGCGCTGTGCGGCAAATAGGGAATGGCGGAGGCCGAGAGGATCGGCCACGCACCGTCCTTCAGCGGCTCGTCGGCGCCGCCGTCCCACGGGAGGCAGGTCGCGCCCTTGCGACCGGCATGGGCGAGCTGCATGCAGAACTTCGCGGCGGAGTTGGCGTGGACGAAATCGACGATGCGCTTCCACGCCGCGATATGCTCGTCCTTGTACATGCCGGCGCAGCCGGGAGTGATGCGGCCTTCGGGCGAAACATTGGTCATCTCGGTATAGACGAGCCCGGCTCCGCCGACGGCGAAGCCGCCGAGATGGACCATGTGCCAGTCGGTGGGCGTGCCGTCCTCCACCGAGTACTGGCACATCGGCGAGACCACGACGCGGTTCGCCACGACCATGTCGCGCAGGCGGAACGGCGTGAACATCGGCGGCGGCGGGTCGTTCGAGCTCACCTCGAAGCCTTGCGCGCGGACCGTGCCGGCCCACCAGCGGTCGACATCAGCGATATAATCCGCATCGCGCAGGCGCAAATTCTCGTAGGTCACGACCTTGGTGCGGCTGAAGAACGAGAAGGCGTATTGCTGCGGCTCCATGCCGTTGTAGCGCAGCGCGTTCTCGTACCATTGCAGGCTGACCAGCGCCGAGGACTGCAAACGCCCGACCTCGGACCGGCGCGCCTCCTCGTAGGCGACGAGCGCGGCGGGCACGGCGCGCTCGGTGCGGAACGCTTCGGCCAACGCCGCGGCGTCCTCCATCGCGATCTTGGTGCCCGAGCCGATCGAGAACTGCGCAGTGTGCGCCGCGTCGCCAAGGATCACCACATTGTCGTGGTGGAAGGTCTCGTTGGTGACGACCGGGAAGTTGCGCCAGATCGATCGGTTGGCGAGCAGCCGGTGGCCTTCCAGCTCGGGCTCGTAGAGCTTTTCGAGATAGGCGAGCGTGTCCGCCTCGGTCGCGTTTTCGAGGCCGGCGCGGCGCCACGTCTCCTCGTGAGTCTCGACGATCCAGGTGGTCTGGCCCTCGGCGTAGCGGTAGGCGTGGACGTAGAACCAGCCGTCCTCGTTCGGGCGGAAGATGAAGGTGAACGGCTCGAAAGACTTGGTGGTGCCGAGCCACACGAACTTGGTCTTGCGCAGGTCGAGGTTCGGCTTGAAGTGCGCCTTGTACTGCTCCCGGATGAAGCTGTTCACCCCGTCGGCGCCGACGATCAGCTCCGCGTCGGCGAACGGCGCCATGTCGGCGATCTCGACCTGGTAGCGGATATCGATCCCCAGCGCGGCGCAGCGCTTCTGCAGAATGTCGAGCAGCTTCACCCGCGCAATGCCGCAGAACCCGTGGCCGCGCGATCGGATGCGCGCGCCGCGGTAGCGGACCTCGATATCGTCCCAGTAGGCGAAGTTGCGGGTAATCTCCTGGAACACCTCCTCGTCGTGTCCCATGAAGTGGGACAGCGTCTCGTCCGAGAACACGACCCCGAACCCGAACGTGTCGTTCGGCCGGTTGCGCTCGTAGATGACGATGTCGTGGCGCGGGTCCTGCTTCTTCATCAGGAGGGCGAAGTAGAGCCCCGCAGGTCCCCCGCCATTGATGGCAATCTTCATGCTAAGCGTCCCGGCGGCGTGTGTCGGCGCCGAGCTCCTTCATCGTGTGGACGATACGCTGGCCGACCGTGACGAAGCTGAGCACGACCAGCAGGTCGATGGCGAGGGCGAGCAGTCCGAAGACCAGGCCGGCCGCGATCAGCACCACGCGCTCCGCCCGCGTCATCACCCCGACATTGCAGCGCGAGCCGAGCGCCTCGGCCCGCGCGCGTGTATAGCTCACCAGCAGCGAGCCGAGAAGCGCGAGGACGGTCAGCGCCGCCGCCTCCGGCCGGCCGTCGGTGGCGAAGCGCCAGGCGATGGCGGCGAACACCACCCCCTCGGAGATGCGGTCCAGGGTGGAATTGAGGAAGGCGCCGGCGGCGGATACCCGGTTCGCGACGCGCGCGAGCGCTCCGTCGACCAGGTCCAGTGCGCCGGCCAGGAGATAGACGATCCCGGCGGCCGTCAACTGCCCCTCGATCACGAGGACGGCCGCCACGACGTTCAGCGCCACCGCGGCGCCCGACACTTGGTTCGGGCTCACGCCGGCCCGCATCAGGACGCGCGCGAACGGCCGCACGATGCGCTCCAGCACCGCCTTCACCCGCGTCCTCAGGGCCTCGATCTCCATGGCGGCACTCTAGGTCATATACCCATAAATGGGATTCCCATTTTTTGGGAAGGGTGATTCAGTCTCCTCGAAGGGAGACCGAGATGGCACGTTTCGATCTGACGGATTTCGAGTGGTCTGTGATCCAGCCACTGTTGCCGAACAAGCCGCGCGGTGTGCCGCGTGTTGACGACCGCCGGGTGTTGAACGGGATTTTCTGGCGGCTTCGCACCGGCGCGCCGTGGGCCGACATTCCCGAGCGTTACGGTCCGCACACGACCTGCGTGAACCGCTTCAACCGCTGGCGCAGGGCGGGGGTGTGGGATCGGCTTCTCGAGGCGGTTTCCAAGGCTTACGAGGGCGACATCCAGATGATCGACTCCTCGAGCATCCGCGTGCATCAGCACGCCGCCAACGCCCAAAAAAAGACGACCGATCCCGTTGCATGGGTCGCTCGCGCGGCGGGCTGACGACCAAGATCCATGCGCTGGTCGATGCGAACGGCCTGCCGATCGTCCTCAAGCTGACCGAAGGCCAGGCCCATGACGGGCGCAGTGCCGAAGACATGTTCGGCTCTCTTGAAGCCGGCGACATCCTGCTCGCCGACCGGGCCTACGACAGCGACGCGCTCCGGCGAACCCTCGCCATGCGCGGCGCGTGGGGCAACATCAAGCCCATGCCCGGCCGCACCAACATCCCCGCCTTCAGCCCGTTTCTTTACCGCTACCGCAACCTCGTCGAGCGCTTCTTCAATAAGCTCAAGCACTTTCGAGCCGTCGCCACCCGCTACGACAAAAGACCCGAAAACTACCTCGCATCCGTCAAGCTGGCCGCAGCCCGAATATGGATGCGATTTAATGAGTCGA
>CAWFOW010000014.1:0-46446 GCA_963817535.1 uncultured Alphaproteobacteria bacterium
TGCACGCCCGTCGGCCCCCTTTCTTTTGTGCGCGGCGCGACACGGACCCTCCTTAACCCAGGTGAAGGCGGGACGACGGTCGCGCGGCCTAGCGTCGGGCCTTCATTCGCTCATTCGACATGGGAACGCGGCCGCACCGGCCGCAGGAGGCGTCGATGTATCCCTTGATCGAGCTCGCCCGGCACGGGCAGAGCTCTGGATCGACAATCTCACGCGCGACATGATCACGGGCGGCGAGCTGGAGCGCTGGATGATCGAGCGCGGTCTGCGCGGAATCACGTCGAACCCGAAGATCTTCCACGACGCGATCGCGGGCAGCGCGGCCTATGAGGCCGACATCGCCGAGGCGGTCGCGGCCGGGCTCGAGACACCCGCCATCTACGAGCGTCTGGTCACGACGGACGTGCGCAACGCCTGCGACATATTGCGCCCGATCTACGAGGATACGAAAGGCGCCGACGGGTTTGTCAGCCTGGAGGTGTCGCCGCACCTCGCCCACGACACGGATGGTTCGGTCGCCGAGGCGCATCGGCTGTGGGAAACGGTCGGCCGGCCCAACGTGATGATCAAGATCCCCGGCACGCCCGAAGGGCTCGAAGCCATCGAACGGCTGCTCTATGACGGGTTGAATGTCAACATCACCCTGCTGTTCTCGGTCGAACGCTACGAGGCGGTGGCCGACGCCTATATCCGCGCGCTGGAAAGGCGCATCCGCGACCGCCGCCCGGTCGACAGGATCGCCTCGGTCGCGAGCTTCTTCCTCAGCCGTATCGATGTGCTGGTCGACGAGCTTCTGAGCCACCGGCTGGGCGCACATCGCGGCTCGGGCGCGCCGGAGCCGCGCCTGCTGCTGGGTCGCGCCGCGATCGCGAGCGCCCGCCTCGCCTACCGGCGCTTCAAGGACCTGTTCGAGAGCGAGCGCTGGCAAGTGATCGCGCGCGACGGCGCGCAGGTGCAGCGCCTGCTCTGGGCCTCGACCAGCA
Organism: uncultured Alphaproteobacteria bacterium; assembly: GCA_963817535.1. Classification (GTDB taxonomy): domain Bacteria; phylum Pseudomonadota; class Alphaproteobacteria; order MPNO01; family DASWLB01; genus CAWGHZ01. The sequence continues at coordinate 984 of CAWFOW010000014.1, forward strand.
CCAAGAACCCGGACTATCGCGACGTGATGTATGTCGAGCCGCTGATCGGGAAGCACACGGTCAACACCCTGCCGATTCCGACCGCGAAGGCCTTCGCGGACCACGGCAAGATCGCCCCCGACACGATCGAGGAAGGGCACGAGGAGGCGGTCGGGGTGCCGATCAGCCTGCGCCGCCTGGGGATCGAGCTCGATCAGGTGTCGGTCCAGCTCGAGAACGAGGGCGTCCAGAAACTCATCGACCCGTTCGACGCGCTGATGGGCTCGATCGAGGCCGAGGGGCGGCGCTTGCGCAACCGCCAGGACGCGACCCCGGTCGCCGAGATGGGACGCAAGCTGCGCCGCAAGGTGATCGAGATGACGACCGCGGCCGGCTCGGGCCACCCGACCTCGTGCATGTCGGCGGCCGACATCGTGGCCGCGCTCTTCTTCCACGAGATGCGCTGGGATCCGAACGAACCCGAGGCGCGCAACGTGGACCAGTTCGTCCTGTCGAAGGGCCACGCCGCGCCGCTCTTGTGGGCCGTGCTGTCCGAGGCCGGCGCCATCGACGAGGACCCGATGACGCTGCGCCAGTTCGGTTCCAGCCTGGAAGGCCACCCGACGCCCAACAACCCGTGGGTGCGGGTCGCGACCGGCTCGCTCGGCCAGGGACTCGCCGCCGCCAACGGCGTCGCGCTGGCCAACCGCCTCGACGGGATCGACGCGCGCGTGTTCTGCCTTCTCGGCGACGGCGAGTGCGCCGAGGGCTCGGTCTGGGAAGCGGCACAGTTCGCCGCGCTCAACCGGCTGAAGAATGTGACGGCGATCGTCGACGTGAACGCGCTGGGCCAGAGCGCGCCGACGCCCTATCGCCATCACACCGAAATCTATGCGGGCCGGTTCGCCGCGTTCGGCTGGAAGACGCTGACCATTGACGGCCACGACGTGGTGGCGATCTTCGACGCGCTGAACGAGGCCGCCGAGGACGGCCCGACCGCCATCATCGCGCGCACCGAGAAGGGCCGCGGCGTGTCGTTCCTGGAAGGGCGCGACGGCTGGCACGGCAAGGCGCTCGACAAGGACGAGGCGGAGGCCGCGCTGGCCGAGCTGGGCGGGATCGAAGCGCCGACGCCCGTCATCGAGCCGCGCCGCACCGGCCCTTACGCACGGCCGCAGCGTCCGGTCACGCCCGACATGGCACCCGATTACAAGCGCGGAGCGGAGGTCGCGACGCGCGACGGGTACGGCGCGGCGCTGGAGAAGCTGGGCGCCGCCCTGACCGACATCGTCGCGCTCGACGGCGACGTGAAGAACTCCACCCGCGCCAAGGATTTCGCGACACACTTCCCGGAGCGGTTCTTCGAAAGCTACATCGCCGAGCAGGGGATGGCCGGCGCCGCGCTCGGCCTCGCGGCGTGCGGCAAGATCCCGTACGTCGCGACCTTCGCCTGCTTCCTGTCGCGGGCCGCCGACTTCATCCGCATGGCCGGCCACAGCCGCGTGCCGCATCTGGTGTTCTGCGGCAGCCACGCGGGCGTGTCGATCGGCGAGGATGGGCCGTCGCAGATGGGGCTCGAGGACATCGCATTGTTCCGCGCCGTTCTCGGCTCGACCGTGCTGTACCCGTGCGACGCGGTCAGCGCCGAACGCCTGACGGCGGGCGCGGCCGACACGGACGGGATCGTCTATATCCGCACGACACGCCCGAAGACGCCGGTGATCTACGACAATGACGAGACGTTCGCGGTCGGCGGATCCAAGACGCTCCGCACCTCCGAGAACGACGCGTTCACCATCGTCGCGGCAGGGATCACGGTGCACGAGGCGCTGGCCGCCCACGACGCCCTCGGCAAGAAGGGGATCAAGGTGCGCGTGATCGACGCCTATTCGGTCAAGCCGCTCGACCGCGAGACGCTGCTTGCCGCCGCGCGCGACACGGACGGGATCGTGGTGGTCGAGGACCACTACGCCGAGGGCGGCCTCGGCGAGGCTGTCTCCGCCGCGGTGGATGGCGCCGGCCCGGTCCATTGCCTTGCCGTCACCTCGCCGCCGCGCTCGGGCCCGGGTCCGGAGCTCCTGGAGCGGCACGGCATTTCGCGCGGCGCGATCGAGCGCAAGGTGCTGGAGCTCGCCACCTGAGCGGATCCGACCCGCGGGAGCGTGCGAATGGCAGACGACAAAACGGACGAACGGACGAAATCCCACCCGGTGACGCGCACGGCCGAAGAGGCGAGCCAGGGCCAGATCGTTCTCACGACACCCACACGGCGGGCGATCTTCGCGGGTGGGCTGATCGGCCTCGTCGTGTTGCTCGCGATCATCGCCCTGGCTGCGAGATAGGCCGACGGCTCGCCGGTCTCCCGACGGGCCGCCATCTCTTTCGCCGTGCAACGGGTTCAGGGCACGCTGGCGAGGGCCTTGTAGGCTGCTCCGACGGTCGGGTCGTTGTTGCCCGCCTTCGCCATGGGGGTTGGTGGCGTGGTGGTGTTGGTCTCGCGGAGGAATCAGCCGTCCGCCGCCGATGGCCCAGGATCGAAATCGTCCATCAGGCGTTCAATGATCATTGCTGCCTGGCGATGGTCCTGCAGCGAGGCCCCATCGCCGGTGTAGTTGCGATGCGCGCTGGCCGCATCGTCGAGCGCGTCTCTCACTTCGGACACGTCGACGATGTCGCGCTCGGCCAGCATCAGGAGGAGGCTCGAGCACATGGACAAAGCCGCGATCGCCTGGGCTCGTGTCGTGGCATCGTACATATCGATCTCCCGCGCGTCTCGGGCGCGACTTGAGCATTCCAGCACCGCGAAGGGACGGCCATCGCCATCCGGGAGCGGGACGCCTTCGAGCGCGTCGCATCGGGCGCTGACGGACGCCTGGAACTTGCCGTGCCGGGCGGTCCGCGACATTCACCTGAGTTAACGAAGGGAAGCGGCATTTGAAGACCTGCTCGCACGAATTGCGGGAGAGTGCAAAAAGGGAAGCAGCGGATGCATCAGCGGACAGGAAGTCGCAACGGCGCCGCAATCGATCACCAACCTGGTGCGACGCCAATCGTCAGCAAGCTCGGTGTTTTCATCGATCTCGGACGGGAAAGCCTCGCCTATCTCGAAGGGCTGCAGCGGAACGTGCAGCACTTCGCGGCTGGCACCGACCTGATCGTCGAGGGCGAGACCTGCGAGCGGATTTTCATCCTTCAGGCGGGCTGGACCTGCAGCTATAAGATGCTGCCGGACGGCCGCCGGCAGATCCTCAATTTCGGCCTGCCGGGCGATTTTTTCGGCGTCTGTTCGTCCTTGTTCAACGTCGCCGAGCATTCGCGCGCCGCCTTGACCGACGTGAGCGTGACGTCGTTTCCCGCGCGCCTGATCGCTGAGATGGGGCGCACGCGTCCCGAAATCGCGATGGCCGTTCAGTGGGCGAGTGCGCGCGAGCAGGCGATGCTGGCCGAGCATCTGGTCAGTTTGGGCCGGCGCTCCGCCTTCGAGCGGCTCGCTCATCTCATCCTAGAGCTTCTGAACCGGCTGCAGCTCATCGGCCTTGCCGGCGACCGGTCATACGCGCTTCCGTTGACGCAGGAGATCCTCGCGGATTCCCTTGGCCTGTCGATCGTTCATGTCAATCGCACGCTCCGCAAGCTGCGCGAGCGCGGGCTGATCGAAACGCGCGACAGGAAGATATACGTGCGCGATGTCGACCGTCTGGCCGAGGAAGCGCAGTTCGAGGAATCCTATCTCGACCAGGTCCGACATCACGGGCCGTACGGCGCCTTGCGCGCCCGCGGGGTGCCGCCGCGTCACTCGGACTCGTAGCGGAAGCCGATTTTCACCGCGACCTGGTAGTGCTTCACGGCGCCGTTCTCGATGTGGCCGCGCACGTCGCTGAGCTCGAACCAGTCGAGATTGCGGAGCGTCTTGCTGGCCGTTGCGATGGCGCCGTTCACGGCATCCTCGATCGATTTGGTCGAGGTGCCGACGAGCTCGGTCACGGCATAAACGTTGTCGGACATCGGGGACTCCTTTTCGATTGGTTTCGGTTGGTGTGTAGGCTGGTGGTTCTTAGGATTTCGGCTTCAGGCCGCGCTTCGGCCTGAGTGTGGGGCGCGGGGCGTAGCTCGCCGGCCGGCCGTTCGGCGCGCCCGATTTGGTGCGGCCGCCGGTCGCCGCCCGGCTGTCCGGCGATGCCTCAGTGTCGTGACGGCGGCCGGTTCTGGCCTCGCGCGCGGCGCCGCGGGCGATCAGATCGTCCAGCACGACGATGCCGCGCAGCGTGCCGTCGCGGTCCAGCACGAAGATATGACCGGCCCCCGCCTCGTCCATCACGGCGCGCGCGGCCGCGAGGGTGTCGTCGACATAGCAGTACAGGACCTTCGTCTGGACCACGTCGCGCACCGAGGCGCTTTCGCGCTCGCCGGTGTCGTGGATGCGGCTGCGGATTCGCTGCGCCGACAGCGAACCCACGACCTCGTCGCCATCGACCACCGGCAAAAAGGGCTCGTCCAGCGCCTTCATGAGCGTAAGAGCCTCGTCGAGCGCATGATCGATATGCACGACGTCGTCGGCCGGGCGCATCACCGCGCCGACGGTCGTCTCATGCCTGAAGTCGTCATCCTGCGCCATCGCACCCGCAATATCCTGCGGCCGCGCGGCACCGGCCATTACGCAGGTTAAGTCAGAGGAATGTCGCATGAGCGAGCGCGACCAGCGGCGTGGGCCAGACGCCGAACACCACGATGGTCGCGCCGAGCGCGAGCGCGACGCCGAGCGACAGCCGGTCGGCCGGTTCGCGACCGCCGGCGGGCGCGTCGGCGGCGGGGTGGCGCACCAGCGCCGCAAGCACGCGCAGGTAGTAGAAGAGACCCATGATGCTGCCGGCGATCAGGACGCCGACGAGCATCCATTCGCCGTGCGCGATGCCGGCCGCGATCACGTAGAACTTGCCGAAGAAGCCGATGCTGACCGGCAGCCCGGCAAGCGAGATGAAGGCGATGCCGAGAGTCGCCGCCGCGAGGGGGTTGCGGTGGGCAAGCCCCTCATACGCCGCGCGACCCTGCGGCGAGTCAGGGTCGTGTACGATCCCCGCCAGCACGGCGAAGGCCGCGAGCGTCGCGACGACGTAGGCCGCGAGGTAGAACACCACCGTCTCGACCGCAAAGGCATCGCCCGCGAGGAAGGCGACCATCAAGTAGCCCATATGCGCGACCGAGGAGTAGGCGAGCAGCCGCGCGAGGTCGTCCTGGAGAAGCGCGAGGCCATTGCCCACGAGGATCGTCGCCATCGCGACGACGCCGAGCGCCGTCCACACGCCCTGGTAGCCGAACGCATTCGACAGCTCGAAGTAGCGCAGGAACAGCGCAAACACCGCGCCCTTCGAGACGGTGGCGACGAACCCCGCCACGGGCGGCGGCGCGCCCTGATACACGTCGGGCGTCCACATGTGGAACGGCACAAGCGACAGCTTGAACCCGATCCCGACCGCGATCAGCACCACGCCGCCGACGACTGCGGGTCCGACCGGCATGCGGGCGAGCGTGCCGATCACCGCGAAGTCGAGCGATCCCGACCGTGCGTAAAGAAGCCCCATGCCGAACACAAGCGCCGCGCTGGCCGCACCGGACAGCACGAGATACTTGATCCCCGCCTCGATCGCCGCGCCGCTTCGCGGGTAGGCGATCAGCCCGAACAACGACACGCTGACGATCTCGATCCCGAGGAACAGCGAAGCGAAATGCCGGCTGGCGGCCAGTACGACGGCGCCCAGCGTCGCGGTCAGGACCAGGACGTAATATTCCTCCGGCGCCTCGGTGCCGCACAAATACCCATAGGACACGGCGACGGTCACCAGGGCCGCTGCGATGGAAAGCCCGCCGAGGACCAGAGCGTAGCGATCGACCACCAGCAGCGACAGCACGTCTTGCGGCGCGACCTGCCCGGCAAGGAACAGGCTCGCGAAGGCCGCCGTGAGGCCGAGCCCCGTCAGGACCGCGTGGCGCGCATGGCCGCGTCCGACGGCGATCGACAGCATCACGATCACCGCGCTCGCCGCGAGAACGATAACCGGCGCGAGGGCCGCAAGCGCCGTGTCCGTCATGTCGCGGCCGCCGCGGCGCCGAGCGCATGGAGCGCCGGCGCCAGCATGTCGAGCACGGGCTGCGGGCCGAGCCCGAGCCACAGGCTCGCCAGCACCATCGCACCCAGCACCGCGCCATGGCCAGGACCCACGTCGGCAATCCGGCGCGCGCCCGGCGCCTCCGCGCCGTGCATCACCCGCGCGACGAACGCGGTCGCGTAGACCACCGAGGCGACCAGCCCGGCGGCCGCGACCGCGGCGGCGAAGGGGTGCGTCGGGTAGGTGCCGAGAAGCACCAGGAATTCGCCCACGAAATTCGCGAGTCCTGGAAGGCCGAGCGAGGCGATGGCGAATACCAGCCCGAGCGCCGACAGGCGCGGCAGGCGGGTCCACAGCCCGCCCATCCGGTTCATGTCGCGCGTGCCGAGCCGGTCGCCGAGCGTGCCGACGACGATGAACAGCGCCCCGGTCGAGATGCCGTGCGCCAGCATCTGAATCACCGCGCCGTCGAGCGCAGTCGGCGTCCAGGCGAAGATGCCGAGCAGCACGAATCCCATGTGTGCGACGCTCGAATAAGCGACCAGCCGCTTGGCATCGTTCTGGGCGAAAGCCTGGATCCCGCCATACAGGATTCCGAGCACGGCGAGCGCCATGACCGGTGCCGCCGCTTGGCGCGCGACGTCGGGGAACAGCGGCACGGCGAAGCGGATCAGCCCATATGCGCCGGTCTTGAGCAGGATGCCGGCGAGCAGCACGCTGCCCGCCGTCGGCGCTTCGGTGTGGGCGTCCGGCAGCCAGCTGTGCAGCGGCACGACCGGCAGCTTGACGGCGAAGGCGGCGAAGAAGCCCAGGAACAGCCAGGTTGCGATCCCGTCCGGAACGCGCGTTCCCAGAAGTGCCGTATAGTCGAAGGTCAGCGGCTGGCCGGCCCCCGCGTGGGCGAAGGCGAGCCCCAGGACCGCGGCGAGCAGCACCAGCCCGCCGCCCTGGGTGAACAGCACGAACTTGATTGCGGCGCGCCGACGCTTCTCGTGGCCCCACACCGCGATGACGAAGTACATGGGGACGAGCATCGCCTCCCAGAACAGGAAGAACAGGAACAGGTCGACCGCCAGGAACACGCCGATCGCGCCGGCCAGCGTCCACATCAGCGCGAGCACGAACAGCCCGATCCGCCGCCCGTCGGACCGCGCGACGGCGACCGCCGCGATGCCGAGGAGAAGCGTGAGCGCGACCATCACCTGGCCTAGCCCGTCGAGCGCCAGGTGGAACCGCATGCCGAAGCGCGGGATCCATGCCCAGTCGAGCTGGAGGAGCCAGTCGGTTCCCGGTGGGATGGGCGCACCGCCTGCGAGCGTCGTCGCAAGCAGGGCGAGGTCCGCCGCGAGGGCCGCGATGGCCATCGCGCGCGCGGCGCCCCGGCCGAGCCGTCCGGCCGGCCAGGCGGCCACGCCGCCGATCACCGGAATCGCGATGAGCCAGAACAGGATCATGCGAGGAACACGGCGATGGCGAGGGCGAGCGCGGCCCCGGCGGCGAGGCCGGAGGCGTAGTCGCGCACGCGTCCGGTCTGGGTCGCGCTCAGCCCGCGATGCGCGACGCGCCCGATCCAGCCGATCCCTTCGAACAGCCGGTCGATCCCGTCGGCGCGATTCGCTTGGGCGAAGGCGAGGACCGGCCGGACGAAGACCCGGTCATACGCCAGGTCGAAGCCCCACCCGGCGCGCCACAGGCGAAGCACCGCCGCACCGGCCTGCGTCGCGCCGAGCCGTGCCGCCAGCGTGCCGCCTGGGCGGAACAGCAGCCAGGCGGCGGCGATCCCGCCGACCGAGAGCGCGCCCGCAATGGTCGAGAGCCACCAGGTCTCCCCGGCCGGCAGCAGACCGAGGGTGGGTGCGAGGAAGGACGGTACCGGCAGGATGCCGCCGAGAATCGAGAGCACCGACAGGCAGAGCAGCGGCACCCTCATTAGCAGCCCCGGCCGGCCGGTTGGCGCAGTGCGGACCGGGCCGAAAAACACGCGGAACACCACGCGGAAGGTGTAGACGCCGGTCAGCGCCGCGCCGAAAGCGCCGGCTGCCCACAATGCCGGCCCGCCGTCCGGCGCGCGCAGTGCCTCGGCCAGGATCAAATCCTTCGAATAGGCGCCCGCCGTCACCAATGGCAGGGCGGAAAGGGCGCAAGCCCCGACCAGGAAGCTCCAGAACGCGGTCGGGGCGCGCAGCCACAGCCCGCCCATGCGCCTTATGTCGTGCTCGTCGTCGAGCGCACCGATCACGGCGCCCGCGGCGAGGAACAGCAGCGCCTTGAAGAAGGCGTGGGTCACCAGGTGGAAGATCGCCGCGCCCCACGCGCCGACGCCGAGGGCGAGGAACATGTAGCCGATCTGGCTCATCGTCGAAAAAGCGAGGATGCGCTTGATGTCGTTCTGGGCGAGCGCCGCAAAGGCGGCGAGCACCAGCGTCACCGCGCCGATCGCTGCGACAGCTTCCTGCACCGGCGGGGCCAGGTCGAACAGAGGATGGGTGCGCGCGATCAGATAGACACCCGCGGTCACCATCGTCGCGGCATGGATCAGCGCGCTGACCGGTGTCGGGCCGGCCATCGCATCGGGCAGCCAGGTCTGCAGCGGAAGCTGCGCCGACTTGCCGACCGCACCGGCGAGCAGAAGGGAAGCGGCGGCGATCGCCGGCGCCGTTCCGATGACCCAGTGCCGGCGGGCCCCTTCGATCAGCGTCGCGATGTCGAGCGTGCCGAACTGCATGGCGAGGAAGACGAGCCCGATCAGCAGCGCGGCGTCGCCGACGCGCGTCACGATGAAGGCCTTGCGCGCGGCGCGCCCATTCGCCGGATCGGCGTACCAGAACCCGATCAGCAGGTAGCTGCAGAACCCGACGCCCTCCCAGCCGAGATAAAGCAGGACCAGATTGTCGGCGAGGACGAGGATCAGCATCGCGCCGACGAACAGGTTCATGTAGCAGAAGAACCGGGCATAGCCTGGATCCTCCGCCATGAAACCGGCCGAATAGAGAAGGATCAGCGCGCCCACGACGGTCACGACCAGCACCATCACCAGCGACAGCGCATCGAGCCGGAAGCCTGGCGCGACGCTGAACGCGCCGACCTGCATCCACGTCCACAGCTTGAAATCGACCGTGCTGCCGACCGGCGCCGCGAGGAACTTCGCGCCGACGGCAATGGCGAGCCCAGCGGCGATGGCAACGGCACCCACCCCGAGGACCGCCACCTGGGCTCGGCGGAGCGCGCGGCCGAACAGGGCAAGGATCACGAACGCGGCGAGCGGCAATGCCGGGATGGGCCAGAGCAGCGCGCCCATCTCAGCCTCGCATCAGCCGCACGGAATCGCTGTCGACGCCGCCGAAGCGCCGGCGGATCAGGAGGAGAAGGGCGAGCCCGATCGCAACCTCCGACGCGGCGACGGCAAGGACGAGTACGAACATCGCCTGGCCATCCGCTTGTCCCCATGACGCACCGGCGGCGACGAAGACGAGCCCGGCGGCGTTCAGCATCACCTCGATCGCCATGAGCATGAACACGAGGTTGCGCCGCGCGAGCACCGCGCCGAGCCCGAGTGCGAACAAGGTTGCGGCGAGAATCAGCGCGTGGTCGAGCGGCACCGCCGTCATCCGCCGGACCTGTCCGGAGAACCGCGCCGGGTCGTGCCGAGGCGCCACGCCGCGACGAGGGCGGCCAGCAGCAGCATCGAGGCGAGCTCGACCGCGATCAAATACGGGCCGAACAGCGCACGCCCGACGGCATCGGGCGGCACGCGCCGCGCGAGATGCGAGAGCCCATTCTGACTACCGAGCACGATGAAGATGAGCTCGCCCAGCAGCACGGCGGCGAGCGCGGCCGGCCCGATCCAGGCAGACGGCAGCGCGATGCGCCGCTCCTCCTCCGCGCGGCCCAGATCGAGCAGCATGACCGCGAACAGGAACAGCACCACGATTGCGCCGGCATAAATGATGACCTCGAGCGCGGCGGCGAAGGGCGCGCCGAGGGCGAAGAACACCAGCGCCACGGCCAGCAGCGAGACGATCAGGTACAGAAGCCCGTGCACCGCATCGCGCCGGGAGAGGGCGATGGTCGTGGCTGCGGCGGCGACGACGGCGGAGATGTAGAACAGGGCTTCCATCCGTGTCCCGCCCCTCAGGGCATCAGCCCCTTGATGTCGATCGGCAGGGCCTCGTTTTCGGCCGCGCCCTTGTCCTTGCCGCCCACGGCCTTGCCGGCGACGCGATAGAAGTTGTAGCCCGGCCGCTTGCCCGGACCGTCGATCTGCAGATGCTCCTTCTCGTAGACCAGGTTGGTGCGGTCGTATTCCGACATCTCGAAATCGGGCACGAGCTGGATGGCGTAGGTCGGGCACGCCTCCTCGCACATGCCGCAGAAGATGCAGCGCGAGAAGTTGATGCGGAAGAATTCGGGATACCAGCGGCCGGTCTCGTCCTCGGTCTTCTGCAGCGCGATGCAGTCGACAGGGCAGGCGACGGCACACAGGCTGCAGGCGACGCAGCGCTCCTGCCCGTCCGGGTCGCGCGTCAACACGATGCGGCCGCGATAGCGCGGCGCGAGATAGGGTTGTTCCTCGGGATAGCTCACCGTCACCCGCCGCCGGACGGTGTGGCGCAGAACCTCGCCGATGGTGCGGAGCTGGCTCAGCATCGCGTCACGCGCCCACCCACAGCGCGATCCCGCCGGTCGCGACAAGATTGACGAGCGAGAGCGGAAGCAGCGCCTTCCAGCCGAGCGCCATGAGCTGGTCGTAGCGCGGGCGGGGCAGCGCCGCGCGCAGCAGCACGAAACCCATCAGCAGCGCGCCCGTCTTGAGCGCGAACCAGACAATGCCCGGCAGGACGGGTCCGAGCCAGCCGCCGAGGAACAGGGTCGTGATCATGGCCGAGACAACGACCATCGCCACGTATTCGCCCAGGAAGAACAGGCCGAACTTCATCGCCGAATATTCGGTGTGGTAGCCCGCCACCAGCTCGTTCTCGGCCTCCGGCAGGTCGAAAGGCAGGCGGTGCGATTCCGCGATGCCGGCAATGGCGAACACGACGAAGCCCACGAACTGCGGGACGGCGAACCACATGTGCTCCTGCGCGTGCACGATGGTGCGCAGATCGAAGCTGCCGGCGAGGACCACCACGCCCATCAGCGACAGCCCCATGAACACCTCGTAGCTGACCATCTGCGCCGCCGCGCGCAGCCCGCCGAGCAGCGAGTACTTGCTGTTCGACGCCCAGCCGCCAAGGACGACCGAGTAGACGGCGAGCGCGCTCATCGCGAGGAAGAACAGCAGTCCGATATCGAGGTTGGCGATGCCGATGGCGGGCGAGATCGGCACGACCGCGAAGGCGGTGGCGAGCGCGACGAAGGCGATGGCCGGCGCCAGGACGAACAGGGGGCGGTCGGCGAAGGGCGGCGTCCAGTCCTCCTTGGTGAACAGCTTGATGATGTCGGCGACCGGCTGAAGGATGCCGAACGGGCCGGCACGGTTCGGCCCCCACCGGTCCTGCCACAGAGCGAGGCCGCGCCGCTCGATCCAGGTCATCGCGCCTGCGACGACCATAAGCCCGCCGAGCATCATCGCAATGGTGAGAAGCGTGTACACCGCATCGGTCATGTCGCGTCCCCGTCGCGCGCGAGACGTCCGAATGCCGGAAGGTCGACAGGACATGCGCCGCGGAACCGGAACGTGGCGACGCCGCGCGGCAGCGACAGATCGTGCGCGATAGGCGCTCGGATCGCCGCGCCGGACTCGAAGCGGAGTTCCGCAACATCCCCGACGGTAAGCCGCGCCGTCGCCGCGTCGTCGGGATGCAGCGCGATCTCGGGGCCGGGCGCGCGGGCGGCGATGGCCGGCGCTCGGACCGCCTGCGCCTCGCTTGCGAACACGTCCCAGCGCGGCAGGACGAGCATTGCGTCGTCGCGCGCGCGGAACACGTCGGGCAGCACGGCGCCGCGGCAGGCCGGCTCCCGCGCCACAGCATCGAACAGAAGCACGCCCGGATCGTCGCCGCGCCAGGGCCCGCCAACCTCATCCTGGAACTTGTTGAGCGCCTGCACCGAGTTCCAGCCGGGCGCCCAGGCGAAGGGGACGAGCGACGCCGGCGCGGCGCCGCCATAGCCTTCCATCGTGAAGGCAAGCGGCGAGTCGGGATCGTCGGGCGGGGCCGGCTCGTGCAGCGTCCAATCGGCATCGAGGGCGGTGCGCCCGCTGTCGCGGTGCGGCAGGCGCGGCACGTGCTCGCCCACGAGCCGGAAGTCGGCCGTGGGCGCCGCATCGACGATCTGCACGAGCGCCGGGATTGCGTTGGCGCAGGCCGACGTCACATGGTCCAGGCGCGACCAGCCGGCGATCTCCTTTCGTCCCAGCGCGCGGGCCAGATCGCGCAACCAGCGCCACGACTCGCATCCCCCGGCCCGGGGAGGCATGAGCTTGAAGAAGCGCTGCGCCCGTCCCTCCGCGCTCACCATCGTGCCGTCGGTCTCGGCGAAGCTCGCCACCGCGACGACCAAAGCGGCGCGGCCGGTCGTCGCCGTCGGCGAATGGTCGACCGCGATGACCGTTTCGGGCAGTGCGGCCGGTTCGCTTTCGAGCACGATCGCTACGTCGGCGTCCGCCACATCGAGCGGCTTCGGCGCGAGCAACGCGAGGCCGAGGTCGTTGGCGGCACGCGCTGCGAGGAACAGGCCGGCATCGCGCCCGGCCTTGGCCAGCGCCGCGGCGACGTTCGCGGCGGCATCGAGCATTGCGCGGCTGGCGCAGCCGAGTCCCGACACCACGAGGGGGCGGTCGGCCGCGCGCAACGTTGCGGCGATACGCGCCGCCGTGGCGCGCATCTCGTCGGACAGGTCCGCGACGTGTGGCGTTTCGTCGTCGAGGGCATGGGCGATGGCGGCACCCAGACGCGCGAGGTCGTCGGGCGCGGCGCGTACCGTTTCAGTCGCGATGTCGTCGAGCGCCGTCGCGTAAGGCGTGGCGAGGATCACCGGGCTGCGTGCCCCGCCACCCGCGTCGCGGACCGCCGTGTCGTTCCAGACGGGCACGCCCTTGTCGCGCGCGCCCTTGAAAGCGGCATTGCGCCCCGCCTGGCGCAGCGCGAGCGCAAGGCGGGGCGCGGTGTTGGTCGCGTCCTCGCCGAGCACGAGCACGGCGTCGGCCTGCTCGACTTCGGCAAGGCTGCGGATTGGCGCGGGCGGGGCGGAAACGAGATCGCGCAGCGCGTCCATTCTTGCATGCTCGTCGGCCGGCCATGGCGTCTGGAAACGCTCGGGCCCGACCAGCGTGCGCAGCGCGTAGTTGGCTTCAAGAGACGCGCGCGGCGAGCCGATGCCGATCACGCGCTTGCCCGCGATCAGCGCGGCTGCCTGTCCGATGGTGTCGAGCCCGTCGGGTGTGCGCAACCGGTCGGACGCGTTGACGAAGTCCGGGCCATAGCGCCCCCGGTCGCACAGGAAGTAGCCGTTGACGGCGTGGTTGTACCGGTTGAGCACGCGGCGCAGCACGCCCTCGCGCGCATTCGGCCAGATGTTGCAGCCGAGGCTGCAATGCGGGCAGACCGACGGCGCGCCGGCCAGGTCCCACTTGCGCACGTAGTGCCGCGAGAACGGCTTGTCGGTGAACACGCCGGTCGGGCAAACCTCCGCAAGATTCCCGGCAAACGGGCTTTCCAGCGTCCCGTCCGCGTGCCGGCCGAAATAGACGTGGTCGTGCGCACCGAGCGCCTGCAGGTCGCGCCCGCCCGCGTAGTCGCCATAGAACCGCACGCAGCGATAGCAGGCGATGCAGCGGTTCATCTCGTGATTGAGGAACGGGCCGAGATCCTGGTTGCGGTGCGTGCGCTTACGGAAGCGGTAGCGGCGATAGACATGGCCCGTCATGTGGGTCATGTCCTGAAGATGGCATTCGCCGCCTTCCTCGCAGACGGGGCAGTCGTGCGGATGGTTGACCATCAGGAACTCGACGACCCCGGCGCGGAAGCGTTCCGCCTCGTCGTCGGCGATCGCGAGGCGCGTGCCATCCGCCGCGGGCGTGACGCAGGCCATGACGAGCTGGCCCTTGTCGTCCTCGGCGTCCGCGAACTGCTTGACCGCGCATTGGCGACACGCCCCGACCGATCCGAGCGCGGGATGCCAGCAAAAATAAGGCAGGTCGAAGCCAAGCGAGAGGCAGGCGGCCAGCAGGTTGTTTCCGGCAGGCACGGTATAAGGGTGCCCGTCCACGTGGATGGTCGCCGTCGCTACCGCCACGGGCACCTCCGCTCGGCAAGGTGGCGGTCGAACGCGTCGCGGAAATATTTGAGCCCGGTCTCGAGCGGCATCATCGCGCCCGGCGCGTGGGCGCAGTAGGTCTTGCCCATGCCGAGCGCGCCGGTGTGGTGTTCGAGCAGCGCAATGGCGTTTTCGTCGCCCTCGCCGTCCTCGATGGCGGCCAGCAGCTTCTCGGTCCAGGGAAGGCCGTCGCGGCACGGCGTGCACCAGCCGCAGGATTCGCGCGCGAAGAACGCCTCGAGGTTGCGCAGCATGCCGACGGGACAGGTGCGGTCGTCGAGTACGATGATCGTGCCCGTGCCGAGCCGGCTGCCGGCCTTCTCGATCGCGCCGAAATCCATCGGCACATCGAGATGCTCGTCGATCAGGAACCCCGTGGATCCGCCGCCCGGCAGGAAGCCCGTGAGGGTGCGCCCGTCGCGCAGCCCGCCGGCATGCTCCTCGATGATCTCACGCGCGGTCGTGCCCATCGGCAGCTCCCACGCGCCGGGCCGGTTCACATGTCCGCTCGCGCCGTAGATCTTGGTGCCGCCATCCTCGCTGGCGGCGAGGCCGCGGAACCAGTCCGCGCCGCGATTGACGATGTGCGGCACGTTGACCAGCGTCTCGACATTGTTGACGACGCTGGGCCGGCCCCACAGCCCGGCGGCCTGCGGGTGGGGCGGCTTGGCGCGCGGGATCGGCCGGCCGCCCTCGAGCGCATTGAGCAGCGCCGTTTCCTCGCCACAGATATAGCGCCCGGCGCTGACATGCAGCTTGAGCGCGAACGAGAAGCCGGAACCGAGGATGTTCCGACCAAGCCAGCCGGCCGCGCGCGCCTCCTCCATCGCGCGGCCGAGGCGCCTTGCGGCCTCGACGTAGGCCGCGCGGAGGAAGATGTAACCCTCGCACGCGCCGACCGCATAGCCCGCGACGATCATCGCTTCGACGAGCTGGTGCGGGTCGCCCTCGAGCAGCCAGCGGTCCTTGAAGGTGCCGGGCTCCATCTCGTCGGCATTGCAGATGATGTATTTCGTCGCGGGCGCATCGTCGCCGCGCGGCATGAAGGACCATTTCTTTCCGGTCGGGAATCCCGCGCCGCCACGGCCGCGCAGGTTGGAGTTCGTCACCTCCTCGACCACCTCGTCCGGTGCCATCTCGCGAAGCGCCTTTCGCACGGAAGCGTAGCCGCCGGCGCGCTGGTAGGCGGCGATGTCCATCGGCCCGTCCGGCCCGATCCGTTCGGTCAAAGGCCGCTCCATCAGCGATACCCGTCGAGCAGGCGGCTGGCATCGGCCGGCGCGATGTCGCGATGCAGCGTCTCGCCCACCATCGCGACCGGGGCGTGGTCGCAATCGCCGAGGCAGACAGTGGGCAGCAGGGTGAAGCGCCCGTCCGGCGTGGTCTCGCCCGGTGCGATGCCAAGCCGGCCGCACAGTGCGTCGCGCACCGCGTCGGAACCCATGATCCAGCAGCTTACCGAATCGCAGACCAGCACGACGTGGCGGCCGACCGGCGCCCGGAAAATCAGGTTGTAGAACGTCGCGACGCTGTCGAGTTCGGCCTCGGGCAGACCGAGATGATGGGAGACCGCGCCGAGCGCCGCATCGGAAACCCAGCCGCGTCCGTCCTGCACCGCCTTCAGCGCGGCGATGCCGGCCGCCCTGGCGTCGCCGTCATGCTCGGCCAGCGCCGCGTCGATGGCGGTGCGCTCCGCGTCGCTCAGATGCGGGGCGTCAGCGGTCGACATCGGCCATCACGAAATCGATGCTGCCGAGGATCGCGATCAGGTCGGGCACCATGTGGCCGCGGCTGATATGCGGGATCATCTGCAGATGCGGGAAGGACGGCGTGCGGATGCGCGTGCGGTAGGACATCGTGCCGCCGTCGCTCACCAGGTAGTAGCCGTTGAGCCCCTTGGTCGCCTCGACGGCGACGCAGGCCTCGCCCGCGGGGATGACGGGACCCCAGCTCACATTCAGGAAATGCGTGATCAGCGTCTCGATGTCGTGCATCGTCGCGTCCTTGAGCGGCGGGGTCGTCAGCGGATGGCGCGCCTTGTGCTCGCCTGCCGGCATGTTGTCGGCGCACTGGCGGATGATGCGGAGCGACTGGCGCATCTCCTCCAGCCGCACGGCCGTCCGGTCGTAGCAGTCGCCGTTCGTCCCCACCGGCACGTCGAATTCGAACCGGTCATAGCCGGAATAGGGCCGGCGCTTGCGCAGGTCCCATTCGAGCCCGGTCGCGCGCAGCCCGGCCCCGGTGACGCCCCACGCGATCGCCTCGTCGGTGTCGTACGCGCCCACGCCCCGCGTGCGGCCCCGGAAGGTGCCGTTGCGCATGACCATCCGGTCGTACTCGTCGAGCCTTGCCGGCAAATAGTCGAGGAAGTCGCGCACCAGCCGGTCCCAGCCGCGCGGCAGGTCGTCGGCCAGCCCGCCGATCCGGAACCAGCCTGGATGCATGCGGAAGCCGCAGATCGCCTCGACGATGTCGAACACGCGCTCGCGGTCGGTGAACATGTAGAAGACCGGCGACATGGCGCCGAGGTCCTGCGCCATGGTGCCGAAGAAGACGAGGTGGCTCGCGATGCGGAACAGCTCACACAGCATCACGCGCACGACCTCGACACGCTCGGGTACCTCTAAGCCCGCCAGCTTCTCGACCGCCAGCACGTAGGGCAGGTTGTTCATCACCCCGCCGAGATAGTCGATCCGGTCGGTGTAGGGGATGAAGGAATGCCAGGTCTGGCGCTCGCCCATCTTCTCGGCGGCGCGGTGGTGGAAGCCGATGTCGGGCACCGCCTCGACGATCTCCTCGCCGTCGAGTTGCAGCACCACGCGGAACACGCCGTGCACGCTGGGATGGTTGGGTCCGAGATTGAGGAACAGGAACTCGGAATCGTCGTCGCCGCGCCGATCGAGCCCCCACTCCTCCGGGCGGAAGCGCAGCGCGTCCTCCTCGCGCGCTTGGCGCGCGTCGTCGAGCACGTAGGGGCCCTTCTCCGTCGCCCGTGCGTAGTGGTCCTTGCGCAACGGATGGCCGACCCATGTCGGCGGGCAGAGGATGCGGCGCAGGCGCGGATGGCCGTCGAAGACGATGCCGAACATGTCCCACACCTCGCGCTCGTACCAATCGGCGGCGGGCCAGATGTCGGCGACGCTCGGCAGGCGCGCGTCGCCCTCGCGCAGCGCGACTTTCACCCGCACCTCGTCGGCGCTGTCGAGCGACAGAAGGTGATAGACCGCGGTGAAGTCGGATGGCCGGCCGCCGCTGCCGCCGCGCCGCGTGCGCTCGTCGATCGCCGTCAGGTCGAACAGCATGCGGTACCGTGCGCTGTCCGAATCCTTGAGATAGCGAAGGGTGGAGTGCAGCGCGTTGCGCCCGACCCACGCCGTCGGGATTCCATCGACCGTGCGCTGCTCGTGGATCGACAGGCCCGGGAGCTGGCGCCGCAGCCGCGCGACGAGGCCGGCCGAGTCCGTCCGCTCCATCGTCGCGGCGCCCGCCATCACACCTCGTCCGGGCTGCGCAGGTCGGTCATGCGCGCCCGCTCGGCCTGCTTGCGGTCGCGAAAGCTCGGCCGCGGGCCGCGCCGGACCGGATGGTCGCCGACCACCCAGCTCAGCGGCCGCCGGTCCGTGCCCACCGCGTCCTGCAGCAGCAGCAGACCTTCCAGCAGCGCCTCCGGCCGCGGCGGGCAGCCGGGCACGTACACGTCGACCGGCAGGAAGCTGTCGACGCCCTGTACGACGCTGTAGATGTCGTACATCCCGCCCGAGTTGGCGCACGACCCCATCGAGATGACCCAGCGCGGCGCCATCATCTGGTCGTAGAGCCGGCGGATGACCGGGGCCATCTTGGCGAACACCGTCCCGGAAATGACGATCACGTCCGCCTCGCGCGGCGTGGCGCGGATCACCTCCGAGCCGAAGCGCGCAATGTCGAACTTGCTGGTGAACGACGTCGCCATTTCGACGTAGCAGCAGGACAGGCCGAAATTGAATGGCCAGATCGAGTATTTCCGGCCCCAGGCGACGAGATCCTCGAGCTTGCCGACGAAGGTGGAGCGGCGTACGGCGTCGTTGAACAATTCAACGACGGCCTCGGGGCCCGCTTTCCGCAGCTGCCAGCGGCTCACCGCGCCCTCCGCGCGCGACGCGCGGTCCGACCGGCCGGCGCCCAGTCCAAGGCGCCCACACGCCAAAGATAGGCGAGCGCGGCACCAAGGATCGCGACGAACACGACCAGCTCGCCGTAGCCGGTCCAGCCGACATCGCGGAACGCGACCGCCCAGGCGAAGATGAAGGCCGCCTCGACGTCGAAAATCACGAACATCACGGCGACCAGGTAGAACCGGACCGGAAAGCGCCCACGCGCGTCGCCCACGGGAATGACGCCCGACTCGAAGGGCTGGTCCATCGCGCCGCCGCGATGGCGTTCGCCCAGAAGCCACGACAGCAGCAATATCGCGGCGACAACCGCGAGCACAGCGGCGACATAGACGGCGAGGCCCCAGAGCGGTGGGTCGTGCGTGGCCATGATGCGTTCGCGGTTACTGTTGCCGGTGCGATCGGGCGATGCGCCGTTCGGCGCTTGGCGTTGCATCATGGTGAAAGCGCGGGCGCGCTCCTTCACATAGGTTAACGGAGCGGCCGAGAGCCGCGGTACAGTGGTCCCCCTTTCTTTTGTGCCGCGCGATGCACTACTCTTCCTGCATGACAAAGCGAATCGATGCTGCCGCGCTGCGCGGATACCTGACCGCCGAAGGCGAGCTCGCCCCGCTCGACGTCCGCGACGAAATCGCCTTCGCCGCCGGCCACGTGCTGCTCGCTCGCTCCGTGCCGGTCGGGCGGATCGACGCCGTGATCGACGCGCTGGTGCCGCGCCGCGCGACGCCGATCGTGCTGATGGATGATGCCGACGGGCTGGCCGATCGTGCTGCCGCGCCCCTGGCCGCGCTGGGCTACACCGACGTCGCCGCGCTGGAGGGCGGAATCGCGGCCTGGAAGGCTGCGGGGCTCGAGCTGTTCAGCGGCACCAACGTGCCCTCCAAGGCGTTCGGCGAGCTTGTCGAGCATCGCCACCACACCCCATCGATCTCGGCCGAGGAGCTGCAGGCGCTCAAGGACAAGGGCACCGACCTGGTGATTCTGGATTCGCGCCCGTACGTCGAATACCAGCGCATGGCCATCCCGGGCGGCATCGACTGCCCCGGCGCCGAGCTGGCCTATCGCGTGCACGACATTGTGCCCAAGCCCGACACGCTGGTCGTGGTGAACTGCGCCGGGCGAACCCGCAGCATCATCGGCGCCCAGTCGCTGATCAATGCCGGCATCCCGAACCGGGTCGTCGCATTGCGCAACGGCACGATGGGCTGGCAGCTTGCTGGGTTCGAGGTCGAGCGTGGCGCCGACCGGCGCCCGCCGGAGCCGACCGGGGCCGGACTCGCCAAGGCGAGGCTCGGCGCCGCGCGTAACGCCGCGAAGTACGGCGTACGCACCATCGATCCGGCGGCGCTCGCGAAGTTCCAGGCCGAGACCGGCCGTACCACCTACCTGCTCGACGTGCGTAACCCGGAGGAGTTCGAGGCCGGCCACATGCCGGACTCGGTCTCGGCGCCGGGCGGCCAGCTTGTCCAGGCGACCGACCGCTATGTCGGGACGCTGGGCGCGCGGCTGGTGCTGATCGACGACACCGGCGTACGGGCGCAGATGACCGGCGCCTGGCTGCGCCAGATGGGCTGGCGCGACGTGTTCGTGCTCGAGGGCGGGCTTGCGGGTGGGCTAGAGACCGGCCCCGGGCGCGGCGCTGCGCTGGGCGTCATCTCGCAGGCCGGCCCGGGCGCGAACCGCCAGCAGGGCGTCGCCACCGACATGCAGGCCTACCTCGACTGGGAACTTCAGCTCGTCGCCCAGCTGGAGCGCGACGGCACCGCCCGCTTTCCTGATTTCGACTGAACGGAGAACGCCATGGCCACCGCCCGCGAAAAGGCCGCACCCGCCCTCGCCAACTCGCTCGACCGGAACCTTCTGACGTGGTCGAGCCGCGAGCCGAGCTGGAAGGTGTTCGGCTTCGAGACCCAGGTCGATCCGCGCTACGCCCGCTGCCAGCGGCGCTATCTCGGCGCGTCGGGCTCGGTCAGCCACGACGTGGTGTCGAGCTACAAGGCGCTGCCGGCCGACTGCCACACCCTCAGCGTGATGATGATGCCGGAAGGCCACCACCAGCCGTTCCACCACCACGACGAGGCCGAGACGTTCTTCGTGCTGGAGGGCAGCCCGACCGTGATGTGGGAGGAGGCCGGCGAGGTCGTCGAGCGCAAGCTCGGCAAGTGGGATGCCGTCTACAACCCGCCCGGACGCACCCATGCGCTGCGCAATGACGGGCCCGGCGAGTGCTTTTTCCAGGTGATGCTGGGCAGCGCCCAGCCCCAGCGCCCGCAATACACCGATCCGAAGCTCGCCAACCTGCAGAAGGCCGACGATCCCGACCGGAAGTAGCTTAGGGCAGCAGCGCCGCCGTCACCGCGTTGAGCCGGAGCCGGCCGGCAGCGGTCGCGCGCAACCCGGCCGCATCGCTGACGACGAACCCGCCCTGCGCCAGACGCGCAATAGCGGCCGGGTCGAGCGCCTCCTCGATCTCGCGGCCGGTCTGCGCACGGAACCGGTCGCGCGCGATCCCCTCGGCGATGCGCAGCCCCATCATGACGATCTCCTCGATCCGCTCGTCGGCCGGTATGGCTCGGGTTTCCTCGCGCGCCATGCCGTCGCGCTCGACCGCGTCAAGCCACGCTTCCGGCGCGCGGCGGTTGGCGGTGGCCCAGACGCTGCCGCCCAGCGTCAGCCGGCCGTGCGCCCCCGGCCCGATGCCGGCATAGTCCGCGCCCCGCCAATAAGCCAGGTTGTGGCGCAATTCGCAGCCCGGCCGCGCATGGTTCGACACCTCGTAGGCGGGCAGGCCTGCGGCGCCCAGCATGTCCTGCGTGGCCTCGTAGAGCGCCGCCTGGGTGTCCTCGTCGGGCAGTTCGAACGCCCCGCGCCGGGCCGCGCCATAGAACGGCGTGCCCTTCTCCAGGGTGAGCTGATAGACCGACAGATGCTCGCCGGCGAGGTCGAGGGCGCGGCCGAGCTCATCGCGCCACATGGCCGCGGTCTGGCCCGGCCGGGCGTAGATCAGGTCGAACGAGTAGCGGGCAAAGGCCCGCGCCGCCGCCGCGACGGCCGCCAGCGCCTCGCCGGTGTCGTGCGCCCGGCCGAGGAACCGCAATGCCTCGTCGTCGAGCGCCTGCACGCCGAGCGAAACGCGATTGACCCCGGCGGCGCGGTATCCGGCAAAGCGGGCCGCCTCGGCAGAGTTGGGGTTCGCCTCCAGCGTGATCTCGGCGCCGTCGGGCAAGTCCCAGGCGCGTTCGACCGCCGTCAGCGCCGCCGCCACCGTCGCCTCGTCCATCAAGGACGGCGTTCCGCCGCCGAAGAACACGCTTTCCACCCGCCGGGGCCCGGTTTCGGCCGCCACCGCCGCAATCTCGCGGACCAGTGCGCGCGCCCAGCGCCCCTGGTCGACTCCGTCGCGCACATGGCTGTTGAAGTCGCAGTACGGGCATTTGGACACGCAGAACGGCCAATGCACGTAGACGGCGAGTGTGTCTGTTGGCGTCATCGCAGATGAAATAGGGAGCGGGGCCGAAAACGCACAGTCTCACGGAGACGAGAGCGAAGAAAGCCGCGCGCCGGCGCCGTCCATGTCTCCGCCAGTCGTATCACGCGCCCGCCCGGGGGGATACATCCCAACGGATTCGGCCTTGTCCCACTTGGCACCGGCTGGTACACCGACCCCCACCGCGCAGGCAGGCCACGACCGCCTGCCGCGCCACACCATCCCTTTCATAAGCTCCAGGAGACGCCATGCCTTCCGCACACGACTACAAGGTCGCCGACATCAAGCTGGCCGACTGGGGCCGGCGCGAAATCTCGATCGCCGAATCCGAGATGCCGGGGCTGATGTCGACGCGCGAGGAGTTCGGTGCTTCGAAGCCGCTCAAGGGCGCCAATATCGTCGGTTGCCTGCACATGACGGTGCAGACCGCCGTCCTGATCGAGACGCTGACCCATCTCGGCGCCTCGGTGCGCTGGTCGTCCTGCAACATCTTCTCGACCCAGGACCAGGCCGCGGCGGCGATCGCCGCCGCCGGCGTCCCGGTCTTCGCCTGGAAGGGCGAGACCGAGGAGGAGTACTGGGACTGCATCGAGAAGTCGATCCACGGTCCCGACGGCTGGCGGCCGAACATGATCCTCGATGACGGCGGCGATTTGACGCTGGTCATGCACGACAAGCACCCCGACCTGATGGCTCGCGTGCTGGGCCTGTCGGAGGAAACGACGACCGGCGTGCACCGGCTGTACCAGATGGAAAAGACCGGCAAGCTGATGGCGCCGGCCATGAACGTGAACAACTCGGTCACCAAGTCGAAGTTCGACAACCTCTATGGCTGTCGCGAAAGTCTGCTGGACGGCATCAAGCGCGCGACCGACGTGATGATCGCCGGCAAAATCTGCGTCGTGGCGGGCTATGGCGACGTCGGCAAGGGCTGCGCCCAGAGCCTGCGCTCGCTGGGCGCCCGCGTGCTGATCACCGAAATCGACCCGATCTGCGCCCTGCAGGCGGCGATGGAGGGCTATCAGGTCGTGACGATGGACGAGGCGGCGCCGATCGCCGACATCGTGGTCACCGCCACCGGCAATGTCGACATCCTCACCATCGAGCATATGAACGCCATGAAGGACCGGGCGATCGTGTGCAACATCGGCCATTTCGATGACGAGATCCAGATCGACGCCCTGCACAACTATCGCTGGGAAGAGGTCAAGCCGCAGGTCGACGAGGTGATCTTCCCCGACGGCAAGCGGCTGATCGTGCTCGCCAAGGGCCGTCTCGTGAATCTCGGCTGCGCCACCGGCCACCCGAGCTTCGTGATGAGCGCGTCCTTCACCAACCAGGTGATGGCGCAGATCGAGCTGTTCACCAACCGCGACGCCTACCAGAAGAAAGTCTACGTGCTGCCCAAGTCGCTGGACGAGAAGGTGGCGACGCTGCATCTCGGCAAGCTTGACGTGCACCTGACCCGCCTCAGCGACAAGCAGGCCGAGTATCTCGGCGTGTCGCAGGACGGGCCCTTCAAGTCGGATCATTATCGCTACTAGGACGCGTGCCATGGCCAACGCCAAGAAGGTCGGTTCCGATCTCGAGATCGCGCGGGGGGCGACGCTCGCCCCGATCCGCGAGATCGCGGAGAAGCTGGGGGTGGCGGAACGGCACATGCTGCCCTACGGCCACACCAAGGCGAAGATCGACCTTCCCTGGCTGCGCTCGCTGCCGGAAAAGCCCGACTCGAAGCTGATCCTCGTCACCGGCATCAATCCGACGCCGGCCGGCGAGGGCAAGACCACAACGACCGTCGGGCTGGGCGATGCGCTCCAGCGCCTCGGCAAGAAGACCGCCATCTGCCTGCGCGAGCCGTCGCTCGGCCCCTGCTTCGGGGTGAAGGGTGGCGCCGCCGGCGGCGGCTACGCCCAGGTGGTGCCGATGGAGGACATCAACCTCCACTTCACCGGCGACTTCCACGCCATGACCTCGGCGCACAATCTGCTGTCGGCCCTGCTCGACAACCATATCTACTGGGGCAACGAACTGGGCATCGACGCACGCCGGATCTATTGGCGGCGCGTGGTCGACCTCAACGACCGGGCGCTGCGTTCGGTGATCTCGTCGCTCGGCGGCGTCGCCAACGGCTTCCCGCGCGAGGACGGATTCGACATCACCGTTGCGTCCGAGGTGATGGCGGTGTTCTGCCTGGCGAACGACCTGGACGACCTGAAGCAGCGGCTCGGCGACATGATCGTGGCCGAGACGCGCGACCGGAAGCTGATCCGCGCCCGCGACCTGAAGGCCGAGGGCTCGATGACCGTGCTTCTGAAGGACGCGATCGCGCCCAACCTGGTGCAGACGCTGGAGCACACGCCGGCCTTCGTCCACGGCGGGCCGTTCGGCAACATCGCACATGGCTGCAACTCGGTGATCGCGACGAACGCCGCGCTCAAGCTCTCCGACTATGTGGTGACCGAGGCGGGGTTCGGCTCCGACCTGGGCGCCGAGAAGTTCTTCGACATCAAGTGCCGCAAGTCGGGCCTGCGCCCGCATGCGGTGGTGATCGTCGCGACCGCGCGCGCGCTCAAGATGCATGGCGGCGTGCCGCGCGCCGAACTTGGCACCGAGAACCTGAAGGCGCTGGAGGCGGGCTGTGCCAACCTGCTGCGTCATGTCGAGAACGTGTCGTCCTACGGCGTGCCCGCCGTCGTCGGCATCAACCGGTTCGTCGCCGACACCGATGCCGAGATCGCCCTGATCCGCGAGCAATGCGCCAAGGTGGGCGCCGAGGCGATCGAGTGCACCCACTGGTCCGACGGCGGCGCGGGCGCCGAGGCGCTGGGCCGGAAGGTCATCGAGCTCGCCGCGCAGCCCTCCGAGTTCAAGACGCTCTATCCCGACGACATGTCGCTTTGGGACAAGATCGAGACCATCGCCAAGAAGATCTATCGCGCCGGCAACGTGTCGGCGCCCGATCGAGTGAAGAAGCAGCTCGAGACGTTCGAGAGCCAGGGCTTCCGCAACGTGCCGGTCTGCATGGCGAAGACGCAGATGAGCTTCTCGACCGACCCGACCAGGATGGGCGCGCCCACCGGCCACGATTTCAGCGTACGCGACGTGCGCATGTCGGCCGGCGCCGGGTTCCTGGTGGCGATCTGCGGCGACATCATGACCATGCCCGGCCTGCCGCGCGTGCCCGCCGCGAACTCGATCACCCTGAACGACAAAGGCCAGGTCGAAGGGCTGTTCTAAGGCTCCGACCCTAATCTGCCACCACAGCCGCCGTCATTGCGAGGCGCGAAGCGCGAAGCAATCCAGCGCGCCCTGGATCGCTTCGCTGCGCTCGCGATGACGGAATGCGGCTGAATCTGCCGCTGACCGTGCGTTTCGGGCCTTGGAAAGCCGGAAATCGGCGCCATATACCCCAGGACGCCGCGACCGCCGTTGATCGGGGTCAAGGCGCGGTAGCCGGCCTGCCGTTATAGGGGGCCAAACGCACGCAATGTCTCCCAGGGGAGTTGCCGCACCATGGAATTCGAGAAATATACCGAGCGCGTAAAGGGCTTCCTCCAGTCCGCCCAGACGCTTGCGCTGCGCTCCAACCACCAGCAGCTTGCGCCCGAGCACGTCCTCAAGGTCCTGATCGAGGACAAGGAAGGGCTCGCCGCGAACCTGATCCGCGCCGCGGGGGGCGACCCCGCCAAGGCGCTGAAAAGCGTCGACGCCGCGCTCGACAAGATGCCGAAGGTCGAGGGCGGGTCGGGCCAAGTCTACCTCGCCCCCGACACGGCCAAGCTGTTCGACCAGGCCGAGAAGATCGCCGAGAAGGCGGGCGATTCCTACGTCACCGCCGAGCGGCTTCTCCTCGCCATCGCGCTCGCGACCTCGACCCAGGCCGGCCGCGCGCTGGCCGATGCCGGCGTCACCGCCCAGGGCCTCAACAAGGCGATCGAAGAGGTGCGCAAGGGCCGCACGGCCGACACCGCGACAGCCGAGGACAAGTACGACGCGCTGAAGAAATACACGCGCGACCTGACCCAGGCGGCGCGCGACGGCAAGCTCGACCCGGTGATCGGGCGCGACGAGGAGATTCGCCGCACGATTCAAGTTCTATCGCGCCGCACCAAGAACAACCCGGTGCTGATCGGCGAGCCGGGCGTCGGCAAGACGGCCATCGTCGAGGGGCTCGCGCTCCGCATCGTCAACGGTGACGTGCCGGAAAGCCTGAAGGACCGGCGCCTTCTGGCGCTCGACCTCGGCGCACTGATCGCCGGCTCCAAGTTCCGCGGCGAGTTCGAGGAGCGGCTGAAATCCGTCCTGCAGGAGATCCAGGCCGCCGAGGGCGACGTCATCCTGTTCATCGACGAGCTGCACACGCTGGTCGGCGCCGGCGCCGCCGAGGGCGCGATGGACGCGTCCAACATGCTGAAGCCGGCGCTGGCGCGCGGCGAGCTGCACTGCATCGGCGCCACCACCCTGGACGAGTATCGCAAGCACATCGAGAAGGACGCGGCGCTGGCCCGGCGCTTCCAGGCGGTGTTCGTCGGCGAGCCGACGGTCGAGGATACGATCTCGATCCTGCGCGGCCTCAAGGAGAAGTACGAGCTTCACCACGGGGTGCGCATCCAGGATTCCGCCATCGTCTCGGCGGCGACCCTGTCGAACCGCTACATCACCGACCGGTTCCTGCCCGACAAGGCCATCGATTTGATGGACGAGGCGGCGAGCCGCCTGCGCATGGAGGTCGACTCGAAGCCCGAAGAGATCGACGAGCTCGACCGGCGCATCATCCAGCTCAAGATCGAGCAGGAGGCGCTGAAGAAGGAATCCGACACCGCCTCGAAGGAGCGGCTGGAGAAGCTGACCGGCGAGCTCGCCAATCTCGAGCAGAAGTCGGCCGAGCTCACCGCCGCCTGGCAGGCCGAGAAGGACAAGCTGGCCGGCGGCTCGCAGCTTCGCGAGAAGCTCGATGCCGCACGCCAGGAGCTGGTCGACGCGCAGCGCAAGGGCGATCTCGCCCGCGCCGGCGAGCTGGCCTATGGCGTGATCCCCGACCTGGAGAAGAAGATCGCCGCCTCCGACGGGACCGAGGGCACCAGCCACATGCTGCGCGAGGAGGTGACGTCCGAGGACATCGCCTCGGTCGTATCGCGCTGGACCGGCATCCCGGTCGACAAGATGCTGGAGGGCGAGCGCGACAAGCTGCTCCACATGGAAGTAGGCATCGGCGCCCGCGTCATCGGCCAGGAAGAGGCGGTGGTCGCGGTGTCGAACGCGGTGCGCCGCGCGCGCGCCGGGCTGCAGGATCCGAACCGGCCGATCGGCTCGTTCCTGTTCCTCGGCCCCACCGGCGTCGGCAAGACCGAGCTGACCCGGGCGCTGGCCGGGTTCCTGTTCGACGACGACCAGGCGATGGTACGCATCGACATGTCGGAATACATGGAGAAGCATGCCGTCTCGCGGCTGATCGGCGCTCCGCCGGGCTATGTCGGGTATGACGAGGGTGGTGCGCTGACCGAGGCGGTCCGCCGCCGGCCCTACCAGGTCATACTTTTCGACGAGGTCGAGAAGGCCCACCCGGACGTGTTCAACGTCCTGCTGCAGGTGCTCGACGACGGGCGGCTGACCGACGGCCAGGGACGCACGGTCGACTTCCGCAACACGCTGATCGTGCTCACCTCGAACCTGGGCAGCGACGTCATCGCCGCCCAGCCCGAGGGCGAGGACCTGGAACGCGTGCGCCCGGAGGTGATGAACACCGTTCGGGCACATTTCCGGCCGGAGTTCCTGAACCGGCTGGACGAGATCCTGCTGTTCCGCCGGCTGAGCCGCGACAACATGAAGGGCATCGTCGACATCCAGCTCGGCCACGTCGCGAAGCTGCTGGCCGACCGTCACATCGCGCTCGAGCTCGACGAGGCGGCGCGCGCCTGGCTCGCCAAGGCCGGATACGACCCGGTCTACGGCGCAAGGCCGCTGAAGCGGGCGATCCAGCGCAACCTGCAGAACCCGCTGGCCATGATGCTGCTGGAAGGCAAGATCGCCGACGGCGACACGGTGCACGTCACCGCCGACCAGGACGGGCTGCTGATCGAGGGCGTCGCCGTCAAGGCCGAGGCGGCCTAGCAGGCCTCTTATACCAAGTCTCTATGATCTGAACCCTTGCCGTCATTGCGAGCGTAGCGAAGCAATCCAGGGCCACGTCTGCTGCTCCCTGGATTGCTTCGTCGCTGCGCTCCTCGCAATGACGAAAGGGGTTAGCGCAACGCTGGCGTCACATCGGCGGGACGAGGCCGTCCAGCCCGATCGAAATCCGCACGACCTTGTAGCTGCCGTCGGGCAAAGGCGCCGCAACCACGAAGGCGTGCGCGCCGGGTTTCAGCGCGGCACGGTCGGGCTTGCCCGGCCGCACGACCGGCGTGCCGGGCGGCACGACGACCGTTTTCTCGCCGCCCTTGTATTTGAGCATCAGCTCGTTGCCGCCCGACGACGACACCATGCCCGCGACGTCGGCGTTGGTCATGGTGCTGTTGGTGGTGAGATCCCAGGGTCTATGCCCCTCGCCGGGCCGCACGCCCTTGGGGAAGATCAGCACCTCCTGCGCGACCAGCTTGCCATCGTCGCGCGGCACGGCCGCCGTGCCGATGAAGTCGCCCTCCTTCACGTCGGAGAGCTTGGCCGCCATCAGCGTGCCGACATTCGTCTTCGCGTCGAGCATCAGCCTGTAGGTCTTGCCCGAACGCCCGGCGAGCGTGACGGCATCGCCGTCCACCGCGGTCACGTCACCGCGCAGATTGACCGGCCGCGTCTGGGCCGCCGCGGCGCCCGCCACTACCATCCAGGCCGCCGCCGCGCATAGCGCCGCGCGCGCGTACCCCACGCTCCCGCTTCGCCCCCTGCCTCTCATCGTGTCCTCCCGGAGGGACCGCCCGACGGCAATCGGCAGGCCGGCCCCGGGAGAATCTACACGCGATCCGGTGCGGCTATTCCGCCGCGCCGTGTCCGGCGCCGTTGGCCTGGGCCGCCCCGCGGTTCGGATGCACGAACGCCTCGCGCTTCGGGCGCATCGGCAGAAGCGCCTCGCTGTCCGCGCTGGCGGCCACCGAAGCGGGCTCCGACGGCGTCTGCGTCTCGGACGCGGGCTGGGGCTGGGTCGCGGCCTCGTTCACCCGCTCGTTGCGCGGCAGGGCCGCAACATCGCCGGTGATCTCGCCGCCTTCCTCGACCGCCATGCGGCCATAGCGGACCTTGCCCGCGACGCGGCCGGTGGCATGCACGACCAGCCGGTCGCGCACCGTCATCTCGCCGTCGAACGTGCCGCGGATTTCGGCCCGGTCGACCCCGACCTGGCCCTTGAACACGCCGCCCTCGGCGATCTGGATGACGCGGCTGTCCATCGACGCCTCGACGCGGCCCTCGACGACCAGCGTGTCGCAATCGGTGATCTCGGCGCCTTTGAGCTTGATGTTCGGTCCCACAATCAGGCGCGAGCGCTCCTCGCGCGGGGCGGGCATGTGGCGCGCCGGCTTGGTTGCCGAGGCGTCGGCCTTGTCCGCGCCGGGGATGGCGAGATCGGACGTGGTCTCCTGGGTGGCGCCGGAAGCAGGTTTCTTGAACATGTCCCCCTCCAAAGGTTCCTGGATCAAGCTTTGCCAGGGAACACGGCAACACATGGGCGCGAAAGCGAAAATTCCGGGGCATTGCGCCGATCACGGCAAGATCACCAGCGTTATCCACAGAAATCTTCGAGTCGTTCACCCTATCCACAGAGGCGCTCGGTCGGCGCGCCAACGAATCGCTCTGAGTCATCGATTGACGATTGACGGTGCAACTTGTGCCGATACGACGCGCGAATCACTCTTCATCCCGACTCTATCGCGCCGAATCGGTTCGTCGTAGGGTCCGGCCATGGCAACCAACGATGAAACGATCGTCGCCCGGCTGCGCCCGGCCGAGCGCGACGCCGAGACGGCACCCGCCTTCCGCGTTCCCCCGCGCAACACCGAGGCCGAGCAGGCGCTTCTGGGTGCCGTACTGGTCAATAACCGGGCCTATGAGCGCGTGTCCGAGTTCCTGCGCGCCGAGCATTTCGCCGACCCGCTGCACGGCCGCATCTTCGAATCCTGCGCCCGGCTGATCGAGCGCGGCCAGATCGCCGACGGCACGACCCTGAAGCATGTGTTCGATACCGACCCCGAATTCGCCGAGGTCGGCGGGGCCGACTATATCGCCCGCCTCGCACGCGCGGCGGTGACGGTGATCAACGCCGGCGATTACGGGCGGATCGTCTACGATTTGCATCTGCGCCGGCGCCTGATCGACCTCGGCGAGGACGTGGTCAACGACGCTTTCGACACGACCTTGCCGGAAAGCGCGGGCGAACAGATCCAGTCCGCCGAGCAGAAGCTCTACGAGCTGGCCACCGCGGGCGATTTCGAGGGCGGGTTCCAGCCTTTCCACGACGCCATCGCCAGCGCCATCGACATGGCGCAGTCGGCCTTCCAGCGCGAGGGGCGCCTGTCCGGCATCGCCACCGGCTTCGGCAAGCTCGACCTGCTGCTGGGCGGCCTCCACACGTCGGACCTGCTGGTCCTCGCCGGCCGGCCGTCGATGGGCAAGACCGCGCTGGCCACCAACATCGCGTTCCACGCCGCCAAGTCGCGCCTCGCCAACGCCGAAGACGGGGCGGTCGTCGGTTTCTTTTCGCTGGAGATGTCGGCCGAGCAGCTCGCCACCCGCATCCTCGCCGAGGAGTCGCAGATCCCGTCGGAGAAAATCCGCAAGGGCGAGCTGGCGCACGACCAGTTCGAGCGGCTGGTCATGGCGAGCCAGAACCTGCAGCGCGCGCCGTTCTATATCGACGACACGCCGGCGCTCACGATCTCGCAGCTCCGCACCCGGGCACGCCGCCTCAAGCGCCAGCACGGGCTGGGGCTGATCGTCGTCGACTACCTGCAGCTCGTGGCGGGCAGCGGCGGACGCGAGCAGAACCGGGTGCTCGAGATCTCGGAGATCACCCGCGGCCTCAAGACGCTCGCCAAGGAGCTGGACGTTCCCGTTCTGGCCCTGTCCCAGCTCTCCCGCGCGGTCGAGCAGCGCGAGGACAAGCGGCCGCAGCTCTCCGACCTGCGCGAATCGGGGGCGATCGAGCAGGATGCCGACGTGGTGACGTTCATCTTCCGCGAGGAGTACTACCTGGCACGGACCCAGCCGCGCGAGGGCACACCCGAGCACGACGAATGGATCGGCAAGATGGACCAGGTCCACAACCTCGCCGAGGTGATCATCGCCAAGCAGCGCCACGGTCCGACCGGCCGCGTGATGCTGAGCTTCGAGGGCGAGTTCACCAAGTTCGGCAACATCGAGGACGACCGCGCCCGCGACGTGCCGTTCTGACCCATGACCACCGACGCGCAGGCCGGGGCGATCCTGACCGTTGACCTTGACGCGGTCGCGGCGAACTGGCGCCTGCTGCGCGACCGGCTGGGCGGCATCGAGTGCGGCGCTGTGGTCAAGGCCGACGGGTACGGGCTGGGCATGGCGCCGGTGGCACGAACGCTGGCCGCCGCCGGCTGCCGGTCCTTCTTCGTGGCGCATGCCGGGGAGGGGATCACGCTGCGCGGTGTCCTGCCCGACGCGACCATTTACGTGATGCACGGCGTTGCGCCCGGCGAGGCGGCGGAGCTTGCGGCGCATGATCTGATCCCGGTCGCCAACACGCTGGACGAGGTGGCGGCTCTCGCCGAATTCGGGCGCCGCCGTCGCACGCCCATGCCGGCGGCGATCCATATCGACACCGGCATGTCGCGGCTGGGGATCGAGCCCGCCGAGATCGAGCGGCTGGCGGCGGACCGCGACGCGCTGGACGGGATCGCGCTCCACTGCGTCATGAGCCACCTGGTCGCGGCGGAGGAGCAGGACGACGCGCTGGCCCCGCGCCAGTTAACCCTGTTCAACACGCTGCGCGCCCGCCTGCCCGCCGCGCCGGCGTCGATCGCCAACTCCTCCGCGGTATTCCTCGGCGCGGAATACCGTCTCGACCTGGCCCGCCCGGGGGCCGCGATCTACGGTCTGGCGCCGCTCGAATCCGCCCCCAATCCGATGGGTCAAGTTATTGAGCTGCAAGGGCGAATCCTGCAGGTGCGGTCGATTGACAGCCTCCGGACCGTTGGCTATGGTGCGACGCATCGTGTCGCCGCGCCCTCGCGCGTGGCAACGGTGGCCGTGGGATATGCCGACGGGTATCTGCGGTCCCTGTCGAGCCGGGGCAGCGCCTTTATCGGAGGCGTCCGCGTTCCGGTAGTGGGGCGCGTCTCGATGGATCTCATCACGCTCGACGTTACCGGCGTGCCGGAGGGTCTGGCCCGTGCCGGGACCCATGTCGAGTTGATCGGCCCGCACCATTCGCCCGACGATCTGGCCCGCGAGGCGGGTACCATCGGATACGAGATCCTGACCAGCCTGGGGCAGCGCTACCGGCGGGTCTATACCGGCGGCGGCGCGTGAACCCGCTGGCGCCCATCGGCCGGGTCTTCCTCGCCTTCCTGGCGGCCACCGGGCGGCTCGGCATCTTCGCCGGCACGGCCGTCGCCCACTGCGTGACCCCGCCGCTCTATCCGCGGCTGATCGGCCGCCAGCTCGTCGATGTCGGCTACTACTCGCTGCCGGTGGTCGGGCTGACCGCCGTTTTCACCGGCATGGTGCTGGCGCTGCAGAGCTATACCGGCTTCTCGCGCTTCAACGCGGAAAGCGCCATCGCCAACGTCGTCGCTCTGTCGGTGACGCGCGAGCTGGCCCCGGTGCTGGCCGGTCTGATGGTGGCGGGCCGCATCGGCGCGGCAATGGCGGCCGAGATCGGCACGATGCGCGTGACCGAGCAGATCGACGCGCTCGTCACCCTGTCGACCAACCCCTTCAAGTACCTGGTCGCGCCGCGCCTGATCGCGGGGCTCTTGATGCTGCCCTGCCTGGTGTTCGTCGCCGACATCATCGGCATATTCGGCGGCTACATCATCTCGATCGGCAAGCTGGGCTTCAACCCGGCCACCTATCTCGCCAACACGTGGCAGGTGCTGGAGCCGATCGACGTGATCTCGGGATTGGTCAAGGCGGCCGTCTTCGGCTTCCTGATCGCGCTGATGGGCTGCTACCACGGCTACCAGTCGAAGGGCGGCGCCGAGGGTGTCGGCCAGGCCACAACCAACGCGGTCGTGTCGGCCTCGATCCTGATCCTGTCGTTCAACTACGTCATCACCGAGCTGTTCTTCGCCCGATGAACGGAACGACCGCTAAGATCGCCGTCACCGGGCTGAACAAGTCCTTCGGGCCCAAGCACGTGCTGAACGGCATCGATCTGCAGATCGGCAAGGCCGAGTCGGTGGTGGTGATCGGCGGATCGGGCTCGGGCAAGTCGGTGCTGATCAAGAGCATCCTCGGCCTGATGCGCCCCGATTCCGGCTCGATCCTGATCGACGGCGAGGAGACGGCGGGCATGACCGGTGCGCGCCGCGAGAGGGTGATGCGCAAGTTCGGCATGCTGTTCCAGGGCGCGGCCCTGTTCGATTCGCTGCCGGTCTGGGAGAACGTGGCGTTCGGCCTGATCCAGGGGCGCCGCATGGACCGGGGGCGCGCGCGGGAGGTCGCCATCGAGAAGCTCGCCAATGTCGGGCTGGGCGCCGAGGTGGGCGAGCTGCGCCCCGCGGAGCTGTCGGGCGGCATGCAGAAGCGCGTGGCGCTGGCGCGCGCGATCGCCGCCGAGCCGGAGATTTTGTTCTTCGACGAGCCGACCACCGGGCTCGACCCGATCATGGGCGACGTCATCAACGACCTGATCCTCGCCTCGGTGAAGCGGCTGGGCGCCACGGCGCTCTCGATCACCCACGACATGGCATCCGCCCGCAAGATCTCGGACCGCATCGCCATGATCTATGGCGGGCGCATCATCTGGGCCGGCCCGACCAAGGAGATCGACAACTCCGGCAACCCCTACGTCGACCAGTTCATCCATGGCCGCGCCGACGGCCCGATCCAGATGGAGGTGCGGCGCACGTGACCGGGACCGACGGGACCTAGATGGCGAAGGCCGCGGCGCGATATGTCTGCCAGGAATGCGGCGCGGCAAGCCCGCGCTGGTCGGGCAAGTGCGACGCCTGCGGAGCCTGGAACAGCATCGTCGAGGAGGCCCGCGTCGAGGGCCCGCCCAAGGGGCTGAAGGGCGCGAAGGGACGCGCGGTCGTATTCACCCCGCTCACCGGCGCGGCCGAACCGGTCGCGCGGCTCGCCACCGGGATCGCCGAGTTTGACCGGGTGGTCGGGGGCGGGCTGGTGCCGGGCTCGGCGGTGCTGATCGGCGGCGATCCCGGCATCGGCAAGTCGACCCTGCTGCTGCAGGCCGCCGCCGCGCTCGCCACCGCCACCGACTGCGCCTACATCTCGGGCGAGGAATTGGCCGACCAGATCCGCATGCGCGCCGCCCGGCTGGGGCTTGCCACCGCGCCGGTCGCGCTGGCCGCCGCGACCGACGTGCGCGACATCGTCGCCACGCTCGACCAGCCTTCCGGACCGCGCGTGGTGGTGATCGATTCGATCCAGACCATGTATGTCGACACGCTCGACTCCGCGCCGGGAACGGTCGCCCAGGTGCGCGCCTCCGCCGAGGCGCTGGTCCGACTGGCCAAAAGGCGCGGCTTCACCGTGCTGTTCGTCGGCCACGTCACCAAGGAAGGCGCGATCGCCGGCCCGCGCGTGCTCGAGCACATGGTCGACACCGTGCTCTATTTCGAGGGCGAGCGCGGCCACCCGTTCCGCATCCTGCGCGCGATCAAGAACCGCTTCGGCCCGACCGACGAGATCGGCGTGTTCGAGATGACCGGCGCGGGCCTTTCCGGCGTCGAGAACCCCTCGGCCCTGTTCCTCGCCGACCGCGCGGAAGAGGTTTCGGGCGCCGCCGTGTTCGCCGGCATCGAGGGCACACGGCCGCTTCTGGTCGAGATCCAGGCACTGGTCGTGCGCTCGGCCCAGGCCACGCCGCGCCGCGCGGTCGTCGGCTGGGATTCGGGCCGCCTCGCCATGGTCATGGCCGTGCTGGAAGCGCGCTGTGGCCTCGGCTTCGGCGGGTGCGAGGTGTACCTGAACGTCGCCGGGGGCCTGCGCATCGCCGAGCCCGCGGCCGACCTTGCCGTGGCCGCCGCGCTTGTGTCCGGCTTGACCGGCATGCCGACGCCCGCCGACACGGTGGTGTTCGGCGAGATCGGACTGGCCGGCGAGGTGCGCGCGGTGAGCCAGCCCGAGCTGCGCCTGCGCGAGGCGCACAAGCTGGGCTTCCGTCGCGCCATCGTGCCGGCCCGCACCAAGGGCCGCCCCGCCGCGCCGGAAGGGTTCGAGATCGCGACGCTCGCCCGGCTCGACGCGCTGGTCGCGCGGCTCGGCGGTGCCGACGCCGGCAAGCGGGCGGTGCGCGCATGAACATCGTCGATATCGCGCTGGTTGCGGTGCTGGTCATCAGCGGGCTGGGTGGGTTCCTGCGCGGCTTCGTGCAGTCGGTGCTGGCCATCGCCGCCTGGGTCGGCGCGGTGTTCGTCACTCTGTACGGCTTCGCCTATGCCGCGCCGATCGCCCGCGAATACATCTCGCTGCGCATCGCCGCCGATATCATCGCCGGCGCGGTCCTGTTTATCGGCAGCCTGGTGATCCTCGCCTTCCTGCGCCATCGCGTCGACGGGATCGTGCGCGGCAGTGCCTTGTCCGCGCTCGACCGCTCGCTCGGCTTCGTGTTCGGGGTGGTGTTCGGCATCGTCCTGCTTTGCGTCGCCTATTTCGGCGCATCCTGGGCCGCCGGGCCGCGCAAGTCCTGGCCCGATTGGGCCCGCGAATCCCGCGGCCTGCCGGTTGTCGAAAGCCTCACCCTGGGCGGCTGCGCCCTCGGCCCTGCCAACACGCTCGCCATGTGCCGCAAGGTGCTCGGCAACGAGGGCGCTTCGCGCCGCGACATCGAACGCCAGTTCGAGCGCCTGACCGCCCCGCGCACCGAGACCCCGGGCGAGGCGCCGAAGCCGGGATATTCGCCCACCGAGCGGCGCGAACTCGACCGGCTTTTCGATTCGACAAAGTAGGGCCCCGGATTTGCCGTCCCCGCCGCCATTGCCCTCGCCGCCCGGAAACGCTATCTGCGGGGTGCGGGCGGCACCCGCAGGCCGTGCCGCTCCGGATTCGGAGCCCATGCTCACCACCCACCCGTTCGACGACGACCATCTGCACGAGGAGTGCGGCGTTTTCGGCATTTACGGCCATGGCGACGCTGCGGCGCTGACCGCGCTGGGGCTGCATGCGCTGCAGCATCGCGGCCAGGAAGCCGCGGGCATCGTGTCGTTCGATGGCGAGAGCTTCCACCCGCACCACGCCATCGGCCTGGTCGGCGACAATTTCGGCCACCCTTCGGTGATGGCGCAGCTTCCCGGGATGGCGGCGCTGGGCCACAACCGCTACTCGACCACCGGCGCGACGGTGCTGCGCAACGTTCAGCCGCTTTACGCCGATTTCGAGTTCGGGCGGCTTCGCCATCGCCCATAACGGCAACCTGACCAACGCGCGCAAGCTGCGCCGCGAGCTGGTGCGCCGCGGCTGCCTGTTCCAGTCGACCACCGACACAGAGGTCATCATCCACCTGACCGCGACCAGCCCGCAGGCCACCGTGACCGACCGGCTGATCGACGCGCTGACCCAGGTCGACGGCGCCTACGCGCTGGGCGCGCTGACCAACGAGGCGATGATCGGCGTGCGCGACCCGCTGGGCGTGCGCCCGCTGGTGCTCGGCCATCTCGACGATGCCTGGATCCTGGCGTCCGAGTCCTGCGCCCTCGACATCATCAACGCCCGCTTCGTGCGCGAGATCGAGCCCGGCGAGGTGGTGGTGATCGGCGCCGAGGGCGTGCGCTCGATCAAGCCGTTCGCGCCGCGCGCGCCGCGCTTCTGCATCTTCGAGTATGTCTATTTTGCCCGGCCCAATTCCACCGCGGACGGGCGCAGCGTCTACGAGGCGCGCCGTCGCATCGGCGCCGAGCTGGCGCGCGAGGCGCCGGCCGCCGCCGACATCGTGATCCCGGTGCCCGATTCGGGCGTGCCGGCCGCGCTGGGATACGCCGCCGAGGCGGGCATTCCGTTCGAGCTGGGCATCACCCGCAACCACTATGTCGGGCGCACCTTCATCGAGCCCGCAGACCATATCCGCCATCTCGGCGTGCGGCTGAAGCACAACGCGAACCGCTCGATCATCGCGGGCAAGCGCGTCGTGCTGGTCGACAATTCCATCGTGCGCGGCACGACCTCGACCAAGATCGTCGAGATGGTGCGCGCGGCAGGCGCGACCCAGGTGCACATGCGCATCGCCTCACCGCCGACCACCCATTCCTGCTTCTACGGCGTCGACACGCCGGAGCGCAGCGCGCTGCTGGCGGCGAGCCACGACGTCAGCGAGATGGCGCGCATCATCGGCGTCAACTCGCTCGCCTATGTCTCGATCGACGGGCTGTACCGCGCGATGGGCGAGGAAGCGCGCCGCGCCGACAAGCCGCAATTCTGCGACGCATGCTTCTCGGGCGAGTATCCGATCCCGCTGGTCGATCAGGAAGAGGGCGACCTGGCGCGCCAGCTCTCGCTGTTCCGGCATTTGGCGTAATCGTGGCTGACGCCTTGCGGCTCGACGGACGCATCGCGCTGATCACCGGCGCCTCGCGCGGCATCGGCGCCGCCGTCGCTCGCCGCTACGCCGCCGAGGGCGCGCAGGTCATCCTGGTCGCGCGCACCACCGGCGCGCTCGAGGAGGTCGACGACCAGATCCGCGCGGACGCCGTCGCCGCCGGGCGCGAGCCGGTGCCGGCAACGCTGGTGCCGATGGACCTGGCCAACGGCGCCGAGATCGACCAGATGGCGCTGGCCGTCGCCGAGCGGTTCGGCCGGCTCGACGTGCTGATCGGCAATGCCGGCGTGCTGGGACCGGTGACGCCGACGCCGCAGGTCGACCCCGACGCGTGGGACCAATCGATCGCCGTCAACCTGACCGCGAACTACCGGCTGATCCGCGCCTTCGATGCGCTGCTGCGCGCCTCCAACTCCGGCCGCGCTATGTTTCTCACCACCGGCGCGACACGTCACGCGCCCGCCTACCGCGCCTGCTACGCCGTCAGCAAGACCGCGCTGGAAGCGCTGATCAACGTGTGGTCGAAAGAGACGGAGAAATCGAGCGTGCGGGTCAACATCGTCGATCCGGGCGGGCTGCGCACCGACATGCACGCCGAGGCGTTCCCCGGCCTCGACCCGATGGATTTCCCCGAGCCCGAGATCGTGACCGGCCTGTTCGTCGAGCTGGCCGAGCCGTCCTGCACGCGCCATGGCGAGCTGATCCGCGCCCAGCCCAACGCCCGCCCGCCGGTCCGGTAGGTCCGCGACACGCCGTTGCACGGCGCGCCGACGCCATCCAGTCAGTCCTTCTTGGTATCGTACGGGTTCTTGCCGCGACGCGGCAGGATGCGGATCGGCACGCCCGGCAGGTCGAACGCCTCGCGCAGCCCGTTGGCGAGATAGCGCAGGTAGGTTTCCTCGACGTCGTCCGGCCGGTTGACGAACAGGGCGAAAGTCGGCGGGCGCGCCTTCACCTGGGTGATGTAGCGCGGCCGCACCGGCCGGCCGGCCGCGGCGGGCGCGGCGTGGCGCGTCGTCATCTCCGTGAGCCAGCGGTTGAGCGGGCCCGTCGGAAGGCGCTTGTTCCACGCGCGATCCGCCTCGCCCACGGCGCGCATCAGCCGGCCGATCCCGTCGCCCGTCAGCGCCGAGATCGCGACCACCGGAACGCCGCGCGCCTGCGATAGCGAATCCTCGAGCCGTTCGGTGATGGCGCGCCGCGTCGCCGGCCCGTCGGATACCATGTCCCACTTGTTGGCGGCGACGACCAGCGCGCGACCTTCCTCGGTGGCGTGGCGCGCGATGGTCAGGTCCTGGCGCTCCATCGGCGCGGTCGCGTCGAGCACCAGCACCACGGTATCGGCATAGCGCACCGCATGCAGCGCATCGGCGACCGCCGCGCGCTCGAGCGCCGCGGTGACCCGCGCGCGCCGGCGGATGCCCGCGGTATCGACCAGCCGCACCTTGCGCCCGTGCCAGCGCCATTCGATGGCGACGGCGTCGCGCGTGACGCCGGGCTCGGGACCGGTCAGCACGCGCTCGGCCCCGACCAGCCGGTTGACCAGCGTCGACTTGCCGACATTCGGCCGGCCGAGGATGGCGAGGTGAAGCGTCTGTTCGTCTTCCGCCGCCTCCTCGGCGGCGGATGCGCTTTCGTCGACCAGGGGCTTGAGCGCGTCGTAGAGCTCGGTCATGCCCTCGCCATGCTCGGCCGAGATCTCGATCGGTTCGCCCATCCCGAGCGCGTAGGCGTCGAGCGCGCCGGCCTCGCCCGCGCGTCCCTCCGACTTGTTGGCGAGCAGGATCACCCGCGCATGGTGGCGGCGCAGCCAGGTCGCGAAGTGGCGGTCGAGCGGCGTGAGTCCCGCGCGCGCGTCAACCACGAACAGGGCGACGTCGGCATCGGCGAGTGCCCGTTCGGTCTGGGCGCGCATCGCCGCCTCGAGTGTGTCGGCGGCTGCGTCCTCGAGGCCGGCAGTATCGATCACGCGGAAGCGCAGCTCGGCAAGCCGCGCCTCGCCCTCGCGCCGGTCGCGCGTCACGCCCGGCGTCGGATCGACGATCGCGGCGCGCCGCCCCACCAGCCGGTTGAACAGGGTGGATTTGCCGACGTTGGGACGTCCGACGATGGCGGCCGTGAAGACCATGCGGCCTCCGGGCTGCGGGTCAGCGCAACGCGACGAGAGTCGCGTCGTCGGTCAGCACATAGACCGTGCCGTCGGCCACCGACGGCGAGATCAGGATACCCGAATCGAGCTTGATGCGGCCGAGCGGCTGGCCGGTATAGGGCGAGACCGACCAGATTTCGCCATCCGACGCCGGTACCAGCAGCCGGTCCGAGACCAGCACCGGGCCGGTCCAGCGGATCGGATCCTCCTTGTCCTCCGGGTCCTCGAAGCGGGGGAGCTGCGTGACCCAGCGTACCCGTCCGTCGCGCCGGTCGAGGCACACCAGCTCGTCGCCGGTGGTGACGACGTAGATATAATCGCCGGCGACCCAAGGCGTGTGCACGCCGGCCACCTCCTGCTCCCACACGCGCCCGCCGGTGCGCAAATCGATCGACACCATGCGTCCGGAGTTGGAGATGGCGACGACGCGGCCGCGGTCGATCACCGGGTCGGCCTTGATCTGGGCGATCTCGGACACCGGGTCGGCGCGACGCAGCGGGGTCAGCGTCTCGTTCCAGGCGACGCGCCCGTTCTCCGCACGCAGCGCGAACAGCTCGCCCGACGAGTAGGCAGCGACGACCACATCGCCCTCCGCCGCCGGGCTCGCCCCGCCCAGGAGCCCCGCGGGCTCGACGATGCCGGCCTGCATCCACAGCTCGTGCCCGTCGTCGGCGGAGAGCGTGTGCAGCTCGTTGGCGATGGTGACCACGAACACCCGGCCGGCCAGCGCCGTGGGGCCGGCGCGCATGGGCCCCGACACGCGGTGCTTCCAGACCTGCTTGCCGGTCTTGGGATCGAGCGCGAACACGTCGGCGAACCCGGTGGTCACGAACAGGCGTCCGCCGAAATAGGCGATGCCGCCGCCGCGCGGCCCCTCGTCCTCGTCCTCGGGGGTGAGGTCGACATGCCACAGCTCGCGCCCGGTCTTGGCGTCGAAAGCGCGCAGTTCGGCGGCCGAATCGAGCACGTAGACGCGGCCGTCGGCGATCACCGGCGGGGCAAGAAGCTGCGTGTCGCTCGACGAGCCCTCGCCCGCATCCACCCGCCACGCCACCGCCAGCTTCCCCGGCACGGCGAGGTGGTAGTTTGCATGGGTCGGCACGCCGCCCGGTTGCGGCCAGTCGGGATTGCGATAGGGGCGCGGCAGGCGCACCTCCACATCCTGGATGCGCCGGTCGGGCTTGAGCGTGTTATCGAGCGCGAGCACCGAGATGCGCTCGCCCTTCAGCGGCTCCTTGTTTTCCTTGCCGCCGAAATAGCCGCTGCCGCAGCCGGCCAGCGCCGTCGCGGCGAGGAGCGCGGCGAGGGCGGCCGCGCGGCGAATGTGGCGGTGGCTCACCCTCTAGCCGCCCAGGACGGCCAGCATCTCGGCCGCGCGCGCCCGCATGCCCTGGGGCGCGTCCGCATTGTCGGCGAGCTGGCGGTAGAGGTCCTTGGCCGTCTTGGCGTCGCCGGTCTTGAGCGCGATGAGCGCGCGCAGCTCGCGCGCCGAAAAGCGCCACGGCCCGCTCGGGGTGTCGAGCGGGGCGAGCTTGGCATCGAGCTTGGCCGCGTCGATCTTGGGCAGGTCCAGGCTGTGCAGGACGGAGAGCACGGTCGCGGCCTGGCGCAGCACCGGATCGACCGCGCTGTCGGCCGCCACCGCGTCATAGATCTCCACCGCGCCGGCGACGTCGCCGCCCTCGGCGCGCAGCGCGGCGCGCTGCAGCCGCGCGAGGGAGCGGTAGCCGCCGCCCGCACTGTCGGCGAGGCTGGCGAAGATGGTCGCGGCCTGTTCGCGCTTGCCGCCGGCCACAAGGCCTTGCGCCTCGGAATAGCGGTTGCTGGTCGAGAGCCGCTGGTTCTCCTGGTAGCGCTGCCAGCCATATATGCCGGCGGCGATCAGCAGGACGACGGCCAGGGCGGTCAGCACGTA
The DNA here is from genome assembly GCA_963817535.1 of uncultured Alphaproteobacteria bacterium. Lineage (GTDB taxonomy): Bacteria > Pseudomonadota > Alphaproteobacteria > MPNO01 > DASWLB01 > CAWGHZ01. Next base: position 42,710 of record CAWFOW010000014.1, read on the forward strand.
GCTGCCGTACTTCTTCCAGAGCCGCAGGTAATGCTCCTGCTTCAGCTCCTCGTCGATTTCGCGGAAGATATCGCCCACGCGCCGCTCCTGAAGCTCGAACCGATGGCGCCGCGGCGCCCGATGGCCAGCGGCGCAAAATAGCGCCTGGCGAGGTGCGTGGCAAACGGGCCCGCCCGCGACCATTTCGGCGCGCCGGGGCGCGACGGAATGGCCGTTTGCGGGCGCTGGACGGGGCCGCCGAAATCGGAAACAATAATGACAAATATGCGATGGAGAGCGTGACATAGCCAAGCCCGCCCCCGTCCTGCGGCTGTCGGACTACCGGCGCGCGGCCACCGCGGTCAGCTTTCGCCGCCTCGAATTGAATCAGCTTTTATCTCTGTACAGCCGCCGCGTGATCGGTGGCGAGTGGCGCGACTACGCCATCGACCAGGACCAGCGCCACGCCGCTTTTTCGGTGTTCCGCCGGGCCAGCGACCGGCCGGTCTTCACGGTCTGCAAGTACGCCCAGGGCGCCTATCCCGAGGGCGAGTACGCCGTCTATGCCAGCGGCAAGCTGGTGCGGCGCGCGCCCTCGATGAGCGACGCGCTGGCCTGGTTCGAAGGCCGCCTCAAGCTGGTCTCGCCCTGATCGACGCCACGGTGTGACGGCCGTCACATCTGGCCGCGACAGGCCGCCGCACGCCCGTGTGTTCATCCGGCCTTAAGCGCCATATGCGACGGTGAAGGCGCAATCGCTGTGACCGTCGCCATGATCCTCAAGACCGTCCTGTTCCTTTATGCCGCCCTGTTCGTGGTCAGCCTGATGATGGACCACGGCCCGAAGACGATCCTGAACTGAGCCCGCTGGCTTGGCCCGTGACCTCCGCGGGCACCGCGGAACCCCCTCCCGCGCCGGCCCGTTGAAAGCGCGCACCGGGTTCGGGAGATGGACGATGCCTGCCAAATCGAAAAAGCAGCAGATGGCCGCCGGCGCGGCGCTGGCCGCCAAGCGCGGCGAGCGCGCGAAATCAAGTCTTCGCGGCGCGTCGAAGGGCATGGCGGAATCGATGACCAAGAAGGAGCTTGAGGACCTGGCGAGCACCAAACGCAAGGGCAAGCCCACCCAAAGCCGCAAGAAGAAGTAGAGCGCGTCGACGGGGGTCGACGCAGCGACAACGCGCCGCCGATGCCGAACGGCAGCATGGCGAGGTCTCCGGTCGTCCGTACTCCCAGATCGAGCCTCGACTTACGAGACGTTGACGTCTCGCTGCGAAACGGATACGTTTCAGATGTTGGGGCAGAATCGCGCAGGGAAAGGATGAACCCATGGCCGCATGCTTCCGCTATATCGTGAACGACGTCGATGCCGCGATCGACTTCTACACCGGCCATCTCGGCTTCAAGGTCGAGATGCACCCGGCGCCGGGCTTCGCGGAGATCTCGCGCGACGACATGCACCTCTATCTCACCAAGCCGTCCTCCCCGGGCGCCGGCGGCGGCGCGCCCATGGCCTCGGGCGAGCAGCAGGCGCCCGGCGGCTGGAACCGCATCCACCTCGTCGTCGAGGATCTGGACGGAATGGTCTCGACGCTCAAATCCGCCGGCAGCCGGTTTCGCAGCGACGCGATCCAGGGCACGGGCGGCAAGCAGATCCTGCTGGAAGACCCGTCGGGAAACCTCGTCGAGCTGTTCCAGCCCAACACGCGCGCCTATCGCGCGCCGGGGTCGGGTTCGAAAGCCAGCGGTGGCTAGAGAGCTTTCCCATCGCGCGGTGCCAGCCCTCTCCCCCTCCCGGCCACCCACGACAGTATGCTGGTATGGGTGGCCGGGAGGGGGAGAGGGCCGGTGCGATTCCGCGTGAGCGGAAAATTCGTCAAGCCGGCGGCGCTGCGCGCGCGACCGAAGCCGGCCATCGACCCGCGGATCGCGCGCTCGCGCCAGGTGATCCTGCAGGCGGTGCTCGACGAGCTGGGCGAGGCGGGTTACGGCGGGTTCACCATCGAGGCCGCCGCGCGCCGCGCCGGCGTCGGCAAGGCGACGATCTACCGTCACTGGCCGGACAAGATCGCGCTGATCGCCGATGCGTTCAAACTGCTCCAGCGGCAGCGCGACCCGGAGATGGTCACCGGCACGCCGCGCGAGAAGCTCGAGCGCGCCCTCCGCCATGTCGCCGACGTGGTGGCCGATTCGCCCTTCTCGGCCTGCCTTCCGGCGCTGATCGAGGGGGCGGAGCGCGACCGCGCCGTCCGCCGCTTCCACCACCAGTTCCAGGCGGCGGCGCGCCAGCCGACCATCGACCTGATCGCCAGCGGCGTCGCCTCGGGAGACTTCCCGTCGCACATCGACCCGGAGGTCGCGGCCTACGCCCTGTTCGGCGCGATCTTCTTCTGCCGGCTGATGACCGGCACGCCCTTCCCCGAGGACCGTGTCCCCGCCCTGATCGACACGGTCATGGGATCAGGCGGGTGAAGCGCAGAGCCAAGCTCAAATGAAATGGACTACTCTTTTCGACATCCATGCGCCATTTTGTTGATATGCACCTCCTCTCCGCCCATTACCGATCGGAATTTCTTGCGACGCCGCAGCTAATTCGCTTCGACTACGTCAATGGCAAGAGCGGCTTTGAGCCCACGATGCTGATTAAAGCCAGCACGCTCCTGCTCAAATACATCGTTTTAGGCGTTCCAATGCAGCTCGCCTTCGCACGGCTGGGCGACCGCCTTCTCTACGCGTTGAAAGTATATGATGATGGAGAAAAGGCGGTTCTGTTGTGGTCGATACTAGAACGTGATGAAGAAAGGGCGGCGCTCGAAGCTTTGGTGCGAGGGGCGACGTGCCAGACGTTTCTGTTCAACGAACTTGCCGTGAACGTCGCTTGGGCGGCATTGCCAATTACTGCCGAGCCGAGGTTGACGGCTATGGTCGCGGACGCAGCCACGGGTTGCGTCGATCACGGCGCGATTAGGAGCGACGCATCGTCAATTCTGAATCAGTTGGACAACGAGAGCGTAACGAGCGCGGGCTTCGTCGTCGCGGATGTTTCGAACACCCCGGGTTGGAATCCTGTTTTTAATCATTTCATCACCAGCCATGCTACGAGCAGTCTTATCGACCTCTTCAACAAAGATGAAGGAGGCCATCAAGAGCAGCTGGGCGTCTGGCTAACTGATAGTCTGCATCCTCTTGCCGTGCATCACAGCCCCCACAAATTTCGAAGGGCCGCGGCGTTCGCGAACTCACTGACATTCTACTTAGCTACCAGTTCGGCTCGATCCTAATAGAATCGAAGACCCTTTCAATTCTTTCACGTGACTGCGTTCCCACCCGGACAAAGCTCGCACGCGATCTCTCCGCTCATATCACGAAAGCCATCAATCAGCTTCGCGGAGGCATTCGGGGGCTAAAGGACGGTTCGCCCATTACCACCAAGGCGGGAACTCCGTTGGATATCGAGCGAACACAACCGATGCATGGGATCATCCTTGTTCCCGATTTGGACTTGATCGAAGATCATAAGTCCTACGGCCTTCCGCTAATTAAGGAATTTATGCAGGCTACAGGCGGCTTTCTACCATTTGCTCGATATTGCCGAGTTGCTTCGCATTGTACAGGCTACGGAAATGATAGCAGCGCGCGGTACAAGAACGACACCTTTGATGGCGTTCGATTATTACCTCATGGAACGGGTCAAGAAGACCCAAGAGGCGGGCACCCTCTGCATCAAGGTTCTGCTCCAATTCATGGACGAATAGCGC